>NZ_JBXAEZ010000001.1:870591-1153676 GCF_058792475.1 Bacillus sp. MT94 | reverse complement strand
CATCAGCTGTAAATTTAGCCATAGAAAAACTGCACCTCCAATTGTTAGACTGTGTCTAACAATTGGGGTGCAGTTCAGAATTATAATCCATCTTGAACAGATTTCTTTACAATTACCCATGTGTCTTTCTTTTTAACCGTTATAGCTACATTAGTTCCATTAGATTCCTTATAAAAGATATATCCATTGTTTGAGTTTACATATGTTACTGGTTCGCCTATGCAATCTCGCGAGCAGGATTTGTTGACCAGTTCAATTAGGGATAGTTCGCTTGGATCGGTTTTGCTTGCTTCTATAACAGCATCAAGGCTTGTTTTTCGATAACCTTGCAAGTTTATATGAAAAAGTTGCTCTATTTCTCCTGTAATACTAGTATTCATTACTTCTACTGAATTCTTTTTTTCTTGAAGGAATCCGTTTTCATAAAGTAATTTTGCATATCCAATCCATGCTATTAATACTAGCATGAAAAACATACCCGTCAGTTTAAGTATTCGAAGTCGTTTGCTTATAATTGTTTCTGAGTATTTCATTCAGTCTAATCCTCCAATGTTTTTAATTTAAAATATGCTTGGATACGTATTTTTAGAAGAGGATGAGGGTGAATGAGTTTTCAATAAAAAAGAAAACATCTAGAGTTAGATGCTTTCTTTTTTGTATTTTTCGCTATCTGTTAGTTACATGTTTCATAAGTGGTCTTATTTCTTTAACCGGTGGTTTCTTATCATAGGCATCAACGTAAGAAAAGTAGTAGTTTAAGTTTCTTAGAAGACCTTTTCCTATTTTTGCACTTAAGAAAGGAAATACTTGTCCGGTATAATCATCGAGAGATTTACAGTAATATTTTTCGTCTAAATATATGCTGTATTTACATGTTAGTTCTACTAAAGAATTACCTTCATCATCAAATACTTCTTTAGAATCAATAATATCTATTAGTGCAAATTTTTCATTTAGGTAAACTTTCTTTTTTTTCTCGTGTTTATTTGTGAGTATAAAAACGAGACCAATGGCGTTAATCAAACTATTTCCTCCTATAAAAAACGGATATTAATAAAATATATCGATATAAGCTAAATGTAAAGAGGAGAGGTGAAATATCATGGATAAAAATAAGTCGATTTATGTTGGGAAATCGACTTATTTTTATCCAGTATTAATGAGTAGTAACCTACTCTGATTAAAGTTTCACTTTATTGAAAGACTTGCGGGAATTGTTTTACGATTGCGTTTGTTATCATGTCAGCCATTTCTAATGCTTCTTTTTCAATTTTATCGTAAAGTTTTACTCCTGCTTCATAATCTTTATTTAGGAAGGCAAGTGCTTCTGCTTTCGTTAGTGCTAAATGTTCATAAAACATTTTTCTAAATTCTTCTTTATCTATATATGGGTTGATACTGTTAAGAAATTCAATAATTGCGTCACCATTAGCGTACCATTTTTTCTCTATAGCGGCCGCTGCATTTTGATTACCAGCTTTTGCGGCTTTAACAAGATCCGCTGCAATTACTAAGTGATCTTTAATTAATGCACTATATTTTTTCACTGCATCCTCACCGTAAAATGGTTCAAGTGATAGTCCCATATGTGTTGCGTTTTGTAGAAGTCGTCCAACAGTAACATTAACATCTGGTAAATTAAATACTATACTTATAATAGCCAATCTCGTCCAAGCGACGTGTTGTTCCCATAAAGAACGCATATACCCTTTTAAAAAATTCTCATTTTTACTAATTCGGTAGTTCCGTACGGATAAATCATAGTTTACATAAGGGTTATGGTAGGGGGAGTAATACGATTGCCAATAAGAATACATAAATAGTAACACTCCTTTGAACATGTATAACTCAAAGTATGATGAAGATTTATTTTTAGTTACGTGTCCTAGATTATTTTTAGGGAATTTGAAATGGAGAAATTCAACGAATGATGTTGTGGTATATATGAATAAAATGAATATAAAGTAAAAGAGGGTCTGCAAGGGAAGTTGCAGACCCTCAAAAGGGTATTGCCGAGATGTCGGACTCGACTACGTAATGTTATCATAAAATTCTTTTGAAAAAACCTGGTAAATGTGTCCAAATGAAATTGGTACCGTCATAAAGTCAAAGGGACCTGCTTCCCGCGGCAGGCCCCATTAACTAGATAATGTCGATGAGCAAAAACTCATCTGGAGTACTTTTATAGTAACAAGTAAAATGTGTTTTGTGTATTGAGAAAGAAGAATTGCATAATTATATGTGAACAATTTAGATCCCAACAATTAATGATTATCATTAATTGTTGGGATCTAAATATGGTTATAAAATGGAGAAAAGACTTGGAAGTGAGATCGAGGTACACAGAAGTATGTAATCATGAAAAAGACCTGCTAATATAAGCAGGTCAACTTAAGGGGTTTATCCAACAGATTATTATATATGGTAACAACTGAATTGTAGTAAGTCTATACGTTTAATATTGAGAAAACTTCTGTGAATGATACATTTTTTGCGCATATATTAACGTCTAAAAAGTTGAGAAAGAAAATGTAAAAGCTTTTTATAAGAGAATAATGGCTGGTACTTATAGTATGATTCATATTTCCACGCATCATTATTAGAGAATTGGAGTTGTGTTGTTTTCTTTTTTGTTGTGATGGAACTCATATTACGATGTTTCATATAGAAACCTCCTGAATTTATATGTATACGATTAGTAGTATTCAAGAAAGGGAAATAAAATGAATATTTAAATTGAAACTCTTTCTTCATGTGTACTGGATTTACGTTATAAATGTTGTAAAACATATAAAACACGGATGCTAATTCATATTAAATATAGAATAATGAAAAAACAATAAGCATTTATTCATCCCTTTCAAGTCGTATAAGTGATTGATATAATAGAAGTAGATGAAAGATAAAGAAAAGCAGGTGACTCTTTTTTGTTTACTAAAGCACAAGAACTTTTAGCGTCCTACTTTGGTTATTCGTCGTTTCGAAGAGGACAAGATGAAACAATTAAAAATGTACTAGATGGGAAAGATACAGTTTGTATTATGCCAACAGGTGGCGGTAAGTCGATTTGTTATCAAATTCCGGCATTAGTATTTGAAGGAACGACGTTGGTTATATCCCCTTTAATATCACTTATGAAGGATCAAGTAGATACATTGGTACAGAATGGCATTTCAGCTACATATATTAATAGTTCTATTTCTATTGCTGAAGCAAATCAGCGAATTCAATTAGCGAAACAAGGACATTACAAGTTACTTTATGTGGCGCCTGAGCGTCTTGATTCGATGGAGTTTGTTGACCAACTTATCGATATGAAAATCCCTATGATTGCGATTGATGAAGCACACTGTATTTCACAGTGGGGACATGATTTCCGTCCAAGTTATTTACATATACATCGCATTTTAGATTATCTTCCAGAAAAACCGCTCGTATTAGCATTAACAGCAACAGCAACACCGCAAGTACGTGAAGATATTTGTAACACACTTGAAATTAATCAAGAAAATACAATTATGACAACGTTTGAGCGAGAGAACTTATCGTTTTCTGTCATTAAAGGACAAGATCGAAATGCATATTTGGCGGATTATATTCGTCAAAATCAAAAGGAATCTGGGATTATATATGCAGCTACTAGAAAAGTAGTCGATCAGTTATATGAAGATTTAATGAAGGCAGGAGTTTCTGTATCAAAATATCATGCTGGTATGAGTGATAGTGATCGAAATGAGCAACAAGAACTCTTTTTACGAGATGAAGTAAGTGTAATGGTAGCAACATCTGCATTCGGGATGGGTATTGATAAATCGAATATTCGTTACGTAATTCATTATCAGCTTCCAAAAAATATGGAAAGTTACTATCAAGAAGCAGGACGTGCTGGTCGTGATGGATTAGATAGTACATGTATATTGTTATATTCTTCTCAAGATGTACAAGTACAGCGTTTTTTAATTGATCAATCAACTGGAGAATCACGTTTTTCAAATGAACTTGAAAAATTGCAAAATATGACCGATTACTGTCATACAGAACAATGTTTACAATCATTCATTTTGCAATACTTTGGAGAAGAACCGAAAGAAGATTGTGGACGCTGTGGTAATTGTACAGACAATCGCGAGAGCATCGATGTGACAAGAGAATCACAAATGGTTTTATCATGCATGATTAGAACGAACCAACGCTTTGGAAAGCAAATGATAGCGCAAGTATTAACTGGGTCGAAGAATAAGAAAGTTATTGAATTTAATTTTCATACTTTACCAACGTATGGGCTTTTATCGAACCGTAGTGTAAAAGAAGTCAGTGAGTTTATTGAGTTTTTAATTTCAGACGAGTTAATTGCAGTTGAACATGGCACTTATCCGACGTTAAAAGTAACTGAAAAAGGGAAAGAAGTATTACTTGGTAAAGAGAATGTTTTACGAAAAGAACGAGTAGAGACAAGACAAATTGTTCAAGACCATCCTTTATTTGAAGTGCTTCGTGAAGTACGTAAAGAAATTGCACAAGGAGAAGGTGTACCTCCGTTCGTTATTTTCTCTGACCAAACATTAAAAGATATGTGTGTGAAAATGCCGCAAAATGATTCTGAATTGTTGACGGTAAAAGGTATCGGAGAACACAAACTTGTGAAATATGGCTCGCACTTCTTACAAGCAGTTCAGCGTTTTATTGAGGAAAATCCAAATTATGCTGAAACGATTAAGACAGAAGTAGTTTCAGAGCGTAAAAAGTCAGGAAAAGCGTCCGCAAATTCTCATTTAGAAACATATGAAATGTATAAACAAGGTATTGATTTGAATGAGATTGCAAAAGAACGTAACTTATCAAGACAAACAATTGAAAGCCATTTAATTCGCTGCTACGAGGATGGAATGGAAGTAGAGTGGCAAAGTTTTGTTCCAGCAGAGTATGAATCTCTTATTGAAACTGCCGTTCAAAATGCAGAGGGTGGTCTGAAATCTATTAAAGAACAGCTTCCGAATGAAGTGAGTTACTTTATGATTCGTGCTTATTTACAAATAAGAAAGTAGAGACATATAAAGGGGATAAGAATTTATGTATCATGTTTTCGTTTATGGCACGTTAAGAAGAGGACAAACGAATGCTCATTATATGCTAGGTGCAACATGCATTGCAGACAGAGCTTGGACATATGGAAAATTATTTGATACGAACGAAGGATATCCGGCCATGACTTATTCGATTGAAGAAAAGGTGTATGGAGAAGTTTATGTAGTAAATGATGAGATATTGTGTAAGTTAGATGAACTAGAAGAATATACAGGTAATGCGGAGACTGATTTATATGATCGAATTACGCAAACAGTATATGTTGCTTATAGGGAAATTGAGGCATATGTGTATATCGCTCAGAATAAAAAGATGTTAAAGAAAGTGATAGACTCTGGTGACTGGCTTATGTATCAAAAAATATAATAAGGTAGTTTTAAAAATTGGAAAGCAGATAATGACGAATTCATTATCTGCTTTTTATTGTGTGAATAATTGTCGTTCTCTTTTTATTCTTATAGTTCTTAGTACGATTCCAATTCCGAGAAATAAAACAGTAGCAGCGACCCCGCTAATAGGATTTAACCAAAAATCACTACTGTTTGTAAGGGTAATAATCCCTGTTATGGTAACTAAAACAGTAGGAACAGCATCCTCGATCGCATGCATGATAACGCATGGCCAGACGGATTTTGTAAGTCTATATATTTCAACATACATAATTGACCAACAAACCATAAGGATACAGCCAGATAAAAGCATATTTAATCTTGAGATAGATTCAAAATATTCATTTGGCAAAAAGACTAGATAATATGCAGCATGCCAAAGTGCCCAAATTAAACCAGAAATAATATAAATGTACCAATCGTTTAGATTTAGTTCAATCAACTTTGGAGTTAAATAACCACGCCAAGAAAACTCTTCAAAAATATTTTTAATAAAGTTACCAATAGTAGACATGACTATGAGTGACAATAACGTGGATATATCAAAACTAGCAATATGAGCTACTCCAAAAATGAGCGATATGCTTATCGTTATTACTGTAACGAATGGATAAATAAGTAGTGCAGTGAAATACCATATAAAGTTTCCTTTCAAATTTGGCTTGATGCCAAAATCATTCCAATCTCGGCTAATAACTCTAAGTAAAATGCTTACGAGGAAAGGTAATATTAGCCATAACCCCATACCTAAAGTATTTCCTTCAGGTTGATTTGTTAGAAGAGAATCTAGAAATACCCCAATCCATCCACTGGCCAAAACAGTTAATACAAAAATAAGTAAATATAACTTTAGTGATTTCTTTTTCGCGACATTCATTTGAAGAGCCTCCTTTACTTTTGTTTATCCTACTATTTATGGGCAGTAAAACGCCCATTGATTAAAGTCTTTAATTTTTACAATGTTTTTTAATAGATAAATTAAATAGGAGACAAATAGAAAGTAGTATCTTTTGCATGCATCACTATACTATATGTGTATTTGTGTGATTTAGATGTTGCATATTCTTTTTAAATTAGAAAGATGAAAAGTAAGTTTTTTCGGAAAATTTAAATGGAAACTATTGACTTTATGATTGGATTTTTAATACAATAATACTTCGACTGAAAAATTAGAACGGACAGGAGGGAATCGTCGAAATGAGCAACATATTTGAAGATGAGTTACAAAAAATGAAGGATACTTTACATACGATGGATGAGCAATTGGATAAGCTTGAAAAAATCCCAGTTTATTATGGAGAAGATTTTAAAGAGCAAATTCTTGAAAGTATGAGAGAGTCTAATAGACAAAATTTACGTATTGGTGTGCAAGAGCCGTACTTTGGAAGGTTAGATTTTCAGGAAGATGGTAAAGAAGCAGTTATGCCGATTTATATTGGAAAAGTAGGGGTTTCGGATATGGACACGATGAAACCAATCATTATTGATTGGAGAGCACCTGTCGCAAGTATGTTTTATTCATTTACCGGTGGAGAAGAATTAGCATTTTATCAATCACCAGATGGGTTAGTAGAAGGTGATGTGTATTTAAAACGAAACATTTCTATTCGAAAAAGAGAACTTGAACGTGTTGTTGATACATATGTAAAAGGAAATGAAGATGTATCGCATGCCGATGATTTTCTTCTATATCGATTAGGTGAGAATAAAGATAATAAGCTAAAGGATATTGTTTCAACGATTCAATCGGAACAAAATGATATTATTCGAGCGGAAAGAAATTTACCATTACTTATTCAAGGGGTTGCAGGGAGCGGAAAGACAACAATCGCTTTACATCGCCTTGCTTTTTTGATTTATGAATATCGTGAGCAGCTAGAAGCTGAGAGAATGATCGTATTTGCGCCGAATAGTCTGTTTTTAGACTATATTTCGAGTGTACTTCCTGAATTAGGTGTAGGGAATATTAGTCAAACAACGTTTCCAGATTGGGCATTACGTACGTTAGAGGGTTCAGTGAAACTAAAGCAGACAGAAGAAAAATTGAAAGAAGCCTTTTCAATTAATCGCGATGAAAGAAAGATTATGATCGGTAAATTAAAAGGTACGCTAGAATTTAAGGCGTTTATAGAAGAAAGAATGACTCAATTTGAAAATGATTTAGTGCCAACAAAAGATTTTGAGGCATGGGATAAAGCTGTTATTCCAGTGGAAGACGTTAAAAAATGGATGCAAGTTGAATATAAACATTATCCTTTAAAGAAAAGAAGAGAACGATTAGTAGGACGAATGAAGCGCTGGATTGAAATTGAACTTAAAAAATTCGGGGAAACAAACGAGAAAAAATTCCTTAAAAAAGAAGCGACTAAGAGACTGAACGCATATATGAAGTTTTGGCCGAAAATGAGTGCTCTATCACTGTATAGTTCAATAGTAAAAAGTAAAGAAATACTTGAGGTATTACCTGAAGAACTTGTTCAAGAAACAGAAAAGAGTTGTCGTAAAAAAGAAATGTATGTAGAAGATTTACCAGCTTTAATATACATACATCATCGTATAACAGGGATTGAAATAGGGCAGAAGTTTCATCACGTTGTTATTGATGAAGCGCAAGATTTTTCGCCTTTCCAAGTTTATGTATTAAAAGAAATTACATTAGGTAATTCTTTCACTATATTAGGTGATTTATCGCAAGCGATTTATGATTATCAAGGAATTGAAGATTGGAATGCTTTTAAGGAAGTATTCCAAGAAACCGGTTATTATGAATTAACAAGAAGTTATCGTTCTACAAAAGAAATTATTGAATTTGCAAATGAAATAATTAAAAATGCAGAAATCCCAGTAGGACTCGCAACACCAGTCTTCCGCAGTGGAGAAGATGTGAAAGTAATTCATACAGAAAATCAATTTACTGAAATTGTGAAGACGGTAAAACATTTGCAAAATGAAGATGTGAAAACAATTGCGGTAATCGGAAGAACAGAAGATGAATGCCGTGATATATATGTGAAATTAACAAATGCAGGATTAACGGTAAACGTAATTGAAGCAAACCAAAGTAAATATGAAGGTGGTATATCAGTAGTACCTGTCTATTTAGCGAAAGGTTTAGAATTTGATGCGGTGCTTTTAATTGATGTGGATGAGGAACATTACAAAAATACAAAACATGATGCAAAGTTACTATATGTTGGATGTACGAGATCACTTCATGACTTATGGATTTTCCATAGTGGGGAAGCGTCACCTTTAATTAAAGGATTAAAATAAAGTAAAACTATAATCAGTGGGGAGTTTTACTGCAAGCTAATGTGGGATAAATATAAAAAGAGGATTTTCTAGTACAGTATGAAGATCCTCTTTTTTATATTAAAATGGTAGACGAATTAATGACTTGAGCTGTTGTTTAAATGATATACGATGCTTTTTTCTAATTCCTTAGTTTGTTCTTTTTCCCATGTACGAACAGCATCTATTGGAGTTTGTGTATGTTTTAACCAATCTAGAATAAGGTGTAGTTGTTCTTGTATTTGACCAATGTTTTGCTCCTTTATGTTCTTATTCTGAATTCTATTAGTTAATTGAAGCATATAGGGAAGTTTTTCTATACATTCGCTTAAATCTCCGCAATAACCTGAAGGGAATTCATGTGTACCAAATTCTAAAGTATGGATGTAATTAGAAACTAGGTATATCATGGCTTTTTGTTCGGTATCACCACCTAATTCAATCGCTTTTCGAAGGGATTTTTCTAAATCGTCTTCTTTATTGCTAGAGTCCATATAAATTCCTATCCATCTAAAAGGTCTTGAATCAATCGGGTTGTTTTCTGTCCATCTATATAGAATGTCAATTAGAAAACTATTTAGTGAGAAAGTTAAGCCCTCATCTTTTTCGTTTAATGCATCTAAAATAGTAAACAGCGAAATGGCAAACTCTTCTTGATCTTTTGATTCCCATGTTTTTGCATTGGAAATAAATGTCTCTAAATGTTTATAAGCTAATTTTCGAAGTCCCGCTTCGCGATGCTGACAGTAACAAATAAAATCATGCCAATGCTCATTTGTATTCATATGTATAATAATAGTTTGTAATGTAGTGAGAGGTTTATCCATTATAAGTCCCCAATCTATTAAGAACGTGTTGAAAATTTAGTGTTATTATATCATTACATAAATTAAAAAGGGAGAGTTACTATGATTACAAAAGTAATTACGAAAAGTAATTGGGAAATCGCAAAAATAATTGGAAAAATTAATGAAGATTCCCTTATAGAAGAGGGATTTATTCATTGTTCATTAGTAGATCAAGCTTTAAGAGTTGCAGAAAAATATTTCAAGCATGAAGAAGATGTTTTATTACTTACAATTGATCCAGCCCTATTAAAAGCAGAAGTAAAATATGAACTTGCTTCAAACGGTCAAGAATATCCGCATGTTTACGGAGTAATTAATGTTGAGGCGATTGTAGAGGTTGTTCCATTTTCTAAAGAAAAAGGGGAATTTATATTACTTAAATCAGTTCGACTTTAGTAATAGGCGATGGAGTTCGCTATAATTGCTATATATAGCTAATGAATCCTATTGATAAACGAGATTTTTTGTTTATCAGTAGGATTTTTAATTTTATTCGAACAGACTTAAAAAGAGCACATTTGAATAGTGCTCTTTAAGAGAAAAGTGAATTAGGGTTTTTACTTCTAGATAATGTATGAGTGATTCATCATAATGTGACGATGAATCACAAAAGAGCAGTTAGAGTGGGAAGAATTTAAGATGGATTTTATTGGTCACGGGATCCAATCGATTGGTAATGAAGCAGTTCTAACAGGACTCATTATAGACTTTGAAGATGAAACGTAAAAAAATTATTACGTTTATCTGAATATTGAGGGAATACAAAAAATTTATTTATCTAATTTTTAGAAAACATAGACTATAACATTAATAAATGGTATAATTCCCTTGTTATTGGAATTAAAATGAAAATTTTAGAAGAAAAAGGATTGGGCTGGTTTTAATGGGGGATTCTGATCACAAAGAAACAAAGGCAATATTAAAGTTATGGTTTATTTATATACCACTTGCATTTGGAGAGTTTGTCTTTTCGAATATCATAGGTTATTTAAAAAAATAAAGATTTTGCATTTGAAAAACAATTAACCTAATTTAATTGTTTTTTTATTTTACTTTAATAAACCAAATAAAAATAGAGATTTTGAACAAGATGAAGTTTATGAAGGGAATAACGTTGATTAGGTGCTGAAAACAGTGTGAAATCAACAGTGCCTAAAGAATAAAACAGGAATCATTCAACCATGGTAATTTTCCGTTTTATTAGCTTCCTATAGTGATATGTTATGGTCACATCATATGTGTACGATACTTGTAACTTAATATAGCATTACTGGAATTTCAAAATTAGTAGTTAAGGTTGCTACCTTTTAGAGTGTTATAGATATATATATAACTTAGCTAAAAAAGCACAAATCATATAATTTGCGCTTTTCATTATCTGTTTTTGGTAAAAAAAGCACAGTTTTTGTCACACTAATACTGTACGATACATAGTATAAAACACATACTGTATGACATATAGTAATGGAAATGAGGTGAGTGAATGGATACTTTATTAAACTCGTTAATTACTGAGTTAAGAAGAGGGACATTAACGTTAGCTGTTTTAAGCCAATTAAGAACGCCACAGTACGGATATTCACTTGTCCAGTTATTGGAGCAATCAGGGGTTACAATTGATCAAAGTACTTTATATCCACTACTTCGCCGATTAGAAAAGCAGGAATTAGTGACGAGTAGTTGGGATAAAACGGAGAGTAGACCTCGTAAGTATTATGTTTTAAGTGATTATGGATTAGAAATATTTTTGCAGTTGAAAAAAGAATGGATAAAAGATTCGAAAGAACTTTATAACTTATTAAAGGAGGAGGAAGGGAATGAATTTAATTGATCTCTATATCCAAGAGGTTGCGAAGAGATTACCTGAAAAAAATCGTGAAGATATTACACTTGAACTAAGGTCAACTATAGATGATATGTTACCTGAAGATTATAATGAGGAAGATGTAAAGAGCGTTCTCGAAAAATTGGGGAGTCCGGTTTCATTGGCTAATGGTTATTTGGATAGACCGATGCATTTAATTGGACCACGTTATTTTGATGTATATACAACGTTGTTAAAAATGATTATACCAATCGCAGCTGTCATTGCACTCATATCAATGGTTGCAGAAAATTTTATAGGCTATAGTGGTGATCAAGCGGTATTAAATGTTATTTTACAATTGATAGGTAAAGGCATTGGGGAAATTTTTGAAGTGGGCCTCCATGTATTTTTCTGGTTGACACTTGTGTTTGTTATTTTAGAAAGAACAGATAAAGACAAAGGTATCGAGCCGTTGACGACAAGTTTAAAAAAATGGACACCAGATGATTTGAAAAACATCTCGTATATCCCAAAGAAAAAAGCAATCTCGAAGTTTGAAGTTTTTGCAGGTTTAATGTGGACAGCAGTTTGGGCTACACTTTACTTTTATGCGAATCATCTTGTTGGCGTATATAACGGTACGGCAAATGGACTGAAGTTTGTTTCGCCAACTTTTAATCAAGATGTTTTATTGCAGTACTGGCCAATCGTTGTAATTATGATTGTTTTTGAAATATGTATATCCCTTTATAAATTGGTGCAGGGACAATGGACTCAAAGATTGGCGATTGGGAATGCTATTCTTCAAGTAGCTGGGACGATAGTATTCATTGTAATTGTAGTAAATCCACATTTATTTAACGCAGGATTTATTACGTATTTGGCAAATGCATTTACTATTTCCCCAGAGGAGTTTAAAACGTGGCTCATTGGGGGAGGAATTTTCTTTTATATGTTATCTGCTGCAATAAATATATTTGATGGTTTCCGAAAAGCTAGTATTCGTATGTAGATAAAAATCGGAAATTTCGATAAAATAAAACTATTAAAAAGATAGTGAAATAAGATGAACATGATGAAAGGAAGAAAATAATGATAAGGGAAGCAACGAAAAGAGATTTAGCATACATTTTAGATATTTATAACGATGCGATACTTTATACAACAGCTGTATATGCGTATAAACCTGTAACCCTTGAAAATAGAATAGATTGGTATGAACAAAAAAAGGCTGAAGGGTATCCCATTTTCGTATATGAATTAGATAATAAAGTAGTAGGGTTTGCGACATTCGGCCCATTTAGAGCGTGGCCTGCTTATAAATATTCAGTTGAACATTCTGTGTATGTAGATAAGGCATATAGAAAAAATGGCATTGGGTCTTCATTAATGAAAGAATTAATCAAAATTGCGAAGGAAAGAGAGTATATGACCTTAATTGCTGGAATTGATGCAGAGAATGAAAAAAGTATTGCCTTGCATCAAAACTATGGATTTGTTCATGCAGGGACAATAAAAAAAGCTGGTTATAAGTTTAATAAATGGCTAGATTTAGCTTTTTATCAGCTGGAACTTAACGGTCCTGAAAATCCTATAGAAGAATAAATATTTTTCGGTAGCAAGAAAAAATTCATGCTACCTTTTTCTTATTTAAATAGCTGATATGAGCTGCCGAAAAGTTTTTTTATATTCGATATTGAATTTATTGGTATAATAGGAATGTTTAACGAATTTCCGCTTCTTTATGTGATGAGGGGAAAAGATTTACCGAATCGCCGTGAAAATAAAGAGGTAGATGAAGCTTTTGCAGTAGTTTTAAAGTACATATACAAAGAATATAGTGAAAACATGCTAGGAGTGAGCGGTTGAAAAGAAACTTAAAGACTTCAACAATCATTATTTTAATTTTAACGATTATTGCTCTTGAAGTTGGAATCGCACTATATGATCACGATTTGTCATTAGATACAATTTACTTTACAGCGATCCTTATTTGTATTGTATTGCTTTTTGGCACACGTGTTTCTGGAGAGAAAGAAAGTACATCGAAACGAGGAAGAAGAAAAACAGTTCTTATATTTTGGCCATCTATTTTATTGTCTATTGTTTGTTTTGCGGTTATAAGTTACATAAGGGTAGGATATGTCTCTGTACCAGGGATAATTGGCTTTTCATGCTTTGTTACATATGGTGGATTCGTATGTATTAGTATTTTTAAAGAGAAAAAATAAAATGTAGATTACTAAGCTGAAAGGAAGCAATATAAATGAAACATATAAAGAACGGTACACGCACTGAAGGAGAATATATTAAAAATAAAGTTATTCAATATAATATGTCCATCTTAACAGATGAGGCAAGACAGACGATGGAAGAAGTACGCCTCGTAGTAAAAAATGAAGAAGGAAAAATTTTTGGTGGCGTAACAGGTACGATGTATTTTTATCACCTTCATATCGACTTTTTATGGGTTGATGAATCAGTTCGTCATGACGGTTATGGCAGCCAACTTTTACATGAAATTGAAGGGATTGCGAAGGAAAAAGGGTGTAGATTAATATTGCTAGATTCGTTTAGTTTTCAAGCACCAGAATTTTATAAAAAGCACGGTTACAGGGAGTATGGTATTGTTGAAGATCACCCGAAAGGTCATAGTCAGCACTTTTTTGAAAAGAGATTATAATAATATTATGTATACTGTTTGATAGGAGAAAGAATATGTACACGTATAAATTGCAACAAGAACAACCAATCTGTGCAGAAAAAATAAAAAAACTTTATGATTCTGTCGGTTGGTGGCCAGAAAGAAAAGAAGTCGATATTGAAAAAATATTAAAGAATAGCATAGCCATTGGAGTATGGGAAGAAAATGAATTAGTTGGATTTGCTAGAGTCGTTTCTGATGGTGTTTTTCGAGCATACATTGAAGATGTTGTCGTACATGAGAATGTAAGGAATAAAGGTATTGGAGAGAAAATGCTTACAATATTACTTCGAGAAATATCTCATATTGATATTGTTAGTCTATTTTGCGGAGAGAAGCTAATAAAGTTTTATGGTGAGCAGCAATTTCAAGCAACGAAGCAAATTGTGATGCATCGTAATCAAAAAGGGAAAGAATAAGAGGTGCCAATTAAAATGAATGCAACAAGAGCGTACTGTTTATCGAAAAGAAAAGCGACAGAAGATTCTCCAGATGGCTGGAGTGCAACATGTATGAGGCTTAATAATAAAATATTTGCGATAGTAAATCATGAAGAAGGCGAAAAAGCTGCGATTACATTGAAGTGTGATCCAGAAGTCGCATTAAGAATAAGAGAAGATTATCCAGAAACAATTATTCCAGGGTATCATATGAATAAAAAACATTGGAATACCGTTTATATTCATAAGGATATAGAGCAGGAGCAAATTAATAAAATGATTGATTGGTCGTATGATTTAGTACTACAATCATTTTCAAAGAAAAAGCAGCAGGAGTTAATGGATTAATATGTATTAGGAGTGTGTGTAATGAAAGATTCGATTAAAGATACGTATGATAAATTAGCGAGTACATATAAAGAAAATCTAGATTTCGCAAATCCATATAACAGTTATTATGAAAGACCGGCGATGATGGAGCTTATTCCAAAGGAACTAGAAGGAAAAAAGATATTAGATGCTGGATGTGCAGCTGGATGGTATACTTCTCAATTCATAGGAAGAGGAGCAAATGTTACAGCAATTGATGTAAGTCCTGAAATGGTAAAAGCAGCAAAAGAAAATATAGGAGAAGAAGCGACGTTCCTTTGTCATGATCTGCAAGAAACATTGCCATTTGAAGATAATATGTATGATGTGATTGTAAGTTCATTAACTCTTCATTATATAGAAAATTGGAATCAAGTATTTCAAGAATTTCGTCGTGTATTGAAGCCAGGTGGAGAACTTATTTATTCTATTCATCATCCTTTTATGGATTTCACAAAGTTTCCATGTGAAAATTATTTTGAAAAACAGTTATTAATAGATACTTGGGTTAAACCGAATATTACTATTGAAGTCAAGTTTTTTAGAAGATCATTACAAGACATACTAAATGAAACTACAAATTATTTTGTATTAGAAGAGATAGTGGAACCGAAGGCAATTGAAAAAATGAAAGAAGTAAGCGAAAAATCATATCATTATTTAAATATGAATCCACATTTTCTTGTCATAAAAGCAATCAATAAATAGCTAGTAAAATAACTTTGTTTTACTAGATATTTACAGTTTTACATTACATATTAGGAGACTTTAAAATGAATACGAAACGAAATAGAGTAGTATATGCACTATTTACTATAGTTGTTATTATTTTAGGTCTTAGCTCAAGAAAGTTTGCTTTTGCACTACCACATCTATTAAATGATTATTTAGGTGATGCATTATGGGCATTAATGATTTTCACTGGCTTTGGATTTTTGTTTCCTAAAACAGAGACGAAGAAGTTGGCTTTTATTAGTTTAATGTTTTGCTACGGGATTGAAGCGAGCCAATTGTATCATGCGGAATGGATAGATAGCATTCGTGCAACGACTTTGGGGGGACTCGTGTTGGGATACGGTTTTTTGTGGAGTGATGTAGTGGCTTATACAATTGGTGTTGGAGTGGGAATACTTTGTGAGTTTATGTTACGGAGGAAATAATCGATTTTAAAAAGGAGCCCTTTATGAAAAAAATAATATTAATTGGTTCTGGTGGTTCAGGAAAATCTACATTAGCAAGGCAGTTAGGAAATAAATTAAATATTAAGGTGCATCATCTTGATGCATTATTTTGGAAACCGAATTGGGAAGGTGTTCCGAGAGAAGAACAAATAGCAGTTCAAAATAACTTAATTAAAGATGAGAAGTGGATTATTGATGGGAATTATGGCGGGACGATGGATATCAGACTGAATGCAGCTGATACAATTATCTTCCTTGATATTCATAGAACAATTTGTATTTATCGTGCGTTTAAAAGAATTGTAAAATACCGGAATAAAACAAGACCAGATATGGGCGCGGGATGTGAAGAAAGATTTGATTTGCAATTTTTTTAAATGGATATGGGAATATCCTAATGCTAAACGACCTACAATTTTAAAAGGGTTAGAGCAATTGCCCGAAGAGAAAAAGGTTATTGTTTTAAAATCTCCAAATGAGGTTCGGAAATTTTTAGAGCACATATAATAATAGAATGTAACAAAACAATTCTTTGTAGATCTTACCGATTAGTTTAATAAAACTAATCGTTTTTTATTATGAAAAATTTAACGCTTTTTGAAAATTGTATTTTGTAATGAGTATATGACTATAAGTTCATATAAAATGAACGTTTGGAGGAATAGAAAATGACTAACGATTTAATTCAACTAATCGATTCATTAATGGTCAATATTCCAGCTGGAGAGGTAGTATTAAGAGATGATCGAATAAAAAAAGAATGGCTAGTACAAATTCAACCATTTCTTCTTGCAAAGTATGCTGTAACAACGGAACTATATGATGCTATTACAAATAGTACATTAAATAATTTTGAAAATAATCATAAACCAGTTGTAAATATTTCATGGAACGATGCCATTGCGTTTTGTAATGTACTTTCAAAAAAAGCGGGATTAAAAGAATATTATTCTATTAGTGATGGTGGTCAAATTGTTAGATGTAAGTTAGATTCAAATGGCTACCGATTGCCATCTGAGGCGGAGTGGCAATATGCATGTAAAGCAGGTACAACCGGATATACATACGGGAAACTTCATGATATAGCGTGGTATAATGAAAATTCAAATGGACATATTCATGACGTTGGCCAAAAGGAACCGAATGCATGGGGACTCTATGATATGTTAGGGAACGTTTGGGAATGGTGCTATGATTTGTATGATGAAAAAGTATACGGAACATACCGCATTTTTCGTGGAGGTAGTTGGGCTGAAGCAGCGAGAGGTTGCGGCGCTACTTGTCGTCGCCGAAGCCATCCTACATTTCATATAGAAGATCTCGGTTTTAGACTTGCTAGGTCAATTTAGCAGGAATATGATACGAAGGGGATCTATACTCTTGCCAACATAGGAATGATTTAACGTAAGGAGTGTTTATAATGGCGCGTGTTTTATTTATTAACGCTGGATCAGAAGGACATATAAATCCAACTTTGCCAGTTGTAGAAGAGTTGATTTCTCGCGGTGAAGAGGTCGTTTATTTTTCAATAGAAGCTTTTAGGGAACGAATTGAGAAGACAGGTGCTACTGTACGAACGATTGACGATCAAAAATTTATAAAAGCGTTTCTATCTGGAGGCAGAAATTATTTACAGGAAAGAATAAACGGTCTTCTACATACAGCAGATGTTGTTATACCTAGTGTTCTAGAACAAATTGAAGGTGAACATTTTGATTACATAATTCATGATTCTATGTTTGGCTGTGGGCACTTAATTGCTCAAATTCTTAAATTGCCATCCATAAATTCATGTACATCTTTTGCGCAGGATGAAAAATCTTTTGAGCAAATGTTAGGTCATCTGTCAAAAAATATCCCAGTAGAAATTCATGATAAAATACAGAATGATTTTCAAAACTTAACGAAGGGAATTGCTGAAAAATATGGTGTTGAAATAAAATCATCGTATGAAGTTTTCTGTAATCCTGCATCCCTTACTATTGTGTATACAATTAAGGAGTTCCAACCTTTTGGTGATACGTTTGATGAAACATATAAATTTGTAGGACCATCTATCTCTGCACAAATGAAAAACAGAGACGTTGATTTTACTTCAATTGAAGAAAAAAGTCCGATTTATATTTCATTAGGTACTGTTTTTAATGAAGCGATTGACTTTTATAAACTGTGTATGAAGGCCTTTGAGAATAGTGAGCATACAATTGTTATGTCTATTGGTAATAAAACAAAAATAAGTGATCTAGGCGAAATCCCTAAAAACTTCATTGTGAAAAACTATGTGCCTCAAACCGAACTGCTTACTTATACGAAACTATTTATTACACACGGCGGGATGAACAGTGCGCATGAAGGACTGTATAACGGGGTTCCGCTCGTTGTAATACCGCAAAGTGCAGATCAGCCAGTAGTCGCAAAGCAAGTGGAGAGTCTTGGAGCAGGAGTAAAATTACAAATGCAAGGATTAACTGTGGATCAACTAAGTGAAAGTGTAGAAATAGTATTAAATAATCGTTCATTTAAAGAAGTTGCTTTGAATTTGAAGGAATCTTTCCAAAAATCAGGTGGATATAAGGAGGCTGTTGATGAAATTTTTATATTTGTAGGTCAGTGAAAAAAATGAAATTATACATTAGAAAAGCATCTAAATAGGATGCTTTTTATTTAACTTTATAATTCTTATTTTTAATATCTAGTATGGTTAAAACTAAGGCACTGAGAGATATAAGTATAAGAATAAAAGTTAACCAGTTAAATGTATTGTCAATTATGAAGTAAAGATGATAGATAAATATATTCAAATTTTATTTTAAAATGTTAGGACTTAGTTTTACATGTTAGTAATAATTTCACTGTTTCTGCACAACTTCTGCACATACTTAGGTAATTTCTATGTCATGATATATTCATAAAGTGAAATGTTTCACAAGAAAAATATAATTTCACTGCGGTGTATGCATAATTAACACATACATCGGTACAAGTTTGTCTCTTGTTATTCTTTTACATCAAAGCCCACATTCCACTACAAAGTATAACAAGAAGGAGACATGAACATGAATAATCGATTTTTAAAACAACTACAAAATATGAAAATGAACAAAAAAAGTTTAGGAGCTGTAGCATTAACAGCTGGAATTATTAGTACGACACTTATTCCTCAAAATGCTTATGCGCACGGTTTTGTTGAAAAGCCCGGTAGCCGATCCGCTTTATGTAGTTCAACTTATGGTGCGCTAAATGTAAACTGTGGAAGTGTTATGTATGAACCACAAAGTTTAGAAGCTCCAAAAGGTTTCCCACAAGGTGGTCCAGTAGATGGACAAATTGCTTCAGCAGGCGGAAAATTTGGTGGTATTTTAGATCAACAAACAGCAAATCGTTGGTTTAAAAATACAATCACTGGTGGGGAAAATACATTTACTTGGAAGTATACTGCGCCTCACTTAACGAGTAAGTGGCATTACTATATTACTAAAAAAGGATGGAATCCAAATAAAGCGCTAACAAGAGCAGATTTCGAACCAATTGGAACTGTACAACATGATGGTTCTGCAGCTTCAAATAATTTAACTCATAAAATCAATGTACCTACTGATCGTAGTGGATATCATGTGATTTTAGCAGTATGGGATGTAGCTGATACAGCAAATGCATTCTATAATGTAATTGATGTTAATCTTATTAATGATGTGAAACCAGACATAGAAGCGCCAAGTATTCCAAATGGACTTCAGACGCAAAAAGTAACAGCGAATAGTGTAGAACTAACATGGAACGCTTCTACGGATAATGTAGGGGTAAAAGGATATCAAATCTTCCGTAACGGAGAGATGATTGATACAGTACCAGGGACTCATTTTATTGATAAGAAGTTACAACCAAGTACAGAATACTCTTATACTGTAAAAGCAATTGACGCAGCTGGCAATGTATCGAAAGAAAGTACAGCGCTTACAGTAAAAACGACAGTTGAGACTCCTGATACAGAAGCACCAACACAACCAAAAGGATTACATAGTATGGGAACGACAGCGTCAAGTGTGGATTTAATGTGGAGTCCATCTGACGATAATATTGGTGTAGACCATTATGATATTTATAGAGAAACAGAAGGGTCAATGAAAAAGATTGCAACATCCAATACAACTTCTTATATGGATAAAAATCTGCTCGCTAATACTACTTATAAATATGTAGTGAAAGCTGTTGATGTAGCTGGAAATGAATCCGTACAGAGTGATATATTCACAATTACTACAAAAACTGAAAGCGCTTCACATGAAGCGTGGGATGCAAAAAAAGCATATAAAAAGGGAGATAGAGTTCTACACGAAGGAAAAGTATATGAAGCAGTCCAGAGTTATCAAGGAAATGGTGATCCGAACTGGATTTATGCATTATCATTATGGAAAACAGTGTAAGCTTTACCTAGATATGAACTAAGAGATGATGGGCTTTGATTTCAAAAGAGAATCTTGAGAATTCACTTTTCTATTAATAATAAAGGGTAGTGTATGAATACATAAGATTCATACACTACCCTTTTTATTATGATAACATTTTCGTCATAAGTATATGCGGAATGCCATCTTCCATAAATATATCAGAAGAAGTTTCATAACCTAATTTTTTATAAAATCCTTCAGCTTGTGTTTGCCCGTGTAGTTTCACTTTTGTAGCTTGTTCGTTACGAGCAATTTCTTCTAACGTTTGAATGATGACTTTACCTAATCCGTATGTACGATAATCTTTTAAAATGCAAATACGTTCTAATTTTCCGACGCCATCAACAAATCGTATACGCCCTGTACCTACAGGAAGCTCATTATAATAAACTAAAATATGTTTACATTGCTCTCCGATTTCATCGAATGTATCGAATTCATCTGCAAGAGGGACACCTTGTTCTTTTACAAATACTTCTTTTCGAATATGAAAGGCAGTTTCTAAATCAGTAAGTTCTGTTATAAGTTTGGATTGCAAAATGTTCAGTCCTTTCTAGTATGATGTGTTTTCATAGTATATCATAATAAAGCGCTATCAAGAGAAAAAGAACACACTAAAAAGCCAACTTTAAAAAGTTAGCTTTTATTACAATTCCTTTATCCCATTTTTAGCGCCGATAATTACTTTACTCGTCATACTTATAAACAACCCTGTTTCAACTACACCAGTAATCATTTTTAATTGAGTGTGTAAATGGGCAGGATTAGAAATATGATTAGGGAATATACAATCGATAATCATGTTATTGTTATCGGTTATATAGGTTTCATTATTTTTCAAACGTAATGTTGTTTGACACCCTAAAGACTGAATTTTATTTTCGGTTTGTTTCCATGAAAAAGGGATGATTTCAATAGGTAATGGAAAAGTACCTAAATGTGTTACAAGTTTCGATTCATCAGCAATGATAATTAGTTCTTTAGAGGAAGAGGCAACGATTTTTTCACGAAGTAATGCACCGCCACCGCCTTTTATAAGTTGTAAATTTGAATCAATTTCATCCGCTCCATCAATTGTAAGATCAAGACTTTGTACGTCGTTTAACGAAATTAGGGGGATATTTAGTTGATGTGCTAATGCTTCAGTTTCCTTTGATGTCGGTACAGCTTGAAATGATAATCCTTCTTTTACACGCTCACCTAATTTTTGTATTGTCCAATATACAGTAGAACCTGTACCAAGCCCAATCTTCATGCCATCATTTACAAAGTTAGCGGCATATTCGCCAGCGAGCTGTTTTAAATTCATCGCTTTACTCCGCCGGACGCGGTCCAGCATCAAGACCTGAATTTTCAACCGTAAGTACCGGACGAACGACTATATCTTTATGTACACGCATTTGACAAGATAATCGTAAATGATCTTCAATCCCTTTTTCCGTCATTGCATGTTTCTCATTCGCACTCGCTTCACAGAAATCACCTGCTAGTATTTCTACTCTACAAGTTGTGCAACGTGCATTCCCGCCGCAACGATGAAGAATGTTGACACCGCTATCTTCAATTGCTAATACTAACTTCGTTCCTTCTTTTACATCAAATGTTCCCGCACCTTCAATTGTTAATTTTGGCAAATTTGTTCCTCCTCATGTAAAATTGTACATAACATATTTATGACCGCGAATTATTGAACATAAACATTATTTTTTTATATCCCCGTAACTTTTTTTAATGTTGAATCGTTTATTAAGTAAGCGCTGAAAAGGAGTGGTTATTTTGTGCACAAAAGTAACTCATGTTTTAAAGAACCGTATCGATATGAATCATTCAAATATAAACTTTTTAATTGAACAATATGGAGAGTTAAAAAGATACTGTACTTTTTTAACGAAAAACAAATGGGATGGGGAAGATCTCGCCCAAGAAACAGTGTGTAAAGTACTTCAAAAATATAGAAATAAAGATATTTGTATGACACTCGTCTATAAAATAGCAAGAAATCGTTGGTTAGATCAGATGAAGTCTAAGTCTGTTCATGAAAAAATAAGAGAACAAATCACTTCTGAAGAACCACATGAGAACATTGCAGATTTGCATGAAATGGTAGGGAAAGTATTGTCTTCATTAAATGTACAGCAATCCGCAATTTTATTATTAAAAGATGTTTTTCAATATAGTATCGCTGATATTGCTAAAGTGTGTTCTGTATCAGAAGGTGCAGTGAAAGCTTCTTTATTCCGGAGTAGAAATAGGCTGAAAACTGTAAGTGAAGAAGGGGTCGAGATAGTCGAATTCACAGATGATATGGAAGTTGTAGTAACGTCTATTCGAGAAGAGAGACCGGAATTATTAACGAAACTGCTTCCGTCAATAGATTTTACTAAGTTACCATCTAAACAGCCAGTCTTATTATTTAATGTGAAACAACCTTCTTCCTACAGTTGTATGCTTTGCGCAGCATAACAAGTATTGGAGGGATTTAAAATGAATGCAATTCCATATGTAGTAGAACAAACAAAATTAGGAGAACGTTCCTATGATATATATTCAAGGTTATTAAAAGACCGCATTATTATTATCGGTTCAGAAATTAATGATCAAGTAGCGAGTAGTGTCGTAGCTCAATTATTATTTTTAGAAGCAGAAGATGCAGAGAAAGATATATTCTTATACATCAATAGCCCCGGCGGTTCAACGACAGCAGGTTTTGCAATATTAGATACGATGAATTTAATTAAACCAGATGTGCAAACGCTGTGCATGGGCTTTGCGGCATCATTTGGTGCATTGCTATTATTATCTGGAGCAAAAGGAAAACGGTTTGCGCTCCCTAACAGTGAAATTATGATTCATCAGCCGCTTGGTGGTGCACAAGGGCAAGCAACAGAAATTGAAATAACTGCGAAAAGAATATTAAAGTTAAAGCATGATATTAATAAAATGATTGCAGAAAAAACAGGCCAACCGATTGAAAGAGTAGCACATGATACAGAAAGAGATTATTTTATGACTGCAGAAGAAGCGAAGGAATATGGGATTGTAGATGATGTTGTTACGAAAAAATAAGATGAAAAAGGCTAGAGGATATATTAATTCTCTAGCCTTTTTATTAATCCTTTACCCATTCATCAACTAATGCTTGATTTTTTTTAATCCATTTTCGCGCAGCTTCTTCAGGATCTTTTGTTTTATTTAACATGACCATTAACGTACCGAGCTGTTCATCGTTCATTTTCCATTTATCAAAGTATTTTATAACATCTGGGTGATCTTTTTCGAAACCTTTACGAACGGAGTAATAAATGTCATCTTTTTCACCATATACTTTCTTAGGGTCTTTTAAATATTTCAAGTCAAATTCTGAAAACCCCCAATGCGGATTCCAAAGCGTAACAGCGATTGGTTTCTTTTTTGTATATGCTTTCTTTAGTTCACTCATCATCGCAGCTTCAGAGGATTGGACAAGTTTTAGTTTTATATCATATTCTTTCATTGCTTTATTCGTTAAATTCATAAGACTACTACCGGGTTCGATACCGACAATTTTATTATCTAGTTCATCTTTATGAGCATTTAAATCTTCGATACTGTTTATATTTTTCATATAAGAAGGGACGACTAAACCTAGTCCAGTACCTTCGTACCATTTTGATTTTAAGACAATATCATCTTTATAACGATCGTTTAGCGGTTTATCTGTAACTGGTAGCCATACTTCTAAATTCGCATCAACATCGCCACGAGCAACACCAGTCCAAATTGCGGCTTTTTCTAAATACATGAGCTCAACTTTGTAGCCTTTTTCTTCTAATAAAACTTTCCACATGTTTGCAGTTGCAATATTTTCTTTCCAACTTGTTACACCAAGTTTAATTTTCCCTTTCGAATTTGCATTTGTTGCATTACATGAAGTGAAAATCATAGTAATAAATAATGCAAGGCATATAAACCAAATTTTCTTTCGCATTGAAAACCTCCTAAGTGACGTTTGCCTTATAAAATAAATGTATAAGTAAGCATTCTTATTATGAACGGAAACGAGAATTTTAAAGAAATCTTATGAATGTCATTTTTATGTAATATTTCTTTGTAAAATCGCAACACTATGTGAATAGATGGGTAGAAAAGGAGTAGTGACATGGATAATACAAAGGTGCGTGTTGAAAACGTAACAAAAGTATTCGGGAAACATCCGCAAAGAGCCCTTTCCTTATTAAAAGAAGGAAAAAGTAAATCGGAAATTTTAAAAGAGACAGGAATGAACGTTGGGGTGAAAAAAGCAACGTTTGAAGTATACTCTGGAGAAATTTTCGTTATTATGGGTTTGTCTGGTAGCGGGAAATCTACGCTAGTTCGTATGTTAAATCAATTGATTAAACCAACTGCAGGTCATATATACATAGATGGTGAAGACATCGCAACGATGGGAAAAGAAGAGTTACGAAGAGTAAGAAGAACGAAAATGAGTATGGTATTTCAGAAATTCGCTCTATTTCCGCATCGTACAGTTATACAAAATGTTGCATATGGGTTAGAAATACAAGGAGTTCCGGTTGAAGAGCGAGAGAAAAAAGCGTTAGAATCGCTACAGTTAGTAGGACTCGATCATCATAAAGATAATTATCCAAGTCAACTTAGTGGCGGTATGCAGCAGCGCGTTGGAATCGCAAGGGCGCTAACGAATAATCCAGATGTATTACTAATGGACGAGTCATTCAGTGCATTAGATCCACTTATTCGAAAAGAAATGCAAGATGAATTGTTAGAGTTGCAAGATAAAATGGAAAAAACGATTATATTTATTACGCATGATTTAGATGAAGCGCTTCGAATTGGAGATCGTATCGCATTAATGAAAGATGGAGAAATCGTTCAAATTGGAACGCCAGAAGAAATTATGATGAGCCCCGCTAATGAATTTGTAGAAAAGTTTGTTGCGGACGTGAATTTAGGAAAAGTAATTACGGCGGAGTCTATTTTAAAACGACCAGAAACTTTATTAATTGATCGTGGACCTCGTGTAGCCCTTCAAATTATGAGGAATGCTGGTGTTTCAACTGTATATGTTGTAAACAAAAAGTATGAGTTTTTAGGTATATTAACTGCGGATGATGCGAGTAAGGCAGTACAAAAACAGTGGCCGATTGCTGATTTATTACTTAATGATATTCCGCATGTGTATTTAGATACTTTACTGGAAGAGACGTATGCAAAAATGGCGGAGATGAAATATCCGTTACCAGTAATCGATGAGAAGAAAAGGCTAAGAGGAATTATTAAACGTGAAAGTGTCATTCAAGCTCTTGCAGGAAACATTGAGGAAGAGGTGAAAGACGATGAATAGTATACCGCGTATTCCGTTAGGGGAATGGGTCGACTCATTTGTTGTAAGTTTATATGAGCACTTTGAAGGCTTATTCCGAGGATTCTCTTATATTATTGGTGGATTCGTTGATTTACTCACTAATTTTTTAATAATAATTCCTGCCATATTGATGATTATTATCTTATGTTTCCTCATTTGGTACACAACGAGAAAACTATCTTTAGTCATTTTTACGCTTATTGGATTATTATTTATTTTGAATATTAACTACTGGGCACAAACGATGCAAACATTAGCACTCGTACTTACGTCAGTTATTATTTCAATTATTGTCGGAATTCCAATTGGTATATTAGCATCTCAAAATGAACGTTTCTCAAAATTTTTAAAACCAACATTAGATTTTATGCAAACAATGCCTGCATTCGTATACCTTATTCCAGCGATCACATTTTTCGGAGTAGGTGTAGTACCTGGAATTATTGCATCAGTAATCTTTGCAATGCCACCGACAATTCGTTTTACTGACTTAGGAATTAGACAAGTTCCAGAAGATTTAATTGAAGCAGCGAATGCATTTGGATCCACTGCATCACAAAAACTATTTAAAGTACAATTACCACTTGCAACCGGAACGATTATGGCTGGTGTGAACCAAAGTATTATGCTTTCGTTATCAATGGTTGTAACAGCGTCACTTGTAGGAGCTCCTGGACTTGGAGTTGATGTATATCGCTCGGTAACACAAGTTAATATCGGAATGGGATTTGAAGCTGGATTAGCTATCGTAGTAATCGCAATTATATTAGACCGAATTACACAAGGGTTCCATATGAAAAGAAAATAATGACCAAAAAACACACTTTTATACTACAAAGTGTGTTTTTTATTGCATCCAGTTTACATACGAACGATAACAGAACCTCCAGCTGGTGCACAAACTTGGTTTTGCTGTTGTTCCATGGATTTAATTAATTGATTATTTTCTTCAATTAATGAGATTAATTTAGCTAACTGACTTTCAAGACTTGCGATGCGCTGCATCATATATTGTGAATCATGATGCAATGTATTCCTTACAGGATGGGGGAATAAACATACTGTTGATTTATATTTGGATTCCAATGAGGATGCATTTGAATCGTTCCTCCTTCAATAAATTACGGATCTTTCTTATAGTAAATGCCTATATATATTTAATGGTTACTTGAAATTTTTTCATTATAAAAGGAGTATGTACAGAAAATGGAAAATATTATATATGAAGTTAAAGTGCATTTTTTGAAAAGATTCAAGCGAGATAGTGCGTATATTAATACATTTAAGTGAATGCATGTTGTTTAGGGAGAAATGATGGGAGGAGATGCAATTTTGGCTAAAAATAAAAAAAGAAATGATGCTTTGGCAATAGGTGTCGGTATAGGGGTTGTAATCGGTGTATTTCAAGGGCACTTTACAAATAATTTAGTAATCGGAATTGTGATTGGGATTATAATTGGGATTGCGTTTTTGAAGAAATAATGAGGTGTAAATTCATTTCAAAAATTGCTGTATAAAGAGAATGAAAATTCGGAATACGAAACTTATTTTTCCTTTTTTTGTGATATTATATATGAAAAGGATGGTGATGGATATGTCAACAAACAATCAAGTAGAACAAAACTGCTTCATTTGCGAAAAACATAAAGGAAATATTATAGTTCCAGGTGGAGCTATTTACGAAGATGAACTCGTTTACGTTGGACATGTCTACTGGGATAGTGAAGAAACATACCTAGGTTATGTAATGATAGATATAAAAAGACATGTACCTGGCCTTGCTGAACTAACAGATGAAGAAGCGAAAGCGTTCGGACTTATAACAAGTAGAGTAAGTAAAGCGCTAAAAGAAAGCGAAGGTGCAGAGCATATTTACACTTTTGTTTCAGGAAATGGTGTACCACATATGCATATGCACATTATTCCACGTTATCCAAATACACCAAAAGAATTTTGGTCACCAACCGAAGTAGCGAAATGGACTGGTGCACCATATGGTGATGAAGAGAAAATAAAAAAACTATGCGAAAGAATACGTAAGTATATGGTAAATGAGTATGCATACAACAAATAATACACAATATTCATGGGTTGGAAATATAGAAATGTGTTTAGGAGAAATTTCAGTTAAGCAATATGGTGATATTGTACTTGGTAAATATGGCGGGAATATAAGTGCTGGAGCGAAAAAGAATGAAGATGGTGTATTAGTTTGGTCAAATGGTGAATGGGAATTTGCAGCTATATTAGATGGACATAATAGTGCAGAAAGTGTTGATTTAGTAGTAAATACAATCGAAAAAGAATATGAAAATATAAGCGTAATTTTGAATGAACCAATTGATACAGTATTTCAGTATGTTGAAAATCATATACTTACAATTTTTCAGTCATCTTCATTTAAGGAAAAGTGCAAAAGAATACAAGGTGAAACAGCTTGCTTACTATGTGTAAGAAAAGAAAATTATATATGGTGGCTTTCTATTGGTGATTGTTTAGTGTATGTATTTCATGAAGAGTTACATAAGTTAGGACAATATGCATTAAATCAACGTCATTTTTACGAATGGATTGGAAATGTAAACACATTTGATTTACCTGTTCCTTGTTATTCATCAGGTATTCGTGAATTACGTACTGGAAAGAACCGAATTGTAATGGTGACAGATGGAGTATTAGAATGCGGGGAACGCCGATATGAAACGCCAGTAAATCTGTATAATAATATGAATAGAAATAATAAAAAACTTGAAGAAAGTGTTCATCATGTATTAGAGCACGTTCATCATCAATTCGGACGCGATAGTGCGACTATAATTAGTTGGGACGTTGAAAATAAAGAGAGTGCTACGTATCCGAGTGATCAGCCGGAGAAAAGGTAAAGGAGGAGGCCTTTCTGTTTCTTTTGAAACTAATTGTCTTATTGTTATGGATTATAATTTTATTCTTTTTAGAAAAAATTGTGAGGAAGAAGTTAAATATACCGAGACAAACTGGATGGAATAGTAAATATGTCAGCCAATCACATAAATGGGGGCAATGGATTATCATTATTTCTTATGTAGTACTTATGATGATAGGTTCAATTTTGAATCCAATATACATGACTTATATACCAATTTTCTTTTTTATGACGTTGTACATTTTTCAAGGATATATGCAGTGGAAATATGATAGGAAAGCAAAAGAATATATTATTTCGTTTGGAATTGTTCCGTTACTAATAATTACAGGTTTTATTTTGAATGTATTCTATAATACGTATTGGTGATGAATGGTCATACAAATAAAGGGTGAGAAAATGATAAGACCACGTTTACGGGCTGAAGTAATGATTGTAAACGACGAACATTCAAAAGTACTAGTACAATGTGATGAGAATGAATCATTTTATCGTTTTCCAGGTGGCTCTATTGAATTTGGTGAAACGTCAAAAGAAGCAATAATTCGAGAGTTAATAGAAGAATACGATTTGAAAGTTGATGTTCAAGAGTTAGCAATTGTAAATGAACATATTTTTGAGTGGGGCAACGAAAATGGTCATCATTGTACATTGATACATTGGGGGACTGTTGAAAAAATCATTACAAATGAAATAAGGCATAAAGAGCATGAGGATATTATATTAATTTGGAAAAGTCTAGAGGAATTACAGGAGAAGCCGACATATCCTGAAGGCATCATAAGTTATTTAGAAGGGGATAACCGTAATATAGTCCAATTTATTTCAAGTAATTAAATGAAATAATAGGAGGGGTGAAAATGGGAGTTTCTACTTTTGGGATTATAACTATTGTTTTTTGTATAGCTGTCTACTTTCTCGATAAGTTTTTAAGAAAAAAATTGAATATGCCCAAGGGTGGTTTTTTGGGATATAAGAAACATGTAAATAGTTTACATAAAAAATTGGAAATAGGACTACTTTTTATTTATTTAATAACTAGCTTTATATTTATCTTTAAATTTGAAAGTGTTAATATCGCTTATGTCATTTTTACTTATTTAGGTGGGACGTTAATCTTAAGAGCATTGATGGAATGGAAGTATGATAAAGAATCGAAAGAATATATATTTTCGGTAATTGGGGTATTCACGTTTGTTTTTATGACTTCGATACTATTTTACTTCTTTCCACCTGCTGTATAATAAAAATTTGATAGTACAAATAATGAAATAACTAATAAGCAAGAAACCATTTACTACTAAATGGTTTCTTGTTTATTTAAGCATTTATTTTAGTTAATATAGATGTAATGAAATTAGTTTTATCTTCTGCATACTTATGTTTATCAGTAGGATTAGCTTGTGAAAGTTGAATCTTTAACTGTTCATACTGCATGCGTGCAGTTTTATTGTCTATTAAGTAATCACGAAATTGTAATTGTTCTATTAAATATGTATTCCCTTGTTCATACATATGAATTTGATGAGTTCTTGGTTCACCTTTATTAAAATAGTATCTTTCGGGTAATACTTCTTTTCTATATTTATAGTTTAGTAGTTCTAACTTTTTAATACAATGTATACCGTCCGTATAATTTTCTAATTTAATTGCTATATCAATAATTGGCTTTGCACTTAAATATGGAATAGAAGTACTACCAATATGGTGTATCGCTAAAATATGTTCGCCAATTTGTTCCTCAATGATTTGTTTCTCTTTCATAAACTCAATTTCCCATTCTTCAGTCCACGGCACTAAAAACACTTTCCCATACGGTAAACCTAACATTTAATTAGCACCTCTTTCAAAATAGTTTTCAAAAAGTTTATTACATCTTCTTAAAGCTTCTCAAAACAAGGTGTTCCCACAATCTCCAAGGAAGAATCTTCTTCGTAAAGATCATAAATTTTACACCTTTTCCAATAGGATATCGTAAAGTAGTACGCTTTGTTTCAGCAATTTCAACGATTTTATTAGCAACATCTATCGGATTACCAAATGTATCACTACCGCTATTAATATGTTTTTGTATTTTATCCATATATTCTTTGTAAGGAGATGTTGTATCAGATTGGTTTTCAGCTAGTTGTTTACCAACCTCCCATATATTTGTGTTGTAAGAACCAGGTTCAATTAAAGCGACATCTATTCCGAAAGGTTTTAATTCTAAGCGAAGCGATTCACTCCAGCCTTCTAATGCATATTTTGAAGATACATAAGGAGATAAACCAGGGAATCCAACTTGGCCGCTAATGCTGCTTATATTAATGATTTTTCCACTTCTTTGTTTTCTCATATATGGTAAAACAAGCTGGGTAATTGATATAGCTCCAAAAAGGTTCGTTTCAAATTGCTTTCGATATTCGTCTACTGGGATTTCTTCTACAAAGCCCCCATTTGCATATCCTGCGTTATTTATAAGGAGATCTATTCTATTAATTTCTTTTAAAAACAATTGGAAATTATGTATAGAATTTTGATCTGTTACATCTAATTGTTGAACTTTTATATTGTGCTGTAAGTTAAGTTGAGTAACTTGGGATAGTAAGGTTCCTTGTTTTTCTAGGTTTCGCATTGTAGCGATAACTAAATAATCTTTTTTTGCGAGTTCGAGTGTAGTTAATAGTCCAAATCCACTTGAGGCTCCTGTAATTATTGCGATTTTTTTATTCATTTTCCGCCAGCTTTCTTTTTCTTTTATCATAACGAGTTATGATAAGAAAATCTATTATTCTTACATTTAGTATGAAATCAATTTGTATGTAAAAAAAGGGGATCATAGGGAATCAGCGTATATAGAGTAGTGTATATTAATATGATAATGAAATGAGGGAAGAAAAATGGTCCATGTAAAAGATGTATTAGCAGATCAGCTATTAGCGAATGCAAATGATCCCAGTTGGTATATGCCATTTTCAGATGCAGTTAAGGATTTATCTGAGAGGGAAGCTTTCTGGAAACCGAATGAAGAGAGTAATAGTATAGCTGAAATCGTACAACATTTACTGTATTGGAACTCTACGTGGCAAACTAGGTATAAAGAATCAAATGTGAATGCAGTACCCGCTATAGGAGATAATAACAAAAGTTTTATGCTCTCAGATAATCAAACTTTTGATGAATTACGGGAAAAACTACTAGAAAAACTGTTACAATGGCAAAATCTCATAAATGAAGAAAAGGTTGAAAGTGATGTAGTGGGATTTCCTGTTTCTGCAAAGTGGTGGGAAGTGCTAGCGAATGTAACAACTCATAATGCATATCATATTGGTCAAATTATTTACATCCGAAAATTACAGAAGAGCTTTGATAATGAATAAAGTAACAATTCTCTTATTAAGGGAACAAAGGTGGACAAAACGAGACAAACGTCTCATTTTGTCCACTTTTTTATTGTTAAAAGATAGAGAAAACCTATTAAAACAAGGATTCGAAATTGGCACAATACTTGCAATATAAAAGACGAACAAGAAAATAGGAGGGCTGGACATGTTAAAAACAACTGAAAGTAAAGGGAATGAAATTACGAAAGAACAAGCTCATTGGATGTACGAAAAAATGTTAGAAATTCGTAAGTTTGAAGATAAGGTGCATGAATTGTTCGCGCAAGGCGTTTTGCCAGGTTTCGTTCATTTATACGCAGGTGAAGAAGCGGTAGCAGTTGGTGTATGTGCCCACTTAACGGATAGTGACAGTATTACAAGTACACATAGAGGTCATGGACATTGTATCGCAAAAGGTTGTGATTTAAATGGTATGATGGCTGAACTTTTCGGGAAAGCGACAGGATTATGTAAAGGTAAAGGCGGTTCCATGCATATTGCCGATTTGGATAAAGGAATGCTTGGTGCGAATGGCATTGTAGGCGGGGGTTTCCCACTTGCTTGCGGTTCAGCATTAACAGCTAAATATAAAGGAACAAAAGATGTAAGTGTTTGCTTCTTCGGTGACGGAGCAAATAATGAAGGAACATTCCATGAAGGGGTTAATTTAGCGGCGATTTGGAAGTTACCAGTTATTTTTATTGCAGAAAATAACGGTTACGGTGAAGCAACTACATTTGAATATGCTTCAAGTTGTGATTCTATCGCTGATCGCGCAAAAGCTTATAATATTCCAGGTGTTCAAGTAGATGGAAAAGATCTTCTAGCTGTATATAAAGCTGCTGCAGAAGCAGTTGAACGTGCGCGTAATGGTGATGGTCCAACAATTATTGAATGTATGACATATCGTAATTATGGTCATTTCGAAGGTGAAGCGCAAACATATAAAGCATCAGAAGAAAAAGAAGAACATTTAAACGAAAAAGATGCAATTGTGAATTTCCGTAAGCATTTAATTCATGAAGGTTTATTAACAGAATCTGAACTTGTTGATATGGAAAAAGCAGTAGATGATGCAGTACAAAGATCCATTGAATTTAGTGAAAATAGTCCATACCCAGACGATGAAGAATTATTAAAAGATGTATACGTTTCTTACAAATAAGAGGAGGGTGAAAAATTATGACTAGAACAGTAAGTATGTCAACTGCAATTAATGAAGCGATGAAAATCTCAATGCGTCGTGATGAAAATGTAATTTTAATAGGTGAAGATGTTGCAGGCGGTGCACAAGTTGATCACCTGCAAGATGATGAAGCTTGGGGTGGTGTTCTTGGTGTTACGAAAGGACTTGTACAAGAGTTTGGCCGAAATCGTATATTGGATACACCAATTTCTGAAGCGGGTTATATGGGAGCTGCGATGGCAGCTGCTGCAACTGGGTTACGTCCGATAGCTGAGTTAATGTTTAATGATTTTATCGGTAGTTGTCTTGACCAAGTATTAAACCAAGGTGCGAAATTCCGTTATATGTTTGGAGGTAAAGCAAAAGTACCCGTTACAGTACGTACGATGCATGGCGCTGGTTTTAGTGCAGCAGCTCAACATTCACAAAGTTTGTACGCATTATTTACGAGCATACCAGGTATTAAAGTTGTTGTTCCTTCCACACCGTATGATGCAAAAGGCTTATTATTAGCGGCAATTGAAGATGATGATCCAGTAATCTTCTTTGAGGATAAAACACTTTACAATATGAAAGGTGAAGTGCCAGAAGGATACTATACAATTCCATTAGGAAAAGCAGATATTAAACGGGAAGGTTCTGATGTAACAATTGTCGCAATCGGAAAGCAAGTTCATACAGCGCTTGCAGCTGCAAAGCAATTATCGAAAAAGGGGCTTGAAGTAGAAGTAATTGATCCACGATCTTTATCACCACTTGATGAAGATACTATTTTATCATCTGTTGAAAAAACAAATCGTCTTATCGTCATTGACGAAGCGAATCCTAGATGTAGTATTGCAACAGATATTGCGGCAATTGTAGCGGATAAAGGTTTTGATTTGTTAGATGCACCTATTAAACGAATTACAGCACCACATACACCTGTTCCGTTCTCACCACCACTTGAAAAGTTGTATTTGCCAACGCCAGAAAAAGTAATTGAAACTGTATCAGAAATGATCGGAGACCAATCTTTATTACATGTGTAATAAAACGATGAGAAGGGAGAGAGAGACATGGCTGTAGAAGTTGTAATGCCGAAGTTAGGTATGGCGATGAAAGAAGGTATTATTACGAGCTGGAATATTAAAGCAGGCGATAATGTAGCAAAAGGAGAACTAATTGCTAGTATTAATTCAGAAAAAATTGAAACGGAAATTGAAGCGCCAGCTGATGGTACGGTACTTGATATAGCTGTAAGTGAAGATGAAGGAGTGCCGCCTGGTACTGTAATTTGCTACATCGGTAAACCGAATGAAAAGGTAGAAATGCAGGAAAGCACACATGTTGTAGAAGAAAAAACATCTAATATAGAAGTACAAAATGTACAAAATCAAGAAGCAAATGGGAAAGAAGTATCGAAGCAAAGAATTAAAATTTCACCTGTAGCCAAGAAAATTGCAAAGTCTGAAAATCTGAATATCAAGGCATTAGTTGGTACAGGTCCTGGCGGAAGGATTACAAAGGCAGATGTATTAAAAGCACTTGAGGTAAGAGTAAACGTTCCGGAAATATCTGAACGAGAAGAAAGTAAAGCGATTCCTGTTACTGGTATGCGTAAAGCAATCGCAAATCGTATGCACGCAAGCTTACAAAATAGCGCACAATTAACGTTAACGATGAAAGTAGATGTAACAGATTTAGTTGCTTTACATAAAGAAATAGCGGAAGTTGTACAAAAAAGATACGATAATAAATTAACTATTACGGATTTCGTCTCGCATGCTGTTGTATTAGCACTTGGAGAGCATAAAGAAATGAACAGCGCTTATATAGATGATGCAATTCATCAATTTGAACATGTGCATTTAGGCATGGCAGTCGCATTAGAAAAAGGGTTAGTCGTTCCAGCTATTCGCTTTGCAAATAATTTATCTTTAGTAGAGTTGTCTAAAGAGATTAAGAATGTGGCACAAAAGGCACGAGCAGGTAGCTTAAGTAGTGATGATATGCACGGAACGACATTTACAATTAGTAATTTAGGTAGCTTTGGTATTGAATATTTCACACCGGTATTAAATACACCTGAAACTGGTATTTTAGGTGTAGGTGCAATTGAACATGTTCCTGTATTTAAAGGGAAAAAATTAAGAAAAGGAAGTATGTTACCTTTAAGTTTAACATTCGATCATCGTGTATTAGACGGTGCACCAGCAGCTGCATTTTTACGCACAATTAAACATTATTTAGAAGAACCTATAACAATTCTTTTATAAAGAGAAGGTGAGAGAATGAGTAAATTAGTTGTTATTGGGGGCGGACCTGCTGGCTATGTAGCAGCAATTACCGCGGCTCAAAATGGCAAAGATGTCACTCTTATTGATGAAGCTGACCTTGGCGGAACATGTTTAAATGTTGGGTGTATGCCGACGAAATCACTGTTAGAAAGTGCTGAAGTACATGACATTGTGAGAAAAGCGAATGATTATGGGGTTACGCTTAATACAGGAAGTATATCAATTGATTGGGATCAAATACAGGCGAGGAAATCACAAATCGTAATGCAACTCGTCCAAGGAATACAATATTTAATGAAGAAAAATAAAATTAAAGTTGTAAAAGGAACAGCGAAATTCGAAACGGATCATCGTATGCGAGTTGTACAAGGAAATAAAGAAGAAGTAGTTGATGGAGAGAGCTTTATTATCGCAGCTGGTTCCGAACCTACAGAATTACCATTCGCTCCGTTTGATGGAAAATGGATTTTAAATAGTAGCCATGCCATGTCTCTTGAGAGTGTACCATCTTCATTGTTAATCGTTGGTGGTGGTGTAATAGGATGCGAGTTTGCAAGCATTTATAGTAGACTTGGCACAAAAGTATCGATAGTTGAAATGGCACCGCAATTAATACCTGGTGAAGATGAAGATATCGCGAATACTTTAAGAGAGAAATTAGAAAAAGATGGGGTGAAAATTTTTACGGGAGCAGTTTTAAAAGGTTTAAATAACTATAAGAAGCAAGCTTCATTTGAATACGAGGGAATTACTCACGAAGTAACTCCAGAATTTGTTCTTGTTTCTGTAGGAAGAAAACCACGAGTGCAACAATTAGGATTAGAAAAGGCAGGGGTTCAGTTTTCAAATAAAGGGATTGCTGTGAATGAACATATGCAAACGAACGTATCGCATATTTACGCAGCTGGTGATGTGATCGGTGGAATTCAGCTTGCTCACGTTGCCTTCCATGAAGGAACGACAGCAGCATTACACGCAAGCGGAGAAGACGTGAAAGTAAATTATCACGCTGTGCCCCGTTGTATATACACAGCTCCAGAAATAGCTAGTGTCGGGTTAAGTGAAAAAGGTGCAAGAGAACAATATGGTGATATTCTCATCGGAGAATTTCCTTTTACAGCGAACGGAAAAGCTCTTATTTTAGGAGAACAAGTAGGTAAAGTAAAAGTCATTGTAGAACCTAAATACCAAGAAATTGTAGGGATTTCTATTATCGGTCCTCATGCAACTGAACTTATTGGTCAAGGAACCATAATGATTCATACAGAAGTTACCGCTGATATAATGAGAGATTATATTGCAGCACACCCTACTTTATCAGAAGCAATTCATGAAGCGTTAATGCAAGCGGTAGGACATGCTGTACATGCTTAAATTGAAATATAATAAACCACTATTCTCTAAACAAATAAGAGAATAGTGGTTTGATTTTTTATTAATAGAATATCTTATTATTTTTTAATTTCAATCGCTGAAGTAATATCGTTCCAATCAGGAGCTAAATTAGCAGTTTTACCATACCAATCAGCGTGTTTAAATATAACACCTTTTCCATATCCTTGTGTTGAAGTGTGCTCCCAAAGTGTCGTTGAATAACTTGCAGAAGGTGACGCTGTACTTACAGAAGAAATTCTGTCATTCCAGCTAGATGGTAAGTTTTTAAAGCCGCTGCTCCAGTAAATATATTGACCACCTTTATCTTTATGTTCGTAAAAATCAGTACTACCAGCACCGCTACCTAAAGGATTAATATTATTTTTAATTGCTTTTTTATCCTTTGCAATATACGCATCCAATGTTTCACGGCTAGTAAAACCATAAGCTAGCCAATCTCCATTTTCATTTTGCTCTGGTAATACCATAGTAATTTGGATATCTTTCTTATCCTGATCACTTAATTTTGCAAATGAATTAACATTTTGTTCATCCACTTTTAAATAATCAAATGACTTAATTGTGTTACTTTTTTCCTCAGCACTTACTGCACCTAGTCCTCCAGTTAATGCAAAACCAGCTATTAATGTCCCTGCTACTAATTTCTTCAACATATAACCATCCCTTTTTGTTTGAATTTTTGTACAGGTGAATCTTGTACAGCTAAAATGTATTCTAATTTTATACTTTTGTAAATATTCTGAAGTTTTAGAAATAATAGGCGGAATATTTACATTTTTACATTATTTCTTTAGAAAAAATGGTTATTGGAATGATATAATAAGTGGATGTATTGCTTTTACTGGATGTAAAGATATTTTAGGAGAGGTGTCATTGAAATATTTTACAAGAGAATGGTATAAAAAAATGCAAGTTTTATAATTTGTAAGTTTTATAGAGTCTATAAAAGAATGGTCGGAAATGGATATACAAAGTTTAAAGGAAGAAATAGAGGAAAGGAAAATAGATTTATTAAAATTCCTTCCTGAATCGATATACTCAATTATACAAAACATAACAATTAATTCAGAATACCCATCAGGTGAACTGAAAAAACTTATGCAAGAGTGGACAACAGATTATGAGAAAAGAATGGCACAATTAGATCAATCATACGTAGAATATTTTAATTCCATTGAGAAAAAACTTCCGTCAAATGTCGCTCAGTTACACAAGACATCACTACACGATAGTGTAATTAAAGTAATAAAGAGAGAATCAGAAGATACTTTGTCTATCGTATTAGATTGCAGTGGTACTTTTAGTGAATTTGATAAACTTGAAGTAACCTTTATAGGAGTAACAAAGTGTTCTATGCAGGAAAACTTTGACAGTTGTTGGTGGCTATATCATGAAATAGCTCTTACTGAAGATGGTTTTGAACTAGGTGTTTTATTTGACTCTCCATTTAGAGAAGTGACGATTTGCGCAGCAGATGTATTACTTGTGAAGAAATAATGTTGTATGGAGTATTACAAACGTTTGACATAATAAAAAAATAAAGTTATTGTAGATACATGAAGTCTACAATAGGAGCTGTACTATGAAATATTCTAAAGCTACAAATTATGCTCTTCATACAATGCTTTTTCTGGCAAAGGCCACACCAAATAAGTTAGTTAGTGTTCACCAATTAGCAGAAATGCAAAATGTTTCACCAACGTACTTGTCTAAAATACTAACTAAGTTGACGAAGGAAGGGATGATACACTCATCATCTGGTCCAAAGGGCGGTTACTCGCTTAGTAAGAATTGGGAAGATATTTCATTTTTAGATATTATACATGCAATTGAAGGCAAAACATCATTGTTTGACTGTTGTTTACATGACAAACCTGGATGTTTAATTAATGAGGCAATGCTCGCAGCAGAAGAGAAAATGGAAGAAGAGTTAAGAAATCAAAAAATCGTAGATCTTGCGAAAAAAATAAAAGTGGATTTTTAATCTGCTTTTATTTTTAAATTAATTAAGGATAAAAAGGCTCTTTAATATCTTTAATTGTAGTTAGAAAATGATATGAAGAAGGAGAGAAGATGATGAATAATTTTTGGAATGATCGATATAAATCAGATGAATATTTTTACGGGGAAGAACCTAATACATTTATTAAAGAACAAGCATTTCGTTTAGCAAATCACAATAAAGTAATAGCATTTGCGGAGGGAGAAGGTAGAAATGCTGTATTTCTAGCAAGACAAGGGAACGAAGTAACAGCTATTGATTATTCGGAAGATGGATTAGAAAAGACAAAAAAATTGGCAGAGAAGCATAACGTAAACGTGCATACAAAAAAAGTAGATTTATTAGCTGATAGTTTGCCAGAAAATGAATATGATGCAGCAATTATGGTATTTGGACATTTTCATGATGATTATAAAAAAATGATATTAGGTAAAATGATACAAACGATAAAGCCTGGTGGATTAATTATGTTTGAAGTTTACTCAAAAAAACAAATAAACTATGGTACTGGTGGACCAAAAGATGTTGATATGCTGTATGATCCAATTGATATCCTTACTTGGTGTGAAGAACATAAGGTAATTCATTTCTTTAATGGAGAACAAGAGCGAGTTGAAGGGAAAGGGCACACTGGTTTAGCTGATGTTATTCAAGCTGTTATTAGAAAATGAATATAAGTGTTAAATGTATGAATGTAAAAAGACCAGTCGTATAAGGCTGGCCTTTCTATTTAGATACTAAATTATCAAGCTTCCAATATGTATTTGTTAACGGCGCAGCTTTGCTATCTATGTATAAATACATATTATTTAAATCTTTTGGTGAAGTTTTCAGTTCAAACACAATGTCAGTAGTTAAAGAGAATTCGTGTGGAACATTTTTATAGTGCTCGTCATCTATCGGATGAGCTTCACCTTCATATTTCTCGCCAGTTTTTTCATCTTGTATGAAATATTTTATTTCCGAAAGATCAATAGTTTGTCCATCGTCTCGAACATTATTAATCATAACACGAGTAGTAAGGCGCCGCTCTTTGTCTATTTTTTCAAACTTTGCATTTTCAACTGTCGCTCTATAGTATTCATTTTTAACTATTTCTCCATAGTGCATTGCATTCTTTTCGAGAGCGCTCTTTTCTTGTTTTGATGTAGTATTGCTATTACATCCTGTTAATATTCCAGTAAATAATAATGCTGTACATGTCGTTTTGATTAATGATTTCATAGTAATCCCTTTCTGTATTAAAAAGTAAAACATAGGAATAATTTTACATCAATAGGAAGGTAAATGGAAGTATTTTTGCGTAATATACAGATATACATTTATTTGGTTGTCAAGTTAACAGGATAGAAAGAGGGAGAAGACTGTATAAAACGGAATAAATAAGAATTGAAAATATTGTAAAACGGAAGAGGCATGCATATAATTAAAATAAAGTTTAAGTTTCTGAACCTTCAATAACGGTGGTGATAACATGTTTACTGAAGAACGTCGAGAGAAAATTTTAGAACTACTTAATACAGATGGAAGAGTAATAGCAAAGGATCTTGCGGAAAGATTTGATATGTCTATTGATTCTATAAGAAGAGATTTGTCTATTATGGAAAAGGATGGTTTATTAAAAAGAACGCACGGAGGTGCAATTGAACTTACGCGAGTGAGAAACTTAGCTGCGGAACCAACTAAACGTTATAGTGATAGCTCAATATATGAGGACACAATTGCAAGAGTTGCGGTATCTTATATACAAGAAGGTGATTCAATTTTTATTGGTGGGGCTTCCGTTCATAATGCGATGCTGAAATATTTACCGGAAGTATCATTTACGGTTATTACGAATTCTATAGAAATAGCTGGTTATCTACGAGAATATAAGAATATTGATACGTATTTAATTGGCGGAAAAGTAAAACCTTCAGGGAATATTACTGATACACTTGCCTCTGAATTGATAAGTAGATTTTCTATTGATCTGTATTTCTCTACAGGTGGAGGCATTTCATTACAAGGTATTAGTACCGCAACACCTGAAGTTGCTTATTTTAGTAAAAGAGTAAGTGAAATTGCTAGAAGAAATATTTGTTTAGTTCCGCATAATAAACTTGGAATAGATTGTTTTATAAGAGGAGAGTCTCTAAAAAAAATTGACATTATTATAACTGACGAAGAGGCTAGTAAAGAAACTGTTCAGGACTTTGAGAAACAAGGTAAACAAGTTGTAATAGCGCCATTATATTCATTTGAAAGGAGTTTGACATGATTGTAAAAGAGCAAGAGTTTCATATAAATGGATTAACTTATACAATTCGTTCTGCAGCTGAGAAAGATGCTGACCAGTTATCGAAAATTAGAGTTCAGATTGATGGAGAAACTGAAAATATGGATAGAGATGCTGGAGAGGGATTTATAGATAATCTAGGATTTCAAAAAATAATAAAAACAGATAGTGAAGAGACGAAGAATCTCTTTTTAGTTGCAGAAGTGCACAATCGAATCGTTGGATTTTCAAGGTGTGAAGGATCAAATTTTAAGAGATTATCTCATAAAGTGGAGTTTGGCGTTTGCATTTTAAAAGAGTTTTGGGGATATAAAATGGGTAAGAGCCTATTACAACAATCTATTAAATGGGCTGACGAAAATGCAGTAAATAAAATATCTTTACAAGTATTAGAGACAAACGAGAAAGCTATTCATCTTTATAAAAAATTAGGTTTTGAAGTAGAAGGCGTTTTGAAAAATGACAAAAGACTATCGGACGGAAAGTATTATAATACGGTAGTGATGGGAAGGTTTACTGATACTTTTCATAAAAGAGGTGAAGAAGTATGTTTTACAGAAGGAAGTACTATGTAGTGAAAAATGAATTCATAGAAGTATTTAATGATTATTTCAATAACACGAACTTACCTAATCAATTAAAGCATGGTTCTAAGCTAATAGGACGCTGGATGAAAGATAATAAGAATGGTACGTCTGAAGTATTTGCCATATGGGAATATGATAGTTATGAACAGTATAAAGAAATAGAATCGAAAATTAGAAGTGACGAGAGGCATATTAGAAGAATACATGAATGGTATGAAAACCATGGCGGGAAAGAATATGTTTTACAGGAGTACATAGTAGAGATGAAAAATGAAGAGTTAGTATGTACTGTAAAGTAATAGAGGGGTGAGGGATAATAGGAATGAAAACAAAATTATATTTTAGTTTAGCATCCACTATTTTATTTGCAATAGCCGTAATTGTTTTCTTTATAAACGGTAATCCACAAAAGTGGTTTTGGTTATGTATTTTCTTTGCTTCCATTATACAAAATATAGTGCTACTAAAAAAGAATAAAGAAGTGCATTAAGATATTCAAATTATTAACATATTTGTGTCGTCTTTCTAGTTTTATTGAAAACGCTTTTATTCAGTTTTATAATAAAAGTATGTTTTTACAGATCTCCAAAACAATGAATAGGGAGATGATACAATGTTAGCTTCACCGTTTTACTTACATACATGGAAAAAGTTTATTAATGAAGGAGTCCTTGATTCGAACCGTATAAACGAAAGAATTTCAGAGTCATGGCATCGATGTAAACAAGCAAATGTGAATCCTCACATGAATAAAGGTCAGAAAATTTTGTCTTCTAATTTTTTACAAGATCAAAAGAAAAAGAGTGAAATCTTCCTAGATATCGCAATCCCTCAAATACAAAATATGAGAAAAACCATTGATGAACTACAAATGATGGCATTATTAATCGATCCAGATGGTTATGTTCTATCGTTAAGTGGAAATAAACAAACGTTAAAGCGAGCGAAACATATTAATTTTATTGAAGGTGTAAAATGGACGGAAGCAGCTGTGGGGACAAACGCAATAGGAACAGCGCTAGAAATTGAAGAAGCTATTATGATAAGTGGTACTGAACATTACTCCGTGGTATCTCATAGCTGGAGTTGTGCGGCTGCTCCCATTCATAATGATGACGGGAAATTAATTGGTGTTCTAGATTTCTCCTGTCCAATTGAATTTTCGCATCCATATATGCTCGGTATGGTAACTTCAATTGCACATGCGATAGAACGTGAATGTAGCATAAGAGTTCATCAAAATGAATTACACTTAATTCATCGTTTTTTAGATGTCATTGATAGTGATGAACAAGTAGTTATTTGTAATCATCGTGATGTTATCGTTTCTGCGAGTAAGAGCGTTCGTGAACGAATAAATAATTGGTCAAGAATGAAACTTGAAGAGTTAATGCACCATGGATTAGAAACTAAATTAGAGATACCAGTATATAGTAATGAAAGAATGATTGGGAAATGTATGTATTTAAAGGAAAACGAACAAATGAATACATATTCTGCTCTCACATTTATAAAAGGAATTACTTTTCCAGGAGTTACTGGGACAAGCAGAGCATTTCAACACACACTAGAAGAAATTAAGCTTGTTTCAACGACTGATGCTAGTGTGTATGTATGTGGTGAGACAGGAGTGGGAAAGGAATATGTCGCGAGAGCGATTCATGAAAATAGTCCAAGAAAAGACGGGCCCTTTATAGCTGTTAACTGCGGTTCTTTGCCTAAAGAATTAATAGAAAGTGAATTGTTCGGTTATGCTGAAGGTGCATTTACAGGTGCGCGACGTCAAGGATATAAAGGGAAATTTGAACAAGCGAATGGAGGAACATTATTTTTAGATGAAATTGGTGAAGTACCACCAGAGATGCAAGTAGCATTATTGCGTGTTTTACAAGAACGTACAATAACTCCAATAGGAAGTTCAAAAGAGGTACCAGTAAATATTCGTATTATTACTGCCACACATAAAGATTTACTACGGTTAGTAGAAGAAGGGAAATTCCGTCAAGATTTATATTATCGTTTGCACGTTTATCCGTTATATGTTCCGTCGTTAATAGAAAGAAAAGAGGATATCCCATATTTTATACAACACTTTTGCGAACAGAAGAATTGGAATGTTGTATTTCCAAAGAGTATTTGCAATCAATTTTTACAACATACATGGCCCGGAAATATTCGAGAACTAGTAAATGCATTAGAACGCATTTACATTTTGTCGCAAGGACGGGAAATATGCGAAAAACAAGTCGCTCTTTTGATACAAACAATGATGGGAAATCAACAACAACTTGAGTTACAAGTTGAAAATAAAACCGAACATACATTGAATTTTCGTGAAAAAATACAGCGTGATAGCATGATTGAAGCATTACAAAAGACAAACGGAAATGTTTCATTAGCTGCAAAACTATTAGATGTACCCCGTAGTACATTTTATAAACGAATGCAAAAATATAAGTTATAAAGTAGATTTTTGTAATCTACTTTTTCTTTGTGGGCTCATGTTCTGTCGGAATGTGCGCTTACCGGGGAAATAATAGAATTGTTAGAAAGGAAATTTCCTAATGGGGGTTAGTGTGTGAAGTATATTGAAATTGGCTTCGGAAATAGGTGGTTCGTTCGAACAGAAACTGAAAATAAAGATGGAACTGAATTTGAAGAACGAGGAATTATAAAACCTATTTATTTTGAGTCTTTATATGTACGAATTTGGTTTCGGAAAACGTGTTTTATTTTTGATACGAAAGAAGGGTTTAAAAAAACTAAGAAGAGGAGGATTGAATATAAATTTATAGTTGGAATTGTAAGTAGAATAAATAAAGAAAAAGTGTGCTGATATACGTTATTATATTGACCAGGAAATTCTTTGGACTTATATTAAATTCATAAAAAGCAATTTTACTAAATATAAATTGTTAATAAAACCACTAAAAATTATTATCAAGACCTAAAAGCTAAAAATCCTAAAAAAATAAAGGTGAGCGCATATTAGTCATGTATAATATGTACTCACCTTTATTTTCTTGTTCAAAGCACCCGTTAGTCACTCATGGAACATGGAATAAAGTGTGGTATTGATTTGAAATAAAGTTTGATAATTTATAAAAAAGATTGATAAAACCCTGTATTAATATAAGATTTTTCTTTTGCCCCTTAAATTTCAGTTGTATTGTTCAATTAAAGGGCCAAAGTGTTGAGGAAACAGGAATAATAAGAATACTCAAAAGATTGTTTGTGAAGTGTTACACTTAAACTAACGGGCAGTTTAGCTTAAGTACATTTTTTCACAAATTTAAATGGGGAAATTTCCCCATTTTTATACCAGCTTAACGTTGATTCGGGAATGTTGAACTTCGCTACCTGCTAATTGAATTCTACTTCATCTGGAGACCTTTAAATTAAAATGTTTCCTTTCTTCTGACAGACTTATTAAATTTCGAAAACAATCAATTCAATCATCTTTTCGTATAGAAAAACTTATTAAGAAACATGCACTAGAAAAAATATAAATCATATATAGGAGATATCCCGTTTGAATGCTTGAGGAGGATATTATGAAACCTATGTTACCTAGTGAAAAATATTTCGGTAATTTAGAACTAGTTTATGCATTTTATGGGGCTATGCCTACAGGTGTTACTGTTTCAGAAACCGGTCGTATTTTCATTTGCTTTCCGAAATGGGGAGACGATGTTAAATTTACGGTGGCGGAAATTTTTGAGGATAAATTGCAGCCTTATCCTAATTTACAAACCAATTTGGTTAACCCCGAGAATATCCCAATGACTTTCATCAGTGTCCAAAGTGTAGTTGCTGATGGAAGGGGAACGCTTTGGATATTAGATACAGCGGCACCCAATTTTTCTGAACCTATTAAAGGGGGGGCAAAATTAGTCGCTGTTGATTTAGAAACCAATACAATAAGAAAAGTATATACCTTTACAGAAGATGTTGTCCTGCCTACAACTTATCTGAATGATGTCCGTTTTGATTTTCGTGTTGGAAAAGCAGGTTATGCCTATATAACGGATTCTTCTTCAAGAGGACCAGGAGCTATTATCGTCGTAGATTTATCAAATGGAAACGCGTTTAGACGGTTAAATGGAGCAAATTCAACTTCACCCGATCCCTATTTTTTACCGAAAGTAGAAGGTCAAATTTTAATGAATCGAAACAAAGACGGTTCAACTTCTCCATTTAGGTTGGCGTCTGATAGTCTTGCGATTTCTCCCGATGGAAAGATATTATTTTTTGCTCCACTAACCAGTCGGCATTTGTTCTCGATCTCAACAGAAGCCTTGAGAGACAGAACGATACCGGACATGAATTTACCTTATCATGTGGAGTATTGGGGAGAAAAAGGTGCGTCTGATGGAATGATCACCGATGCAAAGGGAGCTGTTTATGCTGGAGATTATGAAAACAACAGTATCCGTAAGATATTGCCAAATGGCATAATGGAAGCTATCGCACATGATCCGAGAATTTTGTGGCCGGATACTTTTTCAATTGGTCCGGATCAATATTTGTATGTCATTGTGAACCAATTACATCGACAGCCTAGATTTCATTATGGAAAAGACTTACGACAGAAACCTTATAGTTTACTTCGTATCAAAATTGATGAATTTCCTGCTCCGACCTTTTCATAATAAAAATAGTCAATTAATTGTTTTCATTGATAGAAAATGATCAAACTTTTTTATAAAACCAAAACATAAACCTGCTGGATAAGAATCCATTTTGATCAATCTTTTTCAAAATGGATTCTTTTTATTTACCATAGAATACGGGTTAACACGATATTTTTAATCAAACTTTATTTGAAAATTACGAAGGAACTCATGAATGTTTTAAAAAATATGGTGAAGTAGTAATACCCCAACTTATGAGTGAAATTAATGAAAAGTTAAAATGGGATGTTGTTAGTTATGTTATGTAGATCATAAGGAGTATGCTTTATGGCCACTACTAAAATATTTTAAAAAGATAATTAAACAAGATTCACAAGAATGGAAAACGCGAGGTTTAGAACTGTATAAATTATCTAGTGTAGCAGATATAAAGGGGAGTAATTTTCTTATCCTTTCTATATAGAAATTGCTATTGGTATTATTATACAATAGGTGTCAGAAAATACAGTTGTTTATTATTGGAGTGGGAGAGAATTGTATGTCAATGTCGCTATATTATAAAAAAATTCGTGAGCAATTAGGCCATGAACTAATTCTAATACCGAGTGTAGCTGCTGTTATTAAAAATGAGCAAGGGAAAATCTTATTTCAATATCCTGGTGGAGAATACTGGAGTTTGCCAGCTGGAGCAATTGAGCCTGGAGAAACTCCAGAAGAAGCGGTAGTTCGTGAAGTGTGGGAAGAAACGGGTTTGAAAGTGCAAGTAAAAAAACAAAAAGGGGTATTTGGAGGGGAAAGGTTCCGTCATATATATCCGAATGGCGATCAAGTAGAATATATTGTTGTTGTGTTTGAATGTGAAATTACTAGTGGAAAACTGAAATCGATAGATGGTGAATCTTTAAAACTACAATATTTCTCATTTTCTGAAAAGCCTACTTTAGCACTACCATACCCAGATAATATATTTTTATAGATGTAAAATAGCACACCGTATTTATTGCAGGTGTGCTATTTATATAACCCCGTCGTATACATCTCCGTCAATGTATGTACTATCTCTTCTAACTCAAATTTTTTATCATTTTTCACAATTGCCCAAAGAAACATCTCATTCATTGCGAACCAAGCACGTGCTACAATTTCTTTATTTAATTCAGGCTGTGCTAATCCACTTTCTTGAGAGTATGTAATATCCTGCGTAATATTGTTTATGAAGCGTTCCCGTATCTCGTCCCATTTTTGACGTATCTCTTTTGATAATCCGATTGCTTCTTCTACAACTTGTAAAATAGCTCGTTCTTTCTTTGCTAGTTGTAGAAATGCTCTAACTTGATTTTGAATCATTTTATGTGCTTCTTCCTTCGTTTGAGGCAAAAAGGAGCGCTTGGCAATATCATAAAATTGATTCATAACATCTTCCATTAAAACGGTGAGGAGATCATCTTTGTTTTTAAAGTATACATATGCTGTTCCGTAACCAGTTTCTGCATGTTTAATAATTTGTGTAATTGTCGTTTTTTGAAATCCGTTATTTATAAAAATAGTGTAACCAGAGTGTAATAGTTTTTTCTTCGTTTCTAAGGAGCGGTGTTTTCTTGATGAAAGGGTACTGTTTTTCAAAGAATCACCTCTTTATACTGAAATATCTGAAAATATAACTGTATTGTAAAAGAAATTCATATATAAAGTCAACTGACATAATATCATTGACGTCGTATCAATTGAGGTGATATATTTCAATTAGTTAGAATAAAAAGAAAATTAAGAGAAGGTGACACCATGTATAAAGAACCATTTCAACCGAATTATGAATATGCGCTTGAATGTGATAAACATGATGAACTGAAAGATTTTCAAACTGAATTCTATAAAAAAGAAGGAACGATATATTTAGATGGAAACTCATTAGGACTACTTTCAAAAAGAGCAGAGAAATCATTACTTACGTTGCTAGATTCGTGGAAAGAGTATGGCATTGACGGCTGGACAGAAGGTGAGCACCCGTGGTTTTTCCTTTCAGAGAAATTAGGTAAACTTACAGCCCCTCTTATTGGTGCTTTACCGGAAGAAACTATTGTAACCGGTTCTACAACTACAAATATACACCAAGTTATTGCGACGTTTTACGAACCAAAAGGAATACGTACAAAAATACTTGCGGATGAATTAACTTTCCCATCAGATATTTATGCACTTCAAAGTCAAATTCGTTTAAAAGGATTAGATCCAGAGGAGCATTTAGTAAGAGTGAAAAGCCGAGATGGTAGAACACTTTCTGAAGAAGATATTATTTATGCGATGGAAGATGATATCGCTTTAATTTTATTACCTTCTGTTTTATATAGAAGTGGTCAAATTCTGGATATGAAACGTTTAACAACGGAAGCTCATAAACGCGGCATTCACATTGGATTTGATTTATGCCATTCAATAGGATCTATTCCGCATCATTTCAAAGATTGGGATGTCGATTTTGCTGTTTGGTGCAATTATAAATATTTAAATGCAGGACCGGGTGGCGTTGCAGGAATTTATGTAAATAATAAACATTTTAATAGACTACCAGGGTTGTCTGGATGGTTTAGTTCTAGAAAAGATAAGCAGTTTGATATGGATCATACATTAACAGCCGCTGATCATGCAGGTGCTTATCAAATTGGTACACCTCACGTTTTAAGTACAGCACCATTAATTGGTTCACTTGAAATTTTCAAAGATGCTGGTATTGAGCGTTTACGTGAGAAATCTTTACATATTACGAGGTACATGCTGAATTTAATTGAACATGAATTAAAAGATTTCGAATTTACAATTGGAAATCCATTAGAGGATGAAAAACGAGGCGGGCACATTTATTTAGAGCATGCAGAAGCAGCACGTATATGTAAAGCACTAAAAGCAAATGGAGTAATTCCAGATTTTAGAGCGCCAAATGGGGTGAGACTTGCGCCGGTCGCTTTATATAACACATACGAAGAAGTGTGGAAATCTGTACAAATATTAAAGAAAATTATGAAAAATGAAGAGTATAAGCAGTTTGAAAATAAGCGAGAGGTTGTGGCATAAATATGAAAACATCAGAGTGGATTGATATTTCACAACCGCTAAATAATAATATTGCAACGTGGCCAGGAGACACACCGTTCTCGTATGAAGTTTCATGGTCAAAAGAAGAAAGTGGCTCGGTAAATGTCGGAAAGTTAACGATGAGTATTCATACAGGCACTCATATTGATGCACCATTTCATTTTGATAATGATGGAAAGAAAGTATTAGATTTAGATGTTCAAGTTTATGTTGGTCCAGCACGGATTATTGACGTTTCTAATTTTGAAAGCATCGGGAAAAAGGAATTAGAAAGCTTTCATTTAGAAGGTGTAGAACGATTATTATTACGTACATCTTCACATGGAAAAGCTGAAGAATTTCCAGATGTGATCCCTCATTTACGTGCAGACATAGCACCTTTTCTTTCAGAGAAAGGTATTCGTTTAATCGGAGTAGATGTACCATCAGTTGATCCGCTAGATGATAAAGAATTAGCAGCGCATCATCAATTATTTAAACATGGAATTCATATTTTAGAAAATGTCGTACTAGATCATGTAGCAGACGGTGATTATGAACTTATTGCATTACCACTTGCATTAACTGATGCAGATGGAAGTCCAGTTCGAGCTGTTATTAGACCAATATAAGTAGAATCATATAAAAGGGGCGTTTGGCTAATATGAAAGAAAATGAAAAAGTAATTATGGAAAAAGGGATTCATACGGATTTTAAAGAGAATATGACGTATGGGGAGTATTTACAATTAGATAGTTTACTATCTTCTCAAAAAAGATTATCGGACCATCATGATGAAATGTTATTTATCGTTATTCACCAAGCAAGTGAGCTTTGGATGAAGCTCATTTTACATGAGCTAAATGCGGCGATTGAATCTATTAAACAAGATAAATTACAACCAGCTTTTAAAATGTTAGCACGTGTATCAAAAATTCAGTCTCAAATTATTCAATCTTGGGATATTCTTGCGACATTAACACCATCAGAATATATTGAGTTTCGTGATTCACTCGGTCAAGCTTCAGGTTTTCAATCGTATCAATATCGTATGATTGAGTATGCACTTGGCTATAAAACGCCACACGCATTAAAAATTTATGAAAAGGATCCAGAATTACATGCACGACTTCATAAAGCGCTACATGCACCAAGTCTATATGATGTCGCGATTCAAGCATTAGTAAAAGAAGGATTCCCTATTCATAAAGATGTGTTAAACCGTGATATTACGCAACCTTATGAAGAAGATGCAACAGTAGAAGCAGCGTGGTTAGAAGTATATGCGGATGTGAAAAAATATTGGAATTTATATCAGCTTGCTGAAAAATTGATTGATATTGAAGACTGGCTACAACAATGGCGTTTTCGTCATATGAAAACAGTAGAACGAATTATTGGACATAAAATGGGAACAGGTGGATCCTCCGGTGTTTCTTATTTAAAACGAGTACTTGATCAACAATTCTTCCCAGAGCTGTGGAATGTTCGTACGAAATTATAAAAATAAACCTGTCAGTTCATTATGACTGACAGGTTTATTTTTATTTGAGCACAATTATGTTTAAAATGAAGGAACAAGATATAATAAATGGAGTAACTATTTAAATGGAGGTAAAGTTTTTGGATTTCAAGCAACTAGAAAATAAATTCGAAAAGAAAAAAGTGAATACATTTCTTGTTTATCAAAAAGGGGAATTAACAACTGAGTACTATAAAACACTTGAATGTGCAAATAAATTATATAAAATAAATTCGATTACAAAAAGTATTGTATCTTTATTAATTGGTATTGCTCTTGATAAGAGCTATATAAATGATATACATACACCGATTACAGAGTGGATTGAAAATGTACCTGGGGAAAAACATGATTTGACGCTTTATCACTTATTAACAATGACTACTGGTGAGGATTGGAAAGAGTTTGGAAATGGAGTAGTATTCCCAAATGACTTTGTAGAATCAGAGAACTGGGTACAGTACATATTAGAAAAGCCAATAATTGAAGAACCTGCTACAAAAATGAATTATAATTCAGGTTCTTCTCATTTACTGAGCTATATTATTCAAGAAGCTACTGGAATGTCGACAGAGCGGTTTGCAAAGAAATATTTATTTGATCCATTAGAAATTAACGAATACGAGTGGCAACAAGATCCGCAAGGTATATATGTCGGCGGCTTCGGTATGAAAATGAAATCTACCGATTTATTAAAATTAGGAAAGTTATGTTTGCAAAATGGATATTGGAATGAAAAAGAAATTGTATCAGCGAAATGGTTAGAAGAGTCAAGTAGGGCTCTATTTGAAACATATGAACATGTCGGTGCATATGGATATCACTGGTGGGTATTAGATAACGGAAGATTTCACATACCGTATTGTATATATTTTGCTATGGGATACGGCGGACAATACATCGTTATCATTCCTCAGTTAGAAATAGTAGCTATTATAAGTAGTCATATGCCAAAACGTGGGCTTGTTCCATTAAAACTATTTATTGAGCATGTACAGGGAAATTCTAATTATATATAAGAAAAGGAGGGAATGTATGAAGGATGAAAAAATTTTATCTTTATTTAGATTATGTTTAAGTCTTCTAGTGTGTAGCACCATTATTACGCAATTCATAATTAGGGCACAAGTGAAGCCGTTTAATCCAGTTAACTTTTTTAGTTTCTTCACTATTGAAAGTAACATTTTAGTTGCATGTATTCTCCTTTTAAGCAGTATCGGAACAGCTACATTTGGTCGCTCAGAACAGTTTAGTATACTTCGTGGTGCGGCAACGGTATACATACTTACGACAGGACTCGTTTATTTTTTGTTACTAAGAGGGTTAGAAGAGTCACTTCAAACGGCAATACCATGGGTAAATACTGTGCTACATTATATCATGCCGATTGCAATGCTTTTAGATTGGATTTTAAATCCACCTATTAAGAAAATCACTTGGAAACAAGCTGCAAGTTGGCTCTTATTCCCGTGTTTTTACGTTGTATATAGCTTAATACGTGGTCCAATCGTGAATTGGTATCCATATCCGTTTTTAGATCCGAGAATAGGTGGATATGGTAAAGTACTTTTATATAGTATAGGGATAGCTGTAGTAATTGGCGCTATTTGTATATTGGTAAGATTTTTAGGGAATCGAAACTTTAGGAAAGAATTTTAGAAATGCAAGGAACCCCACTGTTTCCATTTCTAACAGTGGGGTTTCACTTTATCTACTCGTCTTCTGAAACGACAACTTTATAAATTTCTCCGTCTTCGTTTCAAATTCTACATCAACAAAAACACCATATTCTTTTCCATCTTCACGTAACCACAATTTAAATTTTTCAACAGTTATTTGAACTGTTTTTGGTTTTCTACCTATATGAAGATAGTCAATAATTTCTGCTTTTGGGTATTGTTCTTTCGTCTTTTCTACGGCAAGTTTACCCCATTTGGCATACGGCGGCTGCGCATGAACAATTGATGAGTCTGTATATATATTTGAACATGTTGTTAGGAACAGAATGACGAGTGCGACACGTTTTAACGATTTCTTCATGATGAACTCCTTTCATCCTTTTTTTATATTGTTTACATATTTTTTCAACGATATTAGTTTGGATTTTTTTGTCTTCTTTACATAAAAGCGAGGCTTTTACAAAACATAACCAAGAAATCATTTCCGTAATTAAGGAGGGAAAATTATGCGCCAAAAAGCTATTTTTAAAATAGCAGTTTTACTTGCGTTCATAGGACTGTCTTTAATGGTCAGTAGTATACAACTAAAGAATGTAGAAGCTTTTTCTAATCAAGTTATTCAAAGAGGAGCATCTGGCGAAGATGTCATTGAACTGCAATCTCGTTTGAAATATAACGGATTTTATACGGGAAAAGTGGATGGTGTTTTCGGATGGGGTACATACTGGGCACTTCGGAATTTTCAAGAGAAATTCGGATTACCCGTTGATGGTTTAGCTGGAGCTAAAACGAAGCAAATGCTCGTGAAGGCAACGAAGTATGACAAGTCAACTGCTAATAAAGGGACAACAACGAATAAAGGAAATAGCGGCGGAACTGCACAAGAGAATAAACCACCTCAAAATAAAGGGACAAATGTTCCGAACGGTTATTCTCAAAATGATATTCAGCTTATGGCAAACGCAGTATACGGCGAATCACGTGGTGAACCGTATTTAGGACAAGTTGCAGTAGCTGCCGTTATTTTGAATCGTGTTACAAGTGCGTCATTCCCAAATACTGTTTCAGGTGTAATCTTTGAGCCTAGAGCATTTACAGCAGTAGCCGATGGACAAATATATTTAACGCCAAATGAAACAGCAAAAAAAGCAGTTTTAGATGCGATTAACGGATGGGATCCAACAGGAAATGCTTTATATTATTTCAATCCAGATACTGCGACTAGTAAATGGATTTGGACTCGTCCACAAATTAAAAAAATCGGTAAACATATTTTCTGTAAATAGAGCGGAGGTGGGACAATGTTACGAGGTATTATCATTGTATTATTAACAGTCGGTGTAGTAGGAACAGGCTATTGGGGCTATAAAGAGCACCAAGAGAAAAATGCGGTTTTAATTCGAGCGGAAAATAGCTATCAACGTGCATTCCATGATTTAGCATACGAAGTCGATTTATTACACGATAAAATTGGCACAACACTTGCGATGAATTCACGATCATCTTTATCACCTGCATTAGCGGATGTATGGCGTTTAACATCTGAAGCTCGCTCAGATGTTGGACAACTTCCTTTAACATTAATGCCATTTAATAAAACGGAAGAATTTTTAGCGAATATCGGTGATTTCAGTTACCGTGCAGCCATTCGTGATTTAGAAAAAGAGCCGTTAAATGAGCAAGAATATAAAACGCTACAAACTTTATATTCAAATGCAGGAAATATACAAGATGAACTAAGAAAAGTACAACATCTTGTTTTGAAAAATAATTTACGCTGGATGGATGTAGAAATGGCACTTGCATCAAATCGTGATCCAGCAGATAACACAATTATTGATGGATTGAAAACTGTAGAGAAAAACGTAACATCATATTCTTCTACAAACTTCGGACCGACCTTTACAAGTGCGCAAAAAAATAAAAAAGGCGGATTTGAAGCGGAAGGAAAGGCAATTTCTAAAGATGAAGCGGCGAAAATTGCCAAATCGTTTTTAAATTTAAAAGGAAATGAAAAAGTAGATGTAGAGAAAAGTGGAAAAGGTGCGAAAGAATCCTTCTATAGTGTGAAAATTAAAGATGAAGCAATGAACAATGAGTTCTATATGGATATTACCGGAAAAGGCGGATATCCAATTTGGGTTATGAATAACCGCGAAATTAAAGAACAGAAAGTTAGTTTAAACGATGCAGGTAGTAAAGGTTTAAAATTTTTAAAGGACCATAAGTTTAATAATATGGAGCTTTATGATAGCTCTCAATATGATAATGTTGGTGTATTTACGTATGTAGTAAATGAAAATGGAGTACGAATTTATCCAGAAGCAATCCAAATGAAAATTGCTTTAGATGACGGTTCTATCGTAGGGTTCTCCGCAAAAGAATATTTAGCGTCACATCAAAAACGAACAGTTCCATCGGCAAAGCTAACTGCAGCAGAAGCAAGAAAGAAAATCAATCCGGATGTAAAAGTAATGGAAGAACGTAAAGCTGTAGTAGTTAATGATTTGCATAATGAAGTACTTTGCTATGAATTTGTAGGTACTTTAGGAAAAGATACGTACCAAATATTCATTAATGCTAATAGCGGGGCCGAGGAAAAGGTAAAGAAAATGCAAGCTGTTGAAAAAATTTATGATTAAACCTTAAAAGTGAAGTGGTGAAAATAATGAAAACTCTAATATATATATTAATGCTTTGCTTCGTTATAACTGGATGCAGTATTGGAACAAAAGAAAACCCAAACGAAAAGCCGGAACAAAAAAATGTTTCAATGAAAAATGTTAATTATACGAATAAATCAAATAAGCCAAATGAAAAAGCGGCAGATCATTTAGCATCTTTAGCAGCAAGTGTGCCAGGTGTGAATGATGCGACAGCGGTCGTTGTTGGAAAATATGCTATTGTAGGTATAGACGTAAAAGCAAAACTTGATCGAACTCGTGTTGAATCAATTAAATATTCTGTTGCAGAAAGTTTAAAAAATGACCCTGACGGTGCTAATGCAGTCGTTGTAGCAGATGTTGATACGTATGAACGCCTCAAACAAATCGGAAAGCAAATTAAAAAAGGAAAAACAGGTGAAGGTATACTAGATGAATTAGCGGCTATTGTGGGACGAGTAATGCCACAAGTTCCAAATGATATGATTGAAAATCGAGAAACGAATCCAATTAAAGATAATGATAAACAATTACCAAAAGATGAAGAACAAGAGTTAAGAAAAGAACAGGATGATCAATCAAATAATCATTTGAATAAATGAAATTAGCCTCGTACTTAATTGTGCGAGGTTTTTAACTATAATATTAAATATTCAGTTTATTTTTAAGGGAATATATGGTTTAATTATGATGGGAGGGACAACTGTTATGATGAAAAAAAGCGCATGTATATTGTTTAGTTTATGCTTAGGTTTCAGTATGACAGCGTGTGAAAAGAGAAAAGAAGTGAAAAATCAAACAGCAACTTCTTCTACTGTGATGGAAAGGCAACAGAAAGAATCTATCAATATAAATCATTTCTCGAACATAAATGAAGGAATGACTTATACAGAAGTGAAAGATTTAATTGGTTTTGAAGGGGATTTACTTATAGAAGAAGGGGTAGAACATTCTACACAAATTAAACAAATTTTTGCTTGGAAAGGAAACAATCCAAATTCATTTGTTGAAATTACCTTTTTAGATGGAAGAGTGCATTCAAAAGCACAGCAAGGTATAAGTTAATAAGCTAAAAAATGGGAGAGTTTAGCATGAACATACACACAGGAGAAATTCAATTAGTTCCGTATAAGGAGAAATATAAAGAAGTTATACAAACATTTACTTTACCAAGTGAACAAGTTCAGTTTACAGCAGATCCAAGCGCATTACTGGAAAAAGCAAAAAGTGATCGTACAAAAAATGTGATTGTTATTTTAGATTACAATGGCGTACCGGTGGGTCTTTTCGCATTGGAAACGGGAGATAGAGTAAAGGAGTTCACAGATAATGAGGATGCTTTACTTTTAACGTCATTTTCTATTAATCACAATAGACAAAGAAAAGGATTCGCTAAAAAGTCATTGTTATTATTAGAAGAGTTTGTAAAACGCTATTTTCCAATAAAAAATGAAGTTGTACTTGCTGTGAATGAAAGAAATATTCCTGCGCAAAATTTATATGCAAAAGTGGGCTTCGAGGATAAAGGTTTTAGAAGAATGGGACCAATTGGCCAACAAATAATAATGCATTTACCTATAATGAAATAATGAGATAGAAAACTTACTCTTGAATATTCACGTAGTAGGTTTTTTTATTTTAGTAATATATAATATATGTATATAAAATGAAACAGAAATGAAGGATATAAAAAATGAATCAAGATAGAAAATGGAATATCGTTGGGGGAAGAGTCATTAAAACTGGGATTGCAGTTTTTCTTACAGTGTTAGTTTGTGAATTTTTTAACATTCCAACTATTTTTGCTGTAATAACAGCAATTGTTACAATTGAACCAACTGCAACAGACTCAATAAAAAAAGGGCTTATTCGCTTTCCGGCCTCAACAATTGGATCGGCATATGCCATGACGTTCACATTTTTCTTAGGTCATCAAGCAATTTCTTATGCATTAGCTGCGATGTTTACGATCGTTACATGTCAAAAACTAAGGTTACATGCGGGAACATTAGTCGCAACTTTAACTGCTGTAGCTATGATTCCAATTACGGCAGATCATTATTTCACTGCATTTTTAATTCGTTCAGCTACTACATCTACTGGTATTATAGTATCTACTTTAGTGAATTTTTTCATTTTCCCACCACACTACACGAAAACGATTTTTGGATGTACAGAGGATCTATTTGCTAAAACAGCAAATATTATGGAAGAATGGATTACTGCATTAGTTGCAGGAAAAGGTATGAAAAAGGAGACCGCTCAGGATTTATCTAAATTGACTGTATTATTGCATAAGGCGATACAATTTGTTCAATATGAGCAGAAAGATTGGAAATATCATCAACATACAAAGAAGGAAATGAGAAGCTTTTTAACCATGCAGAACCAACTTCATATATTACAGCAAATCATTTACCATATAGATAATTTAGCTCGAGTGTCAATTGAGAATTGTGACTGGTCACAAAGTGAAAGGGAAATATTACAACGAACAATTCATTCTATAATTGCTATATTGAGAAACCGTTGTAATGAAATTGATGAGGAACATTTGAAACTTATTGCTGAATTAGACAAGCAATTTTGGAGTTATAAAAATGATTTAAAAGATTATAAACCAAATCATTATCATCACCATTTTTCAAGTGAGTCTATTATTTTATTTGAGGTATTATCTATTCATGATATGTTAGAAGAATTAAAACAAATATCCGAGAAATATGAGTGGGAAAATCGATTCAATTGATAAGTTTATTTTATTGTGAGGGGAATAATATGACACTTTATATTGCATTACTAAGAGGAATCAATGTCGGTGGACATAAAGTAATCAAAATGGCTGATTTAAAACGAGTGTTTGAATCAATAGGGTTAAAACAAGTGAAAACATATATACAAAGTGGTAATATCGTGTTCGAATCTGAGGAAGATATAAACTTTCTAAAGGACCGAATACAATCTGAAATAAAAAATGAATTTGATTTCGATATTTCAGTCATGCTAAGAACATATGGTGAATTTATAAATATTATTAAACAATGTCCGTATGAAGTTCATTCATTGTTAGAAGGAGAAAGTGTTCATGTTGCTTTTTTAGCTAATGTACTTTCTGAAGAGGAAAGTAGTCAATTGCTTACATTTAAAAGTGAACTTGAAGATTGCTATATAGATGAGAAAGTTGTTTATTTGTTTTTCAAAAATAGCATTCGAAATTCTAAATTAATGAACCAGTTTCAGAAGTTACATACACCAGCTACAGTTAGGAATTGGCGGACTGTGAATAAATTAAAAGCAATTGTAGAGAGTATGTAAATATAAAAAGATGAGGTTTTCTACATGTAGAAAACCTCATCTTTTTACTTATATTGTTTTGCAACTATGAGTTCGACAATAGGATAAATAAAGAATGAAGAGCAAATTGCGATGAACAGAGGGAGGTTTTTTACTCCATCTAAATTAGCCCCCATAGAAAATCCTTCGGAGAAGATTAATAAAAGGAACATTACAACTACAAGAACAAAATACGCAATTTTAAAGCTTTTATATGTAATTTGTTGACCCATCTCATCTTGACTTTCTTCTGATACACCGTGGGGATTTCCCCAAGTAATGTGATTAATTAAATTACTAAGTATTAACGAAATAGCAAAAATCGTACCACCCAAAATAGAACCTTCAGTGATGTATTTATATGTGCCATGTACTAGTATTGCAATTAATGCTAAAACAATGATTATAAAAATAGTTTTTTTAGTATTCAATAAATAATTCCCCCCCTCGATTGTAAAAAACTCTTTACAAATATAAGTATAAAATTGGAAAAGCATCATGTCAAATACTTTTTACATATAATATGTAAGTATGCAATATTTTGGTTTTATGATAAATAAAAAATTACAATACATTTGAATGTAAAAGAATGGGCTCGCATATATTTGGAAGGGATGTCAGATTAATTTAGGGGGTAGTTATGTCTATACTTTTAAAAGCTGGTGCAGATGCAGGAAACAACGGTTTGAAGTTAATGGTGAAAGGGCAAGACCCTATTTTTATTCCGAGTATTTATTCTTTATATATAGGTGAGCCTACAGGACTCTTAGACGAGGTAGATGTTTCATTATCTGAATTAGAAAACCACATTGATGTGACTATAAGTTCGCCATCGTTAATGCTAAATAATGTACGATACATCGTTGGAGAAAAAGTCATTCAAGATCAATTAAAAGGTACTGAGGTAGAGAAGAAATCAAATAAGTCAACGGATGAGTTAATGGTTATTACAATACTATCAGGTTTGGCGGTAAGCGCTATGCGTCAAAGTCCAACTTCTAGCCATATTAATATTCGATATGATTTATCTGTCGCTCTTCCTATGCAGCTTATTACACAAGAAATAGCTGCTGAAAATGCAAAACGTTATATGGGAAATCATAAGGTTATTTTCCATTATCCGAACGGACGCGATGTGACAATTAATGTTTCAATTGAGTATTGTAAATGCCTGCCTGAGGGTGCTTCTGGGACGTGGGGCATTGTATACGATGAAGAAGGAAATGTTGTGAAACATAAAATAGAATGTGAGCAAAATCAAGTTTCTGAAATTGATTTTGTAGATAAAACTCTACTCTCTTTTGATATTGGTGCAGGGACGACAGAAGAAGTCGTTTCATTAGGGGTAAATTTCCGTCCGCAACTAAGTAAAGGTTTATCTTATGGTGTAAAAGAGACGTTACTACAAATCATTACGAGATGGAACCGGAAGTATCCAACTAAGACGATTGATAGTATTACAGAATTCAATCAAATTTATTTAAATGATAAGCATCCGAGAAATACCTTATTAGTTGAGGAATCACAGCCAGCGCTATTAGGTTTAGCAGCACGTGTTGCAACAGATATTATAAATAAAATTGATGATATGAAAGACGATCCATACGTGTTTATTTATGGCGGGGGTGCAGTAATTATTAAAAACAGTTTAAAAATGATTTTAAAGCAAAAAGGACGACTCAAAAATGTAATCTTTGTAGATAATCCGTTATTTACAAATGCACGAGGATTATTAGTTTATACTTGTTCGCCAAAATATAGAGAGCATAAGCAAAAAGAGTTAGGATTTACAAACTTAACGATAAGTTAGTTGGTGGAAGTATGCGATCTAGGCGATATAAACGTGGTGATCGAGTAAAAATCAATATTCATAAATCGGTATCACCTGAAATGCTTGCGTGGCTGAATAAACAATCAAATCCAACTAATTTCTTCTTTTTTGCTGCGCAGCAATTATTTAAACAAGTAGGAGATATTGACGTTTCAAAAGCTTTACCAAGCAGCCATGTTTTCTCATTATATGTGGAGCCTTCATCCTTATTAAAAGTCGAAGTAAACCCTTTTAAAAACATGACACTAGAAGCAAATACATCCACTGAAAATGCAAAAAAAAAATTATGGGAATCTGTTGATCAATTAGATTGTCCATTTTTTTAAACATAGAAAAATATAAGAAGTCCCATCACTATACATACGAATACAGTGATGGGTTTTTGTTTGTAAATGGAAGGGGCACAATACAAATTGTGCCCCTTCTGTTAATTATTTGTTTGTCTAAATTTCAGATGTATGTTTAGAAACCGCAGTAATTATGCTTTCCCAATCATTTGGATGATTTTCATGACCTGCCCCTTTAAGAGTTAATAGTACTGAGTTTGGAATTTCATCAATTAGTGCGAGGCCATGTTCAAATGGGAGTGCTGTATCGTCTGTTCCGTGAATAACCAATGTTGGTGCTTGTATGGAGTGAAGTACACCTTCATATGCATCATCACCTTGAAGTAAAGCGTGATTAAACATACTTAATAAATTGTTTGCGCGTTCTATTTCTTGTTTTACTTGTGTATAAACTCTATTTTCATCAAATATTCGTTCTGATCCACATAATAGACGAGATCCTGAAACTAAATACTCTGCCACATCATTTTTATTTGTCCAATCTATACTTGCGCTCTTTACATGATGTGTTAAAATCCTTTCATCCATTGGGGGTAAATCGCGAGTATTATTATCAGATCCTATTACACTAGTCGCTAGTAAAGTTAGCGTCAAAATTCTTTCGGGATGTTTTACAGCGGCAATTTGAGCAATCATACCACCTAATGACATACCAAAAAGATGGGCTTTATCAATATGATAAGCGTCTAATACCCCGATTGCATCTTCAGCCATATCTGTTACTGAATAATTTGAAGTGCCAGGTTCATATGTAACAGAGCGTCCAACATCGCGGTTATCAAAGCGAATAACAAATTTCCCTGTGTTCGCCAACTGTTCACAAAATTCTTCATCCCAATATATCATTGAACAAGTAGCTCCCATAATTAATAAAATAGCGGGATCATTAGAGTTACCGAAGCTTTCTGTACATATATCAATACCGTTTATTTTCAATATCTTTTCACTCATAAAGTTAGCCCCATTTCTTTTGAATTTAATTAATAATACAGTTTTGAATAATTCTAAGATGTGTGTAAGATTCTTTTTGAAATTCATCCCGCTATTTGCCGGGCAGTAAGAGCCCGATTGGTGAGGAATGATTAAAATTTTAATTTATAATGCTTTTTGCATCATTACCCCCAAAAATAAGTATATGGTAATTCAAGGCAAAAAATTTTGAGAAATAATTGTATGTTATTAAAATAAACAGCAAGGAGGAGAGGAAATGAAAGCAATTGTTATTGAACAATATGGTAGTGTTGAAGAATTAAAAGAAAGACAAGTTTTAAAACCGATTGTTAAGAATAATGAGGTATTAATACGTATTCATGCAACATCTGTTAATCCAGTTGATTGGAAAATAAGAAAAGGTGACTTACAAGAACAGTTACGCTTTTCATTTCCAATCACTTTAGGATTAGATGTAGCTGGAGTTATTGAAGAAGTTGGAGAAGATGTAGAGTGTTTCAATATAGGAAATAAAGTGTTTACGAAACCTGAAAATATAGGAAGCGGCTCTTATGCTGAATTCATTGCAGTACAATTAGATTTAGTATCACATATGCCTAATAATATTAGTTACGAAGAAGCAGCTTCTATTCCTCTTGCAGGACTTACAGCGTGGCAAAGTCTTGTAGATTACGCAAAAATAAAAGAAAATGACCGTGTATTCATTCATGCTGGAGCTGGTGGCGTTGGAAGTTTGGCAATCCAAATCGCAAAATCATTTGGAGCTTTTGTTGCCACGACTGCTAGTAGTAAAAATAAAGAATTTTTACAGTCTTTAGGAGCGGATCTCGTTATTGATTATAAAAAAGATAAATTTGAAGAACTAGTATCAGATTTTGATATTGTGTTAGATACAATAGGTGGCGAAGTGCAAGAAAAAAGTTTTCGAATTATTAAACCTGGTGGTGTTCTAGTTTCCATTGTTCATGAACCACTACAAAAAGTAGAAGGAATAAAATCAGGATTTTTATGGCTAAAACCAAATGGAAAACAATTAGAAGAATTATCAGCTTTAATTGTAAACGGAAAAATCAAACCAATCATAAGTAAAGTGGTGCCATTTAATGAAGCAGGAGTTCGAGAAGCTCATATTTTGAGTGAAGGACAACATGTTAGAGGAAAGATTGTAGTTAAAGTGGAATGATAATAAAGATTACAGCTTATAGAGTAACTAGATTTGAATAACGAAAAAGCTCAACAATAGATAATATCCCATACTATACATTTTCATTTGCGGGTATTATTTATTGTTGGCTATTGTGATATTACTTCTAACAAATACTGTTTCGTATTGTATCGTGTAATTTCTCTAATCCAATTTCCATATCTTTCTCGTTTAACATTGAATAGCTAATTCTTAATTGGTTATCATTTGTTTCGTAATTTAATAGACAAGCTGTTCCTGGTAAAAAAGAGACATCTACTTCATTTGCTTTTTGTAATAAGGTAAAGGGATCTATCGAATCAGGCAGTGTCACCCATAAATTAAAACCGCCATTTGGTATTTCAAAGTTTAGTTCTTTTAATGGCGATAATATATCAATTGTTAAATCACGTCTCATTTGTAAAGCTGTTCGTAATTTTTCTAAATGATTTTTCATACGTTCCGCACGTAAAAACGGTAGAAGTGCCTTTTGTGTTAATAAAGGACTACCGATATCCATCGAACCTTTCACTGCATATAGCCATTCAAAAATAGGGCCACCGGCAATAAGTGCTGCAATACGCAATCCTGGTGCTAACGTTTTACTAAATCCTTTTATATATATTACGTGGCCATCCTTATCAAAACTTTTGATTGGAGGTGGTACTACAGCATCTTCAAAATATATTTCTCCGAAAGAATCATCTTCAATGATAAAAAATTGATATAGCTCCGCTAGTTCTATAAGTTCCATTCTTCGTTCTTTACTCATTACTGTACCTGTCGGGTTTTGGAAGGTCGGATTCGTATACAATAAAACGGGATTTTTACTTTGACAAATATCATCAATTAAGTCGGAGCGAACTCCATGATTATCAAGAGAAACAGGAATGATTTGAACACCTTTATTGATGAAAACATCAAGCGCGGCACTGTAACACGGACTTTCTACTAATACAGTATCTCCAGGTTTTAATAATGTTTGAGCAATTAAATCAATTCCTTGTTGTGCTCCGCTTGTAATTAATAATTGAGATGGGTCCGTCACTAATTTCTGGTGTTCATTTAAGTAATTTGCTATTTCAACTCGCAATTCATAATCGCCTTGAACTGGCCCATAAGTTGCTAACAACATCGGATTTTTATCTAGCAATTTATGCATTTCGTCTGCCAAAAATGGATTTGGTAACAGACGGGGATACAGAATTGCTTGTGAAAAATCATAATATTTACGGTGTTTATTCATTGCATATTGAGAACGCATAACATTAATAGATCTTGATTGTTGCCATTTATACGGTATCGGTTTGAAATCTTTCTTTACACGTTTATATATGTAAGCACCTTTTCCTTGTTCGATGCGTATATACCCTTTCGTTTCTAACTGTTTATAAGCTTTACGAACAGTTAATACATTGATTTGTAAATCTGTGGCCATACAACGTAAAGAAGGAAGGGATTCACCATGTGAAAGCATACCACTTTGTACTCTTTCAACAATTTGCATATATATTTGCTTGTAATACGGTATGTTTGATTCTTTACGCAATACAATCTTCATAGGTTCACCTATTTTTCTTTTTAATTTAATTAAAGCGAAAAATATATAGGGAATCAACTACAACTTGAAGTAACTGTTATATGTACCGATACACTGTTATACACCATAGCCTCTATACTCATTTTAAGAGTAAAAAGGAGGAAGTAAAATGGTCATTTTTAATTACATTTTAGTATGTATTATTTTCGGGACAACATTTTTAACGATTAAAATTGGAATTGAAGCAGGGGCGCCACCGTTGTTTTCAGCAGGAATTCGCTTCTTTTTAGCGGGTATAATCCTTATGATTATTTTTAAATTAAAGCGAAAAGAAATTATGCCACATATATTTTCAAAACGTATTATGTATGCTGGATTTTGTTTAACATTTATGACATTCGCAAGTTTATATTGGTCAGAACAATATATTTCTTCGGGATTAGCTGCTGTTCTTTCTGCTACGGGACCAATGATGATTTTATTAATACAAGCAAAGAGGAATAGGGAGAAATTACAAAAGGAACAACTCGTTGCCTTAGTTATTGCACTAATAGGTGTTATATTTGTTTCTTTACCAGGAATGCATCAACAAGTAAGTTTCATATGGAGTATTGCTTGTATTGTTTTAGTTATAGGAGAGTTATTTTACGGAATAGGCTCTATTCGTTCGAAAGAAATACTTTCAGATTTATCAAATGTATCACCATTTCTTATTAACGGAATTCAAATGTTTTATGGAGGGATTTTACTATTAATCGCATCTATTATTGTAGAACAACCAAATGTAACTGTATTAACTTCATGGAGTGTACAATGGCCTATTTTATATCTCATATTTATCGGATCGATCGGTGGACACGGATTATATTACTGGCTCTTATCAAAAACAAACCCAGTATTTCCATCGACGTGGTTATATGTATCACCATTAATAGCAATTATCGTAGGTTATATCGTATTAGGAGAACCCTTAAATCCTACAATGGGAATGGGAGCTTGTCTTATATTGATTGGTGTATTTTTGGCCAATCGTTCAACACTACGGACTTATTTCAAAAAAGGGCGGTTATTAGAGAAGGAGATGTAGTTTAATAAAGCAACAGCCCTGTATATTACAGGACTGATAAAATCAAAAACACAGTTGGAAAAATAACCAACTGTGTTTTTGATAATTAATTCACTTTTTTAATAAAGCCTTTATAATGACGTTTTACAAGCTGGCTTTCTAAAGTCTTCATGGTTTCTAGTGCTACACCGACAATGATAAGTAAGCTTGTACCACCAATTTGAGCAGAAGGTGGTAACGTAGCAATTTTCGTGAATACGAGCGGTAATATAGAAATTGCACCTAAGAAAATTGCACCAATAAATGTTAAACGGTATAAAATTTTAGTTACATATTGTTCAGTTGCTTTACCAGGACGAATACCAGGAACATATCCATTTTGCTTTTTCAAATTCTCAGCCATTTGTTCAGGATTTACTTGAATAAATGCGTAGAAGTATGTGAAAGCAACGATAAGACCGACATAAATTGTCATTCCAATTGGATGTGCGAAATCAAGATTTGCAACTAACCATTTTGATACGCTTGAATCAGGGAAGAGCTGCGCAATTGTACGCGGCGTCATTAAAAATGCAGAAGCAAAGATAACTGGTATAACACCAGCACTATTTACTTTAAGCGGTAAATGAGTGTTTTTTGCTCCTTGATATTGATTGTTTCCTGAAACAGCTTTTGCATATTGGATCGGTATTTTACGTACAGCTTGTTGAATGTAAATAACACCAACAACTATCGCTAAAATTACGAGTCCAATTAAAACAATTTTTATTATGTGCATAAATAGCTGATCGCCAGCATTTTGGAATTGTTGTAAATAAATTTGATTTGCAACATTTGGAATCGCGGCAACGAGACCTGCGAAGATAATCATCGAAATACCATTACCAACTCCGTTAGCGGTAATTTGTTCGCCTAACCAAAGTAAAAATGCAGTACCTGCAGTTAAAACTGTCGCAATAAATAAGTATGTAGTCCAGCTTTGATCTGTTATTAATTGTCCACCTGCTATATTATTAAAGCCATAAGACATTCCGATGGCCTGTATGAATGCGAGAATGATTGTAAAGTATCGAGTGAATTGAGCTGATTTCTTACGCCCCATTTCTCCTTGCTTTGCCCATTCCGAAAACTTAGGTATAACATCCATTTGTAGTAATTGTACTATGATGGAAGCTGTAATATATGGTGTAATACCTACAGCAAAGATTGAGAAATGTTGCAATGCTCCTCCACCAAATACGTTTAACATACCTAGAACGTTAGCTTGATCTTGTACTTTTAATACCTCTGCGTTAGTATGAGGAACTGGAATAAACGTGCCAATTCGAAAAACGATTAACATCGCTAGTGTAAAAAGGATTTTCCTTCTTATCTCAGCTACTCTCATGAAATTTGAAATCGTACGAAACATTATGTCGCCTCCTATATTTTTATCAGTAAAAACTGATTATTATACCCTATGAAGTAACCACAAACCTCCTTCCGCACTAAATTCATTTGACAAATGGATTTTCATACACTTTGTAGTTTTCACGGATATAAAAATATAAGGTGTTATATAAGCGACCTTTACACTTTACGTAATCATTCAATACCCATAATATATCGAATAAATTAACAAATGTACATACATACGCATTAAAAATGAATAAATAGGGTCATTTTTTACATTTATTTAATGATAAATTGATAGGACATTATACTGGTAAATGCGCTTCGTATATTCCTTTAATCAATTAAAATCCTCCACCTTTTTATTTTCTTACAATTAATATATCGATTTAAAAAGAATGTAAAATCAAATAAAAGTATGAAAGTACATACTACTTTAGTAGTAGTAATAGTAATCAATTATATTTCAATTAAAATTCATCTCCCGCTGATTAAAGTTTCACTTTATATGATTAGAGAATTCTTTTAATTTAAGAAGGAATAAATGTTAAAAAAAGCTAATTAAACAGTGTACATATTTATAGGGGAGAAGATATAAATGAAAGTTGTTATAAAAAAATTACCACCATTAGAAGTAGCGTATATAAGACGAACTGGTAGCTACTTTGAACCGCAAGATCACTGGGGGAAGTTACTGAACTGGTCAATTGAAAATAAACTGTATCCACCAGAGCAATCATTTATCGGAATATCATTAGATAATCCTGAACTTGTTGCAAGTCATAAGTGCCGGCATGATGCATGTGTTACGATTCCTGAAAACTTCGATAAAGAAAAGTATCATGATGTGCAATTTAAAAGATTAGATGGAGGTACATATGGTCTATACCAGTTCTATGATGAACCTCATAAATTAAGTGAAGCGTATCAATACATGTATGCAGAGTGGCTACTAAATAGTGAGTATGGTGCAGATTATGATAGAGATAATTTAGAGTTTTGCTTAAATAATGTTGCTGAAGATCTAGAAGGAAAGTTAAAGGTTGATTTATTTGTGCCAATTAAAAACATACAAAAAAACAAATAACTTCATTTGTGGCTTTAAAATGAAATTGGAATAGTAGTGAAAGAAAATCTGTTTTCGAAGATAATATTTTTAGCGTAGAAATTTAAGTATGTAGGTTGCAATGAAAGGAGAATCCGCATGGATACATTTGTAAATGAAAAGTTTTATGAAACGAGAAATCAATTAGTTGAGGAAATTTCTTTGTTGAGTGATGCTCAATTTAATAGGAAACCAGATAAGGATAAATGGAGTATTGCACAAGTTTGTCATCATTTAGTTTTATTAGATGAGAGAGTGATAACAGTTATTTCCTCAGGGTTAAAAAAGTTAGATAGTACCCAAAATGTGCGTAAAGAAATTCATACTATTTTATTAGATAGAACGAAAAAGTTTATAGCTCCAGAAATGATTGAACCAAGTATAGAACCATTTGAAGTGGAGCAAATGCTCAATATGCTAAACGAATCAAGAAAAGAATTGATGCGTTTCCTGAGTACAATAGAAGATGAGTCTGTATTAGCGAAAAAATCAGTGATGCATCCAGCTCTTGGAGAATTGCCCCTTGATCAGTGGATAGAACTGATCTATTTGCATGAACAGCGTCATATGTTACAAATCAAAGAGATAAAATTGCTTTGTGAAATTGAAAAGTAAAAATTATTCCCTAGTTATTGATACGTATTATAAACAAGGAAAATGGTTGATTCATATTGATTCAGAAGAAAACAAAAATAGAATGAAATTAGTTGAAAGTGACCAATAAGCTTAAGAAAATATGAAACTATCCGATTTTCTGTATAAGTGTAACCCCGTCTTAAATGAAGAGCGGGGTTATTTTTTTTGAAAGTGTTTTTATTTAGAAGGAAATAAATCAGCAACGAAATTCAAAAAATTAATCATCATAACATATTGTATATGCCCGTTTTAATAAATTGAAATAATGATAAATGATATGTTCTTATTTTGAAAGTACACTTCACACGCTTAAGGAAGGAGTATTCTGTCAGAAAACGATAAAATACAATTCTGTTAGGGGATGTATGCAATTTATTCTCTTTATTTTTGCAACAGAACCACCTTCAAAATTATCTTTTGTAGTTGAAGTTTCCTGAATAATAAGTTACATTTTTAAAGTTCAAGCAACTTTATGAAAGTACAAAAAGGGGAGAAATATTATTATTATGCAAAAAATGAAATGGAAGAACTATGTATGTTACTTTGTAATTCTATTACTGCTTGGAACGGCAGTAATAGTCAAACCATCTATCTCTAAGGCTGAGGAATCTGAAGTTAATATTACATTGTTAGGTACTGCAGATATTCATGGTAGATTTATGCCTTGGGATTATGCGCTTGATGGAGCAAATATGAGTGGAAGTTTGACGCAGCTTTATACGGTTATAAAGAAGGTCCGTCAAGAAAATCCAAATACCATATTAGTAGATGCCGGGGATACAATTCAAGGAAACTCAGTAGAATTATTCAACGATAAGCCACAATCGCCAATGATGGTAGCGATGAATACAATGGGGTATGATGCCTGGGCATTTGGAAATCATGAATTCAACTTTGGATTAGATACATTGAAAAAAGTTAGTGAGCAATATAAGGGAAAAACGTTAGCAGGAAATATTTACAAGCGAAATGGAGAGCGCTTTCTTCCTGCATATACAATTGTAGAAAAAGATGGAATTAGAGTTGGGATTATTGGTATGAATACACCAATGATTAGTGATTTTGAAAAAGGGACAGATCACTTAGATGGTTTAGTGGTGAAAAATCCGGTAGAAGAGACGAAAAAGGCAATTAAGGAATTAGAAGGTAAAGTAGATGTAATGGTAGGAGTTATGCATATGGGATTAGAAAATGAGAATGGTATCCCTGGTACTGGTGTTCAAGATATTGCAAATGCTTGTCCGGAACTAAGCGCTATTTTTGCGGCTCACATGCATAAACTTGTAAAAAAAGAAGTTATAAATGGCGTAATTATTACAGAGCCAGATAAATATGGAACACATATTTCACGTATTGACCTTACTTTTACAAAGCAAGATGGGAAGTTGGTTTTTAAAGATAAAACTGCTACCGCTATACCTGTAAAAAATGCTGATGGAACAACGATATTATCTGATCCTACACTTGAAGAAACACTAACACCTTTTCACGAATATGCGAGAGGAGATGCAAATGTTGTAGTCGCTCAATTAAAGGGTAGAAATCTTGTTCCTGAAAATGAAATAAAGGGTATTCCAAGTGTTCAGATTCAAGAAACACCTTTATCAGATTTCTTTCATGAAGTCATGCTCTACTACAGTAAAGCAGATGTAGTAGCCCATCAAATTGATAATGATTATGCCCGTTTGGATACAGGTCCTATTAAGAAAAAAGATATTGCGTACAATTACCAATATGCCTTGGGAGAAATTACAGTATATAAGATTTCTGGAAAAGATTTAAAAGACTATATGGAATGGGCAGCAGGATATTTTAACTCATCTCGTGCCGGAGATGTAACCGTTAGCTTTGATAAAACCCGCCGTGCATCTAAATACAGTACGAACGATTTCTTTGGAGGCGTAAAATACGAAATTGACTTAACAAAACCATACGGAAGCAGAATTACAAATTTACGCTCTATTCGTACAAACAAACCAATCAAAATGAGCGATGTTATGACGCTGGGAATGAATGCATATAGAATGGAGGCTCTTCAGGCAAAAGGGGGAGCTTTAGAGGGGCGTAAGTTTGAACAAATTTGGTCATCTAAACAAGAGAATGCATTCGGAGAAACAGGTGGAACCATTCGTAACCTTGCTATTACATATTTAAAAGAAGTAAAGAACGGTGTATACACACCGAAAGTTATGCATAATTGGAAAATTACTGGTGTAGATTTACATTCTTCAGAGCATAAGGCTGTAGTTGATCTTGTGAATAAAGGGATTTTAGAAATTCCAAAAACAGAAGACGGAAAATACACAAATATAGCATCTATAAATACGAAAGATTCAATTACAAAAGAAGAGATTGTAGCACTCTCACAAAAAGCAAATATTAATCCAAATCAGTTTAAGCATATAAAAACAAAAGGTGAATTTTACAAAAAACTTAGTAGGATTACTAAAAAAATATAAATTATAAGGTTTCTTATAGTAATTGTTATTTTAATAGCATTAAACCCACTCTTAATAGTAAAGAGTGGGTTTTTATGTTGTTATTTAGATGTAAGTGCACTTTTATTAGAATGAATATAGATAATTAACCAATTGGATGAGCGCCTAAAAGGACTCTTTTTTATTCAAATTAATGTTCATATGTGTTCCGTTCATTATTTATAATATTGACCACAATTTATGTAATTTTGCATAATGTTACATAAATTGTGTATTTTCTCTTTTTTCCGACAGAAATAGACAGTATACTTTGTACAAGCTTTCTATTTCAAAAATTATACGAGGTGAAATAATGAAAAACACAAAGACATTAACTAAGGTAGCATTAACAACAGGATTAGCTTTAACAGCTGTGGCACCATATGGGGTAGGTCATGCAGAGGAAACAGATCAGTTACAAGTTCAAATTCAGGAGGAATCGTTCCGTTCGGGTGAACTTACACAACCGTCACAAAAGGCACCAGAAAATGTAGTAAAGGATGCACTTAAGGAGAAAACAGAGCAAGCTCTGTCCCAAAAACAAGTCAATGGAGAAGCAGGAGTAGATTATAAAGTCCTTCAAAAACGTGGTTCGTATGATGGAACTACACTTGTACGTATGCAGCAAACATACGAAGGAAAAGAAGTATATGGCCATCAATTAACTGCACATGTAGATAATAATGGTGTTATTAAAAGTGTTTCAGGTGATAGCGCGCAAAATTTAAAACAAGAAGAATTGAAAAAACCTATTAATCTATCAAAAGATGAAGCAAAACAATTTATTTATACGAAGTACGGGAACGATATCAAGTTTATTACTGAGCCAGAAGTTAAAGAGGTTATTTTTGTTGATGAAAATAATGGACAAGCAAAAAATGCATACCAAGTTACCTTTGAAGCTGCAACACCAAACTATGTTTCTGGTACTTATTTAGTAAATGCACAAAATGGTGATATGTTAAAAAATATGGTACAAGAATCTAACTTAAAAGCCAGTGACAAACTAGTTGGAGCTTTAAAGAAAAGTAAACAAAGCAGTCTTACATCATTAACCGGAACAGGAAAAGATGATTTAGGTATTTCTCGTTCATTTGGTATCTCTAAACAAAGTAATGGTAAATATGCTCTTGCTGATTATACAAGAGGGCAAGGAATTGAAACATATGATGTGAATTACAGAGATATTACTAAAGAAGAAAGCTATTATCCTGGTACATTAGCGACTAGTACTTCGGCAACATTTAACGATCCAAAAGCAGTAAGTGCTCATTACTTAGCAACAAAAGTATTTGATTTTTATAAAGATAAATACAAGCGTAATAGCTTTGATAATAAGGGACAAAAGGTAGTTTCAGTTGTACACGCTTGGGATTCTGAAGAGACGAATGATCCGAAAAATTGGCAGAATGCATTAAGTGCTAATAATGGAAGTATGCTTGTATATGGGGATCCTATTGTTAAAGCATATGACGTAGCTGGACATGAATTTACACACGCTGTTACTTCTAGCGAATCTAACCTTGAATATTTCGGGGAATCTGGTGCGATTAATGAGGCGCTATCTGATATTATGGGAACATCTATTGAGAAATACGTAAATAATGGAAAATTTAACTGGACAATGGGAGAACAAACGGGATCTGTTTTCCGTGATATGGAAAACCCAGCTTCTGTTCCATCTTCACTTGGAGTACCTTATCCAGATGATTACAGTGAATTTAACGATTTTAATGGATGGGATCAAGGCGGTGTTCATTTTAATTCAAGTATTATTAATAAAGTTGCGTATCTCATTGCAAAAGGCGGAACTCATAACGGAGTGACTGTTAAAGGAATTGGTGAAGATAAAATGTTTGATATTTTCTATTATGCAAATACTGATGAGTTAAACATGACTTCTAATTTCAAAGAATTGAGATCAGCATGTATTCGAGTGGCAACTAATAAATATGGTGCAAATACAGCTGAAGTTCAAGCAGTTCAAAAGGCATTTGATGCAGCGAAAATTAAGTAATTTAAAAATATAGTTATCATTCATATATTAATACATTATGAAAAGCAGCTAATATCATTTTAAGGATATTAGCTGTTTTTTTACTTAGCAATTTATTTTTGGAAATAAACTGACTAAGCAATAATTAGGTGCGTTATCTGTAAGAAGTTGCGATAAATAAGGTTTAAAGTGTGTAAAAACAGAAAATTAATAATATATTGACCTCTTGATAGAAAGCCTATAAAATGAAAGCGATAACAAACGATTGCTTTAAAATGATTTCCCTGACCTTTTAGCATTTACAAATATATGAGGGCATACACAAATCTATTTTTTTAAGCATTAATGCAAACGTTTTCGTATTAAAAGGTCATTGAAATACATACGTGAAAATAGCCAATATGGAGGTGAATTAAAAGAGATTTCTAGATTAATTTAAGCAGTGTTATTCAGTGTAAGCATAATAAATCGCTAGTAATATTTGAAGAAAGGGTGTATGTGGTGCAAATTACAAAAAGGTTAATTAACAAATCATTCTTATTACTTACCATAATCGTTATGTTATCATCTGTTTTCTCCTTTCAGAGTGTGAAGGCAATTTCAAATTCGAAAACAACTGACATTATCATTCATTACAAAGAGAAGCTTGGAAATACAAAAGACTGGAATCTTTGGTTATGGGGTGAAAATGCAAATGGTACATCTTATGAATTTACTGGTGAAGATGAATTTGGAAAATACGCTAAGATAAAAATAGACGGTGACTATAATCGTGTAGGATTTATAGTTCGAACAAATGAATGGGAAAAAGATGGTGGAGATCGTTGGATTGAAAATATAAAGGACGGTCGTGCTGAAGTATGGATTCTTTCGGGTGATGAAAAAGTATATAACTCTAAGCCTTCTTCAGATCTCTCAATTCAAAAAGCAACTATTGATAGTTTCCATGAAATTACTGTAACGACTAATGTCCCGTTTAATATTAGGGAAAAGAAAATTGAAATTGAAGGCATTAAAATTAAGAATATTAGTCCTTATGATATAAACAGTGGAGATATTACTAATAAGGTTAAAATAATTACGGAAAAGAAAATTGATTTAAAACAAACATACAAAGTTAAAATAGAAAACTTAGCTGATACGAATACTGAAATTGGTAAAGTCATTCGTAGCGAGGAATTTGATAATTTATTTTATTATAGTGGTAACGATTTAGGGAATACATATACCGCGCAACATACAAAGTTCCGTATATGGGCTCCTACTGCAAGTGAAGCGAAGTTAGTTACATATAAAAAATGGAACGATAAAATAGGTACTGAAATAAACATGCAACAAGGTGAAAAGGGAACTTGGACAGCAGAACTAAAAGGGAACCAAAAAGGGCTCTTTTATACGTATAAGGTCAAAATTGGTGATAAGTGGACTGAAGCAGTTGATCCATATGTGCGTGCTGCTTCTGTAAATGGGGATAAAGGTGCAGTCGTTAATTTAGAAGAAACAAATCCGAAAAAATGGAAAGCAAACAAAAAGCCAAAATTTAAAAATCCGGAAGATGCTATTATTTATGAGTTACATGTACGCGATCTTTCCATCCAACCTGAAAGTGGTATTAAACAGAAAGGGAAGTATTTAGGTGTAACAGAAAAAGGAACAAAAGGGCCAGAGGGTGTAAAAACAGGACTTGATCATATAAAGGATCTCGGTGTTACTCACGTTCAGTTTTTACCGATATTTGATTATGTTTCTGTAAATGAAGAGACTTTAAATGAACCGCAATATAACTGGGGATATGATCCTAAAAATTTCAACGTTCCAGAAGGCTCCTATTCTACAAATCCTTATGAGCCGACTGTGCGAATAACTGAATTGAAGCAAATGGTTCAAACACTACATGATAATAATCTTCGAGTAGTGATGGATGTAGTATATAACCATATGTATAACGCTGCTGAATCTAATTTCCATAAGTTAGTTCCAGGTTATTATTATCGTTACAATGAAGATGGAACATTTGCAAATGGAACTGGAGTAGGAAATGATACTGCTTCAGAAAGAAAAATGATGAGGAAATTTATGATAGATTCCGTCACATATTGGGCAAAAGAATACAATTTAGATGGATTCCGTTTTGATTTAATGGGTATTCATGATTATGAAACGATGAATGAAATACGTAAAGCTGTTAATCAAATTGACCCTTCTATTATACTACACGGAGAAGGATGGGATTTAAATACACCTCTTGCAGCTGAGCTGAAAGCAAATCAAAAAAATGCAGAGAAAATGAAAGGGATTGCTCATTTTAACGATAATATACGTGATGGGTTGAAAGGTAGTGTATTTGAGGAAAAGGAAAATGGTTTTATAAATGGAAAGGAAAACATGGAAGATCGTATTAAAAAAGGTATTACGGCAGGTATTGACTACGATACAAATTCGTCTACCTATCAAGATCCGGAACAGGTATTAACTTATGTGGAAGCACATGACAATCATACATTATGGGATAAACTTGAGTTAACTAATTCAGGTGACAGTGAAGAAGTGCGAAAACAAATGCACAAATTGTCTTCTTCAATTTTATTAACATCACAAGGAATTCCATTTTTACATGCAGGGCAAGAGTTTATGCGGACGAAATACGGTGATCATAATAGTTACAAATCTCCAGATTCAATTAACCAGATGGATTGGCTGCGCCGTGCAACGTTTAATAATGAAGTAGATTATATGAAGGGTTTAATAGAATTACGCAAAAAGTACTCAGCTTTTCGAATGACATCTGCAGAGCAAATAAAAACACACGTATCATTTATTGATGCTCCGAAAAATACTGTAGCTTATACAATAGAGGGGAATAAAAATGAATACTTTACAGTGGCTCACAATGCAAATAGAGAAGCTGTTGAAATAACACTTCCATCGAAAGGGCCTTGGAAAGTACTAGTAGACAGCAAGCAGGCGGGAAGTAAACCACTTTATGTTGTCCATGACAATAAAATTAAAGTTCCTGCATTAAGTTCATTTGTCTTAAAAACAGAGAAACCGATTAAATAAAAGCGAAGAATGTGGAAATAAATACTGCATTGAGCAAATTTAATAAGGATTGCAAATGAAAAAAGCGAAGTGAAGATTATTCTCACTTCGTTTTTAAAGTTAATGTAATATAATTTCACATACTGTAATTATATTACAATTTAACAAAAGAAATAAGCAATAGATTATTTCTTTTGTGGCAGTAGGAGAAGAAGATATCTTTGAGTTTATTTATAAAATTATCTGAAATACATTCGTAATTCAGATAATGTTTATTATATATTCGAACATATAACGAACTAGATGTTCGAGTTGTATTAATTCCTACAAATCGTTTAAAAATAACAAAGGCGTAAAAAGTATATGGAATTAAAATAGAGAAAAGACACCATTCAAGGTGTCTTTTCTCTATTTTGAATATGAAATGTAAGTAACTCGATTCTATGTAATAGTATGTGATATTTTCACACTAACTGATTAAGAAAAATTTAAAACTCTTTTCTTAATCTATTTGTAATAAATTACATCATAAAATTTTATCGATATAATAAATAAAACTTTCTCAACATTATTTGATTTAATAACTATATTCAACCGCTCTCCAATCCATTACAATAATTTCACATTGGAAATACATGAATATTCTCAATGTTATAAATGGTTTATACCTTATAGGATTACTATGGGAAAGGATGTGAAATATCCAAAAAAAAATCATTTTTTATGATGAAATAAAAAATTTTAATGAAGAAAAAGTTATTTCATTATTTTCAAGTTTCGTTAAAGTGCATGTATTTATAATCACTATGAGACAAGGAACAGAATTTTAAAAAATTTTTGAAGATTAGAAAATTGCATTTCAAAAATAAGTTAAACGTTTATGGAGGGTTATATGAGCGAGAAAATTTATTACTGGTCTCCGATTAAGCATTGGGAGAAGTTGCATAATGAAGTTTTGATAGGGGAAATGAGATTTACAGGTATTCTGTCTGAGTGGTTTCCTGATCTTTATTTTATGGCTCAAAAAGGTGTGAAAATCAGTGAACTAGTAGAGCGCTTTTCATTAGGAAATGTAGAAGAGACACAAAAAAACATAGAGCTCATGATAAAAAATCGTGTGTTAGTAAGTAACATATTACACCCAAGAGAAGTATTTTCTTCACAAGAAAAGATTTTTTCAAATCCATATAGCAACCAGATTCGCTTTTCTAAAGAAAAGTTAGATAAGTATATGAGTGAACAATTAAATCGCATGCACGTTGCTGCACGGTCGACCGAAATTCAACTTGAAACAACAAATGAGCTACCTACTATAATTAAGGAACGTAGATCTTGTCGTCAATTTGATATGGAAAAACATATTAGTTTTTCGGAATTTTCCCGATTCTTATCAACTCTAAAACAGGTTAGGGAAGAAAAAATATACTATCATTACGCAAGTGCAGGCGGGCTCTATCCCATTGATATCTTTGTTTATGTAAAACCAAAACGTATAGAGGGTATGAAAGCTGGATTTTATTATTATAACCCATCAAAAAATAGTCTTGTGATTGTAAACAGCATTGATCAAGTAATCAAAAGTGATCATGAGTTAATTAATCAGGATTTATTTACTCAATCTGCCTTCTCAGTTTATTTGGTTTATAATGCGAACGCTTCCATCCCGAAATACGGTTCAGATGGATATTTATTTGCTTGTATTGAGTCAGGCATTATCACTGCTACCTTAAATATGGTTGCTGAAACATTAAATTTAGGGGTTTGTTCAGTTGGTCATATGAAATTTGAAGATATTCAGCAATTTTTATGTTTGGATAATCATCAAGTGTTTCTCCATGGGCTTGAAGTTGGCTTAAAAATTAACGAGTAGAAGAAATGAATATTAGGGGGATAAAGATAAAAATGCACATTAAAGATCGAAGTTCAATTCATGAAAATAAAGAAGTAGAAGCGTTTTGGAAGGAGCAATTATCTTCCGAGATTCTCGATTTTTCTGTATTTAAATTTAATAGCGATTACCAACTAAATAAAGAAACACCTTGTGAGTACGTTCAAGTCATAGTAAATGTAGAATTTAGTAAAAGTATACAAAAAATAAGTAAGTCTCAAGATTTATTATTATTTAGCTGGTTTCAAGCCGCTTTAAGGGTTTGTTTGGCACATTATACAGATCAAGAAAGAATTACTATTGGTATTCCTATAATTGAAAAGAATCTTGAACAAAGTGAGAATCTTAATAAGTTGATTCCTTTAGGAAGTGAAATCCATCCGCATCACACCTTTAAACAATTAGTAAATGAGATTGAACAAACGACTTTATTCGGGTATGAAAATCAGGAGTATCCGCTCTCTGAATTATTAGTTAAACACAATTTAACTCCTTTTCAAATTGTAATCGGGATGGAAGGATTACATAATGAAAATTCGCTAGAAGAATACGCAGAGAATAATTTAGCCCTATGGATACGAAGAAAATGGAATGAAATACATAATGAATTTGAATTTCAAATTTCTTGTAAGTCCCGTTCATTTTCTTCTTTGCAACAGTTTGCCAATTCGTATTGTTATGTTTTAAAGCAAGTTTCACAAAATCCGAATTTGGCATTGAAAGATATTTGTATTATTGCAGAAGAAGAAAAAGAGTTGTTAGAAGGATTGAATACTTTTCAAACGGGCATAGACTTGTTTCAATCATTTCAAGATTTGTTTGAAGCGCAAGTATTAAAAACTCCAGATCAAATTGCTGTTGTTTGTAATGATCAATCTTTGACATATAGAGAATTGAATAAGAAAGCGAATCAATTGGCTTCTATTCTTCAAAGTAAAGGTGTTTCAAAAGAAAGTATTATTGGCGTTATGGTAGATCGGTCATTAGAAATGATTATTGGTATGATGGGGATTTTAAAAGCAGGAGCAGCGTATTTACCAATCGACCCTAACTACCCAACTGAACGAATTGAATATATGTTACAAGATAGTCAAGCAAAATATTTACTTAGTAAGCGAACAGAGGAAGTATTGCCGCAATTTGCGGGTGAAGTACTGTATCTTGATAAAGAATATCTTTTCCAAGGTGAAGAAAGTAATTTAGTACGAGAACATAATCCTAATGATTTGGCTTATGTTATTTACACATCAGGATCGACAGGAAATCCAAAAGGGGTAATGATAGAACAAAAATCGCTAGTTCATTTTTTAAATGTAATGAGAGAAAAAGTAAAAGCTAATCAATCATTCTTGTTTCTTGCTAGTGTATCTTTTGATATTTCCTTGTTAGAAATATGTCTTCCTTTAACGCAAGGTTCAAAAGTAGTAATTGCTATAGAGGAACAGTTTGCAACAAAAGAATTGGCTCATTTGGTCAAAAAACATAAGGTGGATTTATGGGAATCAACGCCATCGCGAATGGAAGTGATTTTGAGTGATCCAGAAGGGGCAAATTTTCTAAAAGATTTAAAATCTATTTTATTAGCAGGAGAAGCATTTTCCATTGATTTGGTTGAAAAAATTCGTTGTATCAGTGAAGCAACAATTTTAAATATTTATGGTCCCACAGAAACAACCATTTGCGCAACAGTAAAAGACTTGAGCACTTCCAAAGAAGTTACGATCGGCAAACCAAATCCGAATTATCATTCCTATATATTGAATAAGTATGGCCAATTAAAACCATTTGGAATTCCCGGTGAACTCTGCATTGCTGGAGTAGCGGTAGCACGAGGGTATCTTGGTAAAAGTAAACTGACAGATGAAAAATTTGTACAGAGTCCTTTTGCGGCAGGGGAAATGATGTATCATACAGGTGATCTCGTTCGTTGGTTGCCTAATGGGGAACTTGAGTATTTAGGTCGAATGGATCATCAAGTGAAAATTCGAGGGTATCGGATTGAATTAAGAGAAATCGAAACTCAATTAAGGGAATATCCAGAAATAAACCAGGCTATCGTTGTTGATCAAGTGTATGGAAATAGGAAATTATTAGCTGCCTACTATGTATCGGATAACAAGGTGTCTTTTGGTGAAATCAGAAAATATTTAAGTGATAAATTACCTGAGTTTATGATTCCTGAAAAAATGATTCAGGTAGAAGAGATTCCATTGAATCCAAATGGAAAAGTGGATAGAAAAAGGTTATTGGATATAACCCAAACGGATTATGTATCAATTCCATACGTTGCCCCGCGCAATGAAATTGAACAAAAATTGGTGCGTGCGTGGGAAAAAGTTATGGAGATTGAGGGAATCGGTATTCATGATAATTTTTTTGCATTAAAAGGAGAATCCATTAAAGCACTTCAGGTAATTAATTTATTAAGAAAAGACTGCTTAAAAATAAGTACAACAGATTTTTTTAAGCACCCTACAATCGCTCAACTGAGTTCTTGTGTAAAGTTAGAGCATAAAGAAGAAAACTTTGAAAGTAAACCAACTCATGTTAAAGATTTGTCTAATCCATTCTCCTTAACAGAAGTTCAGACAGCGTATATGTTAGGAAGGAATTCACAGTTTGAATTAAGTGGTATTTCCCCTCAAACATATTTTGAATATGAAACAGCATTGGATATCAATCGTCTTTCAAAAAGTTTTCAAAAGGTGATCCATCGTCATCCAATGTTGCGAGCTGTAATTTTACCAGAGGGAAAACAGCAAATATTACAAAGCGTTCCTGATTACGAGATTGAAATAGAGAGTCTCATAGATTTAGATGATAGGAATCAACATGCTCGCTTACAAGAAGAGCGGTCTCGAATGACTAACCATGTATTCCCTTTGGGGCAATGGCCTTTGTTTGAATTGAAAGCTTTTCTTTTAAAAGAAGACACGTATTTATTATGTTTTCGATACGATGCTTTGTTAATGGACGGAGCAAGCATGAACATTGTTGGACAGGATTTGTTGCATTATTATTATAAACCAAATCAAAAATTAGAATCTTTATCTTTTGATTTTCAAGATTATATGTTTATCTATGATGAAATGGAACAAAGCGAAGAATATAAAACAGCAAAAGATTATTGGACAAGTAAGCTTCCTGACTTTCCGTTTGCACCTTCTTTGCTGTTAAAAAAGGATCCAGCAGAGATTGCTACTCCTAAATTCCAATCACTTACAAAAATCCTGGATAATAAAAAATGGACAAAGCTACGAAAGTTAGCACAAGAGAAAGAGGTAACGCCTTCCGCTCTACTTTGTACAATATATGGTGATGTGTTGGCATATTGGAGTAATCAACGTCGATTAGCAATTAACTTGACTGTATTTAACCGTTATCCTGTACATGATGAAGTAGAACAGATTGTTGGAGATTTCACATCACTTATTTTATTGGATGTTGATGTAAAACCAGAGCAAACTTTCTTTACTAGAGTAAAAGAAACGCAAGCTACTTTATTAGATGGCCTTGAACATCGTCATTACGATGGAGTTAACTTTATTCGAGATTTTACTCGATATCATCAAATGACGCCAAAAGCAGTTATGCCAATCGTTTTCACCTCGATGTTAGCAGGTGCAGGTGCTTTCTCTTGGGAACAACTTGGTTCTCTTCGCTATATTCATGCTCGGACTCCACAAGTGTATTTGGATAATGTAGTAATTGAAAAAAATGGAGAGTTACTAATTAGCTGGAACTATGTTGAAGAGTTGTTTGATGTTGATGTAATAGAAGCAATGTTTTCCCAATTTGTTGACTTATTGGAACAATTGGTGAAACAAAGCGATATAACATCTTTGCAGATGAAAGAATCGGATCAAATTTTAATTAAGCAATACAATGAAACAACAGAAAAAATACCTTCAACTACTCTGTATCAATTATTTACAGACCAAGTAAAACGTACACCGGATGAAGTAGCAGTGGTATTTGAACAAGAATGGTTAACATACACGGAACTTCATAAACGCTCCAATCAAATTGCCCACTTCTTAAAAGAGCAAGGCATTGGTCTAGGTGACAAAGTGGGTCTTTTAGCAAAAAGGCGAGTTGACACAATTGTTAATATGTTAGGTATTTTAAAATCAGGTGCCGCTTATGTTCCGATTGATCCCGATCATCCTTTAGATCGCCAAACATATATTTTAAAAAATAGCTCATGCAAGCTTTTATTAGAACCTAGTCTTTATGAAGAAAATCATTTGTCATTTTATACAACAGAAGATATGCCCGCTATTGCTGGTCCAGAAGATATTGCCTATATTATATACACTTCAGGAAGTACAGGAAAACCAAAAGGAGTAATTATTACTCACCAAGCGGTTACAAATACTATTCAAGACATAAATCAAAAATATGAGGTGAATGAAGATGATCGTATTATTGGTATCTCTTCCATGTGTTTTGACCTATCTGTATACGATATTTTCGGAGCTTTAAGCACAGGTGCAATGTTAGTAATGATTCGTGATCCGAGAGACATGCAAGAATTAATCCGCACTGTCGAACGTAGAGGGATTACAATTTGGAATACAGTGCCTGCAATCATGGATTTGGCATTGGATCAAGTAGGTTCTCATTTTGAATATCCTTCTTTACGTTTAGTTTTACATAGTGGAGATTGGATTCCGCTTTCTTTACCAGAAAAAATAAAAAGACATTTTCCGATTGCAGAAGTAGTTTCACTAGGAGGGGCAACAGAAGCATCGATTTGGTCAATTTATTATCCGGTCAAACAGGTGGAATCACATTGGAATAGTATTCCATACGGGATGCCCTTGGCAAACCAAACGTATTATGTGTTGAACTATGAAAAGAAAATGTGCCCTGTTGGTGTAATTGGAGATTTATATATCGGGGGAGTGGGCCTTGCTAAAGGATATTTAAATGATGAAAAGAAAACAAATGAAGCGTTTGTTTCACATCCTGATTTTGGTCTTATATATAAAACAGGAGATTGTGGAAAAATGCATTCTGAGGGATATATTGAATTTTTAGGCCGCCAAGATTACCAAGTGAAAATTCAAGGATATCGAGTAGAGTTAGAAGAAATCTCTCATTGTCTTCTAACTTATAAACAAGTCGAACATGCTGTCGTAATTGATCAAACAGATGAGAACGGAATGAAATTTTTAGTTGCATATGTGGTAACTGAGCAAAATATTAGTACAACAGAACTACGAAAGCATTTGCGAGATCACTTGCCAAATTATATGATTCCTTCTTATTTTGTTTATTTGGACCAATTACCCCTGACTCCAAACGGGAAATTAGATAGAAAAGCGCTCCCTACTCCGGAGAAACAAAAAAATGAAGTATTTATTGCCCCAAAAACTGAAATGGAAAAAATATTAACTAGTATTTGGCAAGAAGTACTCAAAATAGATCAAGTTGGAGTAAATGATCATTTCTTCGCCTTAGGTGGAGATTCAATAAAAGCGATTCAAGTGTCCGTCAGACTGTATCGACAAGGATTCGAGCTTGAACCAAAAAATATATTTTCATTTCCTATATTAAGGGACATGGTTCAATTTGTTAAAAAGCTAGACCAGTTTTCAAGTTCACAAACAAATGATGTAAACATAATGAACGATAATAAAGCTACATTACTAAATGTTAAAGATAAACAACTTAATCAACATACACTTAACAAAATACAAGAAAAAATGCCGGATATAAAAATAGAACGTATTTACCCGTTAGCACCTTTCCAGGAAGTTATTTATGAGCATGCTACGAATGAACCTGATACAAATGCATATTTTGAACAAACAATTTGGGCACTTAAGGGGGAGCTGGATATTAAACTCTTTATTCAGTGTTTCCAACAATTAGTTGATCGTCATGATTCTTTAAGAACAATAATTGTGCAAGATGAACAAGCAAAACCTTGGCAAGCTGTTCTATATGATGTTCAAATAAATTCAGAAATAAAAAACTTGATTGAGATGACGAAACAAGAACAGCAAGAATTCCTAGATCAGTGGATGAATGAAAATTTAAGTCAAGGATTTAAAAATGGTGAACTTATGACCCGTCTCTGTATATTCCAACTAGGTAATAACGAGTATAAGGTAATTTGGAGTTCCCATCATCTATTATGTGATGGTTGGAGCGTCAGCATTTTGATAGACGAATTATTCCAGCTCTACGAAACTACAAATGCGGGAACTACGGCGGAGTTACCTATGGTAAAACCTTTTGAAACATTTATAGATTGGACTTTGGCACAAGATCATGAGAAAGCACGTCATTTTTGGCGAGATTATTTATCAGGATACAATCAGAAAATTAGTATTCCTAAAAAGAAAGTCCCATCTAAAAGTGAAGGGTTAAACTTCACTTTTATGGATTTAACATTAGACAAGGATTTGACTGATCAGTTACAGACATTTGTAACTAAAAATAATATAACTATGAATACGGCATTACTAGCTGTATGGGGAATATTGCTTGGCAAATTTAACGGAACGAGAGAAGTAGTATTGCCTAATCTAGTATCAGTCAGACCTCCCGAAGTAGAAGCAATTGAAAATATGTTCGGTCTGTTCACAAATATTTTGCCTATCCGATTAGCATGGACAGAAACGCAATCTTTTGTGGATTTTCTGCAAAAGGTACAACTAGAGACATTGAAATGTAATGAGTATGCATACTATTCATTTGTTGATATACAAAAGCAAAGTGAATTAAAAACTGAGTTGACTGACCATCTTTGGGTTTTTGAAAACTATCCAACTAATCCAGCAATCTTTTCTTCAAATGAAAACAGACATTTTGCTATCACGGATTACGAAGTTGTTGATGAGCCACATGTAAAGTATGGAATTATGTGCTTCCCTGAAGAAAGACTTACAATAAAGTTTGGATATGATCAAACGGTATATGAAGCAGAGAAAATACAGGGAATATTAAATCAGATCCATGGGTTAATCAACACGATTCTTCAAAATCCAATACAAACAATTTGTGATTACAAATTATAAAAAATGAAAAGGCGAGCAAGAACTCGCCTTTTTAAATAGAATAGGAGTAAATCAAATGACAAAAAAATTACAGTTATCAGCCGAAGAGATGCGTCAGTTAGGATATCAAGCGGTTGACTTGATTGTTGATCATATGAATCATTTAAAAAGTAAACCAGTTTCAGAAACGATTGATAGTAATATTTTTAGAGACAAGCTAATTGAAACGATTCCGGAAAACGGATCTAATCCAAAGGAATTACTTCATTTTCTTAATAACAATGTGTTTAATCAAATTACTCATGTGGATCATCCTCATTTTATGGCTTTTGTGCCAGGTCCTAATAATTATGTTGGTGTATTAGCAGATTTTTTAGCAAGTGGGTTTAATGTATTTCCTACAGCTTGGATAGTAGGTGCAGGTGCCGAACAAATTGAATTAACGACAATTAACTGGTTAAAATCAATGCTAGGATTCCCTGATTCAGCTGAAGGACTATTTGTCAGTGGTGGTTCCATGGCTAATTTGACTGCACTTACTGTAGCGAGACAGGTCAAGCTGAATAATGACATAGAAAATGCGATTGTTTATTTTTCTAACCAAACTCATTTTTCTGTAGATCGAGCACTTAAAGTATTAGGTTTTAAACAGCATCAAATTTGCCGAATTGAGACAGATGAAGACTTAAAAATTTCAGTTAGTACTTTAAGAAAACAAATAAAAGAAGATCGATTAAAAGGGAAAAAACCATTCTGTGTTATTGCTAATGCAGGGACAACGAATTGCGGAGCGGTGGACTCCCTCGATGAATTGGCTGATGTATGTGGTGATGAAGATATATGGCTACACGTGGATGGGGCTTATGGGGCTGCAGCAATTCTCAGTGAAAAAGGAAGGGAGTTATTAAGTGGAATTCATCGTGCCGATTCTTTAACGTTAGACCCGCATAAATGGCTTTTTCAGCCTTATGATGTTGGTTGTGTACTTATTCGAAATAGCCAATATTTAAGTGAAACATTCCGTATGATCCCAGAGTATATTAAGGATACAGAAACTAATATAGAAGAAAAAGTGAATTTTGGGGAGCGTGGAATTGAACTTTCTCGTAGATTTAGAGCATTAAAGGTATGGCTTTCTTTTAAAGCATTCGGAGTTACAGCTTTTCGTGAGGCAATTGATCATGGCATTATGCTAGCTGAACAAGTTGAAGAGTTTTTAAGGAAAGAAAAAGATTGGGAAGTAGTAACACCTGCCCAATTAGGAATTGTTACTTTTCGTTATATTCCATGTGAGCTAACATCTACAGATACAATTCATGAAATAAACAAAAAATTGGTGGAAGAAATTAATCAAAGAGGATTTGCTATGCTAAGTACGACTAAATTAAAAGAAAAAGTAGTAATTCGACTTTGCTCTATCAACCCAAGAACCACAAAAGAAGAAATACTTCAAATCATGATGAACATAAAAGCGTTAGCAGAGGAAATAAACACATCGCCTAAACATCTTATATCTGTTTCTCAACCTTAATATATTAGGCGGATTTTACATATTAATAGCCGATTCTTATTTAGAATCGGCTATTATATTTAAATGATAAATACATATATACTATTTATAAGTGTTTCTCTTGTAATGGGATTAAGCCTCAACCTTGGATACTCGTTTGAAACCAGTCTTTATTGCTTGTACTATTTCGTTCACAGCATAAATAGATACATCGGCATTTGGATTTAACCCTTCAAACCAGTGATAGGCATTTGGATATAAATGAAACTCCACATCAACACCAGCTTGTGCTAGTTTGCTTACATAGGTTAATGTTTCGCTGCGGAATGGATCTAATTGACCAACAAATGTGTAAGTATACGGTAAGTCACTATAATCCTCAGCTCGAGAAGGTGCTGCATAGGCAGGGATTTGATCTGTTCCATACATTTCTCCTAAATACATTTTCCAGCCAGCTTCATTTGCCTTTTGGTTCCAAACAAATCCCTCTTTAATTTCATTTGCTGAAGGTGTATCATTTCTGTCATCAATCATTGGATATAGTGGCATTTGTAAACAAATTGAAGGATATTTTCGATCTCGGGCTAATAATGATAATGCTGCTGTTAGTCCACCGCCAGCGCTTACTCCTGCAACCCCAATTCGATTCGAATCAATGTTTAATGACTTTGCATTATCAGCAATCCATTTTAAAGCTGAATAACAATCCTCAATTGGTGCTGGGTAAGGGTGTTCAGGTGCTAAGCGGTAGTCTACAGACACGACCACACAGCTAGCTTCTTTTGCAAACCTCATACAAGTATCATCGTTATCATCTATCGACCCTAAGATATAACCTCCACCATGTATCCATAATAAGACAGGTAAAGATTCATGATTTGATTTTGGACGATAAATTCGTAATGGTAACAGATTATCATCAGGCCCAACAATGACTTTATCTGTTAAAGAAAGAGAGTCATCAACAACGGTAGGTGGTCTCATTTGAGCTATTCCTTCTCTGATTGATTGCAAATTTTCTGGGCGTAAATCGAGATCCGGAAACATCTCTAACCCTTGTAATAATTCTGGATTTACTCTAGTTTTCATTTTAGCACCTCTATTTGTAATTGTTTTCAAATAAATGAAGTGTATTCTAAGTAGTTTAATTGTGAAAGAACACCACAATTAAATTGTAAATTGGATATGTTATAACGGTCAACAGAATATTCGGAAATTAAAACCTTTCTCAAGAAGGAGTTTCATGCAATTAATAATACAAGTAGCGGATTTAAGAGCAAAGTGGTTTAATGTCGTTGTAATTATGTACATTAGAAAAATTTCTTTTTGAGTCTAGAAAAGGATTAGATTCTTTTCTAGACTCATGAAGAATTATGAAAAGCAAAATTTTATAGATAGTTATTTTAAAAATAAACAAAAAGAGAAGAACTAACCAATGTTCTTCTCTCTTTTTCATATGTAATTAGGGTATCCATAAATGTAAATACGGATGGTATAGATTAATGGATGAATAATTTATTTTTAAATTAATAACGTAATAAATAAAGATTTTTGTATGTAATATTGCATATACAGGGACCACTGGTGAAAATGCTGAGCAATGTTTTTCCACATGGTAAATTAGTTCCTTAGTTATTTATTTTATTTCATTTTCAATCGTGTAAGGCTTGGGGCTAAGATTTACAAAGGTGACTAGTAAAAAATATAACAATATAAGTATAAGATTTTGTACTTAGTAATCTCACAATTTAAGACCTGTCATTGGATAAGTGCAGGGCGTTCAATCGATTTTGAATAAAATTGATAGTATCAGTTGCAATTTTTTTACGTTTAAGAACTATCCCGGCATGCCCACATGTATAAATATATCGTGTAGGCCTTTCCCAAGCTTCCCACAAGTAGTCTGTATCCTCAGAATGCACATATAGATCGTGCTTACCTGAAATTAATAAAATATTTTCTTTTTGTACTTTTGGTAATGCTTGACTCGGTTCAGTGATTTTCCAATAATCTATTAAATCATCATACGTAACACCATGATGTTCCAAGTCTTCTCTAATAAACTTACCTGGAGTTGTATTCCAAATTGAATAAGAGAGTCGATTTGCATAGAAAATGGATGCTAACACATCAATTTCTTCTTCAACAAGAGAGGTTAAGTTAGTAATAAATCCACCTAAACTAATTCCTATTAGAATGAGGGGACCATTTTTATTTGCTTTAATCCATTTAATCAAAGCTCGTAAATCAGCTACCGCTTGTCTAGTTGCTTGTACTGTTCGTTCAATATTTGCACTTACCATATACTCTCCACTGAATAAGGATTGATCGGGTTTTCTTTCAAAATGATAGGGTAGAGTGAAATAATACATATTCCACTTCAGGCTGGTCATATGATCGTGGAATATTTTTTTCACACGTTCGTTAGAATCCATTCTCCAACCGTGAACAAAGATAACATGAGGTGCATTTTCATTTTCATGTAAGAATAATTCCCCAGTTACAGAGTCGTTGCGTGAATCACCGGATTGAACCGAACTTTTATAGTTGAATTACCCAACCATGTATTCATTTTCCTGCTTTGAATGCTTAATGTCAAAATGAATATAGGATGGTTTTACTTTATAAAAAGATTCTATGTCCTTTATATTTAATGAAGTGTTAGATAGGGAAGTATACTGAAACGCTACACTTCTTTTTTTGTGTAAATCATATAAGGCGTACCGATCAATGAGTTTTGAAAAAATCAAATTAACCTCCTCCAAAATACATATTGTTTAAAACATGGACAAAATTTATGGTGTAAATTAATTATAAAATATTCTCTTTTCCTAATAGTAGGTGATAAATTTGTATATCATATTATAAAGCTTGCAATAAAATAAAACTATAAATAAATTATACTAAAATCTAAAAAGCAAGTTAATATTCTTATTCATATAAGAGAATATTAACTTGCTTATTTTCATATTAAAAGATGCACCTTTTAAAGCGACGTGATTTGTATGAGATACAGTAACTATATTAAAATCCCTATATAGATAAACAAATAGGTTTCTCTATATTTATTGTATAGAAATTATACAGTAAATATTTTTTGTGCTACATACATTAAATTAATCTTAACTTTTATATAAATTTATTAAACGGAATAACTCCTTACCAATATTCAAAAACGGCTGCGTTTTTGAATTTGTGTTCTAGCTTTTCTGAAACAGGTAAATAACTACACATAAACTCCTTATATCTCTAGTTAAACTACCGATTAGCTCCATATAAACTCTAGATAACCTATATAGAATACAAGATATCAAGGAGGTAAGAAAAAATGAATTTTATGAAACGAGCAATTCTCAGTATGAAAAAAAGGATAGGAACATCATTAATTTTGATGGCAGTTTTTCTGATTGTTACAAATTTGGTTCTTTCAGGTTTCACAATCCAAAATGCGTCAAAAAAAGCAGCGGATGCTGCGAGAAAAAAACTTGGTGCAGATGTTACTTTAGGTCTTGATTTCGACAAGTTAGGTCAAAAAGCTAAGGAAACTGGAGAAATGCCAAATCCACCGCAGCTCGATACAAAAGAAACAGATCAATTAGCGAAATCCAAGTATGTAAAAGACTATAATTACATAGCTAACACTTTTGGTATTTCTGATGGACTTAAACTAGTAGGAGCTTCAGAAGGAGAAGAAGAAGGAAAAGGTAAAGCCGGAATGGCGGCTGTGCGAGGCGGTTCAAGCTCTGGTACAGAAATAGATATGAATGCTTCTTTTATGATTGAGGGAGTTCGCAAGACTGCATTACAAGAAAGCTTTAAAAACGGAAAAAGTAAAATCATTGATGGAAAACCAATTACAGAGCAAATGAAGGATCAGAATGTAGCTTTAATGGAAAAACGATTAGCGGAATTAAACAATTTGAAAGTAGGAGACAAAGTTAAAGTGCAATCAGGGGATAAGAAGGAAACCCTTGAGGTTGAAATTATCGGTATTTACGAAACAAATGAGCAAGCAATGGGTCAACAGGCTCCTCCTATTATGGATCCAGCTAATAAACTATATATGCCGCATTCAACTATGAAAAAATTAGAAGTAGACCAAGGTATAAGTAGTGTTCAAGTCGTGTATTTCTTGAATGATCCACAATATATTGATGCATTTAAAAAAGAAGCAAAAAAATCTAATATTGATTTTAATTATTATAAATTAGATGCGCATGATTCATTGTACAAGCAAATGATTGGTCCTATCGAAAATATCTCTTCGACTTCTCAAATGATCATTTATATTGTATCGATTGCAGGTGCGATCATTTTAGGATTAATTATTATGCTATCAATTAAAGGGCGTCGTAAAGAAATGGGAATTCTATTGTCTATTGGAGAGAAAAAGTGGAAACTGATGGCGCAATTCGTAGTAGAAGTAGTGTGTGTCGCTATTTTAGCATTTGGATTATCCATAACAACAGGAGCTAAAGTTTCTCAATATATCGGGGATAATTTACTTTCGAATGAAATTGCTACTGCAAGCGAAGAAACAGATACCTCGCAACATGGTACTGTAATGATGGCTGGACCCGGTGGTACTCTACAAAATCAAAAAGAAGATCCAATTGATAAAATTGATGTAAGTGTAACAGGAGAAGATGTAGGAAAAATGGGTGGAATTGGACTAGCTATTGCTATAATAGCAACGCTTCTTCCAGCATTATCTATTCTACGTTTAAACCCAAAACAAATTCTTTTAAAAGATGAATGAGGAGGCTCGATATGGAGACGATTTTACAGTTTAAAAATTTGGATTATTATTATGAAAGTAACGGAAAAAATGTAGCGATACTAGATAATGTTAACTTTTCTTTTCAAAAAGGACATTTCTACACGATTTTAGGACCATCTGGATCTGGTAAAACTACAACTCTAAGTTTAGGTTGTGGACTAGATGTCCCTAAAAATGGTTATGTACTGTATAATGGCAAAGATATTAGAAAAATTGGTTTGGATCGATACCGTAATCAAAATGTATCTGTAATTTTCCAATCTTATAACTTAATTACCTATATGACCGCTCTTCAAAACGTCTTAACAGCAATGGAAATTACAGGTGTTAAAGTGCAAAATAAAACAGCAAGAGCATTAGAATTATTAGAGAGGGTAGGACTCTCAGAAGCTGAAGCGAAACGAAACGTCCTGCAACTAAGTGGCGGGCAACAACAGCGTGTAGCAATCGCTCGAGCACTATCTTGTAATGTTGATTTACTAATTGCAGATGAGCCGACAGGAAATCTCGACGAGGAAACCGCAATGGATATAATAGAACTGTTTCAAGAACTTGCACATAAAGAGAATAAATGCATTATTGTTGTGACTCACTCACAGGAGGTTGCTAAAAAATCAGATCGTGCAGTGTATTTAAGTAAGAAGAAGTTGGTCATAAATGAAATCTAATATAAATATCGTAGTTATTTAATTCACATAATTTTCAAAAACTAGATCTTTCAAAAGCTTATATTTGATTTAAAATGAAATCAAGCCATAATCAAAATGGTCTCCCTGTACTGAATGTTAAAATAGTTTGTTGTTCCCGTTTTAATAATATTTGAAAAAGAACTTGTAGAATATCCTACAAGTTCTTTTTATTATAATTGGTTACCGATATCATGGGATAATTACACATGAAAAACGAGACAATACCTAGATATATAATCTAAATGCTGTCCCGTTTACCTGTGTATCTGTATAGTTATTGCAGAATTAAACCTACAATCATAATTAAACTAAATACTATCATCCAACCAAACGCGCAATAGCCAAAAATTCTAATCCATTTAGGTAATTGATTCATGTTAATTTTATTTGAGGGAACTCCTTGCATAGAAAACATCATTTTTTGATCTCTATCTCTATTATTTTGTTATTCATACATACTATCATCACCTTTCCAGAACTATTGTGTTTATAGTATATCAGCCTAAAGAAAATTATGTACAGCATAAGAGGGGATAGCATATATATTATGTGGTGGACTTTATAAATAAATGCATTTAATTGCCATAGTTCTAAGCACTAATCCGTTATAAATACTGAAAAAGAGCACTACATAAATAGGACTCATTTTCTTCAAATGTTAAGTTGCTGGATATAAATCAGAACCAAGGTAACGTTCTTTTATAATTTGAAGATGATGAAGCTCATGACCAGCAATGATGTATGCTAATGCACGAACTGTAACTTCAGAATTATTCGCATTTCCTCTTTGTGACCAAGCTTCTTTATCTAAGCTTCTAAGTAAATACAGGGTAGATTGGCGAACAACTATTAAATTCTCAAGAAGATCTTGCATAGATTGCTTATCAAAAGCAGCTCTAAGAACATACATATCATCATTATAGCCTGGAAGTTCTGCTGTCTCGCCTCGAGCGATAGATAGCAATCGATACGCCATAATCCGTTCTGTATCTGCTATATGACCGATTACTTCTTTTATACTCCATTTAGTAGGAGCATACCGGAAAAGTCCCTCACTATTAGAAATTCCCTTTAATAAAAGATTCGTTTCCTTCATTTGTTGTTCTAGAATATGTATGATATTTCCGTCTGATACTAAGTTGGTATACGTTGCATAATAGGAGTTATATTCACTTACCTTTGGTCTTATTTGCATACGAATCATCCTTTATCTTTAATCTTTACATATAGCTTATCATAAAAGAATTCCAAATTAATCTGAAAAGTAGAAGATAAATATGTAAATTGAATACAGTTTGTCACTACTTATGATAATCGCCATTTAAGAAGCAGCATTTGTCCATTAAGTGAAAAACCTGTTAATAAGTTTATACTTACTACAAAAACAAACAAACTCGTCCTATTTAAAGGAGAGTTTGTTTGTTTTTGTGTTTAGATAATGGAATGCTCATGCGAAATTGCACACTATGTTCCATATTTTTTATTGAATACTTTATATCTAGCGTTTCAAGAATTTGTTTAACAATATATAACCCCAAACCACTTCCTCCAGTATTTCGATTTCTTGATTTTTCAATTCGATAAAATGGTTTGAAAATTTGTTGTAAATCTTCATCTTTAATATTGACACCTGTATTTATAATTTGCATTTCGATTTGACCTTGTTTCGAATCCTCACTTAACTTTATATAGACTTTTTCATTATGTGGTGAATACATAACCGCATTGTGAATAATATTTTTACATGCTTTTTCTAAAAGAGCACAATCTGTATAAATAGAAAGATCAGAATCAATTTCTTTTATTAATTCGATGCTCTTTTGAGAAGCAAAAAATTCGAGATCTTTTGTGATTGTACCTATTAACTTTGAAGGATTAACTTTCTCTACTTTTAGTTTGAAGGTGTGTTGTTCTAATTTCGATACGCTTAAAATTTCACGAACTAATTGTTCCATACTTTCAATAATTTGATGATTTTTCTTTAAATATTGATCGCGATTTTGATAAGGGCCAATATTGTAAATCATCCCTTCTAAGTAGCCTTTCATTACAGTAAGAGGGGACTTTAATTCATGTGCTACAATCGCAAAAAACTCTCTGCGTTTTGTTTCTATTTCTCTTTCTTTTTCAATATCATTTTTTAATTGTTCATTTGCTTTTTTTAAATCAAACATAGCTTGTTGTAAGTTAATAGACATGTCATTCAAACTATTAGACAATTCTCCTAACTCATCTGTAGAGCGAACCTCAATTTTTTCGGAGAAATCTAAATTTGCCATCTTTTGTGCACCTTCATTAATATAAATAAGTGGCTTTGTAATAAACCTGGAATAAAAATAAGCACTCCCTATACCAATTACGAGTACAATGATACTAATATAGGGGAGAAAGCGTACTAAAACCTGTGAAGCTTCATCAATCGGTTGAAATGTAGCAAAGACTATAAGCGTTAAACTACCATCTTGGAATTGAATTGGTTTCGTAACGTTATATGAATTGCTAAGGGTACTTGCATTCTCGAATCGTGTTGCTTTAGTAACTACTGTTTTTTGCGTACCACTTTGAATAAAAGAAAACGAAGGAGAGTAAATAATTACCCCTTCTTTATTTTGAAGGTAAAGCATCGCATTATTTTTTTTTGCGTATTCATCAAAAAGTGGTATCGCATCTTGAAACGTAAGATTTTTAGACTTATCAATGATTTCGTTTATCCCTGTTTGAAGTTGATCTGTTTTATATTGCTCATAAAATGTAGGGAGAAAGAAGTATAAAGTTAAATAAATCAATACTGCAAAGGATAACAAAATGAGAGATGTAGTCATAAAGAGTTTATAAGTGATTTGCTTCATTTTCATGAGTTTCACAATACTATTCATCAATTTTATAACCAATACCCTTTATTGTTTTAATATAAGGGATAGCTAATTTTTTGCGTAGGTTTTTAATATGTGTATCAATTATTCGTGTTTCTCCAAAATAATCGTACCCCCAAACTTTCTCTACGATATTTTCTCTTGTAAGTACTTTTCTCTCATTTTGAAATAGTAGTTGTAGAATTTCAAACTCTTTTGTCGTTAATATAATTTCAACGTCATTTACATACACTCTATATGCATCCACATCGATACGAACTTCTTTAAATATCAAATGATTATTTACATTTTTATCATAACTTCTTCTAAGTACAGCTTCGACTCGTCTAATCAAAACATGAAATGAAAAGGGTTTTGTTATATAATCATCGATCCCAAGATCGAATCCTTTCATTTGATCTTCCTCTTCTTCCAACGCAGTTAGCATAATAATTGGTACGTTTGACTGACTTCGAATCATTTTAGAAACTTCAAATCCATTAAGATTGGGCATCATGACATCTAGAAGAATTAAATCAAATGATTGCTTATTAAATTGTGTCATACCCTCTAGTCCATCTGAAGCGACTACCACTGTATAATGCTGTGTCATTAAAAATTGTTTAATTAATTCCTGAATTTCTCGATCGTCCTCAACCACGAGGATATGATAATTTTTCATAATATCACCTCTGGTAGTCATTATAGCCGTACAATCTGGAGTTTATGTGGAGATACAGTAGTAAACTTCATAGGACGTTTACTACCAAAAAGTATTATTAGCTATATTCCTTTTTTATGGAGAAATAATTGCTTAAAAAAACTTATCGTATGAATTGATGTACGATTAATATTTACGAAAAACTAATGTATAATAACGTGAATTGTATGTAGTTTCTTAAAATTCTCGAAAATATACTTTTGCTTCTTTACCAAAAGAGGAAAAGGAATTTCAATATAGAAGAAGCTACTGTAATACTAGAGTGTGTGCCAAGAACTATGAATTTCTTTCATCTAGTTTTTATTTAATCGTTAATCACTACATAACAATGTTCTTGCTAAACCAAAAGTTTAAAGGTACAAACTTGGAGAGATTTATATAATGCTAGAAAGGTTGTGAAATGATTTGATGGGTTATAAAGCGATGCTGTTTGATTTAGATGATACATTACTTGATAGGGATAAAGCAGTAGAGTCATTATTTTTAATTGTTTTAGAAAAGTGTTATGAAAATGTAGATAGTGCGGCTAAAAGCAACATGTTACAGAAATTCAAAGAACACGATAAAAGAGAATATGGCATAAGTAATAAAACGACAGTTTTAGAATCATTGTTTGATGAATTCACGCCGAAGTATAGATTGCCACGCAATTACATCCAAGATTTTTGGAATAATAATTTCCCTAGATGTTTTTCAATAGACCAAAATACTATTCATTTCTTAAATCAAATAAAGAAGCACTTTAAAGTTGGAATTATAACAAATGGCTCAACTCAGAGGCAAAAAGCTAAAATATTTAACACGAATTTAAATAAGTATTTTGAAACAATCATTATTTCTGAAGAAGTGGGATTTAGTAAACCTGATAAACGTATATTCGAACTAGCATTAAATAAGCTAAATTTACAGCCGGAAAATACTTTATTTGTTGGAGATGACTTAGAAAAGGATATTGCTGGTCCTCAAAATGCAAATATAAAAGGTGTGTGGTTTAACCCTCAGAAAATCAAGAATACTACCAAAATACAACCATATGCCGAGATTAACACTTTGAATAGTTTGTTAAGTTATGTTACTCCACAATATTTTTATAACAAGTAAAGGCAATTCCATATATATATTCAAAAATATAAAAAAGAGAAACTATCATTAATTTCATTGACCGTATTAGTAATAAAAAAATAGATACGATTTTAATATACGAAGTTTTGTAAAACAATTTTACTCATACTGTGTAAATTATAAAGGGGTGGGACTATGGAAATAAAGAAAGTAGTAATCGATGGAATCAATATTGCGCTCATTAGAAACGATAAGGTATTAATATCGGATGTTCAGTCTGCATTAGATACTATGGCAACAGTTCAATATGAGGTAGATGCGAAACATATTATTATCCATAAATCTTTAATAAGGGAAGATTTCTTTGATCTAAAAACACGGCTTGCGGGCGATATCCTTCAAAAGTTTATAAACTACAAGGTAAAGATTGCTATTGTTGGAGATTTCTCTATGTATACTAGTAAAAGCTTAAAGGATTTTATTTATGAATGTAATAAAGGGAATGACATTTTTTACTTAGCAACTGAACAACAAGCAATTGAAAAACTAAGTACATTAAAGTAATAATTATATTCTGCTAAATTCCCCCATTTCAATTAGTTCATAATTATATACGATATAGAAGAACTGATGTTTGTGGTAAACTAAGAGATGAATAAAGGGGGAGTTTTTTTGAACAATTTTAATAATATAATCCGAAATTTAAATAATATAGTTTACAAACCTAACAACTTAATGATTACGAATCTAAAAGAAGAAAAGCAAAACGCAGAATATGCCGGATGTTTATTCCACTTAAATAACAAAACCATTCGTTTTAGAAAATCAAAAGTTACTCCTAATAAAATTGGGCAATTTGTTTCTTTTTGGGAGAAAGATGAAAATATGCGAAATAGAGCTTTCTCTTATGAAGCTGCTCCTGATTTATTAGTAATCACTTGTATTGCTGATAATAAACTAGGGCAATTTATTTTCCCTAAAGAGATTCTTCTTAAAGAAAAAATATTGAGAACACCAAGTCAAACAGGGAAAATGGCAATGAGAATATATCCTGTTTGGGATACCACTGTTAGCAATCAAGCTAAAAAGAGCCAAACGTGGCAACTTCAATATTTTGTTGATTTAAGTGATATTAATAATTTGCCTATAGATAAACTATTAAATTTATATTCGTAGCTTTTGATTTGCCCCAAAAAGAAGTAATTACAGAAAAGACATTTGTAATGACGCCTTCTATTAATTTACCTCGTGAATCGTAATTTTTGTACCGGTACAGTTAAATGAAATGTACATTGTTACAGTGCCCCTTAAAATTTACAATCAGCATATATTATTTTAACTTATAAATTTTTAAGGGGTGCTAAATATGACAAGTTTACAAGATCAGCTTTTCACAAGATTAAATCTTAAAAAACGTAATGATGTAACGTTTGAAGAATTACCTACCATACTCTTTTCGTTTGCGCATACTATACCATTTGAGAATTTAGATGTTATAGCACGAAATACGAATCAAATCTCTCTGGAAAACTTACGAGAGAAAATTTTAACTAGTTCCCGTGGTGGACTTTGCTACGAATTAAACACTCTTTTTTACTATTTTTTAAGAGACTGTGGCTATGATGTACAACTGGCATTAGGTACGGTTTATAAAAACGATATAAATGCATGGGCACTTGAGGATGGCCATATAACAATTATTTTAACTTATAATAATGTACAGTATTTAATTGATGTAGGTATAGCTTCGTTAGTACCTCTTGTTCCTGTACCTTTTACTGGTGAATCTGTTTCTTCAAAAAATGGTTCGTACCGAGTGAGACAAAAAGCTACGAGTAGAGGAAATTATGTTTTAGAAAGAAAAGATGCTGCTGGAGAATGGAAAGTTTGTCATGCTTTTTATAAACATATTATTGATGAGATAGTAGTAAATGATGTTCAAAGAAGAGTGATAGAAGATGAGAAGTCTATTTTTAATAAGGGACCAATTGCAGTAAAGTTGACGAACTCTGGCCATATTTCATTAACGAATACAAGTTTAACCGAAATTATTCATGGGGAAAAAACTAAGCGTGAAATTACAGAAGATCAATATAAAGAGTTTTTATATACTTTATTTGCTATTAAGTTATGAATAATAAAGATAGCCGGTTCTTATTCAGAAGCGGCTATCTTTATTATTTTTGGTGTAAATGGTTTTCTTCTAATATGTTTCGGAAACTGCGGTATAGTTAATGTTTTTAATGTTTCCTCAGCTTCTTCATATGTATGAAAAATTGGTTCTTTTCCATCATCCCCTTGTAAAACTAGCCCTTCATCTCGGATTACATATGGCATAAAACCACCCCATCTAGTAAAGAATTGTGTTCTTTTGCAGCAGAATAATATGATTTAAAGTTTGATTTTCTTAATACATATAATACACTAGAACAGTACGAAAAAGTATGTACAATGAATTTTGAATGTAAAGGAAGATTATTATGTCAGTTATTGATAAATTGAAACTTAATAAGTATACAAATATGGTCGTTATTAACGAACCAAGTGATTATGACATTTTTACAGGTAAAGAAACTGCATTCTCAAAAGAACACGATGCTATCTTTATATTTGTAGAAACGCTTGATGAAATGGTGAAACAAACGAATTTTATTATTAGTAATGAAGAATTACTAATTGAAAAAGGTTACGTATTCTTCGCATATCCGAAAAAAGGTAATGCTCGTTATAGTACGTTTATTCACCGTGATGAGATGTTTCCGGCATTAAACGTTGGAGAAGATGGTTATGTGGGAGAAAGCGATATTAAATTTGCACGAATGGTAAGTATGGATGAAGTCTTTACTGTTGTTGGTTTAAAACGTGAAAAGAAAAAAACAACAAAAACATCTGCTATGAGTCAATGTGTTGCCGATTATGCAGATCGAATTAAAGATGTTGAAGCATTATTAACAAATCACCCGAATGAACTTAAGTTTTATCAAAGTTTAACGCCTGGATATCAGAAAGATTGGGCACGTAATCTTTTTTCTGTAAAACAAGAAAAAACACGTGAAAAACGTCTAGAGAAAATGATAGAAATCCTTTCACAAGGCTATAAAACAATTGAATTATTCCGTAAGAAGAAAAAATAATGATTAAGAAAGTCACAATGCTGCAACAATTAATTGTGATGAGTGCATTGAAAAAAGCATTCCTTCCATTATACTAAGGAATGTTCTTATATTTATATAATTAGCAAAAGAGAAAAGGTGTTTGAAATGAAATCGTATATTGTAGTTGGATCTGGAATTTTAGGAGCGTCTACTGCTTATCATCTTGCTAAGGCAGGTGCGAATGTTACTATCGTGGATCGCCAACAATTAGGGCAAGCAACTGATGCAGGAGCAGGTATTGTATGTCCATGGCTATCACAGCGTCGTAATAAAGCATGGTATAAAATCGTTAAAGGCGGTGCACGTTACTATTCTTCGTTAATTCAGCAATTAGAAGAAGACGGTGAAACTGACACAGGATATAATCGTGTAGGTGCAATTAGTTTACATACTGACGAGAAAAAGTTAGATCAAATGGAAGAGCGAGCTTATAAACGACGTGAAGATGCCCCAGAGATTGGTGAAATAACTCGCTTATCAGCTGAAGAAACAAAAAAATTATTCCCAGCATTATCAGACGAATATAGTTCTGTTCATATTAGTGGTGCTGCACGAGTGAATGGAAGATTATTACGCAATGCATTAATAAGTGCTGCGAAAAAACATGGTGCAACTTTTATAAAAGGCGATGCCATATTAGTCCGTGAAGGAAATCATATTACTGGAGTTACAGTAAACGATGAAACAATTTTAGCAGAAAAGGTTATTGTAACTGCAGGCGCATGGGCGAATGAAATCTTGAACCCATTAGGAATTAATTTCTTAGTTACATTCCAAAAAGGACAAATTGTTCATCTGCAAATTGAAAATACAGCAACAGAAAATATGCCAGTTGTTATGCCACCGAACGATCAATATATTTTAACGTTTGACAATGGTCATGTCGTAATTGGTGCAACACATGAGAATGATACTGGTTTCGATCATCGTGTAACAGCAGGTGGTTTACATGAAGTATTCCATAAGGCATTAGCAGTTGCACCTGGCTTAGAAAATGCTACAATGCTTGAAACGAGAGTTGGATTCAGACCATTCACACCAGGATTCTTACCTGTTATCGGGCCACTACCTAACTTTGAAGGAATTCTCGTTGCGAATGGATTAGGGGCTTCGGGTTTAACAGCTGGTCCATACTTAGGAGCGGAACTTGCCAAACTAGCGCTCGGACAACCGATTGAATTAGATTTAAATGATTATGACGTTGCTGGCGCAATTGAATAATATGGAGTACTGCTAACATTTATGAAAAACCATGCTAAACAAATTCGACAGAGAATAAGTAGTTTTTCCTCTGTTAAGAGTAAGCCTGTTTATGAAAAATAAAATTATTTAAAAATAGAGGGCCGACATTATAAACCTGCATTAATAATGTAGAATTGTGATGTCGGCTCTTTATTCATATTGCTTTAAAACTTATTTTCGAGAGGAGGTTAAGTAATGAGAGCGCCATATCAAGTATTGATATTTCCTTATATAAAAACTGCCGATTCTATTCAATATGCCATTTTTAACCGAAGTGATTATGGTTATTGGCAAGGAATAGCTGGTGGCGGAGAAGACGGTGAGATTCCTATTGAATCAGCAAAACGGGAAGCATTTGAAGAGGCTGGTATTACAAGAGAATGTCCATATATACAATTAGATTCTGTGTCTTCACTATCAGTAGAAGATGTAGTTGGAGGATTCCTTTGGGGAGAAGAGGTTTATGTAATAAAAGAATTTTCTTTTGGAGTTAAAGTCCCTACAAAAAACATATCATTATCTAAAGAACACTTCAATTATAAATGGTTATGCTTTGAGGAAGCAGTAACGTTTTTGAAATGGGATAGCAACAAAACAGCATTGTGGGAATTAAACAAAAGACTATTAAAACAATAAAAGTTTTAGCTAACAAAGATGGAACCATTAACAAACCTTTGCTACACTTCTAAACAATGTTTTAGATTATAAAATAGAGTAATATAGATTTTGTATAGGTAATTTACTAAGAGAACTTGTACTAAGAAAAGCCCTATACAGTTGACTCTGAAAAAATGAAAATAGTTAGAAATATTTTTATATCGTACGGTTTTTGGCTATGAATAACGGAATAAATATTAAGTATTCAACAGTTTAAATAAAATGAGTTAGCTTTTTATTTTAAGAAGAAAGATGACTCGTTTTATGCTAAAATTCGCTTAGTGTATATTTTCGTTAAAATGTGGGTGGGCCCCCTTTTAGCAAAACCGGAGTGGAAATGATGAGTATAAATAGTTTTGTGGGATTGATAAAGGACGAATTATTAAAAGAGGTAAGTATAAGAAGTGAGGATGAATTCGAGCCTGTAGTAGTTAAAGATATTCCTAGACTTTGGAAGTGTTTAGGAACAGGTAATTATGCCGCAGTATTCATGCACAAAGAATACAAAGATTGGGTAGTGAAAGTTTACGTGCGAGAAGGAGAAGGAATTGAAAAAGAGTCAGAAGTATACCGAAGAATTGGAGATCATCCTTCTTATTCAAAGCTTATATATAAAGGAGAAAATTTCATAGTATTGAAACGTTTAAAAGAAATTACCTTATACGATGCTATTCATAAGGGAATTAAAATTCCTAAGCAAGTAATACTTGATATTAATGAGGCTTTAGAGTATGCGAGGGAACAAGGGTTAACTCCTTGTGATGTTCACGGGAAAAATGTGATGATGGAAAAAGGAAGGGGATATGTAGTCGATGTATCTGATTTCTTAAAAACAAAAGAAGATAGTAAGTGGAGAGACCTAGAAAAGGCATATTTCACCTTTTATTTTCCTTTCATTTATAAATTGCCTTTCCCCGTTAAAATACCGTATTTTATGTTAAACATTGTTAGACGTTCGTACAGAAAATATAAGAAGCTTAAAAAGAAATTCAAATTATAAAAGGACCACATATGTTCCCAAAAACGAGTTGAATTCACATAAATTACTGTAGAAAAATTTAAATTTTTGTTTAGGGGCTACTTCAAGACCTTAGCTTGCTGGGTATGTGGTGCTACCCCATTACTATCAACTTAAGAATTGATAGTAATGGGGTATTTAATTTCTTATCTTGATGAGTATGGGATACTGCCAGCATTTCTTCTATCTTCTATATTCTTGTTGTAGGGTGTTATAAAATTCTTAAGTTAATAGGCCTTGAGTGGCATACATAGCAGAATTAACGAGTAAATGTAATAATCTCATCAACAGCTTTGATATAACCACCTGCCTCACGGAATGATTGACTAATTTTTTTGGCATTCTCTTTGTAAATCGAATGCTGCAACACTTCATTAACGGCATGTTTTAAATCCTCGGCCGATAATTGCTGGATATTTAACATAAATCCTGCGCCAAGTTCGTATACTCGCTCAGCAATCGTATGCTGATCATTTATAAATGGGAGCATAACTAGAGGTACTTCAAAATAAAGTGATTCACTTGTGCTATTCATTCCACAATGACTAATAAATACATCCGCTTGACGCAGTATATCTAATTGTGGAAGATAGTTACCAACAATAAAATTATCAGGTATATCTCCTAGCTGCTCCACTGTTAATTGTTTGCCTATACTAAGTACTACTTTCGCATTGAGATCTTTTAAACCGACGAAACATTTTTGATAGAATTCAGGCTGATTATTAATTATGGTTCCCATAGAAATATAAATCACACGTTCTCCTTTTAATTCATCAACCGAAAAATCATTTAGAGTTTCATTTTCAGCAATGGAAGGACCGATAAAAATATAGCCATCCTTAAAATCCTTGCTGTTTCTTTGGAAATAGCGAGAAGTAAAGACAATATTCAAATCGCCTGAACCCGGACAAAGTAAAAAATTATCAGATAGGGATACTTCATATTTTCCTTCTAAATATTGTTTCCTTTTTGCTATTTCTTCTAATTGCAAAAATGCTTGTAGCATGGCTAAACGTTCCTGTTTTTGTTCTATGTTTCTTGTTCCTGTCAGGTTCATATTTTCTTTTAGTTCTTGTGAAAAAGCAAACGTGGTCCAAGTTGCAATAGATGCTAAACCTCTATGGTGAGCAACCCATTTTCCAGGTAAAGACTGTGCATCATAGAGGATGTAATCGTATGTTTCTTTGGAGATTTCTTCAAAAATGGCATCAGTAATTCTTTCCATAGCATGAAGGAAGTGTAATAAGTACTCTTGAGGATGGGAAGTCATAAGATTCATAGTTTCCGAAAGCTCTCTTTGTGCCTCTTGATTGATGGGACGGAATTGCGCACCTGCTTTTTTGATTTTTTCTTCAAAATCATTTGATGAATAATAGACAATGTTGTCTCCACGTTGTACTAAATCCTGTACTAATCCTAATGTTGGATTTAAGTGTCCTTCTCCACCTATATTGATGTAAAGTGCTTTTTTCATCTTTATCCCCTCCAGTAAATTTGATATCGTTAAATGTAAAATATAAACGATTTTTTATTTTGTTTGAATTATAACAAACGAAGTGAATAAATGTCTATTTTTACTTTTGAATATTCTTAATTTTTAGAGGGTATTTTATTTAGATAACTTGCTGGATATGGCGAGACCCCACATCCAGCAAGTTAAGAAAAAGAAACACCCCAAAAAACAAAAAAATGAGATGACTTCTCAAAGTAACTAACTGTAGAGAAAGAAAAATTTCATTTAGTGGGTACTTCAAAACCTTAGCTTAATTGCGATGGGTTCACCATATCAAAACAAGAAAATTGTGCGTATAGACATATTTTTCAACCGCTTCCTGTACGTTAAGGGAATCGTTATTTTTTTACAGTTTTTTTATTATGAAATTCAAAATAACTAATTATAATAGGTGAAAAAATAATCAATAGTTGGGTTACGGAAAGGATTCGAATTTACATTCTTTCTCAATACATATTATGGATAAATAAAGTAAAATATGGGTTAGGGTTATGTCTCATGTTGTGTTAATACTAACAATAACTAAGGGTACATAATATGCTTTCATACCTTTGAATAATTTTGTTATAGGAGGGATGGAGATTTAAATGGCTCAAATTGTTGGTATTGATAAATACCTTTGTACTAGGGCTTTAATCTATATGCATGAGGGTCTTTCGCTAAGTCTTGTCAGGAAGTAAGGAACAGTAAGCAAACACTTATACAATATGAATAGAGGAGAGGAATGCCTTATGAAAATACGTAGTCAAATTACATGTGCAAGTCTGGCCCTTTTAATAGCTGGAAGTTCCCTGTTATATACAACACCAACCTCAATTGTAAAAGCAGAGCCCACTCAAAATGTATCTAGTTCGTTACAAACAAATACGCAACGAGATCGTACTTCCGTCAAGCAAGCAATGCGGGATACATTGCAACTTGGATACCCGGGGATACTTGCTAAAACTTCTGAGGGTGGAAAAACGTGGGGGTATGCCGCTGGAATAGCGGATCTGAGAACCAAGAAACCAATGAAAACAGATTTTCGCTTTCGCATTGGGAGTGTGACGAAGACGTTCACCGCAACAGTTGTACTTCAATTAGTTGGAGAGAATCGCCTGAAGCTAGACGACTACATCGAAGACTGGTTGCCTGGTGTCATTCAAGGAAATGGATATGATGGTAACAAGATTACTATCCGGGAGATATTGAACCATACAAGTGGTATCGCTGAATACTCAAGGTCAAAAGACGTTGATTTTACGGATACAAAAAAATCGTATACGGCTGAAGAGTTAGTGAAGATTGGGATCTCTCTTCCCCCAGACTTTGCTCCAGGAAAGGGCTGGTCTTATTCAAACACAGGATACGTATTACTGGGTATCCTTATTGAAAAAGTAACTGGAAACAGCTATGCGGAAGAGGTTGAAAATCGAATTATTGAACCACTTGAATTGTCGAATACATTCCTACCAGGCAACTCAAGTGTTATTCCAGGCACTAACCATGCCCGTGGGTATGTCCAACCAGACGGAGCAAGTGAGCTAAAAGACGTTACTTATTATAACCCAAGTGCAGCTAGCTCTGCTGGAGATATGATTTCTACGGCTGAAGACTTAAACAAATTCTTCTCTTACTTGCTCGGTGGCAAATTACTGAAAGAACAGCAACTAAAACAAATGCTTACTACAGTTCCTACAGGAAAAGAAGGAATCGATGGATATGGTCTTGGAATCTATGAAACTAAGCTTCCAAGCGGTGTCTCGATATGGGGACACACAGGTGGCATTCTAGGGTTTACTACTCTTGTTGGAGGTAAACTTGGAGGCAAGCATACGTTGGTCGTCAATTGGAATAGTTTGGGTAGAATTGGCAGTCCTAATCCTTTTAAAAAAATTTTACTTGCTGAATTTAGCAAGTAGGAAAAAAGGAGAAATTTATCGTAATTTTCATAGTTAAAAATATACTTTTCTGGTTCAAAAGCCCCAACTTATTTTCAAGAAAAATTTGGGGCTTTTTTTGTTTTGGTGGCATTTATTCTTAAGTTGATGGATGTGTGGTGCTACTCCAAAATAAAAAGATTAGGAGTGAATCCTAATCTTTTTATTTATACATATTTTTGTTATGAATATCACTATCAATTCCAAAACGGGATATTTTGAATAAAAGAAACCGTTAAAATAAGTGTTGATACGGAACCAGCAGTTACTAAAGTTACTATTTTTCGTCCATTCTGTTCTTTTGAAGGTTTTATAAGTTCTGTAATTAACACAATCCATATTATGATAGAGATTATTGAAATAATATTTATAGACATATGTAACACATCCCTTCTTGTTTTCACATAAATATTTCTTCTTTTATAAAATAAAAGCAATTTAACAAGAAAATATGTAACGCATTACAAATCAATATTTTCCTGTTAAACCACCTTTTTTAAATAGAAATACGACTGATAAAACGATAACAACAGCCTTCAAACTTCCCCAATATGGATAAATAGCATGATCTGTTAGACTAGCATATTGAAAAATATTCTCTAAACCGAAAATTCCTATCATGACTGCTAAAATGAATGAAGCTGATCCATACGTCCCGTTATGATAGAGGGTAAATAAATAGACTGCGAAAATTAGTGGTAAGATGATTTGTAGTACGATTATCATAGTTCGTCCCCCATATTATTTATAATTATATTATATACAAAATTGTAATAAAAAGGAATACGACTTATTTGATACTAACAGAACTACTCTAATCATATTCTTATATAAAAAGAAGAAAAAGGGGTGTACAGTTAATTGACAAAAGTTAAAGTTAGTTTACGACCCATTGTTCATAATATAAATTTACCAACCGTATTGAAAACAACAATACTTCCAGGCGAATCGACCGAAAGACTATTTATCGCAACCCAATTAGGAGAGATTTTTTACATAGGGAATGGAGTTATAAAGATATTTTTAGATATTCGTCACCTAATTATTAAATTAGGTACATTTGAAGAAGGTGTTTCTAGTAGCGGTTATGATGAACGCGGATTGCTAGGACTTGCGTTCCATCCACAATTTTATCAAAACAGGTTATTTTATCTACATTATTCAGTAGCCGGAACTCAAGGGCCAGGTGCACTTTCTGAACAATTTAAACCTAATCCTTGTGACCCTAAAACATTAAATTTAAAGTGGGTTAATAGAAATACGCAATATGATCACATTGATACTGTGGAAGAATGGACTTTACAACCTAATGGTCAAGCTCAAAAGCGACGAACATTACTGAATGTAAGAAGACCATTTTTTAATCATAACGGAGTCAATAGTTTAAACTTTTCACCTGAGACTGGAAAACTTGTTTTTACAAATGGAGATGGCGGATCAGGTTATGATCCATTTAACTTAAGCCAAGATAATTTAGAAATAGCAGGTAAAATAATTGAAATCGATGTAAGTAAAAATACATTTATAAATAACCCTCCTGTAGTTACACGCTTCGATGAACTTCCTTTATCTATACAAGAAACACTTACAGTAATTGCAAAAGGAGTACGTAATATAACTGGCATTTCATTTCAAAGGTTTTATAATCAATATATCAAATACGCCGGAAATGTCGGACAAGATATTGTAGAGTCTATTTTTTCATTTGTTCAATATAAACCTATACCGGTTACAGAACTTGTTCAAATGCATTTTATGAGTCTCACTCCCAATCAAGATGGGTTTATCAATTTTGGTTGGAGAGGATGGGAAGGGGATTTACCTACTTCTTTTATACGGCATTGTTCCGAAAATCAGACTTTGGATGAAAGAACAATGACTTATTATGATGAAACAATACAAACTTCAGCGAGGCGTATTCTGCCTCTACTTAGTTATTTTCATCAAGATTCCAGACCCGATAAGTTTGGAGGAACTTCCCTTACAGGAGTTCAGCCATATATGGGAAATGCAATTCCAAATTTAACAGGTAGCGTAGTGTTTACTGACCTTGCTAAGAAAGAAGATTTTCGACCGCCAGTTAAAGGTGTTTTAGCCTATACTAGAGCAGGTACAGACGGTAAACATGCTGACTTTCATGCTATTGAAACCAATTATGATTTTGGTACGCAAGCAGCTTATTATATGAGTTTAGGAACAAATTTGAATCAAACTAAATTATATTTAGGAGTTTACGGTTCTATGAAAGTAACTGATTTTAATAAAGGTACCATTTTTGAAATTATCCCTTAATACGATACAAATTATCAGTCTAAAAATATAATATAAGGAATTCATTCTGTTCCCAAAACGCACGACTTAACTTATCCCCCTAAAAATCTTCAATGTATGAGCATCTATTAACTTGCAGAAAGTAACTCATAAACCGTATGTGTACGAATAATATAGAAAGTAATGAATGAGGTGTCTTTAGGGGGGATTTTAATGAATCGGTTTGTACGTTATTGGTATCAACTGATGATAGAGCATGATATAAGCTTTGTTCATAAAAGAAAATTGTCCCTTGCGAATAAGTTAGTACTTACAGCTTTGATGAGTGCATTAGCCACCATGTTTCAAGCAGCGGGTAACTTAGTTCCTGGTATAGGTTTGCTCATTAGTCCATTTTCGACATTACCGATTTTTTTTGCTATTTTCTATTCTATTCGTGAGGGAATACTTTCTTATATTCTTACTATTTTTCTATTATTTATTATTGAGCCAAGTGAACTAATTATCTTTCCTTTTACTACAGGCTTATTAGGTCTAGCCTTAGGACTAGCCTTTTTAAAATTTAAGAGGAGAATTTGGATTGTTTCCTTTTCTGCGACTTGTCTACTTATAGGGATTATGATCGTTCTCGATGTTTTCCGTTTTCCGGTACTTGGTCCTACTGTTCATACAACTATGGACATAAAAATTATTTTATTAATATTTATACTGAGCTTTCTATATTGCTGGATTTATGCAGGTTTTTGCAGAATAATGATGAATAGATTATGTAAAGTGTTGTATTGACAATGGCATAATGAAGATTGGAGAATGTATTCATGACTAACGTTGCAGTTAGAAGACCGAATTTGAATGATGTAGATGAACTATATTTATTTTTCCGTATCGTTATTACGAATACATACAAAAATGAAGGATTATCACAACTATTGGATGACATAGAAAATGAAATTAACATGAAAAAGCAATATTTGAAAACAGATTTTGATAGTAATGGAGAAAAACGTTACTTTTTATTAGCAATTGATACAAATAACAATAAAATCATTGGAACAATTGAAGTTGGTCCAGCAAGTACATTGATTAATAGTTGTACAGGTGGTGTACTTAAGGATTTGTATGAAATAGGAACTGTATTTATACTTCCAGATTATCAAAGAAAGGGTATCGGGAGTTTACTGCTACATACAATGTTTCTTACGTTACTTAGCAGAGGAATAACAGAATTCTGTTTAGATAGTGGATACAGAAAAGCGCAAAGTATATGGACAAAGAAGTTTGGAGAGCCTAGTTATGTACTGAAAGATTATTGGGGAGAATCAAGTGATCATATGATTTGGAAGAAGAGTTTACATGATACACCTATAATATTTGAATTATAAAATGAAATATACCTATGAACGTAGCTTTTCTTACATATGTATGCTATTATTTATCTTTATAATAAAAGAGGACGTGAATGAACTTGATTAAAATTAGTATCCCTGAAGTTGATGTTACAATTACTGAACGTAAACAAGTTATTAAAGGAGACGAGCCAATCATTACTCCAATTAATGGATTTATTGATTTCCACTTGTTCCCTAGAGATAAAGGCGGCATTTTTATGTTTTACAATATTAATGACGAACTACTTTTCGTAGGTAAAGCTCGTAAAATTAGACAACGTATTAAGAAGCATTTTGAAGATAATGTTTCACCAATTAAAAATCACCGTGATGAAGTATACCGCATTGATGCATGTATCGTAGAAGATCCAACAGAAAGAGAAATTTACGAAACATATATCATTAATGAATACAAAGCGAAATATAACGTTGATAAAGTATTCTACAAATAATCAACATTAATAAAAAACAATCCTAGCTAATATGCCAGGATTGTTTTTTATTTAGATTTATTCTTCATATCTTTCTCCTTTTTTCAAATGATTAGCCACAATAAAACAGAATATCCCTATAAATATAAGTACAATACCAAGCGTTTTATGTTTTCCCTCAAAGAAAGGAATATCTGAAATAACATTTGTCATACATAGTCCTAAAAATACAAGGATAGGGCCCATCCAAAGTAATACATTACCGAATTTTGTGTGCTTCCACATAATAACCCTCCTTAATTCTCTTTACATATATATCCATAAAAGAAAAGTAAATTCATAGAGAAATATAGTTTTTTTCATATCGAAAATTTAACCCTCATATATTGGTACAAGCAAAAGAGAAAGGAGACCATCATGAATTTGTTAGAAGCTTTCATATTAGGTATAATTCAAGGTTTAACAGAATTTTTACCAATCAGTAGTACCGGACATCTTTATTTAGGAAGGCATTTATTTCAATTAGATGAAGCAGGCTTATTTTTAGATACGATGTTGCATATTGGGACTTTACTTGCAGTGTTTATTTATTACAAAAAAGAATTTATATATTTAATTAAAAACCCATTTTCAAAGCTCATGTTATTACTTATTGTTGGGACGATACCTGCAGTTGTTATTGGTTTATTGTTTAAAGACTTCTTTGAAGATATTTCAAAAACAGGAATCACGATCGGTTGGGAGTTTTTAGTGACTGGATTCTTTCTCTACATGGCAGATAAACAAAAAAATGGTCGTAAAAAAATGGATGACATAACATATAAAGACGCACTAATTATCGGGTCATTTCAAGCGGCTGCTATTTTTCCAGCCATTTCTCGTTCTGGAATGACAATTGTCGCTGCATTATGGAGAAAATTAGACCGTGAAACTGCTGCTTACTTTTCTTTTTTACTGTCGACACCAGCTATTGTTGGAGCTATCATTTTGCAATTTGCAGACGTTTTTCAAGGGAAAGCAGAATCTATTTCTAGTACATCTTTAATTGTCGGAACGTTATCAGCAGCGTTTTTTGGATACATAGCCGTTTCATGGATGATTCAATATTTAAAACGCCACTCCTTAAAAGTATTCGCGTATTACGTATGGGGATTAGGTATTTTAATTTTAACGTTGCAATTTACTGATGTATTTTAAGTATAATGATAAAGAAGTTAATTAGTTTAAGATCCTGTTTCATTCATACAAGGCAGGATCTCTTTTTATTAAGGGGGAAAATATGTTTAATAAGGCTATCGTTATTGGTGGAAGTATGGCAGGAAAGTTTGCAGCAAAAGCATTATCAACTTTTTTTAAAGAAGTAATCATTTTAGAAGTCGGTGAAAAATGGGATGGAAAAGCTTCAAGAAAAAGAGTTCCACAAAGTAATCATCCTCACGTGTTATTAAAAGGTGGAGAAAAAGCAATTGAAGAATTGTTTCCTACTATTACGAATGAATTAATAGAAGCGGGTAGTATTATAAACAACTTTACACGTGATTTAAAATGGCATCAATTCGGTCTATGGAAACAACCGTTCATAGGGGAAGTACATATGATTCAACAAAGTCGTCCTTTACTAGAATGGCATATTCAAAAACGAATACATCAGATTTCAAATATTACTATTAAATATGAAACATTGGTTAAAGGGTTATTGGTAGATGCAAAGCTTAACAAAGTGTGTGGAGTAAAAGTTAAATATTTAGAGACAGACATACAAGAAGAAGTTCATGCAGACCTTGTAGTTGATGCGAGTGGATTTGGCTCAAAAAGTATAGAGTGGTTACGAGAATATGAAATTGAAGTACAAGAAGAGAAAGTTCGTATTGATTTATTTTACGCAACGAAAATGTTCAAACTTAAAGAAAATGAGAAATTAGACTGTTGCAATGTGCTAATGTCTCCGAGTTTCCCTGATAACCCTTATGGCGTTCTTATTCAAACGATAGAAGATAATCGTTATTTTGTTACTTTCAGTGGATACGCAAACGAGAAAGCACCACAAACAGATGATGAGTTTTATGATTTTGCTGAAAACCTATCAATTTCTAATGTTACAGACTTCCTAAACAAGGCTGAGGGAATTACTGATATAAAGACATACAAAATTCCCTATCAAGTACGCCGGCGATTTGATTTAGTGAATAATGTACCAGAAGGCTTATTAGTTGTTGGAGATGCGCAATGTCGTTTTGATCCCGTTTTCGGCCAAGGCGTATCAGTTGCTGCTATGGAGGCTCACCAGTTGCAATTACTTCTGCAAGGTAGAAAACAACTTGATAAAACATTTACACAACAATTTTATAAAAAGGCAGCTAATATAATAGAAACCCCATGGGATATGACAACAACGGAAATATCACGTCATCCGCAACTAAAGAGAGAATTAACTACAAAACAAAAATTTCAGCTATGGTATACGAAACAAATATATCGACTATCCGCAAGTAATTCTGATGTTTATATTCGGTTAGTACGAGTGATGAATTTAATTCGTAGTCCATTTCATCTTTTTCATCCGAAAGTGCTACTATCTGTATTACTTAATCGAAAGTAATAGCAGGAATATAATTGATTAAAAAAGAATGTATAACAGTTAGTAAATCTAGAAGGAGAATACGGGATGAAAATATACATAGAGCAACTAAAGAAACAAGATGCTAAGGATTTATTTACGTTTGAACTTACGAATAAATCTTTTTTTGAAACAATGGTGCCAAATCGTGGCTCAAAATATTTTGAATTTGAATATTTCCAAAAACTACTAGACGATTTATTAATAGAACAAGCAGATGGAGATTCTTATTTTTATTTAATTCGTAATGAAGAAAAAGAAATTGTAGGGCGAATTAATTTAGTAGATATAGATACGGAAACTCAAATTAGTTCGCTAGGGTATCGGGTCGGAGAAAAATTTACTAAAAAAGGAGTTGCTACAGCAGCCGTAAAATTAATTTTAGATGTAGCGAAAAATAATGAAATTACTGAAGTTCATGCTAAAACAACTACTAATAATCTCGCATCACAAATTGTACTAGAAAAAAGCGGATTTTCTTCTTATCAAAACGAATCAGATACAACTTCTGTAGAATTAAATGGAGAACATGTGAAGTTTGTACACTATATTTGGAGAAATACTTCACGCTTATAATAAGGAGGACTTATTCATGAATGATTTACGTTATCCAATTGGCCAATTTACATACAAACGTCCTATAACTGAAGAAATGATTGATACATGGATTCAAGAAATTGAAGATTTACCAAATGAACTAACAAAGGCAATTAAAGATTTAGATCAGAAGCAGTTAGATACACCATATCGCGTTGGAGGTTGGACTGTACGTCAAGTAGTTCATCACGTCGTTGATAGTCATATGAATAGCTACATACGCTTTAAATTAGCACTGACAGAAAAGAATCCCACTATTAAGCCGTATAAAGAAGAGAAGTGGGCAGAGTTACCCGATTCAAAATTACCGGTAGATGTTTCACTAGTAATGCTAGATTCATTACATAAAAGATGGGTTAACCTTTTATATTCTCTAGAAATTGAAGATTTAGAAAAGACATTTAACCATCCTGAAACTGGTGAAACAAAACTTGCTGTTGCAATAGGACTATACGCATGGCATGGTCGTCATCATACCGCTCATATTACCTCGTTAAGAAAGCGACTTAATTGGTAACATGGAGATTACATTAGAGAAGGCGACAGAAAGTGATGCAGAAGTTATATTTCAAATGCAAATAGACTCATTTAGCCCTTTATTACATAAATATAAAGACTATGAAACAAATCCAGCAAATGAAACTATCGAAAAAACTATTTGTAGAATAAATCATGTAGACGGTGGCTTCTATAAAATAATAGTGGCAATGAATCTTGTTGGAGCGATATGCATTTCACCAAAAGAAACACCCTCTAAATTTTGGATCAGTCCAATGTTTATTCACCCGAGTTATCAAGGAAAAGGAATTGCCCAAAAGGTACTTACATTAATTGAGGAAATGTTTCCTGAAGCAACGAGCTGGGAACTTGCTACTATTTTAGAAGAAGAGAAAAATTGCTTTTTATACGAAAAGATGGGTTATAAAAGAACAGAAGTTATAAAGAAATTAAATGATGAAACTACACTTATTTATTACAAAAAAGAAAGGTAAAGCATATAAAATACGCTTTACCTTTTTATGTTATTTTAGATTAAATATACAAAAATAATGTATGTTCTTCCAAAATACTCGGGTTAGTAATTTTAAAAATGAATAAAAATACAAAAAACACTACTTAGTCGTAAAGGTTACTAACGCTTTTTGAATGCTTAAAATACTATCGTCACCTTTAAATTCTTTCGTAATTGGATCCTCCATACTAGACACCCAAATTTTAAGTTCTGCATCTAAATCAAAATGCCCAGCCGTTTCGATGCTATATTGTGTAATACTTTTATAAGGAATAGAATGGTATTCTGTTTTTTTGCCAGTTACTCCTTGTTTATCTACTAAAATAAGACGACGATTTGTAAATACGATTAGATCACGAATTAATTTATAAGCATGCTCTACTTTTTCATCGTCTAGCATAATCTTCTCTAAATCACGTTCTACACTTTCAGAACTCGTATTTGATGCATTTCCTAAAATACCGCTAAATAAACCCATATTAAATTCCTCCTTTAATATATGTGGAATGAATTACTTATATTGTAACATGTTACTCACAAAGATATTATGACATTACTTTAGTAGTTTCTGGTTATTGTTGTAATTAGTTTATATAACCTCATCTTAAAATCTTATGCTAATATGAAATTAAGAAAAAAGAAGCAGAGGGATATAGCATGAAGAATATAGGTTTAGTATTAGAAGGCGGAGGAATGAAAGGTTTATATACTGCAGGTGTACTCGAATATTTCATGGAAAAGAACTTATTCTTTCCGTATGTAGTCGGCGTATCAGCAGGAGCCTGTATGGGAGCAACTTATTTATCACGTCAAAAAGGGAGAAATAAGAAAGTAAATACAGAGCTAGTAGCAGATCACCGTTATATATCTTATCGAAATTTGATTCGAAAACGCGAATTATTCGGAATGGATTTTTTATTTGATGAAGTACCTAATAAAATTGTACCATTTGATTTTCAAACTTTCTTAAAATGTAATGAACAGTTTGTCATAGGGACGACTGATTGCGAATCAGGACAAGCCATTTATTATAATAAAGCAGAACACGGAAATGATATTTTAAAAATCATTCGCGCCTCAAGCTCTGTACCGTTTATAGCACCTGCTGTAGAATATAATAATCGAAAATTATTAGATGGAGGGATTATAGACCCTATACCAGTTTTGAAAGCCCAAAAGGATGGTTATGAAAAGAACGTTGTCATTATGACAAAGCCAGAAGGATATGAGAAGCAGCGAAATAAATTTTCAGGCCTGGCTAAAATTTTATATAGAAAATATCCGAAAATCGCAGAGAATTTAGTAAACCATTATCGTTTTTATAATGAGACGATATCTTATATGAATCGAGAAGAACAAAAAGATAATTTTTATGTAATTCAACCAAGTGTACAGCTTCCTATAAGCGGAATAGAAAGAAATAAGGAAAAGCTCGTTAACCTATATAATCTTGGGTATATCGATGCTCAATATCATTATGAAAACTTATTAAATTGGATAGAGAAATAAAGGGGTGGAAAGTTGAAGTTAGGAAAACGAATTATTTTTAAGGAATTGCAGAAAATGCATAGTCCACTTCATAAACCGTTTCCTTATCGTGCTACAGCAAAATTGCAGCGAGATTTAAAAAGTAAATTTACCGAAGATGACTGTATAAACGCTGATTTTAATCATTATTGGATGCATACAGCGGCTACTTTAAATTCTGTACTAAATGGAAACGAACAGAACATTACGTTTCAACAAATAAAGTGGTTAAGAAAATCGTTTTTCGAGTGGTTTCCGCAATATCGTTTTCTAGAAACAGAAATTGTGAATTATCCCATTTTGTATAGAGATTTCATAAGTTATGAGAAGACCAGAAAGCTATTACTTTATTACCTTACTGAATAAAAGCGAAAACGTACAGGTTACATTACTTGTACGTTTTTTTGTTCATAAAACATTCAATATTAACAACTAGTTTATATAGGAATTCTAATGAGAAGAAAGAAGTACATATAATAGAATGATGCAGGGGAGGAGAGAGGAATAGCTGTTTTACTTTAAGTTATTGTCCAACTCGAATACAGTTAGTTATTTATGTTAAAATATTTCGAGTGAAATCAAGCTTTTAAGGATTTCATTAAACATTAAACAAAACAAGTTAGCAACATAGAAGGGATAACATTAACATGAAAAACGTATCAAATATAGATAAAGTAGAATCAATAAAATCTTTACAGTCAACAATTAGTAAACTTGAAAATGCCTTATCACAGATGACTCAAAAAGGATCAAATACTACTTTAGTGAAAAAAAGACTCAAAGCAGCTAGTATCGGCTTAGCTATGTTAGAAAGTGTTTGGAAGCAAGAAACTCATCATTATACTCAGGAAGATTTAGCAGAAGCTCGTAATGTTCTAATTGGTTTGCTTCCATCAATTGAAAAGATTTACGTTAAGTCAAAGCTTGGGAGTCCTCAAAGAACGCTTTTAGAAAGAAGAATAAAATCGTTGGAACTTTCTATTCAAGCAATAGACAATTATTCTAGTAAATAACTCATTTAAAGAGTCTTATTACAAAAGTGTAGCAAGGCTCTTATATCATTCTATCAAAATTAAATAACCTTACTGCCACATTGCAGCAAGGGCAAAACATCTTGATCTACCTCATAATTATTCTCAAACTTCACATCTTCAAGAACATTTCATTGTCTTTAATAAAAATCCATGCATTAAGTAATCTTCAATCGCAAAAACACTCAATTATTTAATTTACGAAAATGGAATACCGCCATGTATTGCTGTAGATCATGTTAATCAGCTAGAAGAACTAACTTTTGAAAACGATATTCCTTGGATTGAAAATCAAATTTCATCTATAAATTCTATTGCAACTCAACTTCACTTTTATATGGTAGCAGGACAACTTGAAAACAAACCTCTTTTAACGGCCAATAACCACTTGTATAGAGCTTTAAAAGATAAAGGGTACAAAAACCACTTATGAAGAGTTTCGAGACGGTCATGATAGCGTGTGAGGGTGAAAAAAGTTGTTAGATGGATTGAAAGCTTTGAAATAGATAAAAACCACACTATAAAATAAAAAGGAGAGAAAATCTATGAATCAAGAAGAACTAGATAAAAAACTAAAAAAACAAGAGATTTTAGTAAAAGATGAGAAAGTTTGGTCCTATACGTATGAGGATCATATTAGTTCTATCGTTAAACAAGCAGAACAAAAAGGAGCTTTTGATAATTTACCTGGTAAAGGGAAACCTCTTAATCTTGATAAAGATCTTTCTTACAATCCTGAAAAGCAACTTTATAGAACTTTAGCAAATAATCATGTTTTACCTAGGTGGATTGAGCTTTCAAAAGAAATTGATGATTTAAAAGAAAAACTAAAAGAAAATACAAATACTGCAGAAGCAGCGGACTTAATTCGAACTATTAATAAAAAGGTTTTAGAACATAATTTACTTTGTCCACCAAGCGCGCAAAAAATGAGGGTGAAAATGGATTTTTAACGATTTTCAATTAAGCTATCGCTTGCTATATAATTAAGTTAGGCATTTTCAATTCATTACTAAAGGGAGGCAAATGTAGTGAAGAATACGTATCAACTTCAAATTCCGAAAGAACTAGAACAGTATCGTAGTATTTTAGAAGAAAGTGTGAAACCGTATGTTAAAGTGTCTGGAACGCAAGCAGAGACAACGCTTTTTGAAAGTAAGTTTGGTGGATATCCGTATTTACCTATAGATCAAGAGCATCCTAAAGACTCAAACGGACAACCTATGATGCTACTTGCGCAGTTAAACCTTGAAGAAATACCAAACATTGAACATATGCCTCAACATGGAATGTTACAGTTTTTCATAAGTGCTGAAGAAGATCTTTTTGGAGCAGATTTTGATCATCCCACAAGCCAAAAAGACTTTCGAATTGTTTATCATTCTACAATCACAGCGGATTTAACTAAGGTGATTACTGATTTTAGTTATTTAAACACTTTAGATTTAGAGAATTTTATCATACCCGAAGCAGCAAAACTAAAGTTTGAGTTGGCATATCAACCAGTAACACCAAGAGATTATCGATTTGAAATGATTTTAAGTGATAACATTGATTGGGAAGAAATTGTTGATGAAGAAAATAATACAGAATTAGGCGAACTGTATGATGATTTATGTAAAGATCAAGGACATAAAATTGGTGGATATCCATTTTTCACACAGACAGATCCGAGAGAATGGGAAGAAAAATACCAGCAACATGACATATTATTGCTGCAAATCGATACAGACGATTCATTAAATATTATGTGGGGCGATTCTGGGGTTGCTAATTTCTTTATACGTAAGGAAGATTTGTTAAATCTAGATTTTTCCAATGTCATTTACAATTGGGATTGTTACTAGAAGATATAAATAAAATAATAGCAAACAAAAAATCTTCCTGAAGGTGAGGAGGATTTTTTTATGTTAAAAATAAGCGTTATGTTAACTAGAATAAAAAACAATGATTGTAATGAAAGTCAAGTCTAAATAACAGAAATAACAACAAATAATGTAAAGTTGTAAAACATGTGCAAATAGCAATAAATTCATTAAGTAAAACATAAAATAAAATTACTAATTTATATTTTGTATAGAAATAATTTTTCTGTATAAAAATTTCTTGCCAATCAAAAATGTTTTTAATTCGTTAAATCTTAAGCGATTATTGATTAAGATTTGCTGTGATGAATTTATAACAAATAAAAACGATAAAAGCTGAAGAAATTTGTTTAGATAAGATTTCATGTGAATTTCACTAAAAATCTCTGTTTCGTCTCATTAAGTATAGTTTACTTGGTTTTTGATACCTGATATTACTTTGTTTCTATAACTGCCTATAATATATATTATGTTAACTAACTTTAAATAACAAACTTATTATATGTAAGTTTGTTTTTGTGATTAGCCTCCCCTCGTTCTTTTTAATCATTCTGTTTGATGGATTGTTTAGTTGTTTGTTTTATAAGTTGTTGATGAAAATGTCTCCAGATATAAATTATATTTAAGACAATAAAAAATGCAATTCGTTTTAACTGAACGCATTAACCGAATTGCATGGATATGATTCATAATAAGTTTTTAAAATTAGTTTGCTACAGCAATTGCTTCGATTTCAATTAAAAAGTTATCGTTAATTAACTTTCTAACTTCTACAGCTGAACTTGCTGGTGGATTTTTAGGATTTTATATTTAGTTATCTCTAGTGGACATTGTTAAATTAATCTTTTCATAATCTCTTTTAAATTGATTATCATTTTTTAGCCAACGTTTGAAAGCCGATTCGCTTATTTCTAAATTTGAACAAGTTGTAGTATTACATTTATTTTTCATATATTCTTCAAGGAAATTTTGTTTTCTTTGTTTAACGGCAGTTTGAGTTTGTTTTAATTTTCGATCTTGTAATTGATCTAAACTCAGACTTTCTTTCTGAAACACTTCATATTTTCTATGCAAATAAATATCTTTGTCTTTATAAATCCAATTTGAAAATAGTTGTATTGATTTTCTTCCAGATAAAATAACGCGATAATGTTTGTTTTGATTTAGTAAATCGGCTCGTAAATTGCGATTTTGAAGAATTTGATGTAAAGAATTCATAAAGTTATATGATCCACCTACGAAATTAACTGTATAAGTTTCATACTTGACGTAACCATCCCCATCAAAATACCCACGAACAAAATGATGCAAATATTCTTCTGGTACAAAAGGAAATTCGATGTTAAATGATTTACATGGCATAATTCCGTGTATGTTCATAAGGTCGTCTTTTATTGTTTTGCTATTAATATTTAGCATATATACGCCTGTTTTTTTGTTTTGATAAAGTGGCTGGTTTGTTTTTAGTTCTTTTTTTATATCTTCTAAAATATAACTTTCTTTTTGAGATATACTGACACATTGATTTTCCTTCTGTATAACACCATCTGCTGCTATAAACCCTAAAATATAAGCCATATTGTTTGACCACGTTTTAAAATAATCTTCTGTTATGTCATACTTTCTCTTCCAACTCCCTATAGCGCGCCTTGGTACGTTATTGTCTGATAAAACCATACGAATATACCTTGCAGACACATTAGCAAGCATAGCGATTTCTGAGGTGCTCTTCCCTTCAGTATACAAATGCATGATTTCAGATTTTGATAGTTTACATTTTGATTTCTTTTTTCGTTCTATGTGCACTTACATCCTCTCCTTCCTTTCTTTTATTAGAGACATATTTTCTTCTATAACATACAACGGAACGTATGTTCTTTGTTGCGTATAAGAAGGAATTTACTAAATAAAAACAATTTACATGTACTTAATATTTGTCTTAGCTGCTGCTGTGCGATTTGTACTTTATAGATACAAATAATGAATTTGACGGATTTATGAAATACAAGGCATTTTAGATGAAAGGTAAAATAATATAGTTTAAACTACAAATAGCTACAATAACAACATACGTAAATTGTTAATCGTAAAAAGGAGAACGAATGAATAAGAAATATACAAATCAAATTCATACTGATATGAGTTTTAAACCGAAAGATATTATAAGTTTAATGACGGATTACTTTAAAATAAAATCAAAGCTGCGTCCTATAAAGGATTTGCCTATCGTTTTATCAAATAAAGATAATGAACCGTTAGAGAGTGTTACATGGTTTGGCCATTCTGCTTCTCTTTTGAAAATAGAAGGTAAAAAACTGTTATTAGACCCTATGTTTGGAGATGCCTCTTCCCCATTTCCTTTGTTTAATAGTAAACGCTATAGTGGTACTTTTTCTTTAGAACGTGATGACCTTCAAGAAATTGATGCGATTATCATTTCTCATAATCACTATGATCATTTGAATTACAAAAGTATTATGCAGTTAAAAGATCGCGCAAAGCACTTTTATGTTCCAACTGGAGTTGCACAATATCTTATTAAATGGGGTGTTTCGCCTAGTAAAATTAGTGAACATAATTGGTGGGACGAAATTACGTTTGATAATATTAAGTTAGTATGTGCGCCTGCAAGGCATTTCTCGGGACGTGGTATGACAGATAGAGATCGTTCATTATGGTGTTCATGGCTTATTCTTGGTCAAGAGACTAAAATTTTCTTTAGTGGTGATAGCGGTTATGCCCCTCACTTTAAGGAAATTGGTGATAAATACGGTCCATTCGATCTTACATTAATGGAATGCGGGCAATATGATCCGAGGTGGTCTGCTATTCATATGTTGCCTGAAGAAACGGTACAAGCTCATATTGATGTTAAAGGAGAATTACTTCTTCCAATTCATTGGGGTGCTTTTACGTTAGCATTACACGAATGGAGTGACCCGATAGAACGTGTTACGAAAGAAGCCAACCGTTTAGGTGTTAAAATTACAACGCCTCAAATTGGTGAATCTATTACGTTAAAATCTACAAACTATCCTTCAACAGCTTGGTGGAGAGAAATTTAATTATAAATAGAAAAAGAGCGAACTCTCTTATAAGGAATTCGCTCTTTTTCTGTATTTAAACTTATTTCACTATATTTGATTTCCCACTATCTAAAATTCTATTTGCTGGTACACTGAACATTTCAATCACTGTATTCATACTTTTATCAGTTAGTTCAATGAGTTCGTTTTCATGTTTTATTTTATTTAAATCCCACACCATCCCATGAAATTCATTATACTGACCACTTACTTTTATAATGCTTTTTGTTTTATTTGAAGGCTGTATTTGAAGATTTGTAAATTGATTCCCACTAATTTCATTTGGCGTAGTTACTTGACTATCCATATAAATCATATTCACACAGTCTTCTAAAGAAAAGTTCATAAAACGATTAGCATTTATCCAAGCTTGTCCGGTGCTCGGTTTTTTTGCTACTAATTTTAGTCCGGTTTCCATTCCTACAATTTTAATGTTTTCGAAGTTAACAAACGAAATTTCATTTTCTTTTCCAGCAGAGTATAAAGAAATTCCGGTACCTTTATTCGTTTCCGTCCAATTAATAATATTTATATCTTTTATTTGCGTTTTGTTCCAAGTGTTATAATATTTATTTTTACCTTCTAAATAAATAACTTCAGAGTTAAATTTAGGATCGTTAATAGCTATATACGCTCCTTCAATGGATGCGTTTTTCTCTAGTTCTAGAACTCTAAAGTTTCCCTCAACCACAAATTGTGATCCATAACCAAATAATAATTTCACACCTTTTTTAACAGTGATTGGTGACGTGATTTTATACTTTTTATCATCAAGCAATACGGTTTTTATTTTACTAGACGCTGCTTTATTAATAGCAGATTGTATTTTTATTGAATCATTTGCCCCTTTAAAGTCTTCTACATACAAGTTAGTACTTTTAGCTGCATAGTCTTTTTTGTTGTATTGATAAAAAGCAAAAATAATTAAAACTATACCAATGAGTAAAACAATTACTTTCTTCATCGTACTCACCCCATATCGATTAATCTATGCTTTTATATTTAGGTTATTATTATTTTGCTTTGTATTTCAGATTACCATTGCTGCTTTGTCTATGATTGAATTATATTATGTAGGATTTAGTAAACTGTTTGCTTTACTAATACATCATTCTTATAATGTATTAATTTATGATTTCATAAAACAAAAGTCTGCTTGTACATAATGTAATCCCTTCCTCTATCCCTAATAAGCTCTTACTGGTGATATAAGATGTACTGCTGCAGATTGCTCTCCTGCTTCAATCAATATCGGTCTCATAGAACCGCCAAAGCTTAAAGTAATCGTTTCTTCTTTTATTGCTCTTAAAGCATCAACCATAAAACGCCCATCGAAAGATATATTTAATTGTTTTTCACCTTGAATCGCATCTATTTGTTGCGTTTCGGATATTTGCCCAATTTGAGAAGCGTTTGAAGAAATTTTAATTGTAGATTCGTTTATGATTTCTAAGTTAACATTGTTATTGGCCCATTCACTTGCTAATAAACTTGATCGGTCTACACCTTGTAATATCTTTTTTCTATCTATGTTAATAATCGTTTTAAAGTCATTTGGAATAAGGTTAGAAATATTAGGATATTTCCCTTCAATTAGTCTTGAATATAATGTAGTTGTTCCAAACGTAAATATAATATGACTCTCTGAAAGGTAGATATATACGAATTCCGAATTGCTGTTCATTAATTTTTGAAGTTCACTAATGGTTGCGCTTGGTACAATACAATTTGCTTTTACATCTGAGGAAAGCAATGTTTCACGTATCGCTAGTCTATGTGAGTCAGTTGCAGCACAAATAAACTTATTATTAGATAACTCTATATGCACCCCAGTAAGAACAGGTCTAGATTCATTTTTCGCTACCGCAAAGACTGTTTGTTTAAATACTTCAATCAATTGCTCTGTCTCTACTTTGATTTCTGCATGATTGTCTATAAGCGGTACATTCGGAAACTCATCTGCAGGAAATCCATTTAAACTTAATGTGATTTCTTCTGATTGTATCGTAATTAATTGCTCATTCTTACTTTTTATTGCTATATCACTTGGCATTTTCTTTATTATTTCAATGAAATACTTTGCAGGTACAACAATAGTTCCTGCCTTTAAAATAGTTGCAATCTTTTCGTCTTCAATTGAAACAGGAATGAATTTTTCGATAAAAATATTCGAGTTACTTGCAATTAAAGTAATTCCAGATTGATCTGCAGTTATTTTTATACCAGATAATATAGGAATTAAAGATTTTGTTGATATCGCTTTGTTAACTTCTGAAAGTGCTTGAGTAAATTGTTTGTGATTAACGATGAACTCCATGTTTTCCCCACCTTACATGAGATAATATTTTTATGAAGATTGATGAACGATTGTTCCGTTAAAAAAGTACGGTACTGTTTCTTTCCTTTGTAATAAATCTAGTAAATGTTCTGGTATGCGTAAATATGGAGCTGCTATATGTAATTCCATCCAAGTAATCTCTTCGATTTCTTTTGGTCTTGTTATATATGTCTCCCCGCCAATTATTTCGCCTAGAAAATTAAAGAAAATTGCATGATGATCTCTTTCCTCGAAAAAGGCTTCGCTGATAGAACAAATCCCTTTTACGTTTATATGTAACCCTGTTTCTTCTTTTACTTCTCGAATTACTGCTTCTTCTAACGTTTCTCCTAATTTAACTGCGCCACCTGGTAATGTATAATAAGAACCATTTTCCCCTTTGTTTTTTACCATTAAGATCTTTTCGTTTGTTTTATCGTATAAAAGTGCATATGTAACATTTACTTTTTTCATATGTACCTCCTCTATTTTTAATAAAAGGAATTTTCTGTCTTTTATTCATTTTACCATTAACTCCTTTTAATATATATAAGTTAGTTAAGTCTTGCCTTTACCAGTATTGGTGGAATTAATAAGAATAGGCTACTGATATAAAAAAGAACGTACCTTAGGAAGATTATCCAAAGTACGTTCTTGCAGTTTTAGAATAAAAATTGATTCAATTAATACTGAAATTAATAATAACCTCGCCCTTATTGCATGTGTATTCCAAATACTAATGTTAACAAATTCTATATACTTTTTAGCCGTTTTTCTAAATAATAATGATTATGTCCTTTCGGATGATCTTCACTTACTCCGATTACTTTATATCCATGCTTCTTATAAAAATCAGGTGCCTGAAAACTAAAAGTATCTAAATTGATTAACCTGCACTCTTTTTCAATTGCAAACTCTTCAATAAGTTTTATTAACTTGGTTCCGTAACCTTCATGTCTATATTCTTCAGAAACCCATAGAAAGTCAACGTGTATATGGTGCCAAAAAGTTATCGCTGTTACCCCGCCTACGATTTCTTCTTTTTCATCTCTTACTATGAAACTAACCTTTTCTGAAGGTGTTTTTTCTTCATCTGCGAGATATTTTTGATTATATTCAATTACTTTCTCTCTTATGTAATCACTATCTTCTTGTACCCACTGCTGTACTATTTTCATTTTAAGTGTCACGCTCCTTTTTACTTATCTATTCAATTTTAAAATGATATTGTCCTGTCTTTAATGAGTTGGTAAAGAAGCAAAGTTAATGGAATAAAAAAGAGCCCTAGTATGAGGACTCTTTTTAAAATTAAGCTACTTTCCGATGTAAATGTTTTAGTTCCTTTTTCTTTTCTACATTTGGTGGACGGATTAATATTGAAATAATGAAGGAAATAACACTTAAAACACCAATTATAATGAAAGTTGGTTGAAATCCTCCAAGTATCGCTCCAATGAATGATCCTGCAAGCGCACCAAATCCGAAACCTTGGTAGACAATCCCGTAATTTGTACTATGGTTTTTTAATCCAAAGAAATCTCCGACAATAGCTGGGAATATAGTTATATTACCGCCGAAGCAAAAGGCGACACTTGCTACACAAGCAAAATAGATTCCGTAATTTAGCGGAATAAAACTTAAAGTAAAGACTGACAATCCTATAATAATAAATGTTGCAGAGACAATTTTCATTCGGCCGATTTTATCTGATAACGTCCCAAGAATGATTCTACCTACTGTATTAAAGATTGCAATCATAGCAACGGCGTTTGCAGCAGTTGCTGCGCTAAGTCCAACGAGTTGTACGCCGATATCTTTTACCATACTGATTAAATACAAACCACCCATACACGAGGTGAATAACATAAAAAATAGCAGATATACTTGTTTCGTTCGCATCATTTCACGCGGAGTATAGTCATTGTGTAATGTTTCAGTTACAGAATTACTTACAATTGCCTCACGTAAGAAGAACGATCCGATTAACACTAAAAGTAACACGATAATACCCCAATATAAGAATGCTTGTGATACACCAAGGTTATCGATAAGATTTCCGTTTATATATCTAAAGATTAAGCTGCCCATTCCATACGCTGATACAGATATACCTGAAATAAGCCCTTTCCGATTTGGAAACCATTTAATTAAATTAGATAGTGATGTAATATAAGCTGTTCCATCCGCATAACCAACAACGACACCAGCTAATAAATATAATAGTGGTAAGGAAGAAACTTGTGAACTAAGTATTAAGCCGAGTCCTAAAACAATTCCTGCAGTAGCAATAAGTTTCCGAAGGCCTAATTTTTTCTGCAACTTTGCTGCAAATAAAGTTGAGAATGATAAAGAAAAACTAGTTATGGAGAAAGTTATCGCTACTGAATTAAGATTCCATCCAAACTTACTTACAAGGGGTTGATTAAATAAACTCCATGTATAAATTGTTCCAAGGCCAATTTGAACAATGATTGTACCTAGAACAATTAGTAACGGATTTATAGAAGTTTGTTTCATACTAACTGTCCCCTTCTTTTATCTTGACATGAATTTTCACAGTTAGTATATCCATCATAAATTGCAAGATACTGTACGGAAAATGGTAATTAAGTTCATATACACAAAAAGACACTTCATAAAGAAGTGCCTTTTGCAGGTTATATCAGATATTTCTAAAGAAAGCTTTGTTAAGATAAGACATTTTCAAATGCTTATGTATATATGTTATCAAATAATTTCTTAAATGTTATGAGACTTAAGACGTATTTTTCATTCATCATATAGTCGGATGAAAAATTAATATTCGATTTCATCAAAATCTTTCGGCTGCGGTACAGTTTGCATATTAGCTGCATCTTTAGGATCGCTATAAATTGCATTTTGCTCTGTATTTACATCTTTTATATTTTGCTTTTTATTTTTGTTCACTTTATCTTTCATTTTCAATCACTCCTTTTTGTTATAGGAGTAATTATGCCCTATTACCGTTACTAAATGTATCAGCGACTAAATTACTAAATTCACGTAAATAATATAAGTAATTATCACCACCGTAGTTATATCTTTTATTATACATTTTTGCAACAACTACATTATATTCAGGTATTACTAAAATAGTCGGTCCAGTAATCCCTAATATTTGATACGACCCTTTTGGAATACGTTCACCAAGTTCGCTTAATTGTGCAGGTTCATTTTGGATGAACCAAAACACCCCATTTTGTGGTAGCTCTTTGTTTATAAATGTTGGGCTCTGCAAACTCGTAGCGATTTTTATAACTTCTTTTGGAACAATTTGTTTATCATCTATCATACCTTGATTTAAATGAAGATTACCCCACTGCGCAAATTCTCTAGCTGAGACAAATAAATTTTTTTTCAGTACCGTCATCTACCGTACCAATTTCACTAATTGCGTCTTCATTTGGATTATTAACAACGTCAACTAAATTTTCATCTCGCTGAACTCTCCAACCTGTTTCTTGAAAATTAGCAGGTTTAAACACACGCTCCTTTAACAATTCAGGAAAACTTTTGTTATATAGCTGATAAATAAGACGTGTCATCATTCTTACATTAATATCTCTATACGCCCATGATTGTCCCGGTGCAAATTCACGAAAAATTGTCCTGTCATTCGTTTCTTCTAATCCGTGCGAATATGTTACTAAATGTCTTATCGTCGTTTTACTAAGCAATGCAGGATCAAAGTCTTTAAAATATTTTATCGCTTCATCATCAATAGAGTTTATTTTCCCCTCATAAAGCGCATACGCTATCATTAATCCTAAATAACTTTTTCTAGCAGAAGCAACGTTAAATTGTGAAGATGCTGTTACTCTCTTGGTTGTAGATGTATTTGAGTGATAACCACTATAATGCTCTAGTACGATTTTATTATCTTTTATAATACAAAGTGCTGTAGCAGAACTATGATTTTTTTCTTTTATATCCTCTACCCAAGAAATCAACTTATCATATATATACAAATAAATCCCCCTTAATACACATCAAAATTACAGCATGAAAGAAAAGTGCAAAATAGTTTTTACACCTTTCTTTCATATAAAATAACTTGAATTTTCTATACTTAAATAATCCACCAGTTCCAGCAATTAAAGCAACTGAAACATCCTGCGCATCCTATGCATCCGCCGCAACGACCTGCACAACCACCACATCTACCGCCACATCCACCGCAACGTCCACCACAACCTCCACATCCGCCGCAACGACGTGCATCGTCTTGAATGTAATAGTATGGATATTGACTTTGTTGTTGATCCCAATACACAACATTGCCAGTTTGATAATCATTAAGGTTTAATGATTGTAGTTCTTGTTGAAACTGATTCATTATGAAACCCTCCATTTATAAATGTAAATTCCGTCCAAATATTAAAGTTAATAAATTCTTTTAAACAAAGTAGAAACAAGACTATAGACTAAATGCGTACATCAACAAAATATGAACTTACACTAGGTGATGTACCTTGTTTTTCAGCCTATTTTCTTTATATTCATTCGATGGACGTATTTACTATAAATAAAGTGATTTAAAAATTACTAATCCAACAATTTAGGAGTTCATCATTTAACTTTCTTTCTAGTAATTCCTTTACTAAAGGCATTGGCATGATTTCATAATGATTTAAAGCTTCTTTATTATAAGCTATCCAGTGAAATGCTAAATGAGACTCGCTAGATTTCGGTGTTAAGTCCGTATGTAAATCTTGTGACTCTACTTCAAAAATGTGGTTAATTTCATGATGAAGAACTTCTTTATCTTGCCATTGATTTTCTATGACGCCTAAAAATTGTTGTATACTACAGTTTACTCCAAGTTCTTCTCTTAACTCTCTTTTTAATGCATTCTCTGCTGATTCTCCAATTTCAACATGGCCACCAGGTAAAAAATAATGATGGCCGATATATTCAGCAACTAATAATTTTTCATCTTTTATCATGACTGCTCGTACAATATGATGAAATTTACTTTTCAATTGATATTCCTCCTAGTTATTTAATGTATAGTTTCTCAAAATAGTCATTTAGTATTGGTATAATATAAATCATAGGTGTTTCATACGGATGAATATCATTAATAACTTCAAGAGCATCTTTTACAAGTTCTCGTTTACACTTTATTTCAACTTTACATTCTTGTCCTTCGCATATTTGACCAATTTCTCCATTAAAAGGAGATGCCTCTTCTAAAGGTCTCCAATATCCTTTCACTGAACTATAGGAAAGACAATGGTCATATTCGCCCGTTTTACATGCTCCAATTTTATTTAATTCATCCCTTAATGTTTCAATATATTCTTCAGGAATGAACACTTCAATTTTCACTTCAGTAAATTGCATATTTCATTTCACACCTTTACTTCCTAATAGTTAAACAAATAAACGATATACTTGCTCACCATCATACTCCTGTCCTAATGATATGAAACCATATCGTTCATATAATTTCTTTGCAGAGATATTATCTTTATGTACCGTTAATCTAATTTCTTTACATGCCTTAAACGTATTTTTTATTATATTAATACTTTCTTGTAATGCTGCTTTTCCATAACCATTACCTTGTTGCGATTGATCAATAATAAATCCGTTAATCCAATACATATCCGATGTCTCTATTACAACAGCATGCATAACAAAACCAACCATAAGGTCACCATCGTATATAGCGAATGGTATGTACTCTACATTGTCACCATCTGGTTTTATATATACTTTAGCAAGTGAAACTGCTACGGATGGAACAAATTTCAACTGATTTCCTTTCACTTGTAGCTTTAATGCTTCTTCCCAATTTTCTCTCGTAACAACCTTTAACTGGACATTCAATATTGTAAGCTCCTTTATCTAGATGATGTATTTTTATATTCAACGCATTGAAATAATTCCCTTTTTCGACAGCAACTTATAACATAATTTTTATAAAATCTTGAATGAATTTTTCTGCATCTATTTCTAAAGCTATACGGGCTCCTTCAGATTTAGAGTTAGGGCGAAAATCAGCAAATGTTTGTCCTTTCGTATCTCCGTATGTATCTACATTTACTGTACGATGCACAAATTCAAAAAAACTTGGATTTACTAATCCACTTATTGCAACCACATCATGTAGCAAAGGCCCTTCCATAGATGGATTAAGTTTTTGGTATGCGGATAGATAGTAATCATACATTGGTTTCATTATCATATGAAATGGATTCTTTGTATTAGCTTGAATATAGTTAAATACATTTGGTGTTAACACAGCTTTGTTTGTTACATTTAAAGGGAATATGAATAAATTCTTTGCTTGATGGAAAACAATTTTACTTGCTATCGGATCTCCATACACGTTTGCCTCTGCTAATGGCGTAACGTTTCCTACTTCTAAAAAAACACCACCCATGAAATAGATTCCTTTTACATTTAGCATTAAATCATTCCATAAATTAAAAGCAATTGCTAACGAGGTAGATCTTCCTACATCAACAATCGTTAAATCTTTTCCGTACTTTATAAGAATCGCAGCAATACTGCCGAAATTATATATTGGAATAGATAATATATTTCCTGGAACATGGATGGGCCCTAATCCTTCTGCTCCGTGAATTTCAGGATAGTACGTAGTGATTTCTTCTGTCAGTGGTTTTGTTGCACCACTAATGACAGGAATGTCTTGTCTATTTGCTAACTGTAAAATATACGCTGCATTATGTGCAGCATGTATATGCTCAACATTTCCGTATCCAGTTACAATACCTACAATTTCAATTTCGGGATGCAGTAAACCATACATAATGGCAAATGAGTCATCAATACCTGGGTCTCCGAAAAATAATACTTTTTCCAAGAAATACTCTCCCTTCATAAAAACATAGAGTCATCAATAACTATGTATATGAAAAAAGCAAGTATATCTATGCGAATTTTAGAATGGATAATGTTTTACAAAACATTAAAAAGGAACTAGCGAATGCTAATTCCTTTCTTCAGTAACCATTCTCAAATTTAATTAATTATCGTATCCTTCATAAATTGCATCATTTATTAGATTTTGTGTTTTTTTATCATCAGGTACAGGCTTCCACCAATTTCCTGTAATAAATAACATAGTTAATAAATTATAACTATCACTAAAATAACTTTCTCTCTTATTCTTCATCCAATCCCAACCGCTATTTACCCACTTTTGATTATTGCTACTCGTTATACTTGCAGCAATAAACGGTGAAACAAATACAGCAGTTGGATAACTACCAATATTGGATCCATTTAATTGATAACCATCCACAATTTTAGAAGGATTTCCATTCGTTTTATTTTGAATCCATGAAGAGACTTTATCAGAAATGACTTTACTTCGCTTCTCGCCGTACATCGCATAGTCCATTACAATTCTTAAAGGTACTCGACTAGCATTATAATAATATGCATTTGTATATTCTGACTCATCTAAGAAGTCTTTAGGTGCAGGTTGTGGTGGGTTTTTTACAACAAAATCTGAAATAAGTCCTGTATTTGAAGAGTACTTATTACTAAATTGCGTATAAACATCGTACAAATTATTAATAACAGTAAGCCAAGTTTTATCACCTGTAAATTCATAAAATGCTCTAAGATGTGACATCATCCAATCAGATGGTCTCGTATCAAGTGAACTTTTAGAATCCCAATCTCCTAAATTTAGTCGGTTATTATTTGTAACATTACTAGCTTTAATACCTTTTGTAATCATGTCTTGTGCTTCTTTCAAATAATTAACTGTTCCATTAGATCCCCACTGCTTATGAGCAAGAAGAAGCGAATACGCAATATCTAAATCTCCATCAGTAGCAGAATCAAAATGACCTTGTGCTTTTTTACTATCTGCGACAACCCATCCCATTAAATTAGGATTTTGAGAGCTTTTAAAAGTTCTTGCTGTTTTAAATAAACCGTCATAGATTTTTTGAGCATTCGAATCATAACCAGCCATTAATACTGTAATTATCATCCCATACCCTTGACCTTCTGAAGTTCCAAGTGGCTTAAACCCATCCGCATCACCTGTAATCTCTCCTTTTACGTAATAACCACCAGGTAAAGAAGATAAATCATTTTTCAAATATTTCTTTTTCCAATTATCGTAGTAACTTCTTACAGAAGCATTTAAACTTTCCTGTGTAACATGATTCGGTTTTATAACACCTGCATAATTAACTTGCTGGGGAAATGGTTTCATTTCCTTTGCAGCAGCTACTTGTTGATTAACTACGGGAATAGAATTTTGTATTGAATTGTCCGTTACACTTGCTGCGAAACTAGAATTAGAAAAACTAGCTAGTCCGATTCCTACAATAGAAATACATGTGAAAATTTTTCTTTTTCCATTCATTATGTTGTCAGCTCCTTTTAAAATGCTTACTACATAAAATGTAACATACAATATTTAACTGAAATACAAAATATTATATTTATCAACATAAGAAAGAAACTATATAAAAAAGTATCATAAAATTATTATTGAATTACATTATACGGATTGATTATTTGCTAAATTCCTATGTTTTTCTTTTCTTAATACCGGTATATGAGCAATCACAATTCCAAGTATAGTAATTCCTCCGCCAATTATCGAAACTAAAGTTGGCACTTCTCCTAACCATATCCAAGCAATGAAACACGCAGTTATTGGCGTTAAATATAGAGAACTTGTTGCTTCAGAAGCACCAGCACGAGATATAATATAGGCCAATGCAATATACGGGAGTACTGTTGGAAAGACACCTAAATATATAACGCTCAAGTTAACTTCAAGAGGAGCTGCTAGTATTTCTTGATAAACTCCGGGTAAGAAAATAAGCATACATACAGTACTAGACAAAATTGTATATATGGTAAATGGTAAGAAGCCGTATTTTTTTAAGTAAGATGTTTGGAAAACGAAAAATAGACTTTCTGAAATCGCCGCTAATAATATAAATAATCCCCCGCTATTCAATTGAATAGCATCGCCCTGGCTAAATGAAATTAAGGCAATTCCTGCAAAACTAATTACACCACCAAGCCAACCATTTAATTTCATTTTGTCATTCAAAAAAACAGAAGCAAGAATTGCCGTCACTATTGGGGTGACTGAAATAATTAAACTTGCAGATCCAGCATTTACTGTTTTTTCGCCGTAATTTAATGCGATGTGATAAATAGCAAACCCTAAAGCACCAAATATAAAAATTGCTGGGATATCCTTTAAATCCGGTAGTCGTAGTTTGTATATAAATGAAAATAACAAAAGTATAAATGAAGCGATTAATAAGCGTAGTAAAGTAAGGTGTTCAGGCGTATAAGATTCAAGCCCCATACGAATTGCTGGAAAAGCAGTTCCCCATATAAGAATTGTAAAAGCGTGAGCACATATAATGCGTAAATCCCATTTTTTATTATGCATATTTTCTCTCCTTCTCTAAAAAACCAGCCATTTTTTAAATTACCAATTATTTCTTTTCATCATATTTAATAGTTGATACAATGTCTTCAACCAGTTATTTATCGGAAAAACCAACCACTTTGAATCTTTTAAATAAACGAAGGAGTTTTTTATATGACAACCGATAAAAAAGTACCCAAATATCGGCAGATAATAGACTATATGAAAGATAAAATCGAAAACGGAGAATGGCCAATTGGAAGTAAAATCCCTAGTCAGCGGCAGTTAGCAAAATTATTTCATGTAAATCGAAGTACTGTAATTACTGCGCTAGATGAACTTATGGCAGATGGTTTAATTCAAGGACAAATCGGAGCAGGAACAATTGTAACAAATAATACATGGTCATTATTAGCAACTAATCCCCCGCCCGATTGGAGTGAATATGTAAAGGCCGGTATTCATAAACCAAGTAAGTTAATGGTGCGAGAAATAAATGAAGCAGAAGCAAATAAAACGCTTATCCATCTTAGTAAAGGTGAACTTGCACCTCATCTTTTCCCGCTCGAAACTATGCAATCTATAATAAAAAACGTCAGTGAGGAATTAGATTATTTCGGATACGAAGAACAAAAAGGTTTTTATCCGTTACGTGAAGCAATAAGCAAATATGTAAAATCATTTGGAATACATGCATCACCGGATTCTATATTAATAGTCTCTGGTGCACTCCAAGCATTACAATTAATATCGATTGGTCTTTTACATAGAAAATCAACTGTTTTACTTGAACAACCTTCTTACTTATATTCACTTCATGTTTTTCAATCAGCAAATATAAATTTATCCGGTATATCAATGGATCATCACGGTATTTTACCTAACGACTTATTAAAACGAATTAAATATAGTCAAAAGAATAATATTTTATATTCAATCCCTTGTTTTCAAAATCCAACGGGGATATTGATGTCCAAAGAGCGAAGAAAAGAAATATTAAAAATATGTGAAAAAGAGCAATTGCCTATCATCGAGGATGATATTTACCGAGAGTTATGGCTTGATGAATCACCTCCAGCTCCTTTAAAGTCGATGGATAAACATGGACATGTATTATATATTGGTAGTCTCTCTAAAACACTTAGCCCAGGACTTAGAATTGGATGGATAATCGGACCAGAACCTGTTATTGATAGATTGTCAGATATAAAAATGCAAACAGACTATGGATCCAGCTCTTTATCTCAAAGAGTAGCTGCTGAATGGATAAATGAAGGTTTTTATGAAGAACATGTAGCAAACGTAAGAAAGCACCTGAAAGAACGAAGACAAATAATGATACGAGCTTTAAATAAATATTGTGCAGATATTGCATCATGGGATATTCCTAGTGGTGGATTTTTTATATGGCTAAAGGTTGTACATAACATTCCGATGAAAAAACTATTTTCAGAGGCACTATCAAAAGGAATTCTTTTAAATCCGGGACGTATTTATGAAGAAGAATCAGATCAGTACATTCGTTTATCATATGGATATGCTACTCCAGAACAAATGACTAACGGAATTAAATTGCTCAGTGAGTTAATTCGGAAGTTAACGGCATAAAAAAAATCCTCTTTTGTTTTTGGAGGATTTTTTTTATGTATCTTATTTACCACAATTTCATTTCCTGCCCTAATAAAATAAGTTCTTCATAAGGATCTCCGTCAATATTTAATACTTGAGCAAAAGCAGGTTCTGTTTTTAAACCTTGTTCCTTTAAGCGAATAACTTCTTCCCTTATATGGGGATGCTGCATTAATAGCATGTGTTCCACTATCATGTGTCTATATGCATTTTGATTACGCACTGGCTTCGGTTGAGCAAATAATTCAAATTCAAAACCTTCGAATTCAAAATTCACCTTTATCGATTCAGTACCTTTAATTTTTTTCTTTTTTATGTTGAACCCTCCATAAGAACCATATAAAGATCTCATTTCCTGCTCAAAAACATCAAAGTTATATACTTCCATTACAATATCTAAGTCAGATTGAGGAGTATCAATTCTTATAGGGATTGTCCCGCAAAGAACGGGATTATATAAAGCTAAATCCTCCATTATGTTTAGGCTATTCAAAACATCATATATTTTTTGTTGTTTCTCATTGCCCGATTGTAAATATGTAATAGATGTAAACATAGAAGTCTCTCCTTCATTTAACATAATAATCATCTCACTAAATATTTAAATCATTGGGTTTTGTTCTAGGAGTACCTTTATTTCAATATATTAAGCCGAACTAACTATATTTTTCAACTTTTCTCCTATACTGCAATACTATAAAAATAAAAAAGGAGGAATTATTATGAGCATTTTTAACATTCTTTTAACCATACACATCCTATTTGGAACAATATGCTTAATCACTGGTATTGTAGCGATGGTTGCCCAAAAGAAGAAAGGAAAACATACCGAATGGGGCGAAATATATCATGCATCCTATGTTGTCATTACCCTTACGGCAATAATATTATCCATTATCAACTGGGATAAAATCGCATATTTATTTTATGTAGCAATCTTCTCTTATTCATTTGCGATTTATGGATACCTTGCACGAAAAAAACGTTGGAAAAATTGGCTCCATCACCACATTAGAGGTATGCTAGGTTCTTATATTGGTGCAGTCACCGCACTTTTAGTAAATATCGGCATCCATATTCCCATTTTAAATTTACTTCCGCCAATATGGTTTTGGTTTTTACCCACCTTAATTGGTATCCCCCTCGTAGCCAGTGTATCAAAAAAATATAAAAAGCGTAGTTGAAATTAATTACATTTTGATTACTTTCTGATTATTAGAATGAAAAATTATACTCTATGTATCACGAATGATATTATGAGTGTTCGCCCTATGAATATTTAAAATAAAGAGCCGCCCAACTGGACGGCTCTTATTTTCACTTTACAAACGTAACATATTCACCAGAAACCCATTGATTTCCACCAACATTATACCAACCATCTTTATATCCAAACGATTGATATTTTTCACCTTGATACACGTTTTTCACAATGCCGTAATTTGTTCCAGGGCCGGTACGAACACGCAATACATCCGCGATTATAGTAACTACACCTACACCATCATTTGATGATTGTGAAGTTGCTGGTACATTTCCTCCCGTATAACGAATGTATGATGGATCGTTATAAACCCACTGATCGCCACCTAGATTTAACCAGCCATTTGATTGTCCAAATACTTTGTAGGACTCTCCTTTCCCTAATTGACGAATAACGCCATATCCAGTACCAGGTCCTTTTCGTAAATTTACATTACTACCGTTAATATAAGCAACCCCTACATTATCATTCGACGTGGGAGGAGTCACTACGTTTTGAGCACCTTTTCCAAAAGTATCCGTTCCATACCCTTTGTAGTTATATTGCAAATGCGGGCTATCCACAAATCCTTTCCAGTCACCGCCCCATTCGAAACCAATTTGTTTAGCATAACGAATTGCTGAAGCCCACGGTTCTTTATTATAGCCATTCCAATCTTCTGTACCATTCGACTGAATTGGAACAAAATCTAATGCCTGTCCTACTAAGTGATATGAGCGCATCGTTTGTGATGCTCCTTTACGAACATATTCACGTTGTTGCTCGACTGTACGGATTGTTTCATAAATTAATACTTCAATTCCATTGTCGATACAGTACTGATACCACTTAAAAGCTGCAGCTTTCGTATTATCCGCTAATTTATTCAGATTATTTACGTTTCTAGTTTGGTATTTCAATATGCAACATCTCCTTTTCTATTATCATATGCAAAACTCGTCTAATGGGTTGTACATATACCTAGAACGATACGAAGTACAAATATATAAGAAGCTAATTCATCTAAATAGATTTACATTTCTAGCTTCAAACTTTGTAAACTGAAATCGAAGCAATAAAAAAACCGCAAGCCAGGTCTTCCAGTTGCGGTTTTTGGTATTTTCTTTTTATATGCAACATGCCATCTTACATTGATAACCCTAATATATAGGTTGTGTAAATTTCCCTTTTATGAATAACACTTCTTATTCATGACTTTTCAAATCCAATATTGAATGTAAACGATCCGGATAATTAGTAAACATCCCGTCGACTCCCCATGAAAGTAACTTTTTCATATCTTTTTCATTATTTACTGTAAATGAATGAACTTCTAATCCGTTTTTCTTTATTTTATTTACATAATCTGAATCAATATATTTGTAATTCATACCAAGACCTATGCAGTACGTTTTATACTTTTCTATCTCTAATTCTTTTAATTGAACTGCTTTTTTATAAGGTAATAATTGTACTAAGGATATATTACTATTTAAGCTATGAATCTTTTGTAGACTTTCTTCACTAAACGATTGAATAATAACTTTATCCTGTATTTCGTAGTGATTAATAATTTCTAATAATTTTTCTTCCATTCCTGGATATTCATTAGGTGATTTTGTTTCAATATAATAGTTCGCATTTTGCCCAAACGTTTCAACAATTTCTGTTAATGTTGGGACTTTAGCATTTTCAAATTCTTTCTTTGCTAAGTTCGGATGTTTTTCGTTGAAAAAAGAATCTGCATTTAGTTGCTTTATTTCTACTAATGTATGCTCTTTCACTAGCCCAGTACCATTTGTTGTACGATTTAAGGTTTCGTCATGCATTGCCACTAAATGCCCATCTTTTGTCATTTGGAGATCAATTTCTATATAATCTCCATTCATTTTTTGTCCTAATTTATATGCTGCTATTGTATGTTCAGGCGCATATGCAGAAGCACCTCTATGTGCGATATTTTTTATATGATTTGATTGATTAATAGCTTTAGTATACTTATGTTCATTTATTTTCTGAAAAACAAAGATACTTATTACTATAAAGGCACAAATTATTGTAACGAGATATATCTTTTTCATAACGATTTATAAGCTCCTATATAAAGACGATTTAACTTGAATGATTTACTCAATTAAATGTCGATTTTCCAATACAGTCATTTTGCCGATAGCTTGAAATCCCGATTTTTTATAAATATTGATTCCATCGGGTGAAGCTTGTAATACACAATACGTATTTTTAAATTTATGTGATTCTTGCAGCAGGAAATTGAACATAGCAGATCCGAACCCTTGTCCTCTCATTCCTTCTTTAGTTGCTATGTCATAAATACCAATACTATCTTTTGAACATATCAATGAACCAACAGTTACGACTTCACCTTCATATAACCCTAAAAATAATTTCATATTCTCACTGTTACATATATCAAGATTAGAAATTTGATTATAGAATGCTTGTACATGTATACCTTCTTCTGATGTGCCGAATAGATTAGCTAACGTTTCTCCAAATTTATTTATTTGTCCAGGTGAAGATGCTTGTTGAATAGTAAAACTTACTGGCATGTTTATTGTTGGGGAAATTGTTTTTAAGTCTGCTACCATCGCAATATTCTGTTCCACTTCTTTTAAACCGATTTTAATTAACTCACTTTTTATATCCCGCTCTTGCTCCTCATCCCATAACCAAACACTCATTGGAAAATTTCTTTGATAATAGTATTCTACCTCTTTATATAATTTCTCGATCCCTTCCGTTAAATTATTGTTTAGTAGAGTGATGATATTAAATGTATCGGCAGGTAATCCACAATCAACAGCAATATAATCTTTCGTTTTTTTTATACTCATTCCGGGCACAAATTGTGCAACATATGAAGTTTTAAATGCAAAGTTATCTAGTAGTAGTTGTTTATAATTCATCAATAGTTCTCCTTTTCATAAAAAGTAACACTCGAATTTTTCTATATTAAATATAACATATTAGAAATTTACCATTTTCTATAAAAAGTACCTCTTTAAATTGTGCTCTATAGTTTAAAATAATTAAAAATGATATAACGTTGTCGGAATGAAAAAAGTGGTATATAATAAATATTAACATTACTAGTAATTATTTTAGGTATTCCTAGAATAAAGGAGCGATACATATGAAAATTACTATTTATTTCGGAAGTCATGAAGATCAAGATGTTCGTACTATGGACTGTCATTTAGATGTAGAAGATACAGAAGAGATTGTTTCTGTATCATAATATAAATAGTTAGGGTAAACCCTATCCCTTACAGCGTTTAAGGCACCTTTTATAAGGTGTCTTTTTTGTTATATTTTCATCAAAAACCCTTTACTTTATAGCGTTTTAATAGTAAAATATAAATATACGAACAAACGTTCTTTTTTATTTTAAACGTACATGAAGGGATGATTTTAACAATGGCTCCATTAAAGCGCAGAGGAAGAAAAAAGCAAGCACCTATTATTTCAAATACAGGCTTTATCGGCTCTGTCTTTATTGATACATTGGAGTTACAAAAGAAATCCTATTATTTCGCTCGTAAAAAACTTCAAATTGTTCATCACGTACTAGATGGTCTCTCTGGAGCAACAAGTGCTTTATTTAAAGAACATAACATTTCAGCATACATGTCATGTGTGTATTTACATAAACAAAAGAAAATTGGTTTTGTTCTTTCAACGAAACCATTTGAACAAAGTGATGGCGTTGCTTATTTTGTAAATTATTTAATCGAAAAGAATTTTTATGGCGGCCATGATGAAGATGTAGAATATCAAGAAGTATTTAATACAGGTTTTATCGGTGTAGTATTCGCTGATTTATCTAGTATAGATCGCTTTAATTTCGAGTTTGAAATGGGTATGCTAACGAAATTAATGAAAGATATGATTATTCCGGTTAAAGAACTCTTTTTACGCCATAATGTACCGGCTTACATCTCCACTTCTCACTTAGAAGAACAAAACAAATTAGGTTTCGTTCTCTCTGTAAAGCCATATGACGAACGCGCTGAAGCAGATTTATATTTTGAGGCATATTTAAAAGAACGCGGATTATTTATTGGTGATGAAGAAGATGATATTGATAAGATTGTCATTAGAAAAACCGCTGAATTACGATAGAAAAGCGCAGGATGCTGATCCTGCGCTTTTTATAATTTATGAAACTGATTTACCAAATAAACGGTATTAATTTTTTTGTTTTCTGTTTATAGACTGTAAATTGTTCTCCATACTTTTTCTGTAAGTAACCATCAGATTTTGGAATATATTCAAAAACGAATACAAAGAACAGGCCTAGAGGTATAAATAAACTATAAATATTGCTAGCAATAAATGCTAAACCTAACACCCAAAGGCAATCCCCCAGATAATTAATATGAATCGCATATTTAAATAAACCACATGTATATAGCTTACCTTGATTTACAGGATTGTCTTTAAAGGATTTTCTAAGTAGCTCTGAAACTGTGTTTAACATACTTCCTCCTAAAAACAATATCCAACCTATTGTAAGTAATATTAAATTAGGATCCTGATTACTAGTAATCATTAAGATTGGAAAACCTAAATAATAAATTCCAAAAGCAATACTGTTCATAATGGCTTCTTGCCATGAAATCCCTCTAGGCAACCATATAAACATCATAGCCGTTAATCGTAAAGCGGTGATAATCAAAGCTATAAACAGCCCTATTGAAATGCCTGGTTTGAAATAAGTAATGAAAAGTAAGTAATACGCAATGATTAGATAGATAATCTCAGTAACTAAAATTAATATTTTTTCTTTTATTGTTGGCCGGTTTATACCATACATTGTGATACGCTCCTTCCTTTATTCATTTTATAGGAAAATAAACTTCTATGATATTATTCTCCTCCTGTGTGCTATAAGGATTCGTTTTATAAACTTCAAACGGAGCTCCATTCAGTTTATAGTTATTTTCTTCAATCCAAACGTGTAGCTTTGTATGAATAAAAGGTAATTCTTCGTAAGAACCAATAAGCGTAGCCATTGCGCAAAGACCGGGATTAAACACTTTTGTTTTATTTGTGGCTTCTGCAAGGGGAATCGCAATTTCCACATCATAATTTTCAGGTACATATTCTGAACTATGGAAAATAGCAAGTGGTTTTGCAATAGGTAATAAATTTTCAAATGAAATTTTACTAAACAACTCATTAAAGTGTGTTAGGAAATCAACGGTATTAATTTGTTTTCGCTGAGATGATATATTATAGGTTAAGTGATTTACAAGATTAATCTCAATATGATTTAAGTAACCTATGATACTTTCCTCTTCATCTAATTGTTGAATATCACGCTTTAATTTTTTTAATAAAGAAGAATAATATGTTATCTGCTGTGTTAGATTTTCTTGTTTGGTTTTCATTTTAGAGTTAAGCAATTCAGTTTTCTCCCGATTTTCTAAAATATCCTTAATTTCTTCCAGCGAAAATAAATAAGTTTTTAATCGTGTAATCAATAAAGCTATTTCTAATTGGAAAATATCATAGTAGCGATATCCATTCTTAGCGTCTATGAAAGCTGGTTTTAAAAGCCCAATTTCATCATAATAGCGCAGCGTCTTCATTGTAAGATGAGATATTTTTGAAAACTCTCCAATTGAAAGCATAACACTCACCTCCTGTAATTAATTATTTTAAATATACTGCTTCCTGTAAGGGGAAGGTCAATCAACAAAGTTAAATTTTCTTATTGTATTTAGAACGATATTCATCCCCCTCAACCTACAATTTTAAAGTAGTCTCCAAAACGAATATGTAATCTTTTCAAAATTGTTCATGGGAAATCAGCCGATTTTTTCATTTTATAGTATTTGCATTTCTTATCTTGAAAAATGTAGCAGTATCCATTATATAAATAATCTAAGATCTACTAAGCGCTATAATCTTTCGAATGAACTTCTAATATGAAACAATTCGATGAAACTTTAATTACTATTAAATATAAGATTCCCCCTACAATTGTAATCATGTAGGCTGGAATATAATTTAATAATAGACCGGATAGCGCCATTGCTATAGGAAGCATCATTTTACTTATACTTAATCCAATGCTGAGAACCCTCCCTCTATATTCATCAGGAATCTCTTTTTGCATGAAATAAGCTATAGGTATATCAATAAGCACTATAATTAGTCCTAAAAAGAACATAACAACACAATAGGTAATAACGTATACAAAATCATTTACCTCAAAACTTTTGAATAAAACTGGAATTCCTGAAATAATCATAAAAACCGCCAACATAAAGCTTAACTTTTTCAAAAGATAAGCGTAAGAAAAACGATCGGTTATCTTTTTTACTAAAATCGCACCAATTATCATGCCTACTGGAAAAGTCCCTTGAATCATACCAAATTGTTTAGAACCAAGATCGAGAACTGTATTAATAATGTATGGCAATGGAACAGTTACAGCAAACCCTAAGAAGAAATTAAGTGAAATTAAAATACTGAACGTATTTTTTAAGCTTTTCCGCTCCATTAAGTAAGAGTATCCCTCCTTTATATCTTCAATAAAATTAATTTTTCTAATTGAACATTCCTCATTTATGTTTTGCTCAAACAATTTAAAGTTAATAAATAATATGGAAATAGCCGAAAGGATAAATGAAATACCGTTTATAATTATAAAAATTTTAATATCAAAGACTGCAAAAACAATACCACCTAACATAGGACCTAGAATTAAAGATATAGAATCGATAATTTTACTTATAGAGTTAATACTCATTAGCCTCTCTTTGGAGACGATATTTGGTTTTGCAGCTTCTAATCCTATTCCAAAAAATGTTGTAAATATCGTTATAAGAAAGGTAGTAGCATAAATGGTAAATAAGTCTAATCCATAATTACTGCTAAATATATAAACAGTAATTAATAAGCTTCCACTTAGTAAATCCATACAAATGACCAATTTCTTTTTATCAACTTTATCTGCAATTACACCAGCAAATGGATTCATAACAATCATCGGAATAGTTCCTAAAATAAGCGTAATGGCAAAATTTAATGCTGATCCGGTTATATGTAAAACATATAATCCTAATGCAAAACTATAAATAGAGCTACCAAATATTGATACTGTTTTCCCGAATGAATAGAGACACATATTTCTTAGTTCTTGGTTTCTTTTTTTATTTTCTATATGTAATCGTAAACTTCCCATCACTTTTCCCCCTACCTAACTTTGTGTTACGTACATTGTAAGTTCTTGGGTCAACCCAATAGCAATATGTACTATTTGAAAAGTTTTAAGGGGAAATAAATAAAAGATGGGGTTAACCCCATCTTTTTCCGAAAAATGAATATGTATAAATTTCTTCTCCTTGAACAAAGAAATCCTCGTACCTTCCCCCTCGTATCAAATAATTTGAAGTACTTTCATCAATAGATTGAAACTGTAAATTTTCGATTTCTTTTGTTACTTTTGCAGATGTAAAATTCTCTCTGAGTCTAGGTGCAATTTGGCTATTTATGCTGAATTTATTAAATAAAATAAATGAACTTAATAAATAACAATTGTGTTTAAAAAGGGAATTTAATTCACACAATAAGAACTCCTCATATTCAAAACTATAATTACTTGTACCTGATTGATCAATTACAATATCAACAGAATTATTCTGAATAGGTATGTTTAGAAAGTCGGCACAGATAAATACAATATTTCTTTTCACATTTCTTCTCTCAATTACATCTTTTAAAAGTAAAAGTTTATTCAAATCTCGATCAACAGCAATATATAAACACTCTTCCGGTAGTTCTTCATAAATATTTCGTAAAAAGAACCCAATACCAGACCCTAAATCAAGTAGTATTTTTTCATTTAAATCTAATTGCATTAGTTTCTTTTTCGCCCATTCCCCTCCTCTTTGAACATTTTCCAAAAAAGCAGTATCAGTTTCATGAATATAATCCGAAATAGAATCTTCAAGTGATTTCTTTTCATACGCTTTCACTGAGTTGCCAGCTGTTAAAACCCCTGAAATAATCGTGTATTCTTCACCACAATTACAAGTTAACTTTCCCTCAATAATTTGATTCTTATTAATAATGCCATCTTCAAGAATTAAATTTCCGTTACACTTAACACATTTAAATAAATGAAGTACTTTTAAATCTATCCCTAAAATTGAACTCGAAATTTCAGTTTCTATAGATAAATTATGTAACGCTTCCTTTAATTTGCATTTTCGTTCCTCTAAAGTTTTTATTTCTTGTTCAATCTTTTCATATTTTACTTTAAATAAAGATTGATAAAAATTATCCTTTTCATAGTCTAAGGATTTCCCTAAATTTTTATAAAGAAACAGTTCTTTAATTTCATACAAGCTAAACCCTAGCCATTTGTACTCTAATATAAGTTCTATATCCTTCTGACAATACTCGTCAAAAAAATAGTGACTTCCTTTTTTCTCGGGAATAACGAGTCCGAGGTCCATATAATGTCTAATCGTATCTACACTTACATTATTTACTTCTGCAAACTTACTGATTTTCATCCTAATCACTACCATTTATATATTTGTTTATACATACTTCTTTATTATTTTAAAAAATCCTTTCATCTCCCTATACAAAATTATTTATGCTATGAAAAAGATGTAATTAATTTTAAAGTTCCGCCACATACCCATTAAGCTAAGCTTATATAAGTTTAGCTACTCTTTTTTAATCTTAAATTTAAAAAAGAGTAGCAGGTAGTACGTTTATGTCTATATATCTAAAAACTGTGAGTTCATGGATGAATTTAAAACTGCGGCGTAAGTACTGCAGTTTCTCCCTTTTTCATTGAGTTGAAATATGTAAAGTTTCGTACTTTAACTGTAGCGGACTTGTACTACGCGTTCATATTAATTTTATAGACGTTTAAGGATTTTGTTTTATGGTAAGTATTTTTGCTGTGAAATCAGGATTGTAAATATAGATGAACGTGATTCAAATCAAAAAAAGGTACTCCTAGAAGTACCTTTTTTACTATTCTACATGTGCGAACGCTTTCAAAATTATTGGATATAAATTGATGTACGCATTGTATTAAATGGTGCATTTATAGATGTCTTTTGGTACTCAAAAGTTCCTTGTTGGTGTCCAGAAGCATCCCATTTATAATACCAGCCAACGATTGGTCTTCCGCCAATTATAGTGGAATCAATACTTTTTACATTAGAACCATTCATTTTAGCAAATGGGTTTTGGCCATAGCCCATTTCTTTCGTTGTAATATATAAGTATTTTCCCCCGTGGTTACGCGATGTGCTGAAGCTGTTCTGATTAATTGTTTCTACCCCGCCTAGCTCAGACTCTACTTGTACGACGTTTAGTGAAGTAAGTGGTGCTGCTGGTCCAGCTGAAGCTTCTGTTGCCATTCCTAATCCGACGAACGCTGTGATTGCTAACGATGAAATCCCTAGTGCTGCTTTTTTAAACATAAAAAACATCCCCTTCCATCTATTGTTTTCTCTTTCATTTTCAATATAATCCTAATAACCTTATATGTAAATAGATTGTAGCTGTATAAATATTAGTGCGAATATTCTATTATATATTTCTACAATTTATTATTTTCATTATTAACTAGCGTATACCGAATTTAAACCATATGAACCATTGTCGCTATTTTTTTGGTTCATAAACAGATGCCTATATTTCTTGTTACTGTATAATAATGTTACATCAAACTGATGTCAGTACACATAGAAACAATAAAAGAGAGCATATTTTAAAAGATTTATTAAAACAAGCTCTCTTTTTATTAATTTGAATGAATCTTTCAGTAAAAAAGTACATTGATTTGTATCCTTTATGTAACAGAAATAATCGTTTTAAAAATCTTGTTTTTATGCTTTTTCCTATTATTCTTAAAGATAATTTATTGAATATTTTTATTGTATTCTAATTGATTTTGAATTCCTGATCTATCAATTTGAATCCAATACTCTGAAATTTTCCCGTTTTCTATTCTATACACTGCACTTGCTATTTGAATTATAGGGAGACCTGTAGGTTCATACCCATCTATTTCTCCTATGTGTGTACCTACTTGTTTCCAGCGTACATATACTTTACTATCTTGTACTAATAATTCTTGAATTTCTAAAGAGAAATTCCCATATACTTCAACCATCTCTCTTACATGCTCAGCGTAATCTTTTGGCGATCTATATACTGTTTGTTCCTCTTCAGATATAACTTGATGTGCCAATACTTTATCTGCCATATATCGATTTGAAAAATCCGGATTACTCCCTGAACGCACTTCTTTAAAGAAATTTCTGATAATTATTTCTGGTTTCATTAAACATCCCCCTTAAAAATAAATCCAATACTAATAACCCCTGAATGTATCGGATAAGTGTTATATTTTCATTCTCACTCTTTCTCAATAAGTATGTCAAGTTTGAAGTGTTGACATTAAAAATTGTAAATTTGCATAGGGTTAGCTGAGCAATGGTTTAAAAATGCAATATTACTAAGTTCGATGGAGATATGTCGAGATCCCATTTTGTTTTAATTAAATAAAAAACCCGTGAATAATTCACGGGTTTTACTTTAATAACTAATTGCTATTGTACCTTCACCTGCATGAACCGCAAATGAAATTGGTAATGGATATAATTTGAAATCCATTTCAGGGAATGCTTGTCTAATATCTGCAATCCATTCTTCGGCTCCATCTTTATCATTAGCATGGAACATATGAAGTACTTTTGGTAATTCTTTTTCAAGTTCATTTTTAATATATTCTCGACATTTTTGGATTTTACGAACTTTCTTTTCAAGTAAAAGCTCTCCACCTTTTACTTCTAATATTAAGTTAACACTTAATAAACTTCCAAGTAAAAATTGAATGCCCTTTACACGACCACTTGCATAAAGGCCTTTTAAACTTTTCGGGAATACGTGGAAAGGTCTTCTTTTTTCATCTACTAATGTTTTGTGTATATCTTGTAAAGTCATACCATCATTGTATAACGATTTCGCTTTTCTAATTAGTTCATCCATTGGATAACTTGTTGTTTCACTGTCTAATACCGTTAATGGAAAACCTGCCATTTCTGCAGCTAGCTTCATATTTTGATAGGTTCCACTTACTTTTCCGCTAATAGCAACTGCAAATCCTTCTTCATATTCTTCTTTGCATTTCGTAAATAACTCTACCATTTCCCCAATATTAGGTTGTGAAGTAGTGACTGTTTTACCTTCGTTTAACGCATTATAAACACGTTCACGTACACCTTCTTCACAATCTTTGTACGACATTCCATCAATAATAACTTCGATTGGGATAACAAAGTTATCTCCTTCTGTTTTTAAATTCGCAGTTGTACTATCAGTAATCCAAGCAACACGCTTCATGTTGTTCCTCCCTTAATTCAATTCCTCTTTTCTAATTTTTCTATATATTTATGTTATAAAAAGAGAATATCCCTGTAATAGTAACAGGACTTTATTGTTTTGGCTATAGTAGATGTATATTAAATGTGACTATTTCTTGTCTATTTCACAAATAAAAAAGAAAATCAAGGAATTTGCTCGATTTTCTTCTTATCATATACTATTTAAAAGTTTCATTATCTAAAATTACAACATAATCATTCGTTAATCTTCCAGCTTCTTTTGTATAACTAACAAGCCTTTGTATATTATCACAGCAAATTTTTGCTCCCCATACGAGTAACGGTACGCCAATAAAATCGATATGGAACCTTCTAGAAAACAGACCACCAAAAGTCATTGGTAAAGGTACAGTTGGTGATGTATTAGAAAAAATAATTTTTTCATGACTTTGATAATGTTTTTGCAAGATTTCTCCTAAATGCTTCATCGCAGGTACAACAACTTTTGACGCGCCACATCCAATCGTATATACAGGATGACCATGTTCATCAATTCCATGAAAAATAATTTTTCCCATATCTTCTGTTTTCAATTTATTAAAGTAATCTACATTCAAAATTTCTTCTTTCGTTAACTTACGATCCGTTGGTAATTTATTTAAATGATACGCTGCAGCAAGTGAAGTTGTATGAGTACCGCCGAAGTCTGTGTAAATGTATATCATATTATCATCCCTTGTTGTAAAAGTTCAATGTTAATTAGTATTACCGTTCTTAGCAATGTTAAACAAGGGATGAATGTATTTACGCTTTTTGTGTTAATTCATTATATTTTTTCCAAATATAATAACGTCTACTAATCACGGTGCCTAATGTAATACATAAAAAGGCGTTTGTTACAACCATTAATGTCTGGTGTGTACTACCAGAAAACATACTTTGTTTAATTATAATTTTTGCTCCTAAAATAATAAGAAGGATTATTGTACTTACCCAATTTCCTTTTCGTAGTACATGACCTGTTTCACTATCTACTCGAAATGTTAAAGCTCTTCCTCGTATAATTCCAAGACCTAAGCCGATTCCAAGCATTACAACAAACAGTAGTCCTTGCAGCAAAGTTATTTGTCCCATATGAATAATGGACTGGATTGTTACAAAGCACAACAAAGCCGGAATGAGACAAATACGGTTTATTTTCACTTTTCGTTCTTTACTTTGCATCAAAACAATAATAAGAACAACAAGTAAAATATCCATTTAGAATCCTCCTATAAACTTGTTTATCTTTAAAAATTATATTCTCCTCTTTTCATTCCATACTTGAAATACGATAGCTACTTTCAAGTGTAAGATGGAAAATGTGATTTCTCATCAGCCTTAAGCATTATTTATAAAAATAAAAAGACGTACTTTTTACTCGTACGCCTTTAATAACTCGTTTAAACTCCTATTTATCAACTAATTCCACACCTTTAGAATTAGTTTTACCCAACACTCGAATGTTAAATTTATTAATGGCTTTTAAAAAGATATTATAAATAGAATATCCAATAATAGAACCTATAACATTACAGATCACATCATCAATATCAGTAATACGTCCCACTCCACTAAATAAAGACTGAATTAATTGTAGCAATTCAATACTAACTGATATAGTAAATCCCAATAAAATAGTATTTTTGAACTTTTTATATTTATCCCATAAAATTGGTGCTAAAAATCCTAAAGGCATTAATAATAAAATATTCCCGCCTACATTTCTTACAATTAGACCAATCATAAATAGGGCATCCCCATCATAAGCACTACCAATTTGATTGATGTCTTTAATAATTGATGCAAATGGAATTATATTGACCGAGCGATTCAGATTTTCAATATTAGAAGGAAAACCGATTGGTAAAGGGAATAAAGTTACTGCAACAACCATACAAATGTAGACCACGAATAAAAAACTTATTATTTCTTTCCACCAAATCATATGTTTTTTATTTTTTGTACCAATTAATATTCCACGTACAATTAAATAACAAATAACCCCTAAAATAATAAACAAACTACCGTTGATCATATACAAATTGTTAACACATCCTTTCATATGAATTAATAATTTAAATTTACAATTATATAGTAATGTTTTTTAATTTAAAAATCCATATAAACATATGTAATTGTGCAGAATTACAAAAACCCCTTATTTAATAAATAAAGGGTTCCTCGTTAACTAAAATATTTTTCAGAACAGAAACAATCATAAACCCGTTTAAATTATTTTCGTATCTCTTCTTTTATATCCATATAATTAAAAAGCTCTTTCTATTTCTGTCATTAATTTTTCAGGTCCTGCCCCTTTATTCGATGGAATAACTAAAGTGATTCCTAATTCTGGATATATGGCCGAGCGAAAACTGACGCCTGGATCATATCCCATTACATGATATTTGAATACCTTGTTTTCTCGTGTTTCAATCCATATTCCATATCCGTAAGACTGTTTATCATTTACATGAATGTGGGGAGTTAAAAGTAACTTTGTATATTCCTTTCCTAAAATTTCATTATTAAATAGTGCCGCCCAAAATTTCAACATGTCTGGTGCAGTAACATATGCACCTCCATCAGCCCCTCCTTTTATTGGTATAGAGTAAGCGTTTGTTCTCCAATTTTGGTTGGTTTCGTCCTTTATATATCCTAGAGCTGTATGTCTTGGTAATTTATCTAACGAAAAATAGCCAGAATCATTCATGCCAATCGAATTAAAAATGTTTGTTTCTATATACTCCGTAAATTTAAGTCCCGTCTGTTCTTCTATTATTAATCCAAGTATGATAAAACCTGCGTTGTTGTAGTGAAACTTACTCCCAGGTGTAAACATCATATTACTGTTTTGGAATAATGGTAAGAAGTCTTTTAAGCTCTTTAATAGATACATAGGTGTTTGTTTCCAAAGATCCTCGAAGTTATCCATAATACTTTCATCAAAATAATCTGGTATACCAGAGCTATGCGTTAGTAGTTGATGTATTGTAATATCTTCATCGAAGTTTGGAAGTTTTATCTCTAGACAATCCTTTAATTTTGTATGAAAAGAAATAACACCTTTTTCAACAATTTGACAGATGCCAATTGCAGTGAAAATTTTACATCCTGAAGCAATGCCAAATCTTGTTTGTATCGTATTGTTTATACATTCACTTTGGTTTGCGTAACCCATTGCTTTTTCATAGATTAAGTCTTTTTCTTTTTTTACTAAAACTACCCCAGAGAAATCTATTTTCTTTTGTATTTCTTTTACAATTTTATTAATTTCATCTTTTGTTTTTATCACGACAACCACCCTTGTCTTTCGGTATTGTTCTTTACCCTTATTAATTTTTCCATATAAAGGGGAAAGAACCCTTTTATTAAATACGATAAATTGTTAATGAGAACACAAAGTTCATTTCGAATGTATGCCGCTATTTGTGGGCAGTAGGACCCCCATCTCAAAATTCAGCGAAAGCAAAGAAGTTAAGTGGGGACCCTGCTGCCCGTAAAAGCCCGATTGGTGAGGGCTGATAATCAGTGGGGGATGCCCCCCTGATTAAAGTTTCACTTTATTGATTCAGTAGAATACAACTTAGATTGTGATGGGAATAAAGTAAACACACACAAGACGATAGTAATAAATAACATGATTAATGAACCTACAATAACTACAAGTTGTATAGAAATGAACTGAGTCGCAACACCAGATAATATTGTAATAAAGATTGTTACTAACGCAATAACAAGTCCATATATACTTCCGATCCGTCCCATTATATGAACGGGAACGTTATTTTGGTAAAACGTATAAAAGCCTGTATTTGCATATGCCATAGAGAAAGATAAAATAAAGAATCCAATAGCAGCTATTAAAAATATATTTGAAAAAGCATAAATTAAATAACCAATTGCGATGAATAATGATCCTATTCCAATTAGAAATGAAGGTGCTAATTTCTTTGACAAAATTGTATTTGTTATGGCACCTAAAATAAATCCTGCACCAGCTATACTAACTAGAAAACCATATTCACTATCTGTTAGTAGTAATACCTCTTTCGCAAACGATAGTTCAAGTGAATCAGTAGCAGTTGCTAATACGAACATACTTTGAAATAAGAAATACACACATACGACATACACATGTTTTCTACTAAAATTTATAACAGTGTTCCAATCTTTTTTTAATACTGTAAGAGATAATGTATTACTTGTTGTATCCGAAGCTTCTTTCTTATCAAGATTAGGTAAAAGTAATGTAATGAATCCTGATAAGAGAAATGCTATAGCATTCATATATATAGCAAACTCTGGTGTACCTGCAATTAATAATCCCCCCGCTACTGCTGGTCCAATTAATGATGCACCAGATCCTATTAAAGTACGTAATGAGTTGAAACGTTGTCTTTGCTCTACTGGAATTAATTTCGTCATATACGTCATAGCAGTTGGCTCATAAATTGCACTGGCCATACTTATAAAGAATACGAATACATAAACAATCCAAAGTGACGGAAGTAAAGGTAAAATAGCGATAAATAACGCACGATATATATCGAGGTGAATCATTAATTTCCGTTTATTTAAACGATCAATCATACTCCCAGACCAAGCGTTTGTAAATAAAGTGGCTAATGGTTTTATTACATATAAAGTAGCGACAGCTAAGGCTGAGCCACCCATATGATAGACAAGTACATTCAGTGCTATTAAGTAAATCCATGCCCCTAAATTCGCAATACCAACACCGGACAGTAGTAATAAAGGATATTTCCAATCTTTAAGAAAATTTTTCATTTTTGGCCCCCGCTTTCAAAATTGTTTTACAACAATAAAAAAATCCCACCCCCAAGACTTTTAATCTTAGGGACGAGATTTATCATCGCGGTGCCACCCTAGTTTGTTAATATGTCACCATACTAACCTTATCAGGTACTGCATTCTAATTCATGCTTATACCATAGCTCTATAACGGGAGCTCCCGTCACACCATCCCCTAATAATAGGTTCCGATGTGCTGCTCAGAGGCTTGGTTCAATAAAGAATTTTTACTCCTTTTCAGCTACATGGAGCTCTCTGTGAAAAATTCATTTTATTTACTCTTCTCTTCACTGCATTTATTTTTTCCATATTATCACATATACATTTAACTGTAAATAAACAATAATCAGATATTTAACAACGTGTCACTGTTAGTTCTTTTATTTATTATTTTTTCTGAAAATTACGGTGCGTGAAATTACTCGCAACTCTAAAGAAAGAGCTATTTGCATATAGCTCCTTCCAAATGCCTGGATTAATTCGTATTCGCCTCTGTTAACGGTTGTAACGGCGGTTCTAATTCTAGTTCTAGTGTATCTCCTTCTTGTAAATCTTGTCCTTTTTCAATACTTTGACTCGTTACATAACCCGTACCAGAAGTTTTCAAATCTAATTTCAAAAGTTTAGAGAAATACATAACATCACGCATGGACCACCCTTTTACATTTGGCATTTGTGCGTTATTCCCTAATAAAAATATCCGATCACCTTCACTTATTACCTCGCCAGACTGTGGATATTGTTTTATTATTTTTCCTTCTCCTAAAATTATCGGTTGGAGTTTCTCTTTTTTTACATTATTCTCTACCGTATCCATGGATTGATTCACATAGTTTTGCACTTTTAATTGGGATTTTTCCGTTGCATCAGCTATTTGTTTTTCTGTATACGGTTTCACCTTTAAATATTCAAGGCTGTTTTTTATAACAGGTTTAAATATTTCAGCAAGAGGCTGAGCTCCATACTCATCTCCTTTTAACTTTGGCTGCTTAATAGCTAAGTATACGATTAACTCCGGATCGTCAATTGGAGCCATTCCTAAAAAGGAGAAAATGTAATTTTCTTTCCCTTCCATATATCGACCATTTTCAGGATTCGGGATTTGTGCTGTTCCTGTCTTACCTCCAATTGGATAACCATCCACTTTATACATTGTACCAGTTCCTTTTGAAGATGTTATAACACGCTCCATTAAGCTTCTAACCTTGTCCGCTGTTTCTTTTTTTATCGGATTCCCAATTTCTTTCGGTTGATTTTCCATAATAACTTCTTTGTTTGTTGGATTTACAACTTTATCAACGATATATGGTTGCATCATTTTCCCGTCATTTGCTATAGCAGTAGCCGCTTGGATTAATTGAATCGGAGTTACTGTAGAACCTTGACCGAAAGAAGTTGTAACCTGTTGAATTTGTGTATTTAATAATAAAGTATTTTTCCTTTCTCCAGGTAAATCTATCCCTGTTTTTTGATTGAATCCAAATTTATTCATATATTGCTTAAATTTATTTGGTTTCAGTAACTGATCTTCTAAAATAGAAAAAGCTACGTTTGATGACCTTTCAAATCCTTCATCAAATGTAATTGATCCCCATCCAAATCCACCATTATGGTCTTTTATATCAGATGAACCAACGGAATATTTTCCAGATTGAAAATATTCTTTTCCGTTATATACACCTTCATTAATGGCAGCTGCTAATGTAAAAACTTTCATTGTTGAACCTGGTTCATATGCATTTGCAATCGGGTCATTTAAAAAGTATTCGATATCACCTACATTAGGATTGTAACTAGGTTTACTAGACATCGCTAAAACCTTTCCTGTTTTTGGATCAGCAATAATGCCAATTAACATAGAAGGATCATAATGTTCTTGCGCTTTGTTCATCGCTTCTTCTAAAAAACTATTAATTTGTTTATCAAGCGTTAAATATACGTTATTCCCATTTTTAGCTGGTTCTACTTTACCTATATCATTTGTAAGCGGAATTCCCCTTCGTGTACCCACATATTCTATATTTCCGTTTGTAGAGCGCAAATATTTATCCAAACTCTTTTCAAGCCCAAACTTCCCTTCCGTATTCCCTTTATCATCTGGTCTAGCAAAACCAAGTATATAGGATGCAAAGTCTTCATTCGGATACACTCTTGCTTTTTCTGACATAAAAGATACACCTGGTATTTTTAAATCATTAATTTTTTCCTTCTTTTCCCTAGATAAGTTCCGACCAATTTTCCCAATTTCAACTTGCGTACGCCCTTCATGAAAGTTTTTTAATACTTCTTCTTTATCAATTTCAAGCGCATCGGCTAATTGTTGTGCGGTTTCATCTTTATTTTTCACTTTATCTTTTCCTTTTAAATTCACAACAACTCGATACGTTGTAGAATCTTGTACTAACACCTTTCCGCTTTGATCATAGATAGTGCCACGATTCGCTTCTAAAACACCTTTTTTATTATGTTGTTCATTCGCGAGATCCTTTACATTCACATTATGCACGACTCCTACTGCCTGAATATAGAATATACGCAAAATCATAATAAGAAACAAAACAATAAAAGCAATCATCATATATCGAGCGCCTTTATTCGTTTGGAGTTTTTGCATACTTATCTCCTCTCTTTTGGAATAGATTCGTACGAAGATCCGTTTTAAAATTTGTAGTTTTTGTTTGCGATACTATATGTTTCGAAGTTTTCTTTTTAATTCCTTTAAAACAATGCAAAACTAACTGTTGTTATTTTGTGTCATTATTTTATATATTTTAAATACGGTGCGTGAAATTTCAGAATATTAATTAGTACAACTTGATTACAGAGCACTCTAAACTCTTTTCGTATTTCCTATAAAAAAATTCCCCTCTGGATGTCCAAAGGGGAATTTTTATAGGAAAATTATGCGATATGGTTATATTTCGCTAAGAAAGGAATTCGTCTCGCTACTAATGCATACATTTTGAATACAAGTTTCGCTATTGGTTCAAACATACGTGTACTTTGCATTACTAAAGCGCTCGTAATAAGTGTTAAGAATGCTGCACCAAGTATATCTAAAGGATAATGAACACCTACGTACATACGTGATATACCGACTATTACTGCCCATAATAGCGCGATATATTTCAGTTTTTCTCCTCTAAGAATAAATACGAAGGCGATTGAAAATACAAGTACAGAATGATCACTAACGAATGATGAATCTGCTGCATGTGGTACTAATTGATGTACATCATGTGATACGAACGGACGCGGATGGTAATATACCGCGTGTATAAGAACATTTACTAATAATGCAATAATAACCGAAAGCGTCGTATATAAAACTGTATATTGTTTTCTAATTGCCTTTTCTTTCTTTCCATTATTAAACCATAAGATAAACATAAATAGAACGGCTACGTATGCAGCGCTATTTGTAATAGCAATCATTAACGTATCTAATAGTTTGGATGAATCAGCAAAATTATTAAACCACTGAAATACTGTGTAATTCATTAAACTCTCTCCTTACATACAAGTGTTCTTGATTTACACAGTATACAATACCATTATGAAAATAGGCTTAAACTTTTTTCATCTAATTCTCATTTTACTATTACTCATGTGACAATTATTAAACAAATTTTATACGCTATTTATGTATAAAGCCGGTAAGCCTTTATAATAAGGCGGTTCGTATTTTTTTCATGTTTGAAATACATAACATATTCATTTAAATATACTAATTGCAAAATCATATTTTTTAATTCATTTGAAGTACAATATTTCCGAATTGTTCCCCATGTTCCATACGGCTTAGTGCTCGAATTGCTTCTTCTAACGAGTAAACCTTATCAATAATTGGTTTAATTTGATATTTTTCAATAAACTTTATCATCTCATTAAATTCCTCACGGCTACCCATGGATGTTCCCATAATATCAATTTGATTATAAAATAATGCGCGTAATGGTAATTCAATTGTATCTCCTGAGCTTGCACCAAAATTCACGATTCTTCCATTTGGTTTTAATACATCAAAATATTTCAAGAAAGTTGCCGGGCCTATACTATCTATTATTAAATCTACTTTTTCACCTTGTAAGCTCTCTTCCCAATTTCCGGTACTATTAAAAGAAATATCTGCACCATATTTTTCAGCAAGTTCCCTTTTATTCTCTACCCTTGAAGTAACACTCACATTTGCGCCGATTGCTTTCGCGAATAACATGGCAAATGTAGCTACACCACCGCCTATTCCCGGAATTAAAACATGTTCACCGCACTTCAATCTACCCTTTGTAAAAAGTGCTCTATATGCTGTTAATGCGGATAAAGATAAAACACCTGATTCTTCCCAAGTAAGATATGCCGGCTTTTCTACTACATTTTCAGCCGGTACAATTACATATTCAGCAAACGTTCCACCTTTCGGTCCACCTAGCACTTCCGGTAACTCTGGTACTTCAGTAGCATGTTCCCATCCAATACTAGGATTAATAATAACTTCTGTATGTAGTGTAATATTTGAAACTCCTTCTCCTATTTCTGTAACAATTCCTGAGCCATCTGACCCTATTACTAATGGTAGATTCATTTCTTTTCTATTGTTTATAATAAATAAATCCCTATGATTTAACCCTGCAGCTTTTAACTTTATTTCTACTTCACCTGCATTAGGACTTATCTCAGGTGAAAATTTATATTCTAACCCCTCTAATCCTTTTTCATATTGATGTACAATAGCTTTCATTGCTTAATTCCCCCTTAATATTTCCAATGTACTAGAAATATCAAAATAAATAAAATAGTTTGCCTCCAATAATTAGAAATTATATATTTTGTCATGAAAAAAACAAAAAATCCTCTCCCTATAAAAAGTATAGGAAGAGGTTTCAAAACTAGTTAGATAAGAATCTATAAATTTATTGAATTCTAGCCAATTCTAATATTTTTCGAATAAATGGCGCTTTTGCCTTTGTATATGAAACACGATCAAAAGCATATGTAATAGCAAGCCTCTCTTTTAATTCTCTATATTCTTTACGTGCCCATTCATGGCTTATTAGAAAGTCACGAAATAAAATATTGTTTCTCCACTCATCACTATTATAAATATAAATATGTAAATGATGAGTACCCGCTCTCCATTTTCCCTTTCTAAAAAAACGCCAATTGGTTGCATCTTTTGGAACATACTCATATCCAATTTCCGATAGAACTTCAATCCAGTTTTCAGTAATTTGTAAGTCTGTTACGCCAATCATCATATCAATAAGAGGTTTAGCTCCTAATCCTTCTACTGCTGTGCTTCCTATATGTTCAACAGCAATTATTTCTTGTCCTAACAAGGAACAGAATTTCTCTTTTTCTTTTATATACTCTTCAACCCAGTCTTTTTGATATGCTTTAATAACAATTTGTTGATCCATTGTATTCACCTCTTTATAAGTGTTTATCATTATATTTATAAAATTTTATATTATTAGCATAGGATTTCCATAAAATATGTCGAATAGTGGAATATACAACATAATTATATTAAATGTGAGGTAATCTATGAAAGATAATTCCGTGGAAATTCAGTTAAATAACGTAACATTCCAATTAAAAGAATATCATAATTTTGATTGGCTTATTAAATTAGGGACCGTATTTGCAGTTTTTGACCAGCAAGACTCAGGTAATATAAGTTTTGGTGTAGAAAAAGATGGGCATAAGAAATTTATCAAATACGCAGGAGCACAAACAATTGCATTTGAAGGAACAACGGGTCACGCTATTAAAAGGCTAAAAAATTCAGTTACTATCTATGAAGATTTAAAACATGAATCGCTCATAAGACTAATTGATCATTTTCCAGCTCAATCTGGATATGTATTAATTTTCGATTGGTTTGATGGTGAATGTCTTCATTCGCATTGGAGTTTCCCACCTCCTGAGAAATATAAAAATCCAAACTCACCATTTTATAAATTTAGGCATTTATCTGCTATAGAACGAATTCATTCCTTACATTCCCTTTTTTCTTTCCATACTTATGTAGAAAAGAAAAACTATGTAGCGATAGATTTTTATGACGGTAGTATTTTATATAATTTTAATACAAACGAAACAAAAATTTGTGATATAGATTTATACAGTAAGAAACCTTACATAAATAAAATGGGCCGGCTATGGGGTTCCTCCCGTTTTATGTCACCAGAGGAATTTGAACTAAACGCAACAATTGATGAAAGAACAAATGTATTTAATATGGGAGCAATGGCTTTCTCACTTTTAGGCGGTGAAAAAGATCGTTCTTTTATAAAATGGGAAGCAAGTAAGGAATTATATGAGGTAGCGTATCGTGCTGTAAATAAAGATCGCGCAGAACGGTATGCATCAGTTACAGAATTCTACGAAGCGTGGTTAAAAGCAGCTAACGCAGAAAAGATATAACCCTAAATTATTAAAAGAAATATAGAGTTTATACTATACTTGTTTTGTTTTCTTTGCTATTGCAAACTTCAAAAAAGCTGCAAGTAGGAGGAGGAGCGGTATTCCCTGAATAAAGAGACATCCTCCAAAAAAATCAAGCGTAGTGCTATATGGAGAGTCTGTTGCCATCACACCTATAAATAAAGCCATTGGACTTGTGAGTAGATTTATCCCTAAACAGATCATTATCAATGATAGATTTTTAGCCTTAATTTTTGATGAACCAGACAAGAAAAATAAAAATATCGCAGTACCAAATATAAGAAACAGTGTTACATAAAAACTTACCATAATATCCCTCCATGAATCTAATTGTACCATTAGAAAGGACAAATTTGAATAAATAGGATATTTATGTAAGTCAGATATAGTGTCTCTTTATCAGTGGCAAGAAAAAAGTGGATCCCTACTCTCTCACAAGGAATCCACTCTTTCTATTTCTACAACTCTATTTATATACGTTCCTCTTTTTGTCCTTACGAGAACTGCCATCACTAGATCATTAACATAATTATCTTTAGCGGAAGTTAAAGGTTTTTATTTTCTTGCTCAATTAAAGCACCTGTTAGTTAAAGATTATGGATAATTAATTTGAAAGTTTTTTATCTAAATACACCTTTTCTTTTGGAAAGCCAATCTTCTAAGGCATCTTCGTGTAGTTTTGTGAATAATTTTGGTATTTGGTCTATTGGGAAGTATTTTAAATCCAAAGTCTCAATACCATCTACAGTAAGTTCTCCACCAATTGGCTTACATTGAAAACAATGAGTGATAGTCTGAGCTTTATCTCCGTTCGGAAACTCACCAGAATATTTAGAATAGACACCTATAAGATGTTCAACTTCAACATTTAATCCTGTCTCCTCAAATATTTCTCGTTTAGCGGTTTCTTCAAGAGATTCTCCAAGTTCCATAGCACCACCTGGAAGACCCCATTCATTTCTATCTCCCCGTTTTTGTAAAAGAATTTCATTTCGTTCGTTATAAACAATACCTCCAGCAAAATTAAGAAATATTAAATCATGTCCTACTTTTCCCCGGATATAACGAATGTAGTCCTTATTTGTAGTCATAAATTCCCTCCTAATTTATATATAAAATACAAATTAATTACATATAAAGATAGAAGAAAATAGTAACAAAAATGATAATATTCCTTATTCTCATAAGGGATTTGCCCTTTACTTTTTATCAATCTATGCGTTTATTAACCATTTCTATTCTAATACCTTCATTTCCTAAATCCCCTTTCAAAATAAAGCGAACACCATTTCTTAAAACAATTTTATCGCAGTTCTAAAAATTGGTGTCCTCTAGTTTTCTAGCCGGACTATATTCTATTTTCAAGCCCATTTCTATCTCCCCATGAATAAAACTCAACGTTCTGTTTATACTACAACTACATCTAGAGACACATCACTGTTTAGAGCGGCTAGGTTTTGTTAGCTGCTCTTTTGTGTTTTACACAAATAAAATCAATAACTCCGCATATAATATCTATGTAGCTAGACTATTGCCTCTGTATCGAGCAGTTAGGCTGGGCTAAATGCTCTCTTATTTATGACAAAATAAAACTTTTAAACAGAATTACTTTCGTATAACATTTTCAATCTCGCTTACACTATAACTGTAAATTTAAGTTACACATCTATTACTTGTAGGGCCTAATTTTCTTTTGTGTAACAATTGGTTAGCTCATAAAGTTAACCAATTTGTTGCCTTAAATATTTTTTATTTCTCAATACTTAATACCTAGAATTAATTCTAATTTATTGGCATTAAACTATTGACATTGATTTTCCTCATATGCAATTTTTGAAAAGGCCTTTTCTCTCACATTAGGCTCTTTTATTTATTAAAAAAAAGATTATTTTATATAGATTACTATAAGCATCCATAAAGCCAAAGCACCAATGATAGCGAGTACTATACGTGTAGATAGTATCCTTACTTCAAAGTCTGTTTTCTTGGAGGGTTCAGGATATGCAATTATGTAAATTCCCTTTAATAATGCAAGCCATGCAATAACCGTTAGGAATCCCCGCCAGTTGAATCCCCATACATTATGTAGAATTACAGTACCTAATCCTAGGAAAATCGATAGAAAACCATACATAATACCAAACCCTCTGTCTTCAACCACTAATTTTTTTAAGTCATGTAACACCGATGGACGGACGAATAGTATTCCCGATACGATAACCGTCATCCATCCCCAGAACAGCCCTAAAAAAGTACTAGTTTCCATTATTATTTCACTCCCCTCAATTATATTTATATTTCAGATATTCCTTCCTTTAGAACAATTCCAGCACTTTTCACATTTACAATAACTAAATATTCCCATCTTACCAGTTCTAAAATCTTCATTGTCATGACTATTAATAAGTTTATATCTTTGTATACATTTAGGTTATTTTAATTTACCCAACCAATTTCCTAACATAAATTAATTCCTTTCCTCTAGAAGATACTCTTTCTATTCCCACCCTCTTAAGGATATATCGGAAAATATCTCCAATCATTGTAACGTGGTAGCTTGTTTTTCTTTAAACAAAAGGATTATTTTGTTTAAAAATTCATTCCAATTTATAACCACTATATTTTTCTTATATTTTCCATTAAAATTTAATAGCAATATTTTGATAACAAAGGATCAACCTATGAAGCATAATATAAATCTATGGTCTTTTATTTTTTCATTCGTTTGCATTGCTTTTTTTCTTTTATATCTTGAAGTATGCACACCTGAAATGAATGCGTCGTTTATAAATATCGTTTATTTTCACCCTTTATTTTTTGTACTCATTTTTTCAATAGGAACTTTTTTTGCTGGTATTAAAGGATTCTCTAAAGCAGGTAATTGGATAACAATGCTTAGAAGCATAGTAACAGTTCTGCTAACATTGTTATTATCAGTGTTTTTAACACTAACTTTAATCATTGCTTATGCATTAAGTTAAATGTAATTCTTCACGAATAAAACTAAATATTACGTCAATACTATATATGACATTAGATTTTCTCCTTGTTCCCCCTTGGAGATGAGCAGTTAGTTTTTGTTAACTACTCTTATTTTCTACAATTGGTTTCATTTACCTGATGTATTTAACGTAATATTAAGTTACGATATAAACGAATAAAATATATTTGGCTGTTATACCATTACCCTAGGAAACTAGGGTTTTTATTTCTATAAAATGAAATTTTTATTGTAATTACTCACCTATAGTTTTATATTTTTCAAACATTCCTTCCGGAGAGTATTTACTAGCTGCCTTATCATTAATTCCGTTCTTCCTAATGCTAAAGCAATTTCCTTCACCTTTCCGAATCCATAATACTTATATATGTAGGCTAATCCTGTCGTTGTATACGGCTTCTTATGATTCGGATGGTAATCGGGATGATACTTCATTCGGCCCTGCGCATCATATTGAACTTCCACCTTGATCACTTTCCTTTCAAATGAAGTTTTTATTAAGCTACTTGATAAGCTTTACAAACTCATGATTCATCTTCGTCTGCATCAATCCGCAAAGAATATTTCTACCTTCAATTTCAAACCATTCTTCATTACGGCCGTCGCCTCAAATACTCCGCTTATATGATCAAATTTCTTGATATCCTCGTCCTCTAACATTCCGAATTCTTCTGGGAGACTATCGTAGAATTTTTCTACTGCATTTTCTAAATCATACTGACTTTTATATGTTTGTTCGTGAATTAACTGGACCTCCATTTTCATCCTCCTTTTCTAATAAAATAGCGTTTTTGTTTAGTTTCACTCTAAAAGTAAAATTTTCATTTTTTCATTCAACCAAGTTCATAACATATTCTTTTCCCCCGATAAAATAATGATTAGGTGTCCCATGCGCATTTTATTCATTGGAAATAATACCTTTCACGTACTTACGTATTAGAAACTTCATTTCTGCTTCTTCTCCACTAGCAATTTTGTTCACTTTTTTGATACATTTATGAAACATTCACATGTTATCTTCAATATGTTCTATTCTTTTTGAAAAACCATGTGAGAATACCAAAATAAGAAGCCCTAGAGCCCTAACTCTAGGGCTTCTTGTTTTCAAATAAGGATTTTGCTAAAAAACTACACATTTATTAAGAACATGCATAAAATATAATGTGGTATTCTTTTTCAATATTAATGTTTATCCGAGAGCGCCTTGAATGGCGCTCTTTAATTTCCAAATAACATTTTTAGATAATTACGAGAGCGGATTTTATTATGTTGTACAAGCACTACTTCATTTTATTAAATAGACTATATAGATATTTAAAAGAAGGGAGCTTTAAATTCATATGGCTGATTACTTTTATAAAGATGGTAAAAAATATTATAAAAACCAATCACATTCCAACAATCAAAAAAATAACTGTTTTATTGAAACTCATACGATAGCTGGTTCTGCAGAAAATGAAAATGGAAATATACCTGTGTCAGTTTTCCTTGAAACCACCGCTCCACAAACTGTATTTGAGGATTTTACAAACAATCATAACAAAACATTAATTCAGTTATTCGTTGTCGGTATGAGTGCACCCGTTCAAGTAACTATTCTAACAAGAAGATCTAACGTACCAATTACTACTACATTACAACCTGTTCAAACAAAAATATTTCAAGTTGAAGATTTTCAAAGTCTTACTCTTACAAAGCAGGAAGGTTCTACTAGTGTAGTTAGTTTATTTGTTCAAAAAACATTTTGTATATGCTGTAACGATAATAACGATTCATGTGATGAATATTACCAAGAATGTAATTGATAGATTAAATCACCAGAAAAACCCTTTATATAAAGGGTTCTTTTCCTTTTACTCCCCTCATTTTCCCGTTTTTTATTAAAATAACGATTTTATTATGTTTCCTAACTTACAGTAATGTCCTTAAAAAACATTCATATATATTTATCAGATGCACTTTTAAATCCCAGAGTATCAAATACTTTTAAGAGTTGACTGACCAATAATATTCGAATTATCTTTAAAAACTTATTAAAAATAACTTAGATACAAAAAAGCTACGTTTTATATAGGATAAAAAATTATCTTAAGTAAAGGAGCTTGATTATTTGTGAATTATCAAAATGATAACAACTCTAACATTCACAAACCTTATTCTTGTCCATCTCCCACGGCTAACAGTTTAAATGTTGTTCAAACTACCCCATCAATAGTTTCTGTAAACTCTGCGATTCCACTAGATACTGTGGTAAATTCTAATGGCACGGCAATCTCATTCACACCACCAACAACTGTTTTACTTGAAGGTGGAAGAACCTATTTGGCAATCTATGAAGTGCAAGTTATCATTCAACCAGGAGGTAATTCGGCAGGTATCACTATGTATCTGAATAATAATCCCATCATTGGATCAGGTACTTCTCTAGGATATACAGCCGGATTCACTTCTGTATCAGCCCCCGCAATTTTCACTACACCTCCAGGTATAACAAGTACTCTTACTGTTAATGTAGGACCATATTCTAATACATTGAATACGTTGGGCTTAACTCTTGCTGTTGTAGCATTAACATAATAAAATGTAAAACTCTCTAAAATGATTTTATTTGTCCCTTAACTGTCTATTGGGCTAGCCTCTAAGAACTCCCCATAACTACATATAGAAAAAGTACATTATTTGGTTCGATAGTACTAGGTGACTCGGCTAGCACAATTGTTGAGTCACCTATTTTTTTATAATAAAATAACGCTTTTAATTTTATTTCCATGAATACAGCAAAAAAAGAGGCCCTATGGCTCTTTTTTTATTCCTTAATAACAATCTAAATATGATAAAATATATCCATCACTCATATGTCCAAATATGTAATTTTCATAGCACCAAAATTACAACTAGACTTATATATAAATAAAAAAAGCACTCATTATGAGTGCTTTTTAAAGGTTATAACCTATCCATTTTTGTCCTAACGATGTATTAATTAAATACCATGCTTGTTTTACTTTGACAGATTGATAAGCAACATAACCTACTACATTTGGGTTACCAGGACCATTATATAAAGGTTGTTTAGATCCAACATAATTCAATAATTGAGATCCGCCGCTTGTATAAAGATCCGCTTTATGATTTCCGTAAGCCATAGCTTTTGAAGAATTGATAGACATAAATGCGAATGCTAGTACAAAAAACACTACAAAAACCTTTTTCATTTTCTTTCCCCCTTGCATTATTTTATATTTCCATTTTTTGTATTACTTAATTTTCAGTATATTGTAAATATAAAATTAGCAGTAACTTACATATCATATCCTATAACTGAATTTGTTCATATATGGTAAAATATATCCATCGCTCATATGTCCAACTATGCAATTTTCAAAGTAGCAACATTACAACTAGACTTATACAACATAATTCAAAACAAAATGAAGGAGTGTTTTAAGTGAAAGGACATATTCGAAAAAGAGGAAATAAGTACTTAGTGTGTTTCTGGTTATAAGACAAAAAAGAAGCAGTAAAAAATGTGACGAAAAAGATTACGGATTTAAATGAAGGGACTTTTGTGGAGCCGTCTAAGCTTACTTTAAAAGACTATCTCGTTCAGTGGCTAGAAATTAAAAGGATGAGTTTAGAAAAGAATACCTAGGTTTCTTATAGTAGCAACATAACCCACCATGTTTTACCGAACATGCAGAAAGAAGTAGTAAAAAGTTTTGGTAAAATTATCTTTGAATAGCTAATGTTTGCATTTTATAAAAAAAGCTAAATAAATCTTGTATGAACAAGGTTTATACATCCTAACACATGTTATCATGTATAATACATATGTTAAGTAAATTCAGAATAACGAGGCAACTATTATGGACTTTGTTTATATTAATCAAAACGTATTAAATAATCTTCTATACATTTTATGTAGTATATTTGTTTTTTATTTCATATATGATAGCAGGCATTATTTGAAAAAATACAAAATATTACTGATTACCCTTTGTTCTAGTATCCCGCTTATTTTATGTATGCGATACCCTATCTATATGGATGAAAGTTGTATTCATGATTTAAGACAAATTCCGGTCATAATAGGTACGCTTTATGGTGGATTCCCTGTCGGTATCATATTGTTTACAATTTTATTAATTACAAGATTTATATTTTATGGCTTTAATATGCTGACAGTCGTTGTTTACGGAATAATGTTCATCGTTACAGCACTCGCATCTTCAAAATTTAATACATATAATAGAAAGCTTAAAGTAGCTTTTTCCATGTTTTTAACCTTTTTCCTAGCAATATTTACAACTGTAATTGTATTAACTTTATCAGATTTTGAAGTGAATAATTTGTATATTATTTATTTCATGGTATTACCGACTACTTTAATGTTATTTATTGTTTATATAAATGAAGTTATAAAAGATGCTGTATTAATGCGCTCAAAATTAATTAAAATGGAAAAAATGGAGATTGTTAGCCAACTCGCTGCAAGTATATCGCACGAAGTAAGGAATCCTTTAACGGTTGTAAAAGGATTTACACAGCTTTTAAAAACACCAAATTTAACTCCTGAATCAAGAGACGAATATATTAAACATATACTTGAAGAGTTAAATCGTGCCCAAGAAATTATCGATGATTACTTAACGTTTGCCAAACCTGCTCCAGAAAAATTAGATCAAATTTCAGTAAAGCAAGAGTTAAATCGAGTTATTAATATGATATTGCCATTGTGTAATATGAATACGATACATATTACACAGGATTTTTCTGAGGCAACCATTGTTGGTAATAAACAGCACTTTCAACAATGTTTTTTAAACTTAATAAAAAACAGTATTGAAGCAATGCCTAATGGTGGTACCTTAAATATTTCCTCATCTATCAATAATAGTAAAGTTGAAATACGAATTGAAGATAGCGGAGTTGGAATGTCACAGGAGCAAATACATCGATTCGGTGAACCGTATTTTAGTACAAAAACAAAAGGAACTGGTTTAGGTACGATGGTTGCTGTTAAGATTATTGAGACGATGCATGGAAGTTTAAAAATCCGAAGTATCATTAGTAAAGGAACAACTTTAACGATTACGTTCCCGAAATATAGTAAGAATACGCATTTAAACAAATAAAAAAGGAGCATAGTTGCTCCTTTTTTATTTGTTTCGATACATAAGTATCTTCAATGTTTTTTTAGTTTACATTTGTGAAGACTAATTAAAAATTAATATCCTCCGCCCCAGCAGCTGCATCCTACAATTATTAATAGAATGAATAACACAACTAATAAAGCGAAACCTCCACCAAAACCACAAGAACCACCGTAACTCATATTTTCTCCTCCTTTTGGTTTGAAAACTAATAGGTAGTTGATCATTTTAACTGGTTCGTATTATACATTATGTGTATATCCCTTTTTTGAGCATGTCTACATAAAAATAAGTAAAAGCACTCGTTTAAAGAGTGCTTTAAAATGGATACCAAAAGTTTTGAAATACGTTTAATTTTAAATATACCGCAACAATAAATATGAAAATACCGGCAAATAAAGCGATGAAATCTTCACGTTTCGCCTTACTTGTATAAAACCATGTACGTTTATCCTTCTTTCCAAATCCTCTTAAATCCATTGCATTTGAAACCGTATCTATTCTTTCTAGAGAATGCATGATTAGTGGCCAGAAAATTAAAACACGGTTCTTCATACGAACCCATAAACTTGCTTCTCCTTTTTCAAAAGCCACTCCTCTCGCTTCTTGCGCGTGTTTAATAATTTTATACTCAGACTGGATGTCAGGAATATAACGTAGTGCAATATTTATTGCATAAGTAATCTTATAATGAATACCAAGTTTACTTAAGTTACTTACAAATTCACTTGGATCTGTCGTGTAAATAAAAAGAAGTGTAAATGGTAACAACGTAAAATACTTTAATGAAAGTGTAGCTGCATAAAATAATGTTTCATATGTAATCGTTACATATCCAACATGTAAAAACGCGGTATATGATTCAGTTAATTCAGATCCATGAGTTGGTGTAATCAATAAAATCATGACAGAGTTTAATAAACTAAATGTAAATATGACACTAAAAACAATTAAAATTTTACGAAATGGAATTTTAGCAATGCTGAGCCCGATACACCCAATAATAAATAATATTAGCAACACCCGAAAATCAAAAAATAAAAAAGTAAGCGTCATACAAAAAATAAATAAAAACAATTTCACTACCCCATCCATACGATGAAAATATGTACTATGCACCTTCCTCCCTCCTATTACTATCTAAATAAAGCTCCATAAATTTTTCTGGACATGCAATCCCACTAAATTTAACAAGCTTGGTTAAAGAACTCTCTCTTAAGTTGGCTCTTTGTAACGTTTCTTGATCGCCTAATACATCAAACACTGTATTATCCGCAATAATTTTCCCTTCATGTAGAACTACTGCACGGTCTGTATATTCTAGCGCGAGATTCATATCGTGAGTGATAAAAACAAATGAAATTCCCTTTTTAGCTAGGTTTTTAATAAAAGACATAAATTGTTTATAGTGATAATAATCTTGTCCCGCTGTTGGTTCATCTAATATGATAAGTTTAGGATTTGTTGTTAATACAGATGCGATTGTTAATCTCTTTTTTTGCCCATAGCTTAGTGCTTGAATTGGCCAATTACGAAATGGATATAAACCACAAATTTTTAAAGTTCCTTCTACTCTATTCTTAATTTCTTCCTTAGAAAAATTATGTAATGTTAATGTAAATGAAACTTCTTCAAAAACAGTAGGCTGTGTAATCATATGATTTGGATTTTGCATCACGTAAGATATGATTTCCCCACGTTTACGAATAGACCAAGAACTAATATCTTCACCTTTTAACAAGATTTTCCCATTTTTCATTTTATTTATGCCTATAAGACTATGAGCTAATGTTGATTTCCCTGCTCCATTATGCCCTAACAGTGCCACAATTTCTCCTTCATATATTGAAAGGTTTACATTTTCTAATACTTTTTGTTTATTAGAGTATGAAAATGATAAATTCTCCACTTTAAGTAATTCCTTGTTTTTGGTATTCCCTTTTAATATGACTTGTTTCTCCATCCACTCTTTTATAACGTTGCTTACCTTTTCTTTTTGAAGGTTTTCCATTGGATATATTACGTCATTATTACTATCAAAATGTAATCTCTTTAATGCTTCGATGTAAATAGGCTCTCTTAAGCCGATACGTGGTAATATATTTGACGCTAAGATTTCTTTTGGTGTTCCTATCGCAATGACTTTACCTTCATCAATTAATATAACTTTGTCTAAATCCAGGTTTAAAATTTCTTCTATTCTATGTTCAATAATAACAATCGTTTTATTATATTGTTCATGTATATCTTTCATAAGTTTTATCGTATGTAAGGCACTTAGTGGATCTAAATTAGCTAACGGTTCATCGAACAATAATATATCCGCATTTGTTGTTAATAAACCCGCTAGAGAAACTGTTTGCTTTTGACCTCCTGATAATTCATGTGGACTTTGTTTATGAAACGTATGCATCTTCACCTTTCTTAATGAGTCCGAAACAATCTTTTTCATGTCATCTTGCTTTACACATTCATTTTCTAAATAAAAAGCTACATCTTCTTCTACTGTCAGACCAATAAATTGAGCATCTTGATCTTGCAAAATTGTTCCTACCTGCTTACTTTGTTCAAAAATACTTCCTTCCCTCGGGTCTTTACCGGCAATTAAAACGTTACCTGTACTAGTCCCTTCGTAAGAAAATGGGATTAGCCCATTTATACAATGAGCTAATGTCGACTTTCCTGAACCACTTCGTCCAGCAATTAGTACTTTTTCCCCAGGGTATATATGAAAGGTAATATCACTTAAAGTAGGCTGCGCAGCATGCCCATATTGAAAGGTGAATTGTTCAAACGAAATAATTGGTTTCATGTTAACATCCCTACTTTTCAATTTTTAAATGTGTATGTTTCTTATTAGATTTTGCCAAGCCAATTGTAAGTGGCAATCCAACTACTAAGAAAACGATAACATCGGAAATTGTTGCTCCTAATACTTGGATAACAATTTTGTCAAATGGTTCTCCCATCACAATAATATCGAATGCCCCAGCAAATATAATAGCAATGACAATACCAACTAGCCCAGTAATTGCTAAATAAGAAATATGCCCCTTGTTAAACGACCCGTTTTTCACACTAAAACCAACTCTTTTTTGAATAAGACCCATCGAAAAACCAATAATCCCTGAACTAGTAACCCAGCCCCACCAAATCCCCCATCCAGCAATCGTATCTGTTACGGTATGACCGATAAGTCCGATTAACAGTCCTGCCACTGGACCAAATAATGCTCCAAAAACAGTTAATATAGCTAATGCTGGTTTAATAAATGTATTCGGTGCAATAGAAAATCCCCAAAGTCCTAATATCCCGTATAATGCTGCTCCAATACCGATTGCTACTACTAACTTTGTTGATAATTTGTTCATTACAATTCCCCTCTCATATTAGTCAACTTTTATTACTCTATATTTAATTTAAAAATGAATTATGCATCTACACTCCCTTTCTATACAACAAAAAATGACCTCTTATATAAGAGGTCATTTTCTTTCACGTTCAAGAATCCTCTTATCTTTCAAAAAACACAACGTGTCCTCTGCGGAATTAGCACCTTCCTATAAAATTACATAGGGGTTGCTGAGGTTTCTTAGGGCCGTTCCCTCCACCTCTCTGGATAAGTATTAATTTGTAATTCGTATTATGGCACTAAAGAATGTAAATTTCAACACTTTTCTTACTATTTTTATTTTTTGTTAAATAGATCATTTAAATCATTGTATTCTTATCGGAATTATGAAATAATAAATTCAAAATCGTTTTGGGAGGAATGCATTATGAAAGTTATTGGTTTGATTGGAGGATTAAGTTGGGAATCTACATCATTATACTATAAACATATTAATACACTTACACTCTCTCAATACGATCAAAATGCAAAGTTAGTTTTATATAGTATGGATTTTGGTGAAGTAACTACTTTATTACAAAACCATCAATATGAAGAAGTGAAAAATGAACTAGTTACAGTTGCAAAGAAAGTTGAAAAATCTGGGGCTGAATGTTTATTAATGTGTTCAAATACCGTACATCTATTTGCCGAGGAAGTAGAACAAGCAATATCTATCCCGCTTCTTCACATTGGTGATGTAAGTGCTAAAGAAATGGTAGAACAGAATATAAAACGTATCGGACTATTAGGAACAAAACAAACGATGGAGCAAGATTTCTATAAATCACGATTAGCGAAATATAACATTGAGACAATTATCCCCAATGACGAGGAAAGAACTTTTATCCACCATGTCATATTAGATGAATTAAGTAGAGGGATCATTTCAGAAACATCTAAAGAAGAGTTATTACAAATTACAAAATCATTAATTCAAAATGGTGCTGAAGGTATATTATTAGGCTGCACTGAAATACCTTTACTCATCTCCCAAAATGATCTCACTGTTCCCGTTTTTGATACTGCTTTTTTACATGCAAATACTGCTGTGCAATTTGCTGGATAAGAATATACAAGCATAAAGGTGAGAACCTCTATGCTTGTATACAGTTACGACTATTTATCCCGCTATTTATGGGTAGTAAAATCCCTACCGATTAAAGTTTTACTTTATTTAAAAGAGATTCAATAACTGCAATTGCTTCTTTTGAACCACCACATTCTAAAAAGCTATCATTAAGTTTTCTTATACCATGTTTATACTTTTCATTTGAAAGAACATCTGTTACGGCCTCTTTTAAAGTGTGCACATTAACATGTTCTTTCAATAGTCTATGTGCCGCTTCAAGCTCAGTTAGTCTTTGCGCTATCATAGGCTGGTCTTTATCATGCGGTATTATTACAAATGGGACATTATAATGAATGGCATCGTGTACGCTATTCATACCGCCATGTGTAATAAAAACATCTGCTTCATTTAATATTTCTGATTGAGGTACGTATGGAGCAATTATAAAATTATCTGGTGCTTTCTTAATTTTAGAAATATCATTTCTATCACCAATTGCCATTACAACTATCCCATCAAAATCTGAAAAAGTATCAATACAAGTATTAAAGAATGGTTCGAGTCCTTCAAGCAGTGTTCCCATTGAAATATAAATAACTTTCTTTTCTTTAAGTGATTCCAGTGGAAACTTTATATTTGTTTTACGCTTTGAAATACTCGGTCCAATAAAAATGTTATTTTCCCCGAACGATTCGCTATTAGGTTGGAAATAACAACTTGTGTATACGAGACAAACATCACCCTTATTATTCATAAATTGAAGATTATTCTTTGGTTTTACTCCAAATTTATGTTCCATCTGATTTAGTAATTTTTCAGAGATTTCCTCTGGTTGGAATGGCATATCTGCATTTGGATGAAAAGGTAATGTCTTCAAAAATTCTGGCGGAATTAAAAATATAGGTGAGGACACTACACCTGGAACTTGTAAATACTCCTTTACTAACTCTCCTGCGCCAAATATATCATAAATTACGAAATCAAAATTTATACTTTCACATAATTGTCTCGTAATTTCTAATATATATAAAGAAGTTTGAACATGCACATGAAAGAAAGCATTTAACCCAGATGAGGTTTCAGCATCAATAGAAATCTCTTTTAATAGATCCGGATGAGTATGTACAGTAGCTCCTAAATCTTCAATTCTATCCTTAAAGTTTGCCGTTGTAATATAATGTACATTATCCCCTCGTTCAGTAAAGGCTTTTACTAAATTTAATGTAGGGTTTACATGCCCCTCTGCTGGAAAATTAACTACTAAAATATTTAGCACTTATTTCTCACTCCTTACATTTCATTGTTTTAATTAAGCATACTGTTATTTGTACAAGTAATCTTCCCCTAATAGTCCTAAAATGCTTGCTACATTATGTTGATAAATAATTTTTAGTCATCAACATAAAAAAAGCATCTACCTATGTAGATGCCTAACCGTGATAAGGAGTGTTCTGTGAGGTTAGAACAAACTTTTCTGCTTGTCCTATGCTATCAATATATGATTTATTTTATAAAATGTGAATCGTTAATAGAATTATTTTATCCATTTTATATGATCAAATGGATAAAATACCATTTCTACCTTACCTATTATATTTGACTCATCAATAAGTCCAAGTGTATTCCTACTATCTTTACTATGATTACGATTATCACCTAACACAAATAATTTATGCGTAGGAACTTTTATTTCTCTAAAATTTGAAAAACGATTGGATACTTGTAACATATCTAAATGTATATACGACTCATCACGCTTTTTACCGTTAATATATACCTCATCCTCTTTTAATTGTATATTATCCCCCGATAATCCAATAATTCGTTTCACATAGTAAGTAGGCTCGTCTTCTTTTTTTATGATGACAACATCCCCATGATGAAAAGACGATAAACAGACGTTTACCTTATTAACAAGTATATAATCTTTTTCATTTAAAGTAGGTTGCATCGAAATTCCTTCTACCATACAAAATAAAAATGACTTATTAATAAAAATAACCCCTATTATAATTAAGATGTAGCTACATATGTTCCTCCAATATTTTAGAATAAACAGCTTCATATATACCTCATTTCTAATCTATTCCCAGATAAAAACGCCTCTAGTTCACATGAATGCTAGAGACGTTTCGTCCATTTTAATTCTCTTTAGAGTTATCTGTTTTTTGCGCTTCACCAGTTAATCGCTTATTTTTCAAATCAAAATAAGCATCTAAAACTTCTTTTCCAATATCGGAGTTAATGCCCGATTTATCATTTTCAACCCACGGTACTACAACAGAAAATGCTACTTCTGGATCATCATATGGCGCATATCCAGCTAATGTTAAGTTATAACATTCTCTACGGTCGCCTTTCTCATTTCGCCCAATTTCATTTTCTCCACCATATACAGTTTGTGCGGTCCCTGTTTTACCAGCTGGTTTATATGGTGCTTTTTGGAACGCTCTTACTCCCGTTCCATCTCCGTCTTGAAATACTTTTCTAAATCCTTCTTTTACTTGATTAATATATTCTTGTTTCATATCGATTCTATTTAAAACAACGGGTTCTATTGATTGTACTACTTTACCAACCTCATCTTTTTGAACGGTTTGTTCTCTAATCTCTTGAACAATTTGTGGTTTCATTCGATACCCTCCATTTGCGATAGTCGAAATATATTGTGCAAGCTGAAGTGGTGTATATGTATCATATTGTCCAATAGAATAATCTAATAAGAAACCAGGCTGATTATCTTTTCTTCCAATTTGTCCTGCAGTTTCATTCGGTAAATCAATACCAGTTTGTACACCTAGTCCAAATTGCCTGAAATAATATCTCATTTTATCAAAATATTCTTGTTTAATATCTAGTGAACTATTTTTCACATAATCCACACCAGCAATTTTTAATGCTATATTAAACATATAAACGTTTGAAGAAACTTGTAACGCTCTTAGATCGTCTATATCACCAAAATTTTTCCAAGACTTCTTTTCCTTAGTTCCTTTAAACTTCATAGGTGCATCATAAAAATGTGTCCCAGGAGTTATTGCATTTGTTTCAAACCCTGTTAACACTGTCGCACCTTTAACCGTTGATCCAAGCTCATATGAACTTGTCAGCGTGCCTAAAGCATAATCTTCTACTTCCATTTTCCCATCTTTTTCTACAAGCCTTTTCCCAGCCATTGATAATACTTGGCCATTTTTAGGATTCATCATCACTACGAAAGCACGGTCTAACATTGATTCTGATCCTTTATATTGTTTTAATATTTTTTCTATGCTCTCCTCTACTTTTTTTTGCAATTCCATATCTATTGTTAAAGTTAAATTTTTACCGCTTTTTCCTTCCGAAACCGTTTCCGTTCTAATAGTATTTCCTTGTTTATCAGCAATGCTTCTTACTTCTTTTTTTGTACCATGAAGTACATCTTCGTATTGCTGTTCGATATAACTTTTGCCGACCCTATCATTTCGGCTATAATCACGCACTAAATAATAATCTAATCGTTCACGTGGCAATCCTTCATCAGCATTTGAAACGTTACCAAGGACAGAACGGAATAATCCATCATTTACATAGATTCTCTCCCAATCAACTGATGCGTCTACTCCTGGAAGGTTCGCTAAATTTTCACTAATCACCGCATATTCCTGTTCACTAACGTCCTTTTTAATAATTTGAGGTGCCATTTGAAAACCTGAGGTCATTTTACTTTTAATAGCTAACACTTCTATATCTTTAGCCGTTAGTTCTTGAAGATTTTTATCTGTAACGCGTTTCCTTTTTAAATCTTCTATTTTTTTGTCTAGCTCTTTTCCGGTAATATCCTTATCTCGGAACTTATCTATTTCTTTTTTTGATACTAAGTCTTGAGCAAGTTCTGGATTTAATTGCATCCAAAAGTCTTTCTTATCAGTCTCAGTTAACTTATCTATATCTTCTTGTGGCATTTCAATAATATCTGCAAGTTGTCTTGCTGATTTTAATATTTCTTCTTGTTTTACACCTTTCACCTTTGTATATGTAATCGTACGTAAAGACTTATTATCAACTACTGGATTTCCTTCACGATCAAATATTTTCCCACGTGGTACAGAAAGGCCCACGGTTGCATTTTCTCTCTTCTCTACTTCATTTTTATATGTTTCTCCATGAAAAATTTGCACTTTCCCTAACTGAATAATAATGCCAGAAAATAATAAAAATACACAAAGGAATAAAATATTTAACCGGAGAGGTACTACTCTACCACTTTTCTTCTCTTGCTTTTTCACTTTGTCATAATCTCCTCCTTACAATATTTCAAATAATAATCACATTTCTATATTAAAAGTAATGTACAATTTCTATACATTGCTTTGTACAAATATTAATATAATGTTTAAAACTTAATAGAAATTAAAACAAAGGTAAAGAAAAGGTAAAGTTTACTAAATTAAATATAAAAAATACCCAATAACAAAAAGCTTAGTTTTCACTAATCGCTTTGTTATTGGGTATTAATTGATTTAAGAATTACTACTAGTGCGTATTGGTATACATTTGTCGTCACAATTAGAAAGAGATTGTTTACTTAGTACTTTCGGTAAGTAAATAGTTACTGTTGTCCCGACACCAACCTCACTCATGATACTAATTGTCCCTTGATGACTTTCAATAATTTTATAACTTAACATTAATCCAATACCAGTCCCTTTTTCTTTCGTACTATAAAAAGGTTCACCTAATCTCTTAATTCTTTCTTCAGGTATTCCTATTCCTTCATCTATTACATGAATAATGACACCATCATCATTTATTTCTTTTATGTGAATTGAAATTTCCCCACCATTTGGCATAGCTTCGATTGAATTTTGCAAAATATTAATAAATACTTGTTTCAATTGATTTTCTGAGCATTCAATAATTATATCTTTGTCATCCGTAAATAGTTCAACTTGAATATTTGTCATAATTGCTTTTGTATTCATTAACGATACGACATTTTTAAAAATTTGATAAATATTTTTCTTTTCTGTATTTATCTCATCTGTTTTAGCGATTGATAGAAATTCTTGTAGGATTGCTTCTATCCTTTCAATTTCAGAAAGCATAAGATCAAAATATCTTTCTTGATCTTCTTTATTAATTTGGAATAACTGTATAAAACCTTTAATTACAGTTAAAGGATTTCTTACTTCATGAGCCACGCCAGCTGCTAATTGACCAATTGCTGCAAGCGTATCTGATTTGTTTAACAATTCTTCTGTCTTTTTTCGCTCTGTAATGTCGCGTATAATAATCATAATTTTATCACGTAATAATGGTAAACACCTAGCTTCAAAGAAATCAATACTTCCATTAAGTGTGAGTGGATATTCTACAATTACATTCGTTCCTTTTTCCTTCACTTGATTAATGGCTTCCTGAAACTGCTGCGCTACTGAAGGTGGTAATACTTCGTAAAACTTTTTTCCCATAAAAGCTTCTGCGGGTACGTAAAACTTCGTAGGAGATCCTGCCTTGTAATCAATAATCGTGCCATCATCTTCTGTTAAGAAACATAAATCTGGTAAAGCTTTAAAAATTAATTCAAGTTCAGATGTTTGTTGTTTTAACTGCTCTTCTATCGCTTTTAAATGCGTAATATCTACACCAACAGCCCAATAACTATATCCTGTTACAGGAAACTGTTCTGATATATTCGACCACATTATTGTTTTGATTTCACCATTTTTACATGTTAAGTGCATTTCCCAATCTCTGAAATTTTTTCCACAAGTTAAAAATTTCTTTTGTATTTGCTGGCGATAATTATGATCAGGATACAATAATTGCAGTGCATTTGGATTTCCAATTATTTCTTCAGCGGTATAACCTGTTACGATTTCACATTCTCGGTTCCACAAAACAAAATCTCCATTATAATCAAGCGCATCGACCATAACAGGCATGTTTTGTAAAATCGTATGTAGTTCCTCCTCTTTCCGAGAAAGCAACGTTGTATTTTTACTTTGAAATACCTTTATTGCACCATCTAAAATTAAACTTGAGAGCATTTCAAAGTATTTTTGACAACTGAAAATTTCACTTTTTTTGGACCATACAACAAAAGATCCTAAATGTTGATTGTATAAGAAAATGGGGATTTCAATCTTTGGAAGTTTACTCTTTTTTATCTCATTCATTCCGAATGAAAAAACACACTCTTTTTCAGCATCAAGAAGTTGATGTGATATGTTAGTTAATTTATAAAATTGTTCTGCCATGGTTTCTATTGTACTCACATCAATAAGTTCCATTAGCCGCGAATTCATTCTTTTTTCACCTCAATATGTAAAATTAATACAAATCTAAAATTCATACTTCTCCATTATACGAAGAAAGCTAGTGTAGGTATATAGCTGTAGAATAATTATTCGAACAAATTTTATTTTTCAATTAAAACAAGAAAAGAATATATATACTGAATACACCTTTAATTAGTATATATTTCGTTCATTCCTCATTTATTGTCTAGGTAACTTGAATTCCTCCTTACATTCACTGAACTTTCACTTGAGAGTCATACGCGTCACTAATAGCGGTATAAACATGCAATAAGTATAAAGTTCATAAAATATTCACAATTTTTATGAAAAATATAAACATTTATTCCAATATATTCTATATAATAAAATGTAATAAGGCTTCTATGAATCTCATAGAATACCTTACCCCTAATAAAAAGAAAAAAGAATCCATTTGGATTCTTTTTTCTTTTTTCTTTTTTTAATTACATTACATATTTATATAAAGCATGTGCCACACCATGTTCTTCATTTGATAACGTTTCGTATTTACACATTGCTTTTATTTCTTCAACTGCATTCCCCATTGCAATTGATATGTTCGCTTTTTCCATCATAGAAACATCGTTTAGCCCATCACCTATCGCTACAGTGTTTTCAACCGGAATATTAAGATGTTCTGCTAAAGTATATAATCCATTCCCTTTTTGAGCATCTCGATGATTAATCTCTAAATTGTGCCAATATGAAGATGTAATTGCTAAATCTGTATTATGAAGAAATGTTTCTTTGAGTTTTTTTAATTTCTCAATTTCATAAGAAAATGGTAATAGTTTATGCACATGTATATCTGTTTCTACAATTGGTTTACAACTTTCCGCACTATGAAACGCTGTATGCTCAAGATATAATGCTGCGATTGTTTCTAACTCTTTCAAGTCGAAATTTTCTTTTGAATTCTTCACATACTCAATTTCATTACGTACACTCTCTACTCCATAATCTGGTACGTACACACCTTTATCAGTATAAAGCTGATAATATAAACCATTCTCTTCAAGATATTCTACAATTTCAAGTGCCTGCATATTTTGAATTGGATATCTCTTCATCATTTTTTTATCTTTATATATAAGAGCACCATTTTCCGCAATGATTGGACACTCTAAATCAACTTCTAACAATAATCGCTCAATGTCAACAATAGAACGTCCTGTACAAATTGCTACAACATGGCCAGCTTCTTGACATGTTCGAATTGCTTCTGCATTTTCTTTACTTATCATTTTATTCCCCGAAAGAAGAGTTCCATCTAAATCAATTGCGATTAATTTCATTATTTCTTCACCACTTTCTATAAATACACGAGTTCTAATTAATTATTAGGTATCGTTTTCATACAATCCTCGTGAGGTACTTCTTATTTATAATTTATGAAAAGCGTTTCAGGTCAAGAAATAATTAAAAATAAAATCCAAAGCTTTTCTTTTTAAAAAAGCTTTGGATTTTAAACTATGAATTATAACTAATGTATTTTGTCTCACACATGTACACATTTTTTTCTTCAGTTGGGATATATACTTTAAACTTTTCTAACCGTTTTCCATAGACATGAATCGTAATAACGCTTTCATTTTTGCTAATTTCAAGAATATGACAATCCGCTGGTGGAATTACTTTATCTGTTTCTCCTTCTCCCAAATAAAGATTTCCTGTATGTGTTAAATAAACAAGTGAATTTCCAAGTTGTTTCGTTTGTATAAAGTTCTGCACCATAATCCTTCCTGAAAAAACGCCTTCTACGCCCCATGTGCCGTCATGATCATGTAAAGGTGTAGATTGTCCATCTCTCCATACGAGAGCCAGTACTTCAAAACGTTTGAGCGGATCTTCATACAATAAATGTCGTGCATATTGAGTCAAATTGGCCTTCTGTTTATCTAACGGAAGCCATGTTTTCTTTTCTAAAAGTTCTTCTAGTAACTTTTCAATGCCACACACTATTTCTTCTTCAAATAAACCGTTTTCCATAAGATCTGTAACACCTTTAATAAACTTTTGAAATGATTTACTTCCATTACAAGTCAACATAAGAATCCTCCTCTACGTTTTATACAATTCCATATTAAGGTGATTACCGAAAACTCACAATTGAGAAACAAAAAACAAGATGCAAATGTATGCACCTTGTTAAGATTTTTATTTAGCTTTCAATCGAATAGGTAAGTATTTTAATGTTTGTTCATTTTCCAATATACATTTTTCTAAACAGAAAGATGGAGATAGCTCTATTTTTTCAAAAGCATTTATAAAGGTAGTTAATGCAATCTCAGCCTCTAAACGTGCAAGTGGTGCTCCTAAGCAAAAGTGAGGACCTTTCCCAAAGGTTAAATGCTTTTCATTTCCTGTTCGATGTACATTAAATTGAGAGGCTTGTGAAAATTTTTTCTCGTCTAAATTCGCTGCACTAACCCACGCAACAATCATCTGATCCTTTTTCATTAAAGAACCAAATATATTTGTATCCCCTGTAATCCTCCGGGCTAATGTAACAGGAAAGCGATAGCGTAATACTTCCTCAATCGCTTTTGAAATTAAGTTAGGTTCTTTTCTTAACTCTTCATAAATTCCAGGTGAATCTACTAAAAAGCAATAAAAGCTATTAATAATTAAATTTGTAGTGGTTTCATTCCCAGCTGCTAGTAAACCTAATGAAAAGGTTACAATTTCTTCATCGGTTAATCTTTCGCCTTCATATTCAGCTCGAATTAAATCAGAAATGATATCATCGGTTAAATGATATCTCTTTTCCTGAACAATCGGTAGAAGGTATGCTTTGAATTCATTTAATGCTATCCCTTTCTCAGCATCCAGATCATTAAACTTTTCTTTACTATACGGCATAAATAAAATATCAGACCATTCTTTAATTTTTTTACGATCTGTTGTTGGGACTCCTAATAAATCAGAAATAACGGTAACAGGTAAAGGTGCAGCAAACTGTTCAACGATATTAACTTCACTACATTTTTCGATATGTTGTACAAGTTCATCTGCGATAGCCTGTATTCGAGGTTTCCACTGTTCTAAACTTCTTGGAGTAAATGCCTTAGAAACAATGGAACGTACATTGCGATGTTCTGGTGGATCTGTAGAGTTTATATTTATTCTAGTTTCTAAAGGAGGGATTGAGAATTGTCTGCGCTCCCTTCTACTTGAAAATAAGCGATAATCTGATAAAACACGATTTACATCATCATATAAAAAAACATTCCATACATCCTGCTCTTCATCATAATGAACTGGGTGATTATCCCTCATCAAACGATACCATTCATATGGATTCCATAATTCTTCTTTTGTTTTCAGCTTTGAAATTTCATGAACTAAAATAACATTTTCAGGTGAAGCCATAGTTCTTTCCTCCCTTTTCTTTTACAATAAAAGTGATAGGTCGGCAGTTCAAAGTTGTATAAACTATCATATGTTATTTTAACATATACTAAAGGGGATTTTTCATTAGAGAACTTGAGAAATATATAAGGGGGATTTTTATGTACGTTGACATTTTACTACTAGCAGAATTAACGACCGGACCAAAACATGGATATGAAATCAAAAAAAATGTTCAAAATCGTTTAGGTGAGAATTTTGAATTAAATCACAACATGCTTTACCCTGCCCTTAGGCGCTTTGAAAATATGGGTGCTATAACGAAAAAAATACATAAACAAGTTGGAAAACCAAACCGAAATATGTACGATATAACAGAAACAGGAGAAGAAATTTTTTCTGAAATGTTACGAGAGTTTCCCGAAAAACTTGCGACAAATAATGCAGAATTTCTTGTTCGTATCGCGCTATTTGAAAAACTTGAATATGAAGCTAGAAAAGAGATTTTGACTGTACGTCAAAACGTACTACATAATCAACTTACCGCTATTCAGTCTCTAGAGGTTACCTCACCCTTTATCACTGAAGTCATTGAATTTAGTAAATCACGAATTGAACATGAATTGAGTTGGATTACATCACTTATGAAGAAAATATGAAAAAATAACAAAAAAAGCTAAAATTAATGAATGAAAATGATATTTATTATCAATAATATGATTAATAAAAGGGCAACCACGATTTGGCTACCCTTAAAGAATTTACACTTCTGGATCGAATGTTTTGCAATCTGTTTCTTCCGTTGTAGATGCATGTTTACCTTTATGACTTACTACGTAAATTGCCTCTGCACTACATTTATTACCGTTCGCCCAAAATTTACAGTTGTTTACTTCACATAAAACGTCTTGTGCCATAGTATCACACCTCCTTGTTCTATTATCATTAACAAAATTCGGAGGTATGATACTATTTGTCATCCATTTTTCATTCCCTTTTTAGCTTTCTTAATGGTTCAATATCTCCGCGTACAATAGCATCAATATTTCCAGTTATTTTTTCAATATCAAAATGCCACCATTGAATTTGCAATAATTCTTGAATTATTTCATTTGAAAATCTCTCTTTTATTTTATTTGCAGGGTTTCCACCAACAATTGTATATGGTGCGACGTCTCTAGTCACAACAGATTTAGCTGCAATGATTGCACCATCCCCTATTTTTATTCCGGGCATAATTGTTGTATCCATACCAATCCAAACGTCATTTCCTATAACTGTATCACCTTTATAAGGTAAATCAGACAAACTAGGTGTATACTTCTCCCACCCATTTCCAAATATATTAAATGGATATGCCGAAAATCCATCCATCCGATGATTCGCTCCGTTCATAATAAATTTAACTCCAGATGCAATACAACAAAACTTTCCAATAGTAAGACGATCTCCAAGAAATTCATAATGATGTAATACTCGATCTTCAAATGTTTCTCCATCTTTCGCATCATAATAAGAATATTCACCAACAAGTATATTAGGTTTTGTTATTATATTTTTTATAAATTGAACGTTTTGATTTCCTTCAATAGGGTATTTAACATTTGGATTAGGATTCATTTTGTACGGCACTTCCTTTACCACTTATTTCACTTTCTACCGCTATTACTGGCTTTAAATTGTATATAGGTAAAATAAACAATAATCCAATTATAAAAAGTAAAGCCGTCCCTTCATACATCATACTTAATGAAAACATCTCTTTTAATGAGCCAGCTATACTCATCGTTACTACCATTGAACCGGTAAAAAGCGGACTTAAAATACCATTTACACGACCTATAAAATCGGTATCGCTATTTTGAATAATAAGCGTATTAATACCAATTTGGATACACGGAAGAGCTAAACCACTAAAAAGCTGCGCTGTAAGTGTCACCCATAAATTTGTAGAATATCCTATAATGCCAATACCAATTGCTTGACCAAGCATACCGATAATTAACATCTTTTGCGGAGCAACGTTTTTCGCAAATACCATTGCTAATGCTCCGCCAACAATCATTCCCGCACCATTTACTGTTAGTAGCCACTGTAAACTCTCTTTTGATAATCCTAACTGCTCAGTCACAATAAATATACCTAATGGCTGAATTAATCCTATACCTAGTCCTGCAGCCATAAAACAAAGCCCTAGCAAAGTTAATGCTTTTTTCTTTTTGACATACTTAATACCATCCTTCATCTCCTGCAACAGAGTGATACCTTTCTTTTCTACGTCGTTTTCAAGATCTTTCGGAAGGAATAACAATACAACTGCCGCAAGTAAAAACGAGATACCTGTTATGATGATTGAAATATAAATTCCAAAACTATGAAAGATAAATGTCCCTAGTATTGGTCCTAATACCATAAATATTGCAAATATCGTTTGATATATAGACATTGCTAATTGAATTTGTTCCGTTGATAAATGTTGTTTAAACAATTTCATTCCAGATGGTTGTGAAAACTGTGAAAGGATTGCAGAGATGAGTGTCACAAAAAACACAATTTTCCACGTTCCAAACATAAGCGTAATTAATACAGCGAATACTGAAATGGAACTTAACGTTTCACACCATATCATTGTCTTCTTTGGCTTCCACCTATCAGCAAAAGTACCGCCAATAAATGAAAAAATAAAAATTGGAGCGAATTCAGCAACTGAAATCATCGAAATAGCAAAAGCATCACCTTTTGTCATTTCCATTACATATAGTAATACCGCAAAGTTTCGAACCCATATTCCTATTTGTAAAAATAATGCTGATGCTAAAATCCCTTGAACAAACCGATTTTTTAATACTTGTGATACCCCATTGTTTTGTTTCGTTACTACATTTGTCGACATAAAAAAGCCTCCTATTTCATGTTCTGAACAGGAGGCAGCACAAATCATATAAAAAGACTATATATTCGCAGAGCGAAATACATCCCTTTTCTATAAATGTACAGACTAACCCTATTCAGAAGAATATTTCGTTTTTTAACGAAGATCTCTTACAAATAGAATTAGTTGATCATTGGGATGTCTTCACCCTTCCGTTTCGAATTTAAATAACACATACATACTCTATGTAAATCATTTTCGATGTATGCATGTCTCCTTTTAACTATTCTAGAAAGTTAAAGGCAATTCCTCTAAAGAACGCATTAAATAGTTACCTTGCCATTTAATTTCTTCACGATTCCCTTTTATTTTTAGTTCAGGCATTCGATTAAACAAATTAGTAATAGCAATCTTTGCTTCTAACCTCGCAAGTGGAGCTCCTAAGCAGAAATGGCTACCATGACCAAACGCAATATGACGATTATTTTCCCGAGTAATATCGAATACTTCTGGGTTTTCAAATACAGTTTCATCACGGTTTGCAGAAGCTAAGGCAATGACAACCATATCTCCTTTTTCGATTGTTCGGTCGTGAATTTGAAAAGGTTCCGCTGCCCATCTTGCAGTTGTAACCTCAACTGGAGAATAATAACGCAATCCTTCCTCAATAGCCGAATCAATTAGTTTTGGATTATCTTTTAATAACTGTAATTGATTTGGATTTTCAAGAAGTGCTAATACCGTATTTGTAATTAAATTCACTGTCGTCTCGTGACCTGCTACAATTAATAGCATTATCATTGAATATAGTTCCCGAGCGCTAAGTTTATGCCCTTCACTCTCTGCAAGTATTAAAGCACTCACTAAGTCTTCTTTTGGCTCTTTTCGTTTCATATCAACTAAATATTGAAGATATGTAATAAACTCAGATAGTTGTTTTTCGGTCTCTTTTATTTCTTCAGGTGTTTCTGGTGATGCAATAACAGCATGAGACCAAATTCTAAATTTCGCTTGATCTTCTTTTGGAATACCGAGCATCTCACTTATTACAATAATTGGTAACGGAAATGAATAATCATCCACAAGATTTAATTTACCTTTTCGCTCTATATCACTTATCAAATCATCTGCTATTCTCTCAATTCTTCCGTCTAATTGTGCAATCATCTTCGGTGTAAAAGCTTTTTGAACTAAAGATCGTAAACGACTGTGGTTAGGTGGATCTGAATTTAGCATATGTGTTGTTAAGTGGTCACTATTATCAACGGAAAGATACATGTTCTTTATATCTTGAGAAAACACATTTGTCCAATCTTTTTTTAAACGATTATCTTTTAAAAGTGGCAGAGCATCTTCATATCTAGTAATGAGCCATTCTTTACCGATTTCAACTTGGTTTACAAATAATATAGGTTGTTTTTTTCGCGATTCTTTATAAATTTCATACGCATCTTCTTTAAACTGAGCTGAAGCTAAATTAATGCCATCCTCTATGCTTAACCCAACTTTGTTTTTCATTGACATTGTATTCCCTCACTCTCATTTGTTTTTGAAAACCAACCCAACATATGCATTATACTCTAATAAAAACGTGAAAATTGTAAATTTTTAATCAAAATCTTACTTCGTATATTGAAAAATTAAAAAGTGAGAGAGTAAAATCGTTTCACTCTCCCACTTCTCTTTATGCGAAGCACATAAAATTACTAATTTGTTGATAGCGATAACTTACTTTACGACGACGACCACCTTGCCACGTGTAACCTGACACTCCATTTCTTCTCACTTCAGTCGGAAAAAACCATAAGTCCCTTCCGAAAGGACCAGGACGATGTAAGCGTAAATAGCCCCATCTTCCTAGACAGTTACACATCCATGATTTCATATTACCTGGTTGTGCCGGAGAAGCAAATGTAGACGGTAACGACGGCGCCTGTGACGGTGGTGGTGACGTTGGAGCATCTTCTGCATCATCTGGTCTGTAATCTTCTTGTTCAATATCTCTCACTTCATTTGTAGGTTCATACCCGTAGTTTTGTGGATTATAATACATCGCTTGATCATATGGATAATTTTGTTGGTTATACATATTAACAAATCACCTTCTTTTCATTCATTACCTTTACCATTCATATGTGATATGCCCTCTCTGGGAAGCTTATGTATAGCCCAAATTCAACTTAAAAAGCTCGTATTATTAAAAATACGAGCCTTTCAAAAATAGAATGTGTTTATTATTTCCTTAACTTCACACTATAAAAACGCATTTCATCTAACGAACCTTCAAATTCAAATACTTCTTGTTTAATTAATTGTTTCAAGCGATATTCTAAGAAAGTATCTCCAACTAATTGTTCAACAAGACCAAGTGCTTCACCAATTACTCTAGGAGCTTTAAGGAACTCTCGATCAGCACCCACACTTTTGGCGCATTCAATTATAAATTGATCAAAATAATCTTCCTGTACAGAATGCACTTCATTTTCTTTCCAAACTCTTAAACATTCTATGCTTTCCGATAATCTATCCCACTCATTTTCAAACTTCATGCGCTTCTCTTCAGTTAAATAAGGTAGCTTTATAAAACTTTTTTGGAATAGAGCTAAACTTTCAGGTGGTAATTCTCCCGTTCCACGAATATCATACTCTTGTTTTAATATTTCTCTACTTGCTTCAGACGTATTAATAACTCGAATGTTTTTCTTATCCTTTAATTGTGCCATTACAAAACTTAAGCCTACATGTTCATGTGCATTATCAGCCTTCCAAATTGTAATAGGCGTTTCAACAGGAATAGTATGTAGTTCTTCTATAGTTGCTATAAATCTTGATAAATATTCTTCTTCAAAATAACTATCATAAGCAGTTAAGTTATTTATTAACCACTTCTGTCTTGCTAGTTGCCCCTCATTCGTATGCAACCTATATATCGGTCCAATTGAAAAGAATTCCGAAAAAGCAACAACACTCTCTTCAAATAATTCTTCTTGACTTAACATATATTTTAAGCAACCAGCCGTTGAATCATCAAAAGCAATATGTATGTGCGTACTTTCTTTTACATTCCTTTTATAAGTAGGATTACTTGTTAATTGTTTCGGAATATCCATCAAATTTTTAATTGTATCTTCACTGTAGTTTTCTTCTAATAAGTTTAACTGTATGAGAATACTTTGAAGTAAATCTTTAGCCTCATCTTCGTACATATCCTCTACAGCATTTTTAATTTTATCTATCACACAAATCCCTCTATTCATTTCAAAAATAACGTAGATTATAGTGTATCATTTTAGTATAGTTCTTTAAAGTCAAATCCAGATTGCTACAGCAATCTGGATTTTCAACAAAAGCTTTCCTTATATTTTTGAATTGCTAAATATTTTACTTTGAAAATCTTTGTATCTAAATGTATAATTATATAAAAACAAAAATATAGGAGCTATATTTATGGATAAAGTACTTACAAATTATAAACATTACTTAAAAAATTGGAGATTTATATTTATTTGCATACTACCTACTATCGCCTTATTCGTTACTTTCTATGTCATCTTCGAACTACTGTTTCATCAAGATTTCTACTTATCTAACTTAATTTCTGCTATCATATTATTTTTAATATTTATTAACGTTAAAGATAAATTTAAAATTAAAGGCTAAAAACACTATTTCAAAATAGCCCTTTATTATTGCATCCTACTATAAAATAAGGCTCGTAGTAGATTTTCATAAAAAATAAGAGCACCCTGCAATTGGCCGCTCTTATGTGATTAGAGGTTTTTTCTGAGTATTAAGTAGGACACGAAGATCTTGTCCTACTACATAATATATGCTTGTACTTATTATTTCGTGCATGTATTAAGCACCATGTTCAGGTACTTAATATATGCATAATCATTGCTATAAAATCTACTCAAATATTTACTGTACGATTATCATATTTATAAATTAAAAAACATCCCCAATGGATGTTTTTTATCTAACATTTTAAGCTTCCATAAACTTAGCCGGTACACCAATTTTTTCAACTACAGAAGATATATTAGTAGGATTAATCATTACATTTTCAATACATACTAATTTATTTTCTAATATCCCATTCTCTGCAGTAATAAGTTCTTCAAACCGATCTAAAGTCATTGAGAATTTATGTTCACTTCCACCATTCATACTAACTTTTACATACTTCATAGTGTCACCGCCTTTCATAATAATTTACATTTCGACAAGAAGGCGCTTACATCCTTTTTATTTACCCTTAGATTTCTCACGTTTACATGTATTTTGAGAAAAGCAGCTACTATTATTTACTCACAAAATTATTGCTAATAAGAAAGATAAAGATAAAAATGCACAAAGTGGAATATATAAACCGGTATCCATTCTAGCAAAGTGTGTATCTTTTTGTCGTTTAAAGATACCAAAATAATTAAACTCACCAATTACTCTAATAGAAAAGACGATCATACAAATCCAGGAACCGACTTGAATAATAACATTAGGAACTGCAAAATGAAAAATTTTTGCTTGTTGCAACAAAATTATTGCTGCCATACTTAATAATAATGCAATGAACAATGTCATTCCGGCGCGAGGTGTAAACGCCTTTTCCCCTGATTTAGTTGGAATAACACTATTTGTCCCCCAATTACCTCCGAAAGCCCAATATACATGTAAAAAGCTAACTAAGAATAATATACAAACAGATATATATGTAATGATAAGCATTTTATCCTCCCCTTATTTTAGTTCCTATCTATAAAATATGCTATTCCCCTCCGCAATAGCAACCTTCATTTCATTACATAAAAAAACCGTAATGATTCATCAATATTAAGATAAGTCATTACGGGGTTATTAAACTTCATTATGCATTATACCTATTTCTTCGGCGTTCCATCCTTGTTTGACCTTGAACTGCATTTTCTTTGTATGGATCTATTTGCTCTGTCATTTCATATGTTGCAACTGGTTCTTCGTACTTATACTCATGGATTTTTTCTGGCATTTTACTTTTAGATTCTTTTCCACCAAACTTAAATAGTTTTATCCTTAATTTCGGTAATCTTGGAAGACGAATCTTAAATGATAATCTTTTGTATTTCTTTTTTGGTCCAAGTAGATTTATATTTTCTTTATTATTATCTTTCTCTTTGCGGTGAATGAACATCGCGAGTAATCCTCCTATTACAAGTCCTCCAATTAATAGTAATATATATACATAATGGCTTGTCATTAAACTCGTTATGCGTTCAAGTATGACTAACGACTGTACTTCTTTTATATCCCATAGTAAAGCGGCCCATAATGAGAATAAGCCCAAAGTAAGTCCATATGTACGAAAACGGAATAAACATGGAATTAACGCGACACATGCAGCAATTTTCGCATTTGCTATGATTGAGCTTGTTGCAATATCCTGATGCCAAATAACTAACAGTAATGTTATAAATGGCGCATACGCTATCCAGCTGCATATACGTGAATACATCTTTTTAGCAAAATAACTACCGAAACTAGTAAAAAATAAAAGCCCTCCAATATATATAGATTGTTCTAGAGGGATTTGCTTTGTAAGTCCTGCAATTGGAAAGAGGCCGCTCAGTAGCATTAAGAGCACATCTAATTTCTTCACAATTCCCCATTCCTTTCAAATTTTTTCAATTAATAAAAATCGTTTTTCCATATGAAATAGTTTTTGTATTTCTAAAAAACATATTAATCCTGTCTGCACATAAAGTAAATATGTAAACGAAAAGATACTTGACAAAGGATATCCTTATTTACATAAAAAAATGACAAATCCTGATCGATATAACGAGCAGGATTTGTTTACAAGTATTTAAAGTAGAATAATTGAATCTTTCTTTTCTACTTTTACTACATCTACATCCAATTCATCATTAAATTCTTTAAACTCTCTTGCATCTATGTCAGTAATATAACTCTTTATTATCTTTTCCATATGCATGGAATATGTCATGTGTACATTCTTTTTCGAAAGCATACTAGAATTACAGCACATGTAATGTATCATTTTAGCGATATAATCCCTTTCTACAGGTTTTACACCTAATGGTAGAATTTCAAGTATATATCGCTGAAAAATCTCACTACAATTAAGTGAATATTCACCAGTGCTATAATACATCCCTTTTTGATCTGCATATAAGCCAATGCTATCTAGAGCATCATCAGATTCTATTACACCGTAACTTGGTACATCAAAACCTGTATTTATTCTAATAATATTTAAATTTGGAACCTTTAACACCTCTGGAACAATATCAGGTAAAATATCTATATTAATTTCTTTATTTTGTAACTCTTTTATCCAATATTTTCTCAAATTTGCATCTACAATGAAGTAAACTTGTTTATTTTTTTCTTTTGCATATTGTACAATTTCCATTAATGTTTCGAAAACATATTGTTTAAAAAGAGCTCCCATATCATTTCTCTTTGATGGTTGTTGTAAAAATGCATTATGTTTATTTATATTTAATAATACGTAATCAATCGTTTGCCACTCTGTACTCCCATATAATTTATATAAAATTTCTTTTCCTTTTATTTTTGAAAAAATAGGTAAGAAATCGAATTTCGATATTCGTTCAATTGATAAACTAACATATGTACAAGGTAGATTTATCTTATTCCAACTACGCCTCAAAAATCCTTTTTGTTCTAATAGACTAAAAACACTATTTACAATTGTTTTACGAGATACATTTTGGCCTATAAATAAATTAATAAATGTTGAAATACGGTTTGTTCGTGCAAATCCCTCTCTAATGATTTGTTTTGGATCAATTTTTTCGCGTCCATCACAATTTTTCATCGCGATTAATGCTAATGTCGCATCACTGCGCTTACCCGCGGTAGCATAGACAGCTTTCTTAACATCATCTACAAGATTTGTTTTATATTTTTGGCAATATTGCATTTTATATGGATTTTGTAACACCTTTTCAATATTGTATCTCACAATCTTTAATAACACTGGAAAATCTGTATTCAATACATAAGAATTTTCACCAACTTTAGTCAAAACAATTTCGCTATCAAGTAATGCTTGTTCTATTTCCAGCGCTATATTTTCAGACCAAACTTCTAATATTAATGTTTCTAATCCTTTTGGTGCAAATAAAGGAAATAATTCATTTTTGTTATTTGTAGCTACCTTTTTACATTCTGGAAGTATTGTGAAATAAGAGAATTTACGCTGAAATTCTTTAAATAAATACTCTCTTTCCTTTACTGTTATACCCGGTTCTATTTTAGTACCTTGAACTTTATAAATTCTCTCATTGTATGGAAATAACACCCTTTTATTTTCTCCTACAATATAATCTTTCGGATATTGGAGAATATGGTCTAAATCCACCTCTCCCCCTATTTGAAAATCATCTTTTAAATTTCTAAATATCTTAATCCATTTCATGCCGGTTGTAGCTTGTTGTATTTTTAGTTTTACAAACCGTATTTTTTTATTATTTGACGCAAACTCTGAGGTAGAAATCAATATCATGCCTCGTTTTCGTCTTAAAAGTAAAGGAATATCTGGATGATTATATTCTTGATATTAAGACTGTCTTTATGAGCATTTCGTATAAGTATGATGTAACTGATTAAAGCTATTTTCAAAGACGACATATCGGCGATAATTTATGTCTATTTCTTATAGGTGTTAGCAAGTTCGTTTGCAAACTTGTTAGCACTTTTTTATATTTCTTCTATAAATAAATCCCCCTTAATATAATCTAAATTTCATATATTTACTTTTCTTCTATTTATCTTATAATTTTAATTGGGAGAGGGAGGAAAAAAATGGTTCAAATCAAAGTGACACCTGAAATGCTAGAAGATGTTGCAAATCGTGCAAGTAATACCAGGATCGCATTAGAATCTATACATAATAATTTATGTAATGAAATAGATCATTTGTGTTTTCAATGGATTGGCGCCTCTAATCAACAGTTCATTCAAATGTTCAATGATGCAAGACCAAAAGCTTTTACAGCCATTAATTCAATTGTACAAGTAGAAGAAGACTTGAAACGGAGTGCCGAAAAATTCCGTACCGCAGATGCTTCATATGACGGAAATCTTGAAGAAGGAGCAATGTGTGGTAAGTTAGATAGTGAGAAAAATGATGGCTCTTTACGTGACAAGGTTTGGCATGGTCTCAAGGAAACTTATGAGGATCTTAGTAAAGTAAAAAATTCTGATGAGTCTTTATATGATAAATTTAAACATGGTATCGATGTAGCTTATAAAGATGTGAATAAAATAAAAGAGACTATAGATGATGAAATCGAATCTGCTTTTGAAAAATCTGGATTAGGTGTCCCCTATCACTTAAAAAAGGGCGTGGGCGACGCTATAGGTGATGAATTATTAGGACTTGCAGATGCAGTTATCCATCCAATTGACACATTTAATAACACGATTGAAGCCGTTTCTCACCCAGTCGAGACGTTCAATGCGATAAAACAAACAATTTCTGATTCTTGGAATCGTGACGTTACCAATGGTGACTCGTATAGTGGTGCAGGATGGTATGGAAGCGCGGCTGGTCATACTATATTGGCTGTTGGACAACTATTCGTAGGAACAAAAGGCGTGGATAAAATTGCAATGTTGAACCCTGGCACAAAATTAGCTGAGATTTCACGAACTGCTAATCAAAGCTTGCAAGACGCTGCATCCTTATTCAATCGTAATCACAATGAGTTTACTTTCGCTGGCGGAAATAATATACGCTCTGCATTTGATACACCTGATTTTAGAAAAGCTGAAGATACTATTTTATCTGCTGAAAACATAGATAGATCAACCCAATATAGTCCACGTGTATTTGATGGTGATTTAAAGCAACACGAAGACAAAGGTGGACATTTAATGGAAAAGCATGTTGAAATATCTAATGAAGCATTGGCTCAACGCTTAAAAGACGATCCCGATATCACAGGGTCTTCATCTTTTAATAATTTAGAAACAGCCCAAAAAATTGCTGATGAAGTGTTAACCAATCCTCGAAATATACGTAAAATAGAAAGGTGGTTAGATGATCCCTACAGCCCGCCAACTCTAGCGTTTAGGTATAGAGGTGATGAAGTTATTGGTCGATCTATTGTAAGAGGATCTGAAAATATTTTAGAGGTAACTAATGCTAAAATTATCTTAAAAAAAGACGGACAAGGAAGTTATATTCGAACAGGATATCCCGTAAGATAGAAATTTAGGAGGATACTTATGAATGATAAAGATTATATGTATGAAGAAGTAAGTGATTTTTTAGACGGAACATTTCATCAAGATATGGGAACAGTAGAAAAAGCCTTAAATGAATTTATAGAAGAAGCTCACAAAGTGTGTATAGAAAATACTGTAAAGTACATAACTGAATTTTTAAAAAGTGATTTATCCACGCAAGAAAAAGAAGCGTTCATTGAATATTATACTGAAATTTATTTTCCTTCTTTAAAACTTAATCCTATAGAATGGCTTGAACAAACAGTTGAAACGTTAAAACAAGCATTAAAAAATCATTAGTAAAAATCGACCGCCCGTAATAGGCGGTCTTTTCTTCGTATTACATAACAAAGCCGTCCAATTAAGGGCGACTTTGTTATACATCAAACTATTCTTTTGTGAGAAATAACATCATATATAATTCCATTTTCTTGTGAACTTCACAAATTATTCCTAAAAGAATATCATATTTTGGTAGTGCATTTATTATTCATTTTTCAAAGTATGTTTGTATGACATAATCATTATCAATGAAATTAAATAGATACTTCTGAAAGAAATCTATTATATCGTAGCAGGAGTTATATTTACAGCTGTAATTTTACAAGTTGAAATAGCAAACCTAACGGTTGTAGTTGGATTTATAGGTAATGTACCTAGCACTATACCAAGTCCTGTTTGTTCCACGTTAAAATCTGCTGCAATAGAACCATTAATTGCCAAAAGACTTACTGTAGACCCAATAAACACATCCAATAATTGTCTAATTGGTCGTTCACGACATTCACACTCACATCCTACATCGACAGGTGGAAGTAATGTGATAGGTGGTCCTGGTGGTAAAAAACCTACCCCTGTTACATCAGAAATATTAACCACGAAGGTTGTGGTGCCATCTGTAACTGTAACTAAAAAATCATTTACGGAAGTGATAGTAAATAGAAAGAAAAGTGGGGGCGTGTTTGGTGTGTCTGCAATAGTGCCGAGAATCACAGTTTCTCCAATAAGTTGTTGTAAGACGCTTTGCATAGGTAAAACACAGCAATCACACAGACAACCTTCAGTCCCTCCCGTTGGACCTGTTATCCCTGTCGGACCCGTTACTCCTGTTGGACCTGTTATCCCTGTTGGACCCGTTATCCCTGTTGGACCCGTTACTCCCGTTGGACCCGTTATCCCTGTTGGACCCGTTACTCCCGTTGGACCCGTTATCCCTGTTGGACCTGTTATCCCTGTTGGACCCGTTACTCCTGTTGGACCCGTTACTCCTGTTGGACCCGTTACTCCTGTTGGACCCGTTACTCCTGTTGGACCCGTTACTCCCGTTGGGCCTGTCCCTCCTGTTGGACCCGTGGGGCCGGTTGGTAAAGTAAATGGTGGGATTGGCGGGAGTGTGGGACCAATTAAATTTGGGGTTAATGCATTAGTTTGAAATATCCCATTTGTTTTTTGCATTTCATTTTTATCAAACACTTAACTACCTCCTATGAGTGTACTATACTGTGGTATGACAGTTATCTTACATATACATAAACTTCATTTATCGTAATATAATATGTTTTCCCTATACTATTGTGCACCTTAAATTGTAGTGAGCCGTTCACATTTAACTTCCCATCAATTGTAAATCCCTCACCTGCATCTACGAAACCAGCAACATCTTTGTCCTGCCAAGATGGAGCATCATAGAAACGTAGATTGTTAACTTTTGAAATAACGCGCTTTCCAACAATAGAAGAATCTACTGTACTTTTCTTGTTAAACTTCACATAAGATGGATCGTTCTTAATCCACTGATCTCCACCAAGATTTAACCACCCTTCTTTTTCAGCCCACACAATATAAGACTCTGGTTTGTTTAACTGACGAATCTTAGAATAGCTTGTGCCAGGTCCTTTACGTAAATTAACGTTATAACCTTCAATATAAGCAATCCCATCTGTTACGGATGTCGGTACTTCCGCCGGTTCAGATGGCTTCTCAGGAACAGAAACATCTACACTAGAATTATTATATGCTCTTTGTACATCTGCTCTAAATTGAGATTCTGAAACACCATGAGACTTTAAGTAGTCAATTGGATCTTCATGATCCGTACCGCCAAGGTAATGAGTTACATCGCTGTGTGTCCATAATCCTTTTTCTACAGATAACCCACGGTCACGTAAGATTTTAGCTAGTAACTTAACGTATTTGTCATAGCTGCGTTTGAATTTTGTATAATCCGCTGTTTCGCATAACTCTACATGTACAAAGCGCTTATTCGCAGCAGGACCGCCGCCATAAGCAATGTATTTTGTATCAGCAATTTGGATTGTTTCGTCCCAATCGACTGCATAGTGAACAAATGCATTTCTCCATGTACGAGACTCATATTTTTGAATGTTAATAGCTGGAGCTTCTGGAGTTGCTGTAGAATGTGCCACAACTCCCTCATAAGCACCTACACCATAACGGTATGGTTGTTTTGGTAAATCAGGAATAATAAGCGTTCTATCAGCAAAAGCACTTGTAGCAAAAGAAACAGCAAGTACTAGAATCATAAGTAACGAGGTAATATGTTTCATTGTCTTTTTCATTTAGCATCAACATCCTTTTTCATAATTTTTGTGTGGTCAAATAATCCACTTGCTGACAGTCCAATGATGATTCCTTGAAATACATTTGTTTTGATATCTCCGTCCAAAAATAAAACGCCTAGCACAATGCCAAGCGTTAAATTTAATAACGGAACATACTTTGTTTGTAATCCAATTGTTTTTCCAATTTGTGAAAGACCAACTACAATTCCAATTATTACAGTAATTTCAAACATTACATACCACCTCCTTTCATTAAGAAAGTGAGAATGCCACCAACAATTCCGCCAACTATAAGTCGCAAAATCCAGGTAGTATTGGCGCTGATTTTATCTAGCTGTTTGTTGATATTGATAATGTCTTTCTCGTTACCTGTTGTCCTCATTTCTAAACTTTTAATCTCTAAGCGAATGTCCTTAATATCTTGCTTTATTTCTTGAACATCACTTCGTACATCTTGTAACGCTTCCACTTTGACCACCCCTTTTTAGGCAATAAAAAAAGACCAGCTTATGGCTGCTCCGGTTTCTTATCAATTAAATTTTGAAGTAACAGTTGTTCTAAAACTTCAATTCTACTGTTCATTTGTTTATTTTCTTCTTTTAACTCTTGAATTTCAGCATCTTTCGCTTGTTTTTCTTCTTGAAATGCCTTTATTTGAATTGCTACTGAAGAATATATTTCAGCTGCATTTCTTGTTTTTGTAACAAAACACTCAGGAGTATTTTCATCATCTGCAATCCACCCATAGTGAGTTTCTATATCGTTTGTTGTAAGAATTGGGTCCCCTTCAAAACGATTCATTCGCTTCTCATATAAGTCTTCTATATCTGTTTTCAAGTTGTATTGTTGGATTTGAAGTGCCATAATTTTTTCTATTGCGCTAAACTGCACGTCACGAATATTTGTTTTGTATTCACGTTTCGATGCCGTTTGAAAAGCTGATGCTGTAACAGCGTTATATGCACTTCCTGACCCATTTTTAACCTGAAGTGTTTTATATCCCTCAACGTTACCATTTCGTAGCATTACTGTTTGGAATCGAAGGTCTGTTTCAGCGTTGGGCGTTGCAACTATATCAAGCATATTTTTACCTTTTAAGTTGAATACAATGGAAGACTGACTGTCCATCCATACAGATTTAGATCCACCTTTTAATGTTATTCCACCAGCAGAGTCTACCCAAAATGCGTTCGATGGATTAGATACTGTGAAGGTAGCACCGTTGGCTACTTCAACCCAATATGATCCATTTTTTGCATACTGACTTATACCTTTTCCAGAAGTGATAATTGTATGCCCACCAGAATTGACCTCTGTATTTTGATTACTTTTCATAAACAAAGCCCCACCAGTAAGAATATCTACGTGGCTAACAGAATCTAAACGAATTGTATTAGTATAGGCGCTAAATTGTTTATCAGACCTTAGGGTAACTCCGTTATTACCAGTAATATAAATATAGTTATCTCCATTAAGAGATACATCCCCTTTTGTATCCACATTTAATTTAGCGCAATAATGTGGAGTTTGATCCGCATCATAACCTTTTACAATACCAAAGCTACCGGTATAGTAATTTTCTCCTTTCACTGGGAATTGAGATATTGTTAAAGTACCATCGCGGAAACGTGATGTATCCACATCATCATGCATAAGTATTGTTGGTTGTATTTGGCTATCAACAGCTCTTTTGTAATAGCCAATAAACATTCGCGTTAAATTCGATTCCATCAAGCGTATGAATTGTTTTTGGATGTGTACATAGTTAGTACCGTTGTCTGTCCGTACTGTAGAACCAACTATCTCTCCACCACGTACTAAGTTACCGTTTAGCACACCCGTTGTAATGAAATCAGCGACAATCCTTCCATCCATTGTGATTGCCGTATTATAGGGTCCATTAATGCCTGTGGAGGAATAACCAAATCCATTGATATTCCATTGCCACACTTTTTTAGCGGTTCTTTCATCAGCTGTATCCATAATCAAAATTCTTTCTGGATATATACGAACATGGCCACCGAAACCGCTATTGATTAAATTCGTAGCATTTTCGCGAGCTTGTTCTAATATTGATTTTTCCATTCCTTTAACGTTGTTTTTAATACCATTGACGCTATTTCTAATATCATTGAAGTTATTCTCAACATTATCAACTCTGCCTGTTATATCAACGAATGACTCTTTAAAATTGCCTAATGTCAATTCGATATACTCTTCATAGATCGGGTCGTATTTGTAATGATTAACTTTAGCTTCAATTTCGAAACCGTCTTCTTCATGTATAACTGTTACTGTATCTCCCATATATACACGTTGTAATACCGCCAAATCTTTATACTCTTCAGTTTGAGATAGCTCTTGAAACTCTACTTTATATGTCGCTTTTGGATAATCAACATGTTGTTCATCGTACATTTTTTTTGCGGCATTGCGTAACATTTCATATGCTTGTGGTAACGGAACTGCGTCTTCGTCGTCAGCATAATCACCAATAGCTGCTTTAATGTGTTCAAATTCAACAACTCTAATTTTAGGTTTAATATATTTACTAGCGTTATAGCTTTCCACGTACTTTTCTGGTAACAGTAGTCCATCAAAACCTTTAGGCATCATTCGAGTTATAACACCTTGCCAATCTACATCGCCTTCATATCCTAATAAATCTTTTTTGTGTTGAATAACAACACCGCGATCTTTTCCACGTTCTCTTAGCATGTGGACGGTGAAATTATCCCTTTTTAATTCCCCGCCCCAACGACTAAGAAAAGAGTTGTCCTGGCTGTTATCAAGTATTGCTTCGACTGGGTTTTTTCTAACCAAACGAGAACTAGAAATTGTATTGATATCACTAATGAAATTAAAATTAGTGTTATATTGCATACGTTCTTTCATTTGTTGTAATGCTGCTTGTCCGCCCTTTTCTTGAATAAATGTATCTTCAATCAAGTTATCAACGAGATCATAGAATACGTGATAACAAAATACGTGTAATTCACCCATAGAAGGTGCAGGTCGTGCTACACGAAACAATTGATTGCCATCAGGTGTTGGCGCTTTGATTAAACATTGACCACCTATTTCTAATCCGTGCGGAGCGAATAACGGATATTTAAAACTTAAGACATATAAACCATTTAATTCTTCTTCAATAACTGCATCGTAAATATTATCGTCTAAAATACCTATACCATTGTGAGTAAAATCCGTTTCAGTTGGTTTATATAATGTAATCATAAGTAACGCCACCTCGGGTCAATTTGTAACTTTGTAACAGTTCCAGTCCATTTTATTGTGTTTGCACCTTCAGAGAATGTGGGAAAATTACCGATCATATTACTATTCATCGGCGTAGTGTTCGAATATGCTTCTTTTAACTCGGAATCAATTACTACTGAACTATTTACATTTTTAATTAAGAATGAAACATCATTTATCGTAACAGTAATTGATCCACTACCATAAATCGTTATTTTAGGTAATGAATACTTAGTGCCCGAGTTTACAAGAGTAGTTGTCTTAGTTATTTCCAAAGGTTGTAGAATAGCGTATTCGAATGGATCAGCTACAAAAGTAACTTCGAATTGTCCATATTCTTCTATTTCATTAGCGATACTACCTATTTCCACACTTTTTATTTTTCTATAAACGTTATCATCTGTAAAAGAAAGGGTTTTAGCGTTCAATAGCCACGCTTTTATACGTCGTAACAATGGTTTGATGTTATAATCTTCTAACAAGTTAAAGTCAATCTTGAAAGTAACGTCTTCATAACCATTTTTCTTTGTTAATGATCCGTTTTCTCTACCAGGAACTTCAATAAACTCTATTTTTTCTTTTGCTGTTGGTATGTCAGGGCGCTCTACCATACAAAGAAGATAGTCACGACCTAATATTTCATTTATTCGAATATCAACCACGTCGCGCCCTCCCTATACCGATATTTAACATTTGTCCTTTCTTTGCAAACCAATCATCAGCTTTTTCAAACATTTTATTTAGATCACTTTCATTTTTAACAGTTGTATTAAAAGTCACTTCATTTTTAATTTCTTGTGGTTGTTGTTGCTGATTAGCGTTAACACCTTTACTCAATGACAATGAATTGTTAACAATGTTAGGTAAATTAGAAAGAATACCATTGCCACCTATTGTTTTAGTAATCCTTTGTACCGTATCTCCTAGTGCACCTCCAGAAGAGAATGGAGCTAATGGAACGCCTTGATTTAAATTAACAGCTAATGCCCTTGGCGCTGCGAACGATGCAGGCGCTGCGAATGATGCTGGGGCAATTCCTTGATTTCCTGTATTATCGTTAACACTTATAGAATAAGAACTGCTAAATGGATTTAATTTGTTTAAAATGCCACCAGCTTTATTCCACGCTCTTGTAACCGTATCGATAATACCGTTCATTACTCTTATAATAGAATTCCAAAGATCATAAAAGAAACCAACTACACTATTAATCGGTTTGTAAACACTTTGAAGGATATCTGAAACATAACTCCAATTGCTACGCACGATGTTAGAGATATAATTGAATGTTCCAGACACGCCAGAAGACAACCTATCCCAAGCGCCAGTTACATTAGATACGACATTGTTCCAAATACCAGAAGTTATGGCATAAACTACATTCCAAGCGCCTTCAATTCTGCTTTTCACTTCATTTACTGCATTACTAATATTCGAAGTTATCGTATTCCAAACTCTCGAAATAGTAGAAGTTATTTCATTCCATTTGTTGGATGTTGTATTTTTAGTTGAAGTCCAACCGCTTGTAACAGTATCTGTTGCTTTATTTATCTTGTTCCTAATATATCCAACAATCTCATTCCAAACATCAGAAATAAACGTCGAAACCGCGTTCCACGCCTTTGATGTTATATTTAATACGTAATTCCAACCTTCCTGTATTTTAAGTTTTATAGGGCCCAAAAATTCATTTACAGTATCAGTGATCCATTGCCATGCTTCACGGATTATATTAGTAATCCAATTCCACGCTGTACTGGTTGCACTTGTGATTGCATTCCACAATTCTGTGATAGTGTTAACTAATATATCTCTATATTCTATAAAAGTAGAGGAAATAGCATTCCAAGCTTCTTCGATGTAAGGTTTAATCCATTCCCAGAATTGTGTTACCGGTTCTTTTATTAATTCCCATCCTAAAATGAAAGCAGTTAATAACAACTGTAAAGGGAATGTTATGATTTGGAATAGAATATTCCAAGCTATTTGCGCGATCTCTTTCAAACCTTCCCAGAATGCTGAGAAACCTGATTTTACAGCTTCCCATGCGTCAGAACAAATTTGTTTGAACGAATCCCATGTACTTGAAAACCATTCAATCGTTGCTGTCCACATTTCATTTGCTATGTTGCCAACTTCAGCCCAAAAGTTATTCCAATTATTTTTAAACTCTTCCCATTGTTGACTAAACCATTGCGATATCATATCCCATGCCATTTGAATCGATTGGGTTACATTATCCCAACCTTTAGAACAAGCATCGCTAATTGTTGTCCACAATTCTGACATCCATGTTGAAAATTGGCTCCATTTTTCTTTAAGCCAATCTGTAATACCTCCCCAGTTGTTAAATATAGCTATAACTGCTACGACTGCTGCTATTATTGCAGCTATTGCGGCTACAACTAATGCGACAGGAGCGCCAACAAATGCAGCTATTACGGTGACTACTATCCCTATCGCTTCAGCTATAGCTGAAATCCAACCTATTAGAGTACCGATAAAACCAATTACCGAACCGACGGCGGTTATTATCGTCCCTATGGCTGTTATCGTAGCTCCTATGACTATTAATAACGGGCCAATTGCCGCCGCTAATGCCGCAATAATTACGATTGTTTGTTTAGTTTTAGGATCAAGTTTAGAAATCCAGTCCATTAATTCTTTTAATTTTTCAACAACAGGCATTAACGCAGGTAATATTTCAGTCCCGAATTGCACGGCTAAAGTATGAAGTGTTTGTTGTAATTCTTTGAATTTATTTTCCGGTGTGTTCTCCATTTGTTCAGATAAATGTTTAACCTCTCCGGTAGCATTCCGGGCATCATCAGACATTTTTTTAAGCTTTTCGCCGCCACTATGAACAAGTATTTGCCACGATGCTAAATGTTCTTTACCGAATATTGTAGCGATTGTAGCGTTTTGTTGTTCTTGTGTCATTCCTTGTAAACCGTGTTCAAGTTCGTCCATGACTTGAGGTAATTGTTTCATCTGTCCGTTTGCATCAAATGCACTGAATCCCATTTTCGCCATAGCTTTAGACATAGCCTTTGTTGGCTTAGTTAAGTTAACGAAACCAGATTTCAAAGCCCTTGCCGCTACAGACGCTTCAATACCATTAGATTGTAATAAACCTACAGCAGAAGCGGTTGTTGATAAATCTTGTCCAGCTGAATTTGCAGTTGGCCCAATAATTGACATTGCTTCTGTTAGAGAATGAACGCTAGCTTTTGTATGGTTAGCTGTATAAGCGAATATGTCAGCCATCTTATTGATACCAGCTATATTCTGCTCAGCGTTATTTGTTTTTTGTCCTGTAGCTTCATAAGCAGATCCTAATCCGTCCACAGTTTTTGATAAATCTTCATTCGCGCCACGGGCAGTATGGAGAGAAACAGTCATGATTCGCATCGCTTCTTCTGCTGTGTAACCGTCTTTAACTAGCACAAGTAAACCTTCATTTATTTTTTCGGTACTAACACCAAACTTTTGAGAGTTAGCAAGGGAACTATCCCACATTCTGCTCATAACGTCGTTAACTTGTTGAGAAGTTAACCCTGTTGCGTTTACCTCTTTTCGAATATCAGCCATTTCATGTTGGAATTTCGATGCTTCTTTTGCAGCGTAACCCATGGCGCCAGCTATAGGAGCTGTCACTTTCATTGACATGTCTTTTCCTACACTAGAAACACTTTGACCGACTTCTTTTACTTTATTACCGAATTCTTGAACGTGTGATTTAGCTGTTTTAAAGCTGTCTCCAACTCTTCTTTCTAGAGCTTGCGTTTCTCTGCCTAGTTCAATTTCAGCTTGTCTTGCCCTATTTAATTCGGTTTCTAACCTTTTAACTTCTTCAGATCCAGCGCCGAATGCAGTTTTAGCATTATTTAATTGTTGCGCTAAATTTCGAGACTGTTCACCAGCGTTTTGTTGCGCTTGCTTTAAATAGTCATATTGTAATTTCGCCTTGGAAGTTTCCGAAGCGTTCTTTCCTAGTGAAGCTGCTTGGAGATCGTACGCCGATTTTAATTTATCAGCTTCAGTTTTTAAACTGAAATGGGCCGTTTTCAAACCTTCTAACGCTTGCTTTGACTTACCTATTTCACTATTTCGTAATGCTTCAGCTTGTTTAGCTTCTTTTAATGATTCGGTAGTAGTTTTTATTTTGTTAGAAATTTCAGTTTCAGCAATTTGTGCACGTCGTAACGCTTCTTCAACCTTCTTTGTTTCTGTTGCATTTTCTCCCCACACTTGTTTTGTTCTTTGAAGTTGTTCCGCTGTCTCTCTTGTTTTGTTTTTAGCGATATCATATTGCTTCTCAAGTGTGGATAACGAAGTCTTATATTTATCAACATCAGTTCCGGTTAACTTCATTTGTGTTTGAGCTAACTTTAACTCTTGTGTTAAGGCTCTATTCGCCTGATTCATTTCGTTTATCTTAGATTTATAATCAGCGGTGTCAGCCTTAAATTTAATTATGGTTTCTTTTGAAGGAGTAGCCATTTATTTTCCACTCTCCTTTTCTTGGATATAGGCTTTCCACCCTTCGTAAGCACTTTTGTTTTCTGCTATTCTTTGAACATCCCTTAAGGGTAAATTCCAAAAGTCACTTTCCGATATTTCAAAAATAAATACGTATAGACTGTATAAGTCCACAACGAATTCAATTTCGAATTTAGGAAGTTTTAAGCCTTTTTTCCGGCTTTTTGTTGAAAACCTTTTGCCATGTTGTTTTTAGCTTCTTTTTTCATAACTGCACCGAAATAATCGAACGCCTCTGACATATCAACTTCATATACTTCCATGAATGCTTCAAATTCCATATATCCAGTAGGATTTGCTTGACGATAAGCCGCATAAACAATACGGAACGTATCTAATAAATCAATGTTCTGAATTCCGCCAGCGTTTAATAAAGTACTTAAAAATCCTTTATCGATAATGCCTTCTTTTTCTAATTTGAATAATGTTAAAGCTGTTAAGTTAGGATTCGCCTTCACTACTTCACCATTTGATAACGTAATTTCTTTTGTCATGTAATTTCTCTCCCTATAATCAAAATTAAAAGGCACTCATAAAGAGCACCTTTGATAGAATTTATTTTGTTTGTGCTGTTTTTCGTAATTTAGCCGAATCAAATTTTGTCATCCATTCTTTTGCAACTGTTTCCGGTAGTTCGATACCTTCATAATAGAAACGACCGAATTCGTCAGATAACGCTGTTACTTCTAATTCTACTTCGGCTAGTTCTTCAGCACCGTTTTCTACACTCTTAACAAAACCTGTTGCACTTGTACAATTAGGGAATGCGATTAAACGTGTGTTTTCTTCGAATATGTCAAGCTCTTCCGCAACGAACGCAAAATCTTTTCCTAAGCTGTCAATACCATATGAGTAAACGCCATCGATCAACCCTTCGTTTGTAATACCAAAAATGTTACGAATAACCTTTAATTGCATGTGACCGCTAATTTTTACATTCATTTGTGTTGGTTTTGATTTTTTCTTTTGAGTAAAGCCGCCGCATTTCTTTTCAACTGATTTAATTTCTGTTTCTGCATCTAATTTACCTACACAACCGAATGGGTCAGTTACATGTTCACCTTTAAAAAGTACACTAGCATTTTTAATCTCGACCGCATCAAATACATCAACTGTAACTGGCATATTATTGCCCTCCTAAAGTTTTATTTATTTCTTCTATTAAAGATTTATTTAATTCCTCAATAGAGTAATCGACCTTTTTATCCACACCACGCTCCATGAACTTTTTGGCCGCCTTTTTCTTACTTGTACCTAATCCCAAATCAGGGAAAACTAAATATCTATATTTCGATTTTGGTTTTAATGTTAATGTTAAATTCTCTTTGTTATCGTCATTAATAGATTGATATAGTTTAGCGTGGGCTTTCTTTCTATTCGATATAGGCATTAAGCCAAGAACTGATTTTTTCATTACTGGTGCAATTCTAGACTTTAAATCTTCATTTATTATCTTTTCCGCAACGTTTGGTAATCGCTCAATGTTTCTTTGCAAAGATTCAAATTTAGAAGCATCAACACTAAAATTAGCAGGCATATTTTACATTCCTTGTAAGCTCGAATGTTAATACATCAACAAAAAACTCTGTATCTTTCTTCCTCATTTTTTCTTTGAGCGATTTATTACATGTGTGGCCAGTTTTACTTAGTGAACTCATAAACTCAACTTGCAATACATCTAAGTCCTCACGATTTTCCGAAAAATAATAAACTGTTACATCTTGTGTAAATGCGCTTGCCCCCGCTCTAACAAACCCACCTGTTTCAAATACAACATGGTTGATTGTGGATAGATTCGCTTCATCCTCCTGAACTGTGTCCTGGTATACTTCTACAGTGTGGAAGAAAGACTCTAAATGCTGGACTAGTTTAGTATTAAACTTTTCAATTAAATCATTCAGTGTCATCTAGACCACCTACCTTTTGCAAGTATAAATACATGCTATTTTTAAAACGATCCGCTTTAATGATGCTATAAGAATGTCCTCGTAATTCAATTATTAGGCTGTCCACATCCTTATTCTTGAACATAGGAGCGTATAATGTTTCAATCTTCATATCTAACTTTTTATCAATACTTTCAGCGTATTGAATATCAACTTCACGACACGAAAGTTCCGAAAATCTAAGTTTGATAATCTCAACATTTTCACGTCCGATTACTTTTTTAGCGCTATTCCGGATTGTTTTACTTTCCTTAACGCTAATAAGTCCATCATTAAAGGTTTTTCGATGTTGTTCAATCCCCATTGTTCTTTTTCCTTTCATCGATTGCGACGTGTAATATCAATCGTGAAAGTGGTTGTCTAAAGTTACTTTCGAAACTATCTAATGCATTGTTGTATTCATAACGAATACGGTTAATAACTAGCTCCCTTGCGGATAAATTGACGGCTAGATCAAGTTCAGCGCCTACTAAATCATTAATATAGTAAACGGAACGATCTATAAGCTTTATGATGTCCTTGTCTTCTTCATCCCAAGTGATTGCTAGTGCATGTTTTACATCTTCTAACAAATCAAAAGGCGACTGTAACGTCGCCTTTGATTGATTGTCACTCATAAAGGATCACTCCCTATTTAGTAGGTGCTGGAGTAGTCACCGCTGTACCTGAGTCTTTCATTTCAGAAATATCATAAACTAAGAATGATTCATTTTCTTCAGCACGACCATTAGCGTACATTTTAGCGATGTATAAATCTTCGTCTTCGATAGCGCGTGTTTGATCGTAAACGTCTAAACGTTGTGCTCCACCTAATCCAAGGAAGTAATCTTTTGCCATACCAGCGATTAATTTACCTTTAGGAACAGCATTTGATTTAACGATTTTACCTGGAATCGGAAGAACGTTATAAGTGTAAGTTCCATCCATGTTAGGGCGTGTAGTATAACCATAAATTTTAGACCAGTAGTCTACAGGGTTAACGATTAGTAACACATTAGATGGATTACGTTTACCATCTTTAGTAAGTAGAGCCATGATATTACCTAAAGTGTAAGGATTAAGGTCTTTTAACTTACCAGTATCGGCTTTATCAGCATGTACGCCCCCTGTAACAGTTAATAAATCTTTCATCATGCCTACAGGTTGATCTTTACCAGTACCACGAACGATAGCTAATTCTAAAGCGATTTTTAAAGATTCAACTAATACAGTTCGAACGTAGCGATCTAACCAAGTCGGGCCAAGGTCTAACATTACTTTACATACAGGCATAAATGCTGATAATTTGTATTCCTCAATTTTAATCGTTTCGAAACCTTCATCTAAAAGTTCTTTGTGAGCCGCGCACAATTTACCCCAGAAGGCAGTTTGGATATCACCTTTTTTCAGAATCCATTCAGTTAAAGCACCGACGTTAACAAATGTAATTTCAGATAATAATTCATGATTTTGAACTAAGTCTTCAAATACTCGTTCGATAACAGTTGCAGGTACTAATGCTTCAGTACCTGCAAAAGAGTTACCTGCAATTACTTCATTGTAGTATTTCGTTTCTTGACTAGTTAAAGCACGTCCACCACGAGCAGCTAAGATAGCTTGATCGCTAGATTGTACTGATGCTTGTGCTAAAATTTTTTCTTGAATACCTTGAGCGAATGCAACTAACGCATCATTCACCTCTTCATCTGAACCAGATGCTAAAACCTTACTTAAATTTTGTTGATTTTCAAATTTCGTTTCTAAGTCTTTAATCATTGTAAATTACCTCCTACAGTTTAATAGATTTTAATAGTGAAACCATAAAGTTAGCTGATTTTTCAGCGTTTTGAGTACGTTTGTCACCTTCGTTTTCGATAGATGCGATGATGGGTTGTTCTTCAACTTCATTTGTAATTACAGATTCACTGTCCACACTTGATTGTATTGAATCAGTGATTACGTCACAGAAACCGAATGACTTAGCTTTTTCAGCGGTCATATAAGTTTCGTTGTCTAGAAGTGTTTCTAGTTGGAAAAACTCACCGTTAAAACGGCTGTTATAAGATTGAATTAACGCTTCGTCAACGTCACGTAGCATTTTAGCTTGCTTCTCTAATGAGTCAGCATTACCGAATGCATATGTCGATGCACGATGTACCATCATAGTGGTATTAGAAGGCATTTCGATTTTATTAGCACCCATCGCAATTAATGAAGCGGCTGAAGCGGCTATACCATCAATAACGGCAGTTACATTAGAAGGGTGATTTTTTAAGTAGTTGCAAATTGCAATCCCTTCAAACGCATCGCCACCATTTGAATTGATGTGAATTTCAATGTCATTTGTAACACCATCTAACATTTCTCTTACACCTTGAGAAGAAATGTCACCGAAAGGAGCTTTACCAACATTCCCATACATATAAATGACTGATTTACTATTGTCCTGTTGATTGTTGTCCATCATTAGGAACTTCGGTTGAATCTTTTCCATTTCCAATATCTTCACCCCCTTTCATAGTTCCGCTTATCCTTGCTCTCTCATAGTTCTTAGTAACATAACGTTCATTAGCCCAATCTTCTTTTATTTGTTCTTTTCCTAAACGTTCTAATACATCGTTTATGCTCATGCCACCGACTGCAAATAGCTTGTCAACGGAATTAGCAAACTTAGTAAGATCGAACAATTTGAAGTTGTCCATGTTGAATCTAATGTATGTTTTACTTAAATATTGCTCTCTAGAGAACATCTTCTTGTTATATTCGTTAGTAATCATTTCCCCTATTGGTCTTACTGCGAATATGATAAAGTTATCTAAATCGCCAGTAGGATTACCGGTAGTTGAAATGCCACCTTCACTTATTCCACTTAGTAATGAAGGAGGAATGTGGAAGGCAGTTGCCACGAAATCTAACATATCTTTTGCAAGGTTTTTGATGTCCCTCGTATCTAAATTACGTGGGTCCTTGCTTTGATCTTCCATTTGTACGTTGTCAGGTAAGAACATGATTGCTGCTAACTTTTCAGGATTCATATAATCTTTTGCTTTCTCTTCAAAAAGTTCTTGCGAAGCTTTTCCATTTTCATCAGTTAACGAATTCATGAAACGGCCTCTGAACAAATAACGTATTCTTCCATTGCCTTTGTAATCTGACATCGCTTTAGCTAGTAATAGTCCATATGAACTATATAAACTATTAATCACGTTGTTTATTGACTCTACAGAAAGGCTCAAGTATAGAACGTCTTGTTCTCTAAATTCCTTCGTTAAAAGCTGATTGTTAATCGAAACACTTTTATAAACATACTCATTAAAACCATTCGTAGTTTCACGATGAAACGATTCAGCTATCCACAGTTCCTCACCTATAGGTAAAATTAACGCTTCCTTTTCGTAAATTAACTGATGGACAACCTTATACCAAAACTCATGGGCATTTTCATTCTTATTTGGTGCCACATTTAATTGGTAGTAGTTCAAACTTCTTTTTAACTTGCCACTTCTATATGTTTCAAAATCACAAGCTACTAAACTACGAACAATTAAATCGATAGCAGCGTTAACATACAATTTCTTGTAAGCAATTTCAGCTTTAAGTGTCATCACACTACAATCAACATCCGGGACTGTTCCATTATCACTTTTTCCTAAAAAGGTTTTAAAAACATTACGAATTCCCATTTTTTCACCCCCTTTCTCAGAATGACCATACTTGCATATCGTTTAAATCGACTGCATAGTCTTCAAGATCACCGTCGAAATTGAGCGCATGTGTGAACGCAAAAAACCCGTCAGTTTTTCTTTTGACAGGGTCGATTTTTTTATATTCTTTTGAGCCATTTCCTAGTTCGTCCACATAAACATTCCCGCAATACCAACGCATAACAGGATCGTCGTGGAAAACAATATTATGATTTATGAATAGATGTTGGATTAATGGGTCTAACATAGCATGAATGTACTGCCCGCGCCTTACTATCTCAACTCTTTCGTTAAAACCAGCTTCTTCTAATAAAGGTTTCAAGATTACAGAACGGAATTTATCAATCGCGATACGCTTAATGTCGTATGTTTTCGATTTTTCTAAAAACCAATTGATAACACGTTTGGGCTCGATTTCTTTATCATAGACGATGGTGAAGAGTCCTTTTTCCACACCTATATCTATAATATCTTGATTAATATCCTGCATTTTCAATGCCTGATGCCATATAAAGGTATGGTGAATCCAATAACGCTTCCCTTGCCGTTTGAATAGCAAACCGACGCTGCAGAAATCGCGTAATTCTGCGTAATCTACACCACCAATACATTCATATTTGTGTAAATCATCAGGTAAAGGTTGATCTGTTGCAAGAAGATCCTCATAAGTAGCGATTTTATGTTGAAATAGCTGCTTCGGAATGTTCATCCGTTTTGTCATGAATTCAACATGCATAGGAATGTTGGTTTGACAATCGGCCCATTCTTCTTTCATCGTTTCGAATAATTCCATATTATCTCGAATAGAAGGATTGGCTTTTTCCCAGTTTGCAATATCTTCGACTTCTTCTTCGGAGTCTAATTTGCAGATGAAGGGGAATAACTTACTCCTTTCAACTTCGCCACTTAGAATCATTCGAGCCTTCTCTTTCATATCATCCAAAACGCCACCACGGACATATCCATCCGTTGTTAAATAGAAAGTTCGTCCATCTTTAACTTTACCCAAGGCTGAACGGAATACTTTAATCGATTTATAACCTTCATATTCATGAATTTCATCGAACCAAACTGATCCAGGACGTCGTCCATCTTTCGTTCTAGCATTAGAAGTATTGAATTTCATGTGAGATTTGTTTGTTTTATGTTTAATTAGTACCTTTGTAGCACTAAATGATCTCTTTAAAACCTTATTTGCAGGATTTTCTATTACTTCCTTCACGTCATCGAATGTAGTTTTTGCTTGTTCTTCAGATGTCGCGATCCATTCAATGTGATATCTATCTATACCAAACTGTTTAGATAGCATATAGAAGTTTAAATATCCGGCATATCCGTTTTTACCACCGCCACGTCCCATCAGTATTAATATTTGATTCCAAACAAGACGGTTGGTGTCCTTATAACGAACGCCGAACACACAAGCGTTAACAAAACGTTGCCATGCGAATAATTCGAATGGAAAATATTTAGCTGGGATATTAACACTATCCTCAATAGCTTGAACATCAACATAAACATTTGGATCATCTAAAGTTTTTCGAACTAAGGTCATTAATTGTTTTTGTTCATTACAAGAACGGATAGATCCGCTTTCCACAGCATGCATGTACTCACTAATGAAAGGATGATATTTATAAGGAAGATTAGACTTCTGCATCATCGTCATCCTCCTCACTTACCGCCTTAAGTCCTAACTCGTTAAGAATCTTTAACATTTGCGTGTTAGTTTTATTCAACTCGTTAATGCTATCGTTTTTTTTCATAAATCCATTAGCGCCTAGTACAGATACACCGCGATCTTTTACATCAGCTATCAATCTGTTTTTTATATCCCAAAATGACATATAATCTTCTACTAAATCCATAAAATGAGCGTGTATGATACCGTTCGTGCCGAGTTGTTCATATAAATCATCTCTTATTTTATTTCTAAGCGTTTTTTCTCTGTTTTTTTGAAGTTTTGCAACCTTTTCCGAAACATTTTTTAGACCTTTTTCATTTATCATGTCTTCCCAATAACGGCTGCGCCATGATTTAACAGTGCTAACAGATACGCCATATTTATCCGCGATATCCTTGTATTTAACACCTTCTAAGAAATCTTTGAACGCTAATTTATATTTACTTTGTTTTCCGCTCACAATATCACCACCCCGCTTTTTCATTGGATTTTTTCGAAGATTAATTTTAAAAATGACACTTGTAAAGACGAGAATAATCATGTATAGTTTTACTTAGAAGGAAACTGTGGCGACGGTCCACTGATTACAAATACATATCGAAAATTTTAATCATCCCAGAGAAGGGATGGTATTTTTTTTGCCTTTTTTTCTATTCCCACGCGCGTAACGCGAAAATAAAAAGAGAAATCCCCCCTCGCGTTGTTCGGTCCCCCAGCAAAATTGTTTCTATATTTTACCCGGGGGGTGTCTTAGGAAATTTATTTCAAATTATTTTATAGCTAAACCAAAAAACTTATCAGCGTATTCAATTATTAAGTTAGCTTCTTCTAAACTTAAGTTTAAGTATTGTTCTAACCAATGTTCTTTAAGACTCGCCTTTACTGTTTGTAAAGATGTCTTCTCGCATGCTCTTGGATTACATATGTGTCTTATCTGTTTGTATGTTGTGTAGATATCCTTTTGGAATCGCTTGTACATATCAGCATCGAATATGATAGTCATGTCAACAGGATGTTCAATGATGCGTTTGATTTCATTAAGATCATACGTGTTACCTTGTATCGTTAAGCTGTTCACACTTACCACCTCTCTTCATCTACTATCGTGCAACGCTTCTTCACTATGTTCTTCTCTTTGTTATGTTCTTTGTTATGGCATTGAATGCATAGTGTCTCGAGATTGCTGAGTACGTATCCAAGTTCGGGAAAATCCCTCAACTCCTTGATATGATGGACGTTCCTACCCTTGCTATACTTACCTTTACGCTTACACTCCTGGCATTCATTGTTATCTCTTTCTAATGCCTTGATTCTAATGTTCCTTCTCCAATAAGGATGCTTATAGAATTTAATGATATTATCTTGCTCATATAGTTTATTAATCTCTTGTATTGTTAGAGGTTGCATGAAATATCCTCACTCCTCTTCAATCAAATGTTCTATACCTTCCAATGATTCTTCGCCGTTCACATATATCGTTACTTTTTTTAAGATAGCAATTACATCATCTAATGTTTGAATTTTATTCGGATCAACCCTATATTGCTTTACAGGTTTAAATACTAATGTTTTACCTTCCATCCCTTTCATCCTCCTCAAAATAAAAAAGCACCCGAATGGATGCTTTGCCCTCAATTACTAATTTATGTTTCAATTACGGTACATGAATTTTTATTCTTTTTCCAATCACCTAATGATGTTACAATTAACTGCTCCAACATTATCAAGTGACTGGAAGAAGAGCAAAAGCTCTGGTTTCGGATTTTATGTGCCGTCATTACGAACCGTTTAGAAATTAAAAAACAACATAGTGAGTTGTGTTTTCCGCCACTTCTCACAATGCAAATATATCACGTTGATTCCAAAACGACCGGCACATTTTCTGCCAAAAAGCGGTCACGACTCTGCCACTAATATTAAATTCCACATGAATACTGCAGGTAAGTTATAATGGAGGACTTTACTATAATCCAATGCTTCTTATGCTATATCAGCCTGTACAACTTACGTTTAATGTTAATAAGATATACAGAAAGTATTTTTAATAGGAGATGATTTTATGTCCAGTTATAAATCAAAATGTCATGTTAGAAAGAATACGATTACTACAGGACCTTTTCTAGTTCCATTAAATGCTGCGGTTGGACAACCAAATAATAGGCTTGTAATTATCCTTAAGAATCCAACAAGACAATCGCTAGAAGCTGATGTGGTAATCGAGTATTGTCCTCCTGTACAAATCTCGGTTGATGGTACACCACTTCCCTTTATAATTACTGAGAATGAAAGACCTTTTCTGGAAGGGCTTGGTCTAACAATTATCCCTCCAATGAGTTGTACTCGATTAGAGTTTGATATTAGTTCTTTTGTAAACGGAATTCTTCATGTTAAATCCACAGGAGATTATTTAGTAGGAGAACGTCCATTACGTGGAAAACTTGAAATTGAAGTTGTTGGTGGATCTGGCCTTTCTAACCCTACAAATCCTGGTCTTTCCGTTGCAGATCCCTCTATGGTATTCCATTTTGCTGATTTCATAGTTTAAAAATAGGAATAACTTAATCTATGAGTATTAGTTATACTATTTAAGGCACAAGTACAATCCTCTACTAAATTTCATATCGATTAAAATTTCTTACATCATTTTTCTAAGTAATGTTGGGATATCGTCATAAGAATATAATTTGCTTGATAAACCTAAATTCTCCTAACGATGTCCCAATTATTAATTAACCTTATACATTTTGCTCAACTAACTTACCCATATCTTATATTTTGTGTAACTATGCCAAATGCTACAGCCTTTGATATTCATAACTTCATAACACTTCCTCTTTTGAGTTACACAACACAATAAAAATGAGTAACTGTATAGAATGGGGTAGAATAACATGGCCACCAATTATTAATTTTAATGTACTCCAAAAATAAAAATCCACTGTATTTAATTACTTTAAATAGTCAGTAGATTTTTATTTTTAGCAGGATTTTATTTTATTAGCTTGATAGTGACGAAATACAGCCAGAATTTCAAAAATTTTGTATACTAAGAGAATTTCAACCTAAAAAGTTGGATTCCTATACGTTAAATAAAATGAACAAAGTCTTTTACACTCTCTTCTTTAAGAACGTTTCCATAATATCCTTCCTGAACCTTTCATAATCAAACTGAAAAGCTACATTATGCATTTTATAGCCTGGATTTGTAACAAAACGAAAGTCTGCAATGCTTTGTCCAAAACCTTCCCCTTGATCAGGAATTACTTTAATGGGTACTCTCGTAAGGTTAACAGCCTCTCTATTTAGCAAATACCACACTGTTACAAAATCATGCATAGGACTTCCACTTATACCTGGATTAGACTTGGAGTAAAAATTATAATAATAATCTAACATAGGTTTAATGATGAGCCCTGCAAGATCCTGTGTATTCCGATGAAATGCATCGATTTGCTGGACCATTTCGGGTGTAACAATCGCATGTTGGGTCACATTTAAAGGAATAATTGTCAAGTTCTTTGCATGTTGCAGAATTAAGTTTGCTGCATAAGGGTCTGAGTAAAAATTAGCTTCAGCCACAGCAGTTACGTTACCTGGATAGAAAAAAGCTCCCCCCATGCAAATGCATTCTCTTACATTTCGCATTGTTTCTAAATTCAATACAAAAGTCGTAGCTAGCGAAGAAAGTCTTCCTAAATTGATAATTGTAAGATCTTCTAAATTTGATTCTATAATTTGATAAATATCATTTAAAGGATAAACTGGATATGAAATTTCAGGTGGAATAATAGGTCCTAATCCAACTTTTCCATGTACCTCAGGGAAATACTGAATCAATATACCTGTCAACGGTACAGAAGCACCAAGGAATACAGGTATTTCTTCTCTTCCCGCAATGTACTTTAAATAGTTAATATTTCTTATTACATTTTCTCTTGATACATTTCCATAATCGGCTACGATTCCTACAAGTTGAATGTCTTTACGAAAAAAGGTGTACAGTATAGCAAAGGCATCATCAATCCCTAAATCTGTAAACAGAAGAACCTTTTTTTGCATATCTCTTCCTCCAAATTTTATAGAATTCTACTTTCAACAACGATGTAGTGATTAGACTACGCTTGTATATATATTTTTTATGTATTCTTAAAGAGGCGATTCTATTCACTTGAAATAGCTTTACACATCTAGATTTGATTTTATGTTCAAGCATAAGTTTCTGTTCTTAAGTTGATAAGCATGTGTTGCTATCCTTGAACAAAAAAGCAATGATTAGATTTTAAACCTAGTCATTGCTTTATCCATTGCATCTTGGTTTACTCCTATATATCTTAACGTTACTCGTTCACTTGAATGATTGAATATCTCCATCAGCAAAGCTATGTTCTTTGTCTGCATGTACATATGATATCCAAATGTCTTACGTAATGTATGTGTCCCAATTTCTTCTAAACCAAACTTTGCTGCTGTAGTACTAAGTATTTTATATGCCATACTTCTTCCGATTGGTCGATTTTTTCCTTGTCTGCTCTTAATTAAATACTCATAGTCTTCCATATCTTCAATGTACCACTTTAACTCTCTTCTTAATGCTGCAGTAATCTGAATACGTTTCTGCTTACCTGTCTTCATTTCACGTATTGATATATGGCTGCCATTTAAATCTCCAACCTTCAGTTTTAAAATATCACTAATACGTAGACCTGTATTAATTCCCATTACAAACAAAATATAATTGCGTTCATTCTTTTCTTTTAGGTATTCTTTAATTTGTTGTATTTGCTCTGGATCACGTATCGGTTGAACAAAATTCACTATTCATTACCTCCAGTTTCTTCTGTCTCGTAAACTTCTAATCCAAGTGCAAAAGCAAGCTTATAAAATGCTTTAGACTTCCAACGTCGATAAGTACGCTCTGACATTCCAATTTCGTTATAAACCATGTAATCACATACATCCTCTTCTTCTAAATAACGTTTATAAATAATGTCCCTTTGGATAATTCCTGCGCGTCCATTTCCTAATCGATTTAGAAATTGATCAATACGTAATGACATTCTTTCTAGCCATTCTTCTCGTTTACTTTGTTGAATATTTGCTATAGCAATATCTTCTAACGGCTTACCAACTGCATGCGTAGGACCATGCTCACGTATTTCATAAGAAGGAGTGACTTTCATTTCTTTACGCATCATCCCAAATTGTCTATGTATACGTACGCTTTCCAACACACCTTCTAACTCCTCTTGTGTTGCTGTTCTATCAATTTTTGGTAAGAAAGATAATTGTTTAGTCATGTAAGACCACTCCTTTTTATTTTTAAATTACTTTTATCTTAATGCTCCACGTTTCCGTTCATAACAAGGTCTATGCATCCCCATTAAATCCTCAATTTCACGAGTACATAATTTCTCTTTTTGTTTTTTCTTGTTTTTCTTCTTTCCTTGCTTGGATTGTTTTTTCCACTCGCGTAATTGGTCTTTTAGTGCCTTAATATTTCCTCATCTCCCTTTTCAAAATAAAAAGGACCCCTATTCCTAAAACAGCTTGAATTGCTGCTTTAATGAATTGGTGTCCTCTAGTTTTCTAGCCGGACTATATTCGATTGTTATTTTTAAATATCCCAATAGTCACTATTAACATCATTAGTATATTTGCTGATTTCCTTCTCTTTCCCACACTTTTCACATTTATAATAACTAACTATCCCCATCTTACCAGTTTTAAAATCTTCATTGTCATGATTTTTAATAAGTTTATATCTATGTATACATTTAGGTTCTTTTAATTTATCAAACCAATTTCCTAACATAAATTAATCCCTTTCCTCCCGAAAATATTCTTTTTATTCCCATCCCCTTAAGCATACCTTAGAAAAGATTCCCAATCAATGAAACGTGGTAGCTTGTTTTTCTATAAACAAAAGGATTATTTTGTTCAAAAATTCATTCTAATTTATAAACACTATCTTTTTCTTATATTTTCCATTAAAATTTAATAGAAATATTCCGATAACAAAGGAGCAACCTATGAAGCATAATATTAATCTATGGTCCTTTATTTTTTCATTCGTTTGCATTGCTTTTTTTCTTTTATATCTTGAAGTATGCACACCTGAAATGAATGCATCGTTTATAAATATCTTTTATTTTCACCCTTTATTTTTTGTACTCATTTTTTCAATAGGAACTTTTTTTGCTGGTATTAAAGGATTCTCTAAAGCAGGTAATTGGATAGCGATGCTTAGAAGCATAGTGACAGTTCTACTAACACTTTTATTATCAGTGTTTTTAACACTAACTTTGATCGTTGGCTATGCATTAAGTTAAACGTCATTCTTTGTGAATAAAACTCAATATTCCGTCAATACTGTAGACAACCCATTAAGTTACTTTCTCCTTGTTCCCCCTTGGAGAACCGAGCAGTTAGCTTTTGCTAGCTGCTCTTTTATTTTCTGCAATTGGTTACACTTACCTGATGTTTTTAACGTAATATTAAGTTACGATATAAAAGAATAAAATATATTTGGCTGTTATACCATTACCCTAGGAAACTAGGGTTTTTTATTTCCACAAAATAAAATTTTTATTTAATTTATAAAATAAAACTGCTTGTCCACTTCAACCCATTCACCATCGTATATTATCTAACTACTATGATCGTATAATTCTTCTTGCATTTTCCATTCACTTCGATACATTCTTTAATTCCCCTTAACAATCTTTACACTTCCATATAATTACATTCCAACTTCATGATTTGCTTTTTGCAACCTTTACCTCCTATGGCGAGCAATCATAGAAGGTAAAGGTATGAATGAAGAAAATATTGTTTTACATGGAGTTGCTGTTGAATCAAGTTTAATCGATTCAACTCTCCTATCTATTCTTCGTCATTCACTTTACCAACAGAAGCAACAGGAGCAACAGGTTCAACGATATTGATTTAGGAAGTGGACTCCCTTATATATTAAAAGCTTTTTGAAGTGAACCCATGTTCCTTATATATTATGGAATGGGTTTATATTTGTGACATAAGGGCTTATTTTTTTATTTATTTTAATTTTCAAGGGCCTTTTTCTTATACTTGTTTGTTAACCAATTCATAAGTTGTAGTGTGTAAGTGGGTGAATGATAAGGATGGTGTAAAAATGAGTGAATTTAAAAAGAAATTTCATATTCCATGTGAGTGTTTCCTCCCCCCTGTACCCCCACCTCAAGTTGGACCAACCGGACCGACTGGACCAACTGGGCCGACTGGACCAACTGGGCCGACTGGACCAACCGGGGCTACAGGAGTTACAGGACCTACGGGACCAGCTGCTACGGCATGTTGCCCATGTACGAATGTTCTTGATAACCCTGGATTTGATGAACCTGCAACACCAGGTACTCCAGTTCCAGGATGGATTGTAACGGGAAATGTTTCAGAAGTAGGATTTCCAAATGCGCACAGCGGTCGTTTTCTTCCAAATGGATCCTTGAGTGCTTTAGCTGTTTCTATTGGACCTGGAGGAATTATGACCCAATCTGTTGATGTAGGCGAAGGTTGTTGCTTTACCCTTTCTTTTGCTGGGGATATAAGAGATGGAGCACTCCTTGTTGCTTCTGTATCGTTTCCAGAACTTGGTCAAGGATGTCCTCCTAACCCTACAACACTTGGACCATTAAACATTCCGCACATTGTACCTGTTGCAAATCAACAACAAGCTGGCTTCCAACATTATACCCTTGTTGTGTGTATACCTGCTGATGTAACTACAGCATGTATTAGTTTCCAAAACTTAGCTACGGGTGGAGAAGGCGCAACAGCTTTTGTTGATAATGTTGTATTCCAACCTACTGGTGGACCTTGCACTTCATGTTCACAAAATTTTTAATACATTAATATATCTAAAGCTTTTCGTTTTTCTAGCGAATCCAATAACTATTAAAGAGGGCCCCCCTGGCTCTCTTTTCATATTAGAAATCACCATATGCACCTATATATTGAACGTATCCCTTTTTGATCAACATACGAATGATATTCACCTTTATATAAGCTATAGATTCACTATCTCATCCTTGCGTAAAATATGAAACTATTGAACAGTTAGACTGGGCTAACTGCTTTTTTGAGGTTTTCCGAATAAAATTCTAAATTATGTCCAATACTATAAATGAGCTGATACAGCTTAAATTCACAGTGACCTTTGTAATGTTCTTTTCCCTTTCTCTGAGGGCTGAGCAGTTAGCTTTTGCTAGCTGCTCTTTTTTCCGTACAGGTACCCATTTACTCTAAAATGAATAAACTATCTTGAACCTTATTTTTCAGTCATTTACTGGTTCATGACTTACAAACATAACCCCAATACATGGAATGTTTTTTAAGCGAGCACTCTGGAACAAGTGCTCGTTTTACTTTGGCATTTTTCTACAAAATGAAATTTTTATACAAAATACACACAACTAAATCAACATAATTTCATATGATATATTGCATCATTTCTTTTTAGAGTGGATAGTCGTTACAGAAGGGCACTTTTCTAAGTGCTCTTATATTTACATTCCAAATAGCGTTTTTGTTTGAATTCAATTTTTTAACTATAGCTTTACTAATACTTTTGTGCTAAAATCCACTAGGATATTTATTTTACAATTATTTTTGGAGGCTTTATGAACAATCAAAACAACAATGAAACAAATAACATCGGTAGACTATTAGCTATTTTTCTAATAGTATCACCACTATTAATACCTATCGCGCTCCCTACAGCCATAATTGTCGGAATAAAACAATGGTTGCCTGATGACGTTGTATACCCAAGTATAATGTCACTATTGACCTTATGTATTGGACTTTTCATAGTTGGGATCATCTTCTCTTTCGTATTACGCGTATTTAAATTATCTGAAGAAAAGCTAAAAGAATTAGGTTTCTTAGGATTTACAATTTCAATTGTTAGTACCTTCCTGACAATGTATGTCGGATATTTTTGGCTAGCAAAACTTAATTTCACAGCAGTGCAATTATCACCACATGCTGTATTAATCTTTGCGATTTCATCTACAATTCTTTTAGAAACAACCTTTAAATTAAATGATAAATTTGATACACCTGATACAAAAGAGACACTTTAATAGATATCAAAATGATTATCTTAGAGCACATATCAACATGTGTTCTTTTTTCTTTTAATCAAATAACGATTTATATAAATCCAACTTTCTTCCCACTTCGCGGCGGTAATCTTCACTGACTTCTATACATAAATGTTTAATCATCTTATAATTAAAGATGCTCGACCATGTGTGAATACCTTTTTGAACACTCTTTGGGCTAGTAGAAATCCTAGCTTTTATTTTCTTATCTGAATAAAATTCAATATTCCATTCATACTATAAATACACTTGGGTTCTGAACTTCCTTCTTAACGTTTTTTCGGAGAGCAGTTAGCTTTTGCTAGCTGCTCTTTTAATTACACATTTTTGCCTTAATGCTCATATGTTATTGAGAATAAAAAATCATCTTGTATTATAAGAAAAGTATTCTTTTTCATTACTCCACTCCCTCTTTATAGAACACTGTTTGAATAAGGTCTTAACTTTAAAGAGGGAATACTTTTAAAAATCTTGGTTATACTGTAAACAGGCTCTTGAATAGCCAATTTCCGATTTTACTAATACCCACTATATGTCTATTACCTTGGGCCGAGCAATTAGCAAAAGCTAATTGCTCTTTTATATTGAGTTAATAATAAAAACTTTGTTCTTATTTCTTTTTCACATTATATATTTCTAACCTAGACGTTCTGCTCAGAGAGTTACCTCCTATCTTAAAGAACACTGATGCATGGGCTCTTTTTATTTAAATAAAGATTTTGTTTGAACCCATTCACCAATTTCATACTTTTACATACTTTAATACTACCTTTCTGTATAATGTGAGTTCGTCACTTTAGTTATAGTGAGGTATAAAGAGTGCTCTTGATTAGCGCTCTTTTTATTTGTTGTTAAATAAGGGTTTTGTTCGAAATTCATTAACATTATTGGTTCCTTTGCATACAGTATTATCACAAGGAATTCCACAGGTTACTGTGGTCAAGTTACCTTGAATTTCTTGCACACCTTAAGGGAAGAATCCATTTATAAAAAAATGGGTTCTTTTATTTTTTTCTCATACAATAAGAATTTTGCTTAATTACTATTAACGTTTTAGACTTCCTTGAATACATTAATATCACAAGAAATTATATATGGTGCTCTGGTCCAGTTACCTTGAGTTTCTTGCAGACCTTGTGTGAAGAATCCGTTTATAACAAACGGGTTCTTTTATTTTAGGTTATAAAATAATGATGTTATTAATATCGTTATTTCTTAATTTTAAGATTCGTGTTAAAATAACCTCATATCATTCTTTTTACTTTCACTTTAAAGATGATACTTCAATCTTGGCCCTAGTCCTCTAGGGCCTTTTTTATTTCAAATAAAGATTTTATTTAATCTCGCACCTAAATCAAAAACATACATACAATAATGGGTATTCTTTTTCAACATTAGTCAGAGCGCCTTTCTCTCAAGGCACTCTTTATTATTTAATGACAGGCTCCATAATTCCATGTAAGGCATACAATATTAAAAATTTACTCGTGAAAATCTGATTACGATTTTTTAGATTTTCTATATCTCATGAAACATTCACCTACCTTACTAAGGGTGCATATAAAAATGCACTCTTTTTATTTGTTGTTAAATAAGGATTTTGCTTTACTTGTGCTAGCTACCTGCCCCTTGTATAAATGCACCTTTTTTTACATACAATATTAAATTAAAATAAGCCTTTTTTAGGACGGTACCAATATGAACAAGACCTTTAAATACATTTTAATCTTCTTTTGTGCTGTGTTTTATATTGCAATGATTAGTGGTATTATTTATCTAAACTTTGTTCAAGAACATTTTATTCCTCCCAGCAAAAAATCTAAGATTGAACATAAACATTTATAATTAGGTATAAGGAGCGCTCTACAAGGCACTCTTTATTTTTTAGGGACCGGCTCCATAATCCTAAGTAAAGAATACAATATAAAAAATTAACTCATGAGAATTTCACCTTTTAGATTTCTTTGAATACATTAATATCATAAAAAATCTAAAAGGTGCTCTGGTCCAGTTACCTTGAATTTCTTGCACACTTTGAGGGAAGAAACTTTTTATTAAAAAAGCTTCTTTCCTTTATTCGTTATAAAATAAGAATTTTGTATAAAACTGCATTATTAGCACAAGCGTTTATCTTACATAAAGAATAAAGTATTTCTATATTCAGAATCAGGAAAGGTATGATTAAAATGTTCTTTGCAGCTACCCTTCTAGATATTTACGAAATTGATGATAATTATCTTATAAGTTGTTCGATTGATAACCATTCCAAATTTAACTTTGTAATTTCTAAAGACAAAGTGTATGGCACTCCATTTATAGGCGCACATGTTTCAGGTGACTATGATGATAATAAAAAGATAAAACATCTCTTTATTGAATAAGATGACATGTTATTCAATAAAGAGATGTTTTTGTTACCAAATAACTATTTTGTTAAATTTCATAAATACAATTGCTTGTCCGTTTCACTCTACTTAACTCTCGCATTTACTATTAGTAATACGAATATTCAGAGGTGATATATAATGGATGAGTTTTTATCTTCTGCTGCACTAAATCCAGATGCAATTGGCCCCACACTTCCACCTGTTCTACCTTTTCAATCCCCAACTGGCCCCACTGGGTCAACAGGAGCTACTGGGGCTACTGGAGCTACTGGGTCAACCGGACCAACTGGGGCTACTGGGGCTACTGGACCAACTGGACCAACCGGACCAACTGGATCAACTGGGGCTACTGGACCAACCGGACCAACTGGGGCTACTGGACCAACCGGACCAACTGGGGCTACTGGACCAACCGGACCAACCGGACCAACTGGGGCTACTGGACCAACCGGACCAACTGGATCAACTGGGGCTACTGGACCAACTGGACCAACTGGATTTAATCTTCCTGCTGGACTTGCATCTATTTCCTTAACTTCTAACGCCAACACAGCATGTGTATCCACCCAAGGAAATAATACTTTATTTTTTTCAGGTCAAGTATTAGTAAATGGTATCCCTGCTGCAGGGGTAGTAGTCAGCTTTTCATTTAGTAATCCTTCTCTAGCTTTCATGGTTCCTCTTGCTACCATCACCAATGCTTCTGGTAACTTTACTGCTGTATTTTTAGCCGCAAATGGACCTGGAACAGTAATCGTTACTGCTTCACCCCTTGATTCTCCTGGAACAATGGCTAACGTCACTATTACCATTGTGAATTGTCCGTAATAGCTTTATTTTTATGGAATAAGCAATCTCTGATAAGATAGGCACTGTAAATCAGTGCTCTATTTTATTACTGGGATATTCCTTTCAAATGAAATCTTTAATTTAAACTTTCTTAATAAAATTCAAATTTGGTCTTACTTTACATCTACACGTGTTTGACTTGCTTCTCGACTAAAACCATCAGGATATCTTTTAGCTAATTTTGCAATATTCATTTCAGCAATATCTTGTAACGTATATCCCAGTTCGTGTGCCATAATTGTTAAGTAATACAGAATATCTCCAAGCTCTAAGGCTAATTTATAAGTGTTTCCATCCTCTTCTCCTGGACAATGCGATGGTTGGAAACCATGTCCATGATAAATTGCTTTTTTTACAATATCGGCAACTTCACCAGCTTCGCCTGTAAGTCCTAAAGCTGCATTTGAAACTCGTCCTCCAAAATCAGTTTTGCTATTCCAAGTTCGTAAAGTTGCTTCCTGATAATCATTTAATTCATCAATCGATAAGATACTTGCAATCTGTAAAACTGTAGCTTCATTTATAACTTGTTCCTCATTTTTTGCTTCACTCATTAATTTAGTTGCTTCTAATACACCATTTTCCATAATGTTCATTTTGATTTCCCCTTCCTATTTAGCAAATCCCTAATCCTATTGGACGATTTTCAATTAAATACTTATCAGCTTGATCTATTACAAGAAGTGCAACTTCCGCTTGGTGTCTCCTTAACGCTTTTGCCATCTTCGGCAAACTCATACCTTGACTCCACATTTCACGAAAACGTACTACATCTCTTTCATCCCAAATAAAGTTAGCTTCTTCTAAAACGATGTATATTTTTAACCGTGATTCCTTCATCGCTTTATGATTTCTTGCTACACTCATAAGCGAACCTACTTTCTAAAATTAATCATTTTATCTTTTCAGTAAACTTAGTATCTACACGATCAACTTTACCGTTTACCCAAACCGCCACTTGCTCACCGAATCCACTCATTGGCGGATTTACTGCTGTTACATTTCCGTCCTTCACTATTAAAAGTTTGTTGCTACTAACATCAATTTCTATTTTTTTCATATGTCCATCTCCCTTTTACTACCGCATGTACTCGACAACATCAGGTTTAAATCCACTTCCTAAATAAACCCTTACCGGAATTATTTCTTTTTTATCCCTTGCTGCCTTACACAATTCTTCAGCTGTATCCCAATTGAAAAACTTATCTACAGCTCTTTGAAATCTCCAAATAGCCATTACATATTGTTCAAAGATGTCATAACGATCATCTTGTTTAGTTGTGCATGGTAATTCATCCGTACATTTTGCATTCGTTGGAACTCGGACGCGTACATCAGCGTATTTAGTGCGTCCAGTTCCTCTCTTCACATTTGCCTTCATTACATCGAACTCACAAATTGTTGGCTCTACATCGAAAATGTTTAGTTGCTTAGGCATGTGCCATCCCACTCTTCTGAATAAGATCCAGTAATTCAATTACCCCTTCCTTGCTTAAAAACATTCGGCCACCTAGCAACTCTATGTTGTTTTCAGAAACTTCACCCGTTACAAAGCATGACTTTTCATGTCTTCTTAAAACGATGTTTTCACCACCGACATGAAAATCTAGTGCCGTTCCTTCGGTAATACCTAAAGTTCTGCGTAACTCTACTGGAATTACTACACGACCTAGCTCGTCCACTTTTCTTGCAACACCCGTGTTTTTCATATCTTACTCCCCTTTAATATTTTTATATTTATTTAGAATCTCATCCAAACGTTTCTTATTATTTTCAAAATCATCGCTTTGAGTTTGCTGTGGCTGCTGTATTGGCTCTTGTTCTTCTTGTTTGCGTAACCAATCCGGTACAACTTCCGTTCGTTTGGAATAACCTTTACCAGTACGTTTATTGTTTTTCTTACTCATTTCAAATCGAGTATCTAAAGCAGCAACCTCATTTAATGTTTTTACTTTTTCCTTTTCCCAACTACTTAAAATACTGCGGATATATCTCCACTTTGGTACATTTTCATCAATTGCTTTATTAACAGCGTGAATAACTAATTCATTACCGAATCTATCGCAAAACTCACCTAATTCTTGAATTGCAATTTCACTTAAAGGAATTCCCTTTTCAAGTAAAAAGTTGTAACTAATTTTAAATTCTTGATCAATTAATTTCTGAGTTGAGGTAGCATCATCATCATTTATATTTGTAGTAATATTTGTAGTAATCTCTGTATTTGTCTTACGTTCTAGTGTAAGAGACTCTTCCGTTTTATCGTAGAAGGGTATTGCTCTAGAATGTAAGACCCTCTTGCTTTCTAAAGTAACAGGGCTATTACTTTTCAGTGTAGGAGGGTTACCATTTCCCCAATACATAATGGATATTTTCTGAACCATTTCAGGTACAGGTTCAACATACATAACGTTATTACACCTAGTTCCGTTAACAAGAATCGTCCTAAACTCAATTTTTATAAGTCCACGTTCTTTCAGAAAGTCACACGCTTCTTTTACTTGTCTTTTTGTAAATCCAAATGAATCGGCTAATTGTTGATAGCTCTTTTGAAGCGTGTCTGCCTTAAACTTTTGCTTATATTGAACTTGACTAGATTCTTCACTTCTTACTTCAGTAGGTTTATACCAATAAACAATTTCTCCTAAGATAGTAATTGCAACAATATTAGGTTTACCATTATCTAATGTAAGTGTTTTAAACCATCCATGATCTATAACATTGCCACGAAAATTTATTTGCCCTATTTGTAATACCTTGGTGTTCATAGTTTTCACTCCTTTTCATAAAACCAATGTGCTATCTTCCTATTTTCCGTGTTATACTTATAACAACTTATTTTTTGAAAAGGACCCACTGCAATGGGTCTTTTTACTTTGCTTCACATCACTCCAAGCCCATTGTTTTATTGGTTCATAAGTTATGTAAAACAAACATGAACCACATGCAATTAATATCGCTAATATAGCTAATGAGGTTGTATCTTCCACTAAATCACCTCCTTTTGTGCTTCAAGCCAAGCTTCTAAATCCTTTTGCAAGAAAAGTAATTTACGTCCTTCCCTGATCACTGGAAAATGTGGGTGATTTGCTAATTCATACATTCTACAAACTGCTATATTGAGGTAAGCAGCTGCTTCTTTCACCCTCATTACCTTGTTTGGTTGTGATTGTTGTTGGAATGAAGCTAAAGCTGCTTGAATTTCTTCGCGAACAACTTCGCGGATTGACTCTTTAATGATTTGATCTAATCCCATTTTGTTTTGCTCCTTTCTAATTCACTTAACCAAAAGTTAAGTTATGGACAAAAAATTTTAATTGCATCTAACTTCACTTTAAAAAACTCAGCAATTTTCACAATTAAATCATAATAAGGTCGACGCTTCCCGTTTTCTATATACCAATAATAAACTTCAGTAATACCAACGGCTTCAGCTACTTCCTTACATGTATATCCCTGTTCTACACGTAGCTGCTTTAGAGTTTTCATAAACAACTCCTCTCTTCCGTTTTTGTTGTTAATTACATAATAACTTAACCTAAAGTTAAGTTCAAGTGTTTCCCAAAACTTTTTTCAAAAAAATTACCTTTTCACTTAACTGATAGTTAATATATAATGACAGTGTGACACCATAATAGTAATTAAGAAAAAATAATTTCATATAAAATAAACTTGGGGTGTTTTTTATTATGTTTAGTCATGAGAGATTGAAATCATTAATTGAAAAGAAGAGCATCACCCAACAACAGTTAGCTGACGAAATTGGTGTTAGTCATGTTTCTGTTTATAATTATGTCGAGGGAAAAAAAGCACCCGGTACACGTACACTTCAGAAGATAGCAAATTATTTAAAAGTAACAACAGATTATTTGTTAGGTTTATCTGATTCACCAGATTTAACAGCGGGCGAAGACTTACAGTTAACAAAAGAAGCACACGAAATTCTTCAAATCATTAATGACTTACCTGAAGAACAACGAAAAAAAGCATTAGAGCAATTAGAGATGTTTGTGAACTACGAGAAATCTAAAGGAAATATGTAGTATAAAAAGACTATCCAAGAAAGTTAGATAGTCTTTTTTACATGACTTTTTCTTTTTTTGATTCACTCAAACAAATAGAAAATAATTTCTCTTTTGGATTATCTTCTTCTTGCAAAAGTAATAAAGCTTGTTTAATTAGATTAACTTCCCCTTCTTTACTTTTCATCTTCTTCGATCTCCCTCTTTTTATTTTTGGATTTTTTTTACAATAATTTCTTTTTTCTTCTTTCAGTAAAAAAAGAAATTTCTCCTAAAATTACAAATGACATCGTCAATTAAGACGATGTCATTTGTAATATATATACCTTTATTATGTATTTTACCAGCCGCCACCAGGGTCAACCATCATGTGTTGAATTGTAGGTTTTGAATTATTTGTACTAGGCTTTTCTTTTATAGAATCAGTGTTAATGAATAATGTAGCAGCTATTAATAGCGCAGGAATGATTGTAATTATTTTTTTCATTATGTCACCTCTTTCCGAAGACAATTATACCAATTATTCAAATTAAACCCAAGTGTATTTTTGGTAAATTTGAATAAAATATATTCCCTGATTTTTGACACATCAAAAGAGAACGTTTCATTAACTCTTCTTTTTTTGTACCTTCATATGTTAAACCTAAATATGCAGTCTGTATGTCTGTTAATCTTCCATTCTTCTCATTTAATTGATTTAATAGTTTTCTCGCTTCAATCTTCTTACCTTGTTTAATCCTTAAATATGCTAATTCACCTGGATGGACAACATCTAAGCTACTAATTCCTTTATCATGATGAATCTTTAGAAATGATAATGTATGTTGCACCATTTTTCTTTTTCTCTCAATTCCATTAATCTTACTATCCCCTATCACTTCAAGAGTCTTTTCCAAATAATATTTTGCCTTCTCATATTCATTCGCTGAAAAAATATAAGATTCACCTAACTTTAAATATGCATTTACTTTTGGAAAAGAAAAAAAGTTATCCCATTCAAGATCATCTAATAGTTCCATGCTAAAATGTCTTGCTTCACTGACTTCACCACCCTGCAACGAAGTAACGGCAATGGCTTCTTTATATCGTAATTTATAACATTCTCGAATGTACCTATTACTTACTTTATTTATTTTTATTTCAAGAGATTTTAATCGCTCATTTAAAGAAGTAAAATTACCCGATTGATATTGCGCTTGGCATAATAAAATTTCAATTAACACTTCCATCTCTGTTGTTCTTATTGATTTACTTTCCAGGCTTAATGCCTTATGGTACTGTGTAGCATCAATCTCACCTATATATCGTTTATATATAATTCTATACACATTAGCAAATTCTCTATTTTCTGCTACCTTTGATTGTGATTCACTATTGATAATATTAATTAATAGATTAAACTTTCCCCTTAAAGCTAAATCCTCCATTGCCTCACGTAAGTTTTCTGATTTTGGTTTCGTTATATATATATAATCTGTTAATAAATTTTCTTGAACCTGTATGCCTTTGTTTAATAGGATGGCTGTCTTAGAAAGAAAGCCAAAACTCATGTCTGTGTTACCTTTAAAAACTTTTGTAACAGTACTTGGCTTAACTCCCCAATAATTTGCGAGTTTATTTTTTCTTATTCCAGCTGCACATAACTCTTTTTCAATTTGATTTAGAGCTTTCCACATGTTTTGTCCCCCTTATTGGAACAAGACACACTTCCCTATCATGAAAACGCACCTTAATGATGAATTACATCTAAAAGTTGTGTTATACTAGCCATATATGTTACGCATAGTCGTAACTGAAAGGCTCATGGCAAATGTTTTCCCTACTACAATTAGGGCAAACGGTGTAAAAGTGTTCCCAGCACAATTACACACGCTATGGGTCTTTTTCGTTCCGTCAAATTATATTATTAAGAATATTCTATCACAAATAACCCAAACATCTATTCTCTTATATTCTGAAAATACTTGAGAAAGTTAAAAATACTAATATAAGTCTAGTTTTTTGACAGTTAAAAATATGAAATATTGCATTTGATAATCGGTTTATATGTAACTATAGTGATAGCAAAAGTTCAATTATTCTTTTAGAGATGTAAAGTTAATAAATACCTATTGAAATTTTATATTAAAATTACTATCCTGAACCAAAATAGTACAAGTTTAACTATTTCCAATTATGTAATCATTTAGTTTTAACTGTATATGCCATAATTTAAGAATAAGAAAAGCCACTCATCTAAGTGGCTTTTCTTATTCTTAATAGACAAACTCAATCTAAATTCATCATTTTCTTTAGGGTATTTTAAAAATGAACATAATTATGATTTTCTACTGAATGGCCTTTTACTCCAATCTGCAGATAAATTATTTAATAAGAAAAGTGTATTTGGAACTGGTGATGGAAACCTCGCAGCTTGAAAATTTGTAAGAAGTGGAGATGCAATAGCGCCATCTATGGTACTACCAGCTTGAACTTGCACCATATCCCCTGCATTCAATTGTACAATCGTAGAAACTGTTACCGCATTTAAAAGCCCAGTATTTCCACCAAAAAAGCTATCATCTCCTGCTATTAAAGTACTGTTAACTGTTATAAATACTTCCGTCACATAATTTAGGGTATCATCAGTAGGACTAAAAATTATAGTAGTAATAATTAAATATACTCCATCTTGTTGCGGTATAAATGTTGATACACCATCATATTCACCATTTAAATCGAATTGTGTAGTTTCAAATGTTACTATAGACAGTGTATTAGCAATAACGGACTGATCAGTAGATTTGAAAGCTCTGAATGCAGATTCAAATCCCGTTGGACCTGTTGGACCTGTTGGACCTGTTGGACCTGTTGGGCCTGTCGGGCCTGTTATTCCAGTTGCTCCCGTTGGGCCTGTTGGACCTGTTATTCCAGTTGCTCCCGTTGGGCCTGTCGGGCCTGTTATTCCAGTTGCTCCCGTTGGGCCTGTCGGGCCTGTTATTCCAGTTGGACCTATTGGACCTCCTGAAGGACCTGTTGGACCTGTTGGACCTGCCGGGCCTCCTGAAGGACCTGTTACTCCGGTTACTCCCGTTGGACCTGTTGGGCCTGTTATTCCAGTTATCCCCGTTGGGCCTGTTGGGCCTGTTATTCCAGTTACCCCCGTTGGACCTGTTGGGCCTGTTATTCCAGTTACCCCCGTTGGACCTGTCGGGCCTGTTATCCCGGTTACTCCCGTTGGACCTGTTGGGCCTGCTATCCCGGTTACTCCCGTTGGACCTGTTATTCCAGTTGCTCCCGTTGGACCTATTGGGCCTGTTATTCCGGTTACTCCCGTTGGGCCTGTCGGACCTGTTGCTCCACTTGCTCCCGTTGGTAGAGTAAATGAGGAAATCGGTGGCAATGTCGGTCCTATTAAACTCGAATCCAGTGAACTAGCAGATAGATTTTTAGAGTTTAATCCTTCCCATTTCTTTTTCCTCTCCATATATCTCACTCCAAATAAAAATCATTTCTTAATTAAGAAAATATTAATTGTACAAAATATGATATATACAAGATGTACTATTCCAAATAAAATATTTTAAATAAAAATATTTCCTTAAATATACAAAATTCTTTTATAAAATTAACTTTTGTAAAAAACAACCAATATATTAAATAATCAATTCTGTTCATATATGGTAAAATATATCCATCGCTGATATGTCCAACTATGTAATTTTCATAGCAGCAAAATTACAACCAGACTTATACAACATGATTCAAAACAAATGAAGGAGTGTTTTAAGTGAAAGGACATATTCGAAAAAGAGGAAATAAATACTGTATCGTTATTGATATCGGTCCTGATCCAGAGACAGGAAAAAGAAGACAGAAGTGGTTTTCTGGATATAAGACAAAAAAAGAAGCACAGGCCGATGTAGCAAAGAAAATTACAGAGTTGAATGAAGGAACTTTTATAGAGCCATCTAAAGTTACGTTAAAGGATTATCTAAATCATTGGCTAGAAATTAAAAGTATGAGCATAGAAAAGAGCACCTTTGCTGGCTATAGGGCATTTATCAACCAACATGTTATACCTAGTATAGGAATGGTCGCGCTTCATAAATTAAATGTTATGCACATTCAAAAATGCTATAAGACTACGATAGATAAAGGGATTGCAAGCAATTCTATTCTGCTTATGCATAGAATTTTAAAAAGCGCTTTAAACCTAGCCGTAAAACAAAATATTATGTCTCGAAATCCAGCAGATTTTGCTGAGATACCTAAAAAAGAAAAAACCCCTATCCAGACTTGGACAGAGGAAGAAGTAAAAAAGTTTTTAGCTCATTCACAAGAATCACGATATCACATTGGGTATCTACTTGCAATAACTACAGGTATGCGTCTGGGAGAAGTTTTAGGTTTACGATGGCAGGATGTTGATTTTGAAAAACATACCGTTACAATAAATCAAACATCTGGTCATGACAATAAGATCAAAAAAACTGCAAAAACAAATTCTTCAAAACGCACAATTCCTGTACCTAATGAAACAATAGCCGCCTTAAAAAAACATAAAATTTTAATTAATAAAGAGAAATTAAGGTTTGGTTCTGCTTATCTAGATCAAGATTTAATAAATTGTAATGAGTTTGGAAGAATCATAAAAAGAGCACCTTTCAGAAAAAGTTTCATTAGGGCGACACACAAAGTAGGTATAAAAGAAATTAAATTCCATGATTTAAGACATACACACGCAACTATACTATTGAAACAAGGAGTTAACCCTAAAATCATCAGTGAGAGATTAGGTCATACAGATATTTCAATGACATTAAGTGTCTATTCTCATGTTTTACCGAATATGCAAGAAGAAGCCGTTAAAAACTTTGGTAAAAGCATCTTTGGATAACGTATGTTTGCAAAATGTTTGCAATTCATAAAAACAGGTCAAACAAACGTTGTTATATCAGGGCTTGTTTAACCTATCATCTTATATTCTTGATAAAATCTCCGAATCCCTATTGAAATATTTAATAATGGAGCGTTCTCACCACCGCGGGTTATGCATTCGAATCGATATACATAGGAGAAAAAATCTTGTGTTTTTTCATCTTTTATCGGCCCTGACATCGCCTCACAAATATTTTGTGATCTAAGAGGGGAAAAATAGATTTCTTCTTCATTTGTATTTTCTAAATATATAGGACGCTCACAAAAAATATGTGAGATTAAAGCGGGCACCCACTTAGAATACGTTTCATTATCATGTAGTACTGGCAAATTAGAAATCAAATCGGATTGCCATTCATATTTTGGTGGTTCTACTAATCTATTTGGTTTCCAATCATGAATAATCTCATACCAACTTTGAAAAATATAATCGAGCTGCTCTTGTCTAATAGGTTCTTTCGATACAATCCATGGTGTATTTTCATTTAATACGTACGGGTTATGCTGAATAAACAATATATCCGAAAACATATCATACAATCTTTCATTCAAACGTTTCAACTTACTCGTTAATAAAAATGTCTTATAATGTATCTCTACGATGTCCAGCCATTCAATAGGAAAGTATATAAATGATACCTTTTCATTTAAAAGGGGTTCTACTATATTTTCAAATGTTAGCAGCCTTAATTTTTTCATAAAATGATTCCTTCCTTTCTTCAGTTGTCTTGATTATCAAAAAGCTAGAACAATAGTTACTTAATCTCATCCATTTAAACCAAGTATTTAAAAGAAACGTAAAAACTGTTTATCTACATAAATTATTATCAAACCGACTCTTTTAAAAATTCAAAGTAATTATCATGTATAACACCTCTATTATATTTTAATTTCGATACATTCGAATTATACATTACACTTAATGCATTGTACTTATCATTTACAATATCTTTACAAAAAAACCAAAAAAGAACACCTTAATTCGGTGCCCTTTTTACAAATATCAACCTTTATGTAATTGAACATATAGATAACAGTAATCCCCCAAATGAAATTGCTCCTAGTAAACCTACTACAACTCCTGTTAAACAAATACAATCAGCAAGACAAATAGAAGACTGCGATAATGGAACAAATGACCTACTTGTACTCGAACCATATTGTTTTATTTTCTCATAATTCACATCTAACATTAGATGTAAACATGTTACACCATCCTCAATAGTATGTAGAGGTTCTTTTTCTAATCGCTCCAATAATTTACTATCAAAAGCAACTGATAGAGGATACTGCTTATCTAATTTCATATTTTGATAAATTAGTTGCAAACGAGATAATATATTGTTTTTCTTCTTTTCAGATGTTACTGTACATTTCATTTTATTAAATTCATTTAATAACAGTGTCAATTCATCTCTTTTTCCGTATAAATCTTTAGCTATTTTTCTCTTTAGTTTATACGAATGGATAATAGATTTTAGTTCAATCATATTCATACACTTCCTAATTACATATTATTTACCCGATTATTTTATAGATAAACAGTACTTTTTAATCTTATTTAAATTACACTCAAGCATCTTCATTTACTATCGATTAACATTACATTAACCTTACAAAGTTGTAATAAATTCATTAGCTAGAAGAAATCAATCCCTAAACCAGACAGATATTTGATGATAAAACCATAAGAAAAAAGCAATGATTAGATTTTAAATCTAGTCATTGCTTTATCCATCACCTCTTGATTACACCTATATATCTTATTGTTACTCTTTCACTTGAATGACTGAATATATCCATTAATAATGGCTATATTCTTTGTCGGCAAGTACATATATAAAACTAATGTTTTTTAATTGATAAAGTGAAGCTTTAATCAGCTCTCACCAATCGGGCTTTTATGGACAGTCCGCCACCTAACTTCTCTTTGCTCTCTCTGAATTTTAAGGGAGATTTTATTACCCGCAAATAGTGGGATAAATGTAATTAATATTCATACGTTACAATAGTACCAGTAGTATCAGTAGTACCACTAAAACCATCAAAACAATTAGAGCAACCACCACAGCCGCCACAACCTCCGCAACCTCCGCAACCAAAACAACCGAAGCAACCAATACAACGGAATCCACCACAACGGAATCCGCCACAACGACCTCCACCACAACCACCACAACGACCACAACCGCCACAGCGACGAGCAGCATCTTCAATATAGTAATATGGATATTGGTTTTGCTGGTCCCAATAGACAATATTTCCAGACCGGTAATCATTAAGACTTAACGCTTGTAGTTCTTGTTGAAACTGATTCATTTTCATAACCTCCGTTTATAAAATACAACCTCATTGATGCTTCCCTATATTTCTGTTCGTTACATCTAAGTAAAAATAGTGCTATAAACTAAGTTCAATACGTACACCAACAAAGTATGACTTATCACTAAATGATGCACCTTGTTCATATACCTATTTTTGCTATGGGCTCATTTTTATAAAATGAAACTTTAATCAGTGGGGGGAGTTCATCCCCCGCTGATTATTAGCCCTCACCAATCAGGCTTTTACGAACAGCCCGTTAATGCGGGATAAATAAAAATTAAAAAATATGAATTCTAGCCTCATATCTTCATACCTACTAAATTCAATTAATTTCTCAATAATTATGTTGTCATATCCTATATATTTCCGTCTGCCGCTTAGATTTTTCTGTACTGTAAATGCCTTTCACTATAACACCTCCAAGTAACCGGTTTCTATGACAGATAAGAAATTCCTACAAAGAAAAAAGCCCTTATTAGGGCTTTTCATTCTATTTCTCCAGCCAAACTCTCTATGAAATTCCTAATAGAAAAAAGACACACTTAGATTGATGCGTCTTTTTGTGATGCCTCTTTTGTGAAATCATATAAAGCAATTGCGCCTAAAAGAACAAGTATACCTTGAGGAACATCTAGCAAAATAGTTTTCCAAATTTCTGGAATTACCCATTTAATATCTGCTGCTGTTTCAAGATATGTTTGGAAATAGCTGATTGTAAAATTAATTATCCCTAAAAATACAAACAACGATAAACCAAATCGAATTAATTTCTTATTTGTAAACATATAACACCTCTCAAAATTTATTGGATATTCCTGCTTTTGCTTCTTTATATTTCCATATCTTTATATCTAATTTTAACACATAAAGAACTCAAAAAAATACGATATGCATATTTGCATATCGTATTAACAACACTCCATGATAATTTAGAAATTCCTGCAAAGAAAAAACAACTCCGTTACAGCTAACAGCTCGGGTTTCTTTTCTTATTTAACTTCATACCACCAACATTTACGTTCTTTGATTGTAAAATAAATGTGACAGAAGTTTATCCAGTTAATGCGTAGACAAGTAAATGAGCTAAATTATCGATATTTTATTTCGCCATATCCGTAGCACTAATGACTTTGCGCAAATTTGACAAGAAAAAATATATAGATAGGTATGATCCATACCTATCTATAACATTATTTCTATTCTTTATCCAATTACGTCTTTTACGTCTGTATCCACTGGCCACTTTTCTAATGTATAAGCCATTTCCCAAAATGAATATTCATATTGACTGCTAATAATAAAATGCTGTTTCATACGTTTGAGGTCTACCTCTGTTACTTTTTCAGCGATAGTATCTAAACGTGTAATTTGTTCTTCAACTAGCGTACGGAACCAATCAGATCCATAAGCAGAAATCCATTCGTTATAAATTGGCTCTTCCGGCTGGCACTCTTTTAAGCGTTCGCCAATTTCATAATACAACCAATAGCAAGGTAAAATTGCTGCAATGATATCTCCTAAATGCCCTTCATACGCAGCACGATACATATGTGAAGTATACGCATATGCAGTTGGCGCAGGAATAAAATTATCTTTTTCTTCTTTTGTTATCCCTAGCTTTTTAGCAAAATTCTCATGTAAAGATAACTCGGCCTCATATGTATTTTGAGCATGATGTGCCATACGAGCTGTCGTCTCTAATTCAAGAGCTTTTGCAGCTCCTAAAGTTTGTACTCTAGCAAAATGACTCAAATAATATGAATCTTGAAGCACATAATAGCGAAAACTAGCTAAATCTAATGTTCCTTCACCAAGTTTTTTTACAAAAGGATGGTTAAAACTCGCTTCCCAAATTGAATCTACTTCTTTACGTAATGATTGTGAAAAAGTCATTTAAATCCCTCCACTAATGTATAAAATATAAGTATTTATCCACAATTATTAAAGCTGTAAAATAAAAAAACTTTCTTTACAGGCGTAAAGAAAGTGAAATTGACAGTATTTATTTACTCATTAAATAGCAACGTCTTTCCCACTTCCCTACGCTGGCATTAACCAGATCAGGTACTAAGAGTCTCAAAATCACATTTGATCTCAGCCTATAAAAGGCCCCCCTAGTGGATAAATATTTTGTTTTTATAATGTATTCATCATAGCATACTTCGTGAAACTGTCAAAAGAATTAGTTATATAATCTCCTTAAAACCCTTCTTCATTTCTAACTTTTAATGATGTTTCAATAATCATATCTAATAGTTTGCTATAACTAATTCCCGCTGCTTCTGCACTTTTGGGCAATAGGCTTGATTGTGTCATCCCTGGTAATGTATTAATTTCCATTACATATGGAATTCCGTCCTTCACCATCATATCAACTCTTGCATAAACACTACATTTTAATGCTTTATAACAAGCCAGTGAAGCTTTATTTACACGTTCATTAATTTCTGCTGGAAGTTCGATAACTTCCTCAACTGTACTAGTATCATCATATTTTGCATTGTAATCAAAAAACTCGGCTGCATGTCGAATTGAAACTATAGGTAACTGTTTTCCATCCAGAATAGAACATGTAATTTCATCACCTTTTATATACTTCTCAATTACTACTTCAGAATCCCATTCGAATACAGTTTCTAGCATTGAGATCAATTCATTTTTATTGTAAACGATTTTCACCCCGACACTCGATCCGCCGGAGTTTGGTTTTACCACTAATGGAAATCCTAACTTATCTAACTCATCAAGATTTAGATCCTCCATTTTTGTAAGTTCAATCCAATCTGGTGTTTCTACACCTTCATAACGTAAAATCTTTTTCGAAATATTTTTATCCATACATATACTACTAGATAACATATTACTTCCGCTATAAGGAATCCCTAAACTCTCCAGTGTTCCTTGAACTGTCCCATCTTCTCCGTATTTTCCGTGTAATGCGAGCAATGCAAAGTCAATGTCTTTCGCTTTTTCAATTAAATCCATTTTTTCATTTAATGTAATTGGGACTATTTCATACTTATTTTTATCTAAATGAGCAATCATTTCATTCCCGGTCATAATTGAAACTTGTTTTTCAGACGATACCCCGCCCATAATAACACCGATTTTCATTTTCTCAACTCCAATTTTCATTTTTTAATGTATCACCAATTATTTTAATTCCCCGAACTATTTCTTCTTCTTTCAAGCGCGAAAACCCTAATCGGAAAGTGTTCGCTCCTTCTCCATCAGAGTAAAAAACATCTCCAGGTGAAAACGTAACGCCTTTCTCATAACACTTTTGTAAAAGTGTGCGGGCGTTCATATGCTCTTCTAGCTCTATAAATAAATGCAGTCCACCATCTCCAGTCATTCTTTTGAAAGGAATGTACTGGTTACATGCCCCGACAGCTAACTCATATTTTTTCTTATAAACAGATCTTGCCTTTTTTAAATATTTTTCAAAATATCCCTCATGTAAATATTGAAACAGAACAGCTTGATCTAGCGTAGATGTGTGAATCGTTCTTGCTCTTTTTACGCTTTCTAAATAATGAATCAGCTCTTTATCTGCAATAATCCACCCTACACGTAAACCAGGGAAAAGTACCTTTGAAAAGCTACTAATATAAATCACATTATTGCCAGCACCAGCAAAAGTTAATAATGGAGCTAAATGTGAACCTGAATAACGTAATTCTTCATTAAATCCGTCCTCTATAATAGGAACGTTGTATTTTGAGAATAACCTCATCAATTCCGTTCTTTTCTCTGAACTCGTAACAATACCGGTTGGATTATGATAAGAAGGAATTAAATAAGCAAAATCAAAATCTTTTTCACGCAAACTTTTTTCAACTTCATTCGTATCAATACCATCCTCATGCATATCAATCCCATGAACTTCAAGTCCATGTAAACGGAAAAGCTTAAGTGCAGCATGGTGAGTTGGATTCTCACAAATGACACGACCGGATTTTTTTGATAAAGAAGAGAGTACAATATCCAATCCTTCTGTAAATCCATTTGTAATTAGAATATCTTTATTCGAAATGTCTACACCTTTCATTTCCATGTAATGAAGTAAATAATTCATTAACGGTCTATATCCCTTTGCATATCCGTAGTTCAATACGATGTCCCCTTCAATGGACATACGAGTAAGAAAAGCTCTTTTGAAATTTTCAACATCAAATAGCTTCTCATCCGGGGCTATACTATTAAAAACAATCATTCCCTTTTCCCAACGAACACCATGTTTCATTAAATCTAATTCGTCCGCTAATGCGGTCACTGTATTAAGTTTATTTTTCCAATCTATTTCAACAGACGAAGTGTTAGATATATCCACCTTCGCAACAAAGTTCCCTTTTCCTTTAACTGCATAAATGAGTCCTTCTTGCTCTAAATCTGCATAAGCAGCGAGTACAGTGTTTCTACTCACACTTAGTAATTCACTTAGTTCCCTTGTTGATGGGATTTTTTGATCCCCGAGCAAATGCCCTTTCATAATCATCTTTTTCAAATAGTCTTTTAATTGAATATAAACGGGACGATCTTTAACAACTTTAAAATCCTTAAACAATTCCTTACCCCCTGCAATCATTTTTGCATATTTATTTCATTCTTAAAAGGTCCACGACATATGTATTTTTTATAAAGGGCGGTACGGTCTTACAAATCTTTTCGATATAAGTTAATTACATCTTTTAAAGCTGCAGCTGCAGCGCCTCGTGGATTAGAAGCCCCACCAATTGTAGTAACTTGTCCCATCGTATCTGTAAAGAATGTAATTCCTTTTTCGGTCCCATTTACATTTGCTAACGGATGATCTTTTTCTATTTCGCACGGTTCAACACTTAAATTCACATTGCCACCCTCATCCTTATATATTGATGCTATTAATTTAATAATTTTATGTTGTTTCTTAGCATTTTGTATTTGCTGTTTTGTAACGTGCTCAATTCCTTTTATATGTATATCAGTAAGTGTTTTCTCTGTTTCCATTAAGCTGTTAGTCAAAAGTAACAATTTACACGCACTATCTGAACCACTTATATCTAATATAGGGTTTGTCTCAGCAATCCCTTTATTTTGTGCTTCTTTCAGCGCTTCTTCAAATGTCATATCTTCCTCATACATTTTCGTAAGAATATAATTAGTTGTTCCATTTAATATTCCTTCTATTTTATCAATACTGCAACCAGCTAAACTAAATTGTCCAATATCTAGTGTCGGTAGTGCAGCGGCTGTTGCACCGCTATATCGAATTCGTACATTTGCGCCTCTTGCTGCTTCATTTATTTCTCTCCAGTTTGTAACGAGCGCACCTTTAGAAATTGCTACTATATCCATCTGTTTCTCAATCGCTTGTTTCATATATTGTTTCCCTGGATTTCCATCTTTAAGATTTGTAACTGTTGATTCTACCAATACAGTACCACTTATGCTAGTTGTTGCACGTTCCTTCGGATGATATTCTAAATATTTTTCAATTGCAGCGGTACCGCCACCATACATTAATAAATGATGAAGTGATAAGCCGTCTTCATTATGTATTGCAATATTTCTCCCTAATACGCCGCTTACAATTAATTGAATCCCATATGTTTCATATATATATGAATATTTTTCATTTAATAATTTTATAAACTCTCTGCCTACTGTTCCGTATCCTGATAATACAACTTGAATTTTCATAATATCCCCCCATATTTTTCTACCAAATCCCTCTTTCAATATAATATAAAGCGCTCTCGAATTCCATCGAGAGCGCTTTATTATTACCTATTTCGGTAAACGTGATAGCTTTTTAGCAATTGTTCTATAAAACTCTTGAATGCTAGAAAAACCTAACGAGTCTGAAACACTTAACCCTACCATGTCGAGATGGTCCCAATTCGCTTTCGTTTCGATATGATTCCATTTTCCAATCTGTAATGACTCATTATTATTTACAGTAACATTAGAAGATGGTGCAATCATGGAATTTGTATTTACTACACCATCATTTTGCCACCAAGAAGTATCAACTAGCGGACGGTTTTCTTCATATCTCGCATAAGAACCTAAGAAAAATGCATTTCCCATTAACACTTTATTCATCGTTATATGAGGCAAATGTAAACCTGTTATAGGTGCTGCTTGTGATGCATGTCCACTATAGGATAAATAATACACATCTGGTTGCGTCTTTACCCAATTATTTAACTCCTTTGCACCATCTGTACTTAAATCCCACTGACTTATATCTTTTGTATTTTTCCAAAGTGAACTATTTAGAATACGATTACTATATTGGAAAAAGGACTCTCCAGCATTCTTCTTTATACCCCATTGATCCAATTTAAAATCATATAATGATAAATTATTGTTTCCTCCAAAGCTTGCAGCTGTAATGAGTAAATCTTTAACGAACGGAAGTAGAAGACTCCCATCCGCAAGTGTTGTACCGTTGTGAGGGGTTGCTAATGTTGTAACACTATGAACATATGATTTTCCGCCTTCAAATAGTGGTGATATTTTGGTGTCTGGGTGATTTTTCACATAATTATTTTCTTCAAAACTACCTTCTTTTAATAGCTGTACTAATGTTCTAATCGTTTGTCCACCCATGCTATGTCCAACTAAATGAACTTTATTTGTTTCAGTCCAATTCGGTGCAAAACCACTATAAGTTCTGCCAAAACGATTATGTCCATGTTTCTTAGCATGTACGGCACCATAGTCTACTGTCCCACCGTTAATTTGTGCATACAATTCACATGCACGATCCCAGTTACTAGAAACAGGTCCAACAGCTGCGGTATGTACCATATAACCATTTCGTTTCAAATCTTCCTGTATATCATGAACACCACCCCAATATTTTACGCCCAGCATTTCTTCCCTACCCCATCCAGCAAATCCATTCACCAATATGATAGGATAATTATTTTGTTGTCTTTCTTCAGCGTATGATATTTTCGCTGCGAATGAACATACGGTCACTAATGCGAAAAAACATATTTTTAAAAATAACTTCCCCATACTTTCTCCCCCTAATAAAACGTTTACATTTTTCTTTTCAAAAAATTAACAGAATAATTTAACAACTTAAACATAATGTAAAGTATTTTATATACGTTGTATATATAGAAAACACATACAAATGTTGATAAATATTAATTCAAGTGAACATTTACTTTTTACAATATAACTTGTAAATCTGTTTATTTGAATTTATAATTAGATATAGTTTCCTCATGTTAAAAAGATTTAAAAACCATAAGAAAACTAATCTCATTGCTTCAAAAAGGAGGAAAAAACATGCAAATCGGATCAAATATTCATACATTATCTCAACCTACTAAAATAACTCCATCTACTCTTGAGCATAATACTATCTCTTCTACTAAACTTGAAAGTAAGAAAGTAAATGATCCTATCAAGTTTGATATTCGTTCATCTGAAAAAGAAATGAAACAGCCTGAGCATAAATTTAATGAATTAGATTTATGGAAGATGTTAAAGGATAAAGGTGTTCCTTTATGGATCATCCTTGAAATGCTACAAAAGGCTCGTAAAGAAAAAGAAGCCCAAAATAATTCAGTTCAAAATTCAAATGCGATTGAGGAAACAAACGAGACTCGATTAAATGAAGTAATGTAAAGCATAATAATTGATTTGTCTATAAACTAAAAAGAGTTCGAAGCTGATAAACTTTCTATCAACCTCGAACTCTTTTTTAAGATTTTTCTCCGATCGTTACAAACTGAACTGATACTTTCTCTTTAAAACCTTCAATTAGCTTTCTTACTTTTACTTTTTCATTAATTAATGTATTATCTGTCGACATTTTAGGTTTTTCATCACCTAACGACTTTTTTAAATGTAGAAGTTGCATATTCGTTTCATTCGCTTTTATTTCTTTATACACACTATTTTTCGCCACAATGATATACCATAGTGCTCCATAGTCACGTTTATTGCCAAGCCAAGCATCACTATCATATGCAACTGGTATCTCTTTTCCTTCTATTTTAATACTTTTAATATTCTTTTCTTCTTCATTTATATATAGTAGTGAGCTTTCTTTTGGAAAATTAGGTAACGTATCTACCAGTTTGGAAAGGGCTCCTTGGTCACGTTTACGAAAAATCTTTGCTTTAATCATCGCTTGTGCAGTAGATTCATTTAATATTAATACCTTTCCTTTTTCAAATTCCCCTGTTTTCACTGGGAAAATTTCATGTTCTTTCGTATTTTCCTTATAACGATTCATAATTGCTCCAGTATGATTCTCATCTCCAATGATTAATACACCGTTAGCTGGAAATAATTCTTCACTTTTAGCACATGCACTTAAACTAATTAAAATTAATATACATAATATGAAAATTGATAATGTTTTTTTCATTACAATTCCTTTCATAACTCATATTGTTTTTTTACATGCTTTTCTGCAATGTTACTTGCTGATGTTCTCTACTGTTCCATAGTTTTATAAAGCTTTTGTAGGTAACGCCAACGAGTGATAAAGAAGTATAAAACTTGTATACATATAAATGAAATTAAAATGGCGATAGAGCTATTTATGATAGAAAAGTCGACTAATTGTTGTAATGCCATATAAGCGACTACAGTATGAATCACTGCAACGACAATTGGTAAAAAGAACATTAATAATAACTGCCTCGTTACAACCTTTTTCAACTCACCTTTACTTAATCCCATTTTCGAAATCATTTTATATTGCTGTTGATCGCGATCTAAATCTGTATATAATCGGAAATAAATAAAACTAGCGGCGAATGTAAAGAAGACGATTCCGACTAAAATACTTACCATAAGTAATAAACCATTCTTTTGCTTTGCTTCCAACAAGTTTAATGTTAAAGCTTCAAAGTAGAAATCTCTATCCCTAAGATCTTTATCAAATATACTCTTTAATTGATTGGAAATCTCTTTCGTTTTTATCCAATCATCTACAACAAATCCGTAAGTACGATATGAAATTTCTTCATTAACTGGGTCACTAGTAAGAGGCATTCCATCATATACTTGATCTTGAACAGCGATATAAATAGTTCTAGAATCATGTGGTAAAACTAAATTTTCTACAGCTTTTTTCACATGAAATGTCTTTGTCCAATCACCTTGAATGACTTCTATATCCTTTTTATACTCGCCATTTTTAAATTCTTGTTTTTGTGATACAACTCCAGGGATTAATAAAATTTCATCTTCTTTTTCAATGGTTTCTTTTTGATAGCCTAGTGCTTTAGCAAGATCGTTGTATTCACTTAACTTCATTACATTTACGCTATTTTCTGTGTATATATATGAAGATGAAGCCATTCGATACGGAATATTAGCATCAGAAAGGTGTTTTTTTATAATAGAAAGATTTTTATTCAATACTTTGTCATTTTCCAAACTTCCATACAAAAATGTATACGGATTTGTCATCCTTACCAAATCCCTATTTCCAATTGCGGCTGTTGTACCAATTGCTGTAAATGCAACTGCTGAAACAATAGATACTATAAAAAACATCGTTGCATTATCTTTCATACGGTAAATTAATTCTGAAAATGTTAATATATTTGTTCTCTTTAAAAAGAAAGATTCTCTCCTTTTAGCAAGGTGCAATATATAAACGCTACACTGAGTATATAAAAAGTACGTTCCTATAATTACTAGAAGCACACCTATTCCAAGCGTAATAAAATTGGTACTTGGTATAAAGCGAAATACTGAAAAATATCCATACCCTATACTAATTAAAGAAAGTATCGATAATAAAACTGAAGATTTCGGTTCAGGTTTTGGCTTTTCCTCTGCTCGAATAAGTTCCACAAGTTCCGTTACTTTTATCATTTTAAATGTAAATAATGAAACAATTAAAAACAAGAAAAGAAATGTAATAACTGTTAATAATACAGCTCGGACTGGTATATAAAAAGGTAAACCATTATTAATCATTAATACACTTGCACTTATCAATAAGACTAGTTTAGAAAATATGAGTCCAATGAAAATCCCTATACAAATTGAACCAAGTCCAATCAACATATTTTCAATTAATAATAATTTCTTAAGCTGTCTCATTGACATACCTTGCATCATTAAAATGCCAAATTCTTTCTTACGCGTCTTTAAAAACGAACTAACTGAATATAAAATAAAGAAAAATGAAAATACAAAAATCAATCCTTGCGAAACTGAAAATCCCAATGTACCAAATGCACTTATTGTTGCACTTGTCGATTTCAACTCACCTTGTAAATCAGGATGAAATAATAAAAGAGCATACGTAAAGAAAATCATAATAGAAAATGCACTACTTAAAAAATGGGCAGCATATGTACGCTTATTGCGAAAAATATTATTAAATGCGAACTGACGAAAAGTCATGCCTTTTTCCTCCTAACAAAGAAAGGACATCCATAATCTTTTGATAAAAAGTTTGCCTACTTTCACCACAATAAATTTCGTTATATAGTTGACCATCTTTAATAAAGATTACTCGGCTGCAAAAGCTCGCTGCATACGGATCATGTGTAACTAACATCATCGTTGCTTTTTCTTCTTTATTTAGAGTATCAAGCATCTCCATTACATCATTTGAAGATTTAGAGTCCAAGTTCCCTGTTGGTTCATCTGCAAGTAATAATTGCGGCTTATGAACGATCGCACGAGCGATTGCTGTTCTTTGAGCTTGTCCCCCTGATATTTCAAACGTTCTTTTACTCAATATATCAGTAATGTTTAACTTCTTTGCAATCTCTTCTACTCGTTTATTCATTTCTTGGACGGAAACACCATCTAAAGTCATCGGCAATACGATGTTTTCTTTTACAGTAAGTGTGCTAAGAAGATTAAATGATTGAAATACAAATCCTAATTGTTTTCTGCGGAATAACGCTAATTCTTCTGATGATAATTGAAAAGGATTTGTACCATTAATAAATATTTCTCCCGATGATGGAGAATCAATAGTAGATACCATATTTAATAACGTTGTTTTCCCACTACCTGACGGGCCCATAATTCCTACAAATTCACCTTCTTGAATTGATAAATCAATATCTACTAATGCTTTATACGGTATTTTCCCTTTATATACTTTACTAATACTATTTGCCTGCAAAATTTCCATTTATATTCTCCCTTCATTTCCACTGCTCACTATAGAGTGTAAATGAATTGTCTTACAGCTCATATTGATTCACCTTTCATTTATCTTACACGCTTGTAAGATTTCTAAAAAAACTGATAACAAACCTATTTTCAAATCTATAAACAAAGCATATCTATCTTATAATATTTGCATATTGGTTAGAATTACAATGCTATTTTCTAATCTTTATTTTATTAATAAGAAAAGACCGATTTTTTATCGGTCTTTTTACTTTCAAATATTATATTTTAACTATTGTATGTAGTTGAAGCATATTTGAGTTACCCATTAAATACTATTTCACTTTATAATAACCTCTGCAAAAAAATGAGTGCTTCGGTTTCATTGCAATCAAAAACGAATTGTAAATATCTGAGGCGGAAATGAATGCGTTTATCCAACATATAAATAATAAAATTGATTTAATATTTCCTGATACAAAGAACGATATCATGGCAGGAACTACTGATAATACAATTATAGGCAAGCTCATAAAGACCCAAAATCTCGTTTTGGGTAAGACTGCATTTGTATTTAACCAAAAAAATCTTTTACTAAATGTTAAGCTAATATCCCCTTTTTTACTTATTACTAAAATGTGTAGACATTCGTGAATGATGAAGACTAACATACCTATTATGATAAGATAAAATATATTAATATGAGTGAAACCTGTTTCAAAAAAATAAGGTATTATAAAAATGATTATCTGAAGTAAATATACAAACTTCATATAATGTTTTCGGTACCAATTATTCTGTATAAAAGGAGTCCATTCTGAAAAATCCATACTTATTTGTGGCAAGTGACGAAACCAAATTATAATATGTGTTCCCCTCCCTCATTTAAACTAATTCCTGGCTTATAGATTTAATCTACCTACTAGCACTCAACCGTAAGTTTTATATGTAGCTCTTTAATAGACTTACCAGCAATTTTTGTTGACTAAGACTAAATGCTTCTTTATACCGCCCACTTTTCTTTTCCCTTCCATTTTTTAAGTAATTGATTTGTAGAATGATTTGAGTAAGAAATTTGTATTATCATTGATACATAAATTCGACAAAATATTCCAATCACCTTTTCATAAATGATTTTCAACTGGATATCCCATGTACAGCTTGATTTCCCTATTTTGTTGAAAAGCAATTCCTTCAAGAAGTCATTACAATTGTACCTTTCTTATGTCAGCAAGTATAAAGTGAAACTTTAATCAGTGGGGGTTTTACTGCCCGGTAATGCGGGATAAAATGAATATAAAAAAGCTTAGAGTTTTAGCTCTAAGCTTTTTTATGATTTCGTTTTAATTCCTTTTACAGAGAAATATTTTTTATCCATTCGGATTTACTCAATACATAATGATTATATAGTTGATTTTCTATCTTCTGTTCACTCAAATAAGTAAACCCGCATTTTTTAATAACTTTATTTGATGGTGCATTGTTAATTAAAGCAATTGCGTTGAGGATAATTAAATTTGTTTCTTTAAACAAATAGTCAATTAAACCTTTAGTCGCTTTTGTAGCATAGCCATGATTTTGATGTTCATTTGAGATAGCATACATTATCTCTCTGTTTGGTGAAGGGAGTTCTTCTTTCATGCCTGTGCAGCACCATCCAATGCATTCATTTGTAGCTTTCTTAAATATTCCTAGCTTTAACATACGATTATCTATGTTATTCGTAGTTTTCACTGCCTCAAGAAATACTTTATTTGCTGGTATTTCATAATTTGCAATCCAATCCATCCTTTGTTCTTTTGTTGATTTCCAGTCTGGTAAAAACTTTTCTATTTCCGGTTGATTTGCTATTTTATAAATACTCTCTGCATCTTTGACCATAAACTCTTGCAAGTATATATCTCCACAATCTATTCTAAATAACTTAGTCAAACTCTCTTCTCCCATATTAATCCCCCTTACTTACGTTATAGCGCCTTAATCTGCTTCGTAAGTTCTATAAATCGTTCATCAAGTTCTTTATATTCTTTGTCGTTAGAAGTTAAAAAGCTTAATTTTCCTAATACTTCTTGTCTCTCTGTTTCTAACTTTAAACGTAGCTCTTCAATATCATCTCTTGTTTTAGTAGGTTCTTCTAGCTGCTTTTGTATCGTATTGTTTGAAAACACGAGTTTTGTGTTAGTTGTTTTCTCCAGAAAATATCGATCGTGAGATACAATTACTAATGTTCCGTTATACTCAGCTAATGTATTTTCAAGTTGTTCACGTGAAGGTAGATCCAAGTGATTCGTCGGTTCGTCTAAAATGAGTACATCTTTTTCATCTAAAATATAAGCCATTAGCTTACATTTTACTCTTTCTCCCATACTCATATGCTCAATCGGCTCTTTCCATTGAGACGCTTGGAATCCTAAATGTTTCATTAAATTTTGGACTTTTCCTCTTTCTTCAAACGTCTCTTTAAAAAATAAATTTTCCGGTGTTCTATCAAGCGGTAAATCAAAAACTTCTTGTGTTAAATAGCCTATGTTTGCAGATGGTGAAATCCATATTTCTCCTTCAGCAGTTTCCGTTCCCATAATCATCTTCAGTAATGTTGTTTTTCCACTACCGTTTGGTCCAACAATCGCAACTTTCTCACCGTGCTGAATTGTAAAATTAACGTTTTCAAATAATGCTTTCCCATGAAAGTCTTTTTTTAATTGCTTCACTTCTAAAAAGCGTTTTCCTACTTTTTTGTTCGCTTGAATAGAAAACTCAACTGAATATTCTTCTTTCACACGTTCTACTTTCGTTTTCTCCAGCTCTTTTTCGAGTCGTTTTCGTTTTGACTTCACTTGTGCATCCATTCGCTTCGCTTTTACACGATAGAATTCTTTCACACCTTCTTGTTTTGTAGACTGCGCGTGTGCCTTTTGTGACCATGAACTCAATTCTTTTATATGTGTTTCTACTTGTTCTATCTTTTTTTGCTGCTTTTCATATTCACGCTGCTGCGACTTCCTTCTTTGCTCACGTACTTTCATGTAGCTCGTATAATTACCACTATGCTCAATTAATTTTTTGTCCTCAATTGACCATATTTTTGTTGCGACAACATCTAAAAAATATCGGTCATGCGATACAACAATAACAGTACCTTTCATCTTTTTTATTTGTTTAATGAGAAATCCCGTACTGATCTCATCTAAATGATTTGTCGGTTCGTCTAATATTAAGACATTAGGATTTTCGGCAAATCCTTTTGCTAATCGAATTTTCAGCTTTTCACCACCACTTAAAGTATGAAAATCGTTCGTTGGCACGCCCCATTTCGCAAGAAGTTCTGCTTCTTGCGAAATCACATCATTACTAATAAAAGATTCTATTTCTTGCTCAACATATGCGGTTGTCATATTCATTTGCTGCCATTCAACAATCCCTTTTGAAGGCTCAATCTTTCCATTTATTAATTGAAGTAACGTTGATTTACCAGCACCATTTTTACCAATTAATCCGATAACATCCCCTTGTTTCACTGCTACATTCATTTTTTCTAACAAAGTATTTTCCATTATTTCAACGTAAACATCATTTAATTTTAAAATTTCTTTCATATTACCGATCCCTTTCATTAAGGGAGAACAAAAAAATCCTCCCAAAGTAATTTTGGCAGGATTAGTCGTTACATTATTTATACCCAAATAAGCTATTACGCAAATCAAATAGCAATACCGTTGTTTGGAATTGGGCAGACTAATCCTAATTTTTATAAATTGAAATTTATTTCATTTCAACATTTAAAAATAAGATTAGTTAATCATCGTCCACCCATCATTCCTTTCCGTCATTAATAACCATATTGTACCATACTAGTACTGTATGAGTAAATGCAATTATTTGTGCTGTTAAAAAGATTGCTTTCTTTTAGGCTTATTTATCATTTCTTAGCTTCATATTGAACAAGCACAAATTACATTGATTGTAATACGTCCTTTAGATTTCCCCAGTAGTAAACTTCTAAGCACTCTCTCTTATATAAATTTTATATAAAAACAAAATGTTATTCGTTACCCAATAACTACTTATTGTTTTTCGATAAATTTTTATTGATTATTCCCTTGTGATAAGCTATTATATCTTTACAGAAAATAATAATGTAAGGATTGAATTTATGGACAGGACATTAAAAATCACAAAGTTAAATATGTTTTTAAGGATTTTTCTCATCCCGATTATAGTAGGGATTATTGTTGGTATACTAACTAAATTGGGGCAAAGTATACTTCCTGGACACTGGAATTCATTAGCTAATCTAGGAAGCGTTTGGTTAGTTCCATCCTTTTTTGTGGCTAGCTTTAGTTATTCTAAGCGTTCAGCTATACTTTCTGGTATCCTTGCACTACTCGGTATGGTATTAGGCTACTATGGTTATGCAATAGTTATTAAAAATGTAGCTCACTCTATTTATTTTATATCTGTATGGATTGTATGTGCATGTATAGGAGGAACTATCTTTGGAATTGCAGGTTTTCTATGGAAAGATACTACAAATCCACTTCATAAATTCGGAAGCGCACTTTTAAGTGGAGTTTTTGTAACGGATGGACTTCACATTCTTTTAAATTTTGAACACTATAGTCACATGTTACCTGTTGGATATACCGAAGTCATAGTCGGGATTATCTTGATTCTTGTATTAGAACGCTCTAATGCTAATCGAATTTCTTCTTTCTTAATGATGGTTCCTATTACTATTTTAGGATTAATTGGATATAAATTATTAAGTTTGTTTGTTTAATTACAATACTGTATCATGAAAAAATAAAAGACTAATTCTATTATAATCCACAAAAAATATCACGAATTTGAACATTATACTTATTCATGTTAATACACTTATTCAAAGGATGGATACATAAAGCTACCTCTTTCAAAGGGATAGCTTTTTTCTTACAAAATCTATTTATCAATTTATTATTAAATCCTTCTAATTTAACAACCGTATTTATTAACGTGTCATTATACATACTAAGATGACCTTTTACTATTTCATATAATTGCTATAAAATAAGGCTAAAAAACCTATCTCCAAAGTTTTTTAGCCTAGATCACTTATCTACACATTAAAAAATTTAATTCGTACAACTGTACCTTTACTAACCTCTGAATTGATTTCTACACTATGTCCTAATTGTTTCGTAATTTCATATACAAGATATAGTCCCATCCCTGTTGATTCTTTAAAATCTCTACCATTTTCTCCTGTAAAGAAAGGTTTAAAGACTCTTGGTAAATCTTGCTTTGGTATTCCTACACCATTATCGATAATTTCAAGCACAACTGTATTACCTTCCTTACAAGCTTTCACTTTAATCTTTTCTCTACTACCTGATGAATACTTAATCGCATTCGATAGTATTTGTCCGATTAAAAATTGTAACCATTTCACATCACTTTCTACAGTAATATCCTTATCAATTTCAAGCTCTGGATATACAAAATTCCGGATAAAGAATCGTTTATGTTCATGTACCGAATCATTCACTATTTTATGTAGTTGTACCCTTTCTACATAAAAGTCTTGTGTAAACGCTTCTAAACGTGCGACATACAGAGCCATTTCTAATCCCTTTTTTAATCGATCAGTTTCCTCATTTATACTTTCAAAACGTGAATCTACTTCATCCTGTGTAATTAATTCTATTACAGATAAAGGTGTTTTCATTTGATGGATCCACTGATTCATAAAGGTTAAATGGTCATTATTTTTTCTCTCTTGCATTTGCAGCTGATTTTGATAATGTCTATATTGCACCTCAAGTAATTCTTGAAGAGCAGCCGATACAGCTGCAAAATCAGATTTTTGAACAGATTCATCCAAAGATTGCATGGGGTTTGCTAAGCGCTCATAAAAAGAACGATGTGTAAAATAACGAAACATTAAATAACTTCCCATAAAGAAAACACCTAGAAACATTGCATATAACGCCGTTGTAATATGATTATGCCCATCAAACCAATATACGAGAAATATAGCTAGTAGTTGAATTATGGTAAAGCAAATAAGTGGTATATGATCACGTATAAACAACCTTATCATTTTTCTATACCATTATCCCAAGTAATATGAAATCTATATCCAACACTACGAATTGTTTCAATCGCACCTTCTATATGCAACATTTGTAACTTTTTACGCACACGTGTTGTATTTACACTTAATGTATTATCATCAACATAAGATTCACTATCCCATAATTTATTAAGTAACACTTCTCTACTCACAACACGCGGATAATTTTTCATTAATGTCTCTAATAAAATAGCTTCGTTTCTCGTTATATCAATCTCGTCATTTCTAAGTTTCAATACAAGTCTTTCAGGATATAAACAAAGGCCATGTTGCTCAATCATTCGCTCTTCTAGTTTCGGTGCATAATCTCCATATGCACGTCTTAAATGACTACGAATTTTCGCCACTACAACTTCATAATGAAAAGGCTTCGGAATAAAATCATCGCCACCGTTTTCTAACGCCATAACTTGATCCATCGTGCCTTCACGGGCCGAAATGAATAGTATCGGACATGTTGAAACTCCGCGAATTTGACGACACCAAAAGTACCCATCAAAACTCGGTAAATTAATATCTAATAAAACTAACTCTGGTTGTTCTTCTAAAAAAATGTTTAATACATTTTGAAAGTCCGATACAATAACTCCTTGATAACCATATTTCGCAACATGTGTCGATAATAGTTCTGCAATTTTCATATCGTCTTCTACAATCATAATTTTGACCATTATTGAACTCCTTTTTAATCCGCAATCTCAAATATACTTATATAGAATAAATACTACCTCTTTTCACAAAATCCGTAAATTAAAAAAGGATGCTTTTATACAAAAGTATCCTTTTTCGTCCCTTATCTATTTAATATGAAATTTACTAAAAATAAATCCTAGTTTCTCCACATAATCCATTCCTAGTTCCATACGCGCTGTTTTCAGCGGATCCACAACTTGGCAAACTTTTAAATTACCTGCTGCCGATAATAAAAGCGTTGCATCAGCTTTAGACATTGCTAATTCTTCATGTAAAAATGTCACCATATTACGTACAGCACGATTTGCTGCATCATCTAACAATTTCTCTGAAGCAATCGTCATCATTTTTTCTTTTTGAATAGCCATTGGTAATGGCCATTGTTTTCCTTTTATAATTTGAACTGTTACCGTTACCTCACCAGCAACCTCTACACCACTAACACCAATTTCACCATCACCCATTGCTGCGTGTAAATCACCTAATGCTAATAGTGCTCCTGGGACATTAACTGGTAGTAGTAATATTGTTCCTTCTTTAATTTCTTTACAGTCCATATTCCCGCCGTGATCATGCGGTGTGCCACATGAAATGCTCTCTTCTTTCGGTGCAGTACCAATTACCCCAATCATTGGATTAATCGGGATTTGTAGTTCACTTGAAAACAAAACATATTCATTATGTATTGGGACAATTTTCACTGTATTTTCATTTAACTCATCACCCATTACACCAAGGTTTGCACCTGTAGTTAAAACGCCCTGCTCTGCAATTTCAATTTTTTCAATCGTTACGACTAATATATCGCCAGGTTCTGCTCCTTTAACATATACAGGTCCAGTCGCTGGATTAATTCGGTTCCAATCTAATTCTTGAAACACAACATCTTCAGAATTGATTTGATTTTCAAAGCAATCATATGTTTCAAATACAAGACTGCTCCCAATTTCTACTTCCATACACGGCTTATTTTCTGGTGACATTGAGTAAATGATATGGTCTTTATGAATTCGATACATAATACCTCTCCCTTTTATATTTATCTACTATTACTAATTAGCTTTTTTTATACAAGCTCCTCATAAAATTAAATGTTATTTTTATGTAAAAAAGCACACAGATTGTTTTATAACATACACTCTTTACTATAACAGAAAGGTGGTATCACTATGCCCCTTATTCCATACAACGAAAGTGATGTTGATTTACTAGCTCGATTAATTCGCGCTGAAGCTGAAGGCGAAGGTCGCCAAGGTGAGGAGTTAGTTGGATGCGTTGTAGTAAACCGTGTATTTTGTGATTGCTTAGATTTTAAACAACTCCGTACCGTGCGAGACGCTGTATATCAAAGCCCCGGCGGATTTGAAGCAGTACAATATGGATATTTTTATCAACGCGCTCGTGAATCAGAAAAAGAAATCGCACGAAAAGTTTTACAAGGTCAATGGCGCTGGCCTGCACGATGGGCTCTTTGGTATTTCCGTCCAGTTGGAGCTTGTCCACCTGAATGGTATAACCAGCCATTTGTAGGACAGTTTAAAAGCCATTGTTTTTATGAACCAAGTGGTGATGAATGTCCGAAAATGTATTCACGATAGTAAAATTTGCAACGCAAGTACTTAGAAATTTTGGTACTTGCGTTGCTTTTAACTGTGTTTTAGAAATCTAATAGTGTGATGAATTTTTCTATGCCTACTACATGTATTAATAATGGTATACGAGGACCATTTGATTGATTCATAATGAGCTTATATATAATAGTGAATAATTGTTTTTGATTTTCTTTCATTATTTTTTTATTTTCATGATGACAAATCGCATATAATTGCTCCATTAAGTTAGAGTAATCTTTATTAGAACGAAGTATTTTACAAACTTCTACTAGCCATTCTTTCTGCCTTTCATCTAATGTGTAGTAAAAAAACTCTGCATTTTTCTCCTCATTTACCGCGATTAATTTTTCAGATTGAAAGTTTCTTATCCAATACTCTGCGCGATTACTTATCGCTCTCATTTCATCTAATGCATAGCTCCTATCTATTTTCTTTAATATCCCCTGTAAAATAGTTGAATCAAAATTTAATAATGGTAACGTTCCTGCTACTTGATTAAATTTCGGATATTCTTTAAACTCACTATCAACTCTAGAGATTTTAATTGCATCAAATAAATCTTCATTTTTGAGCGTTTTATTTTCATAACTATCTTTCAATCGCTCATACTCTGTATAATTACGAATCACATCTTCATCCAACCCAATATGAAAAGCAGCGCCTGGTTTGTATTTTGCAAACATAAAGAGAATTACTTCTGGTATATACACTTTCAATAAATCGCTTGGTGTAATACTATTCCCTGAAGAACTAGACATTTTTTCATGATTCCCTTTAATACCAATAAAATCGTAAGAAACGTAATGAGGTGCTTCTCGATTGAATATTTTCCTTGCAATTTCTTTTGATACATTATAACTACCCGTTTCTGATGAATGATCTCTACCGCCCGGTTCAAAAATAACATCCTCTATCATCCATCTCATCGGCCAATCGATTTTCCAGTTTAGTTTCATTTTATTTGTATTTAATACGGATAACTCTTTTTCATTTCCGCATTCACATTCATACCGGACTGTTTTTAATACTTCATCAAAATGTGTAATAGTTGTTGTATCTTTTCCGCATCTCTCACAATATAATGTAGCTGGATAAAAGCTCTCTCGCTCTTCTTCACTACACTCTCCAGTTTTAAAACCCATTAAAATATCATATATTTCTTTTCGTTTATACAAGGCCTCTAATATATTTTCGTTATATCTTCCGCTTCTATATTCATCATGTTGATAAATAAATTCTACTTCAATTCCAAATGCTTGAAGCGATTTTTCAAACTCTTTTTCAAAATGCTCCGCATACGAGTTATGACATCCATACGGATCTGGAATATCACAGTATGGCATACCAATATACTTTGCAAAAGATGGATCAATATTTTTTGGAACTTTTCTAAACCTATCATAATCATCCCACGAAAATATAAAACGAGTCTTTTTCCCTAAATCTTGAAGTGCTCTTACTACGAAATAAGTCGTTACGATTTCACGAAAGTTCCCAATATGAACAGAACCTGACGGACTAATTCCAGATGCACAAACAAACATTTCTTTATTTGGATGTTTCCTAATTAATTCATGTGCTACTTCATACGCCCAATGCATATATTACTCACCTCAATTATTTTTTGTTTCTCATTTCCAGTTTTATGCAACAAAAAAACTCTCGTCCTCAAGATTATTCATCTTGAGGACGAGAGTTGTTAGCTTCGCGGTACCACCTCAGTTTGTTAATATGTCACCATATTAACCTCTTCAGGTACGGCAAAATATGCTTATACCCTATCTCTATAACGGGAGAACCCGTCGCACCATCCCTAACTAAATTAGTTCCTTGCGCAGCTCCAAGTCTTTTTTCATTAAGATGTATACCGCTCTTTCTCAGCTACCAGAGCTCTCTGTACGTATTCTTTCTTAACTACTCTTCTCTTCTATGCCTTAAATATTAGTTTTTTAATATGATAATTTATAACACTTTTATTGTCAAACTTTTCCGAATCGAAATCGTAAAATTATCTAAAAAAATTCTTTATCGCTTCTAATTGAATTTTGTGGCTACACTCATCACAACAATATGCCCCTTTTGGTTTCTCTTTAAATCGCTTATATTTTTCACTACCTTCGTAAACACGAAATATATTCTTACAAGAAAAGCAAACAATCTCATAAAACATCATATGCATTTTCCTCTCCGTGTTTATAAACCTTTTAATCACTTGAGAAGATTAGTTTTCTAGAGCACAAATCATAATATCCTCTGACTAAAAGGTTTACCTCTATTCTTATCGAATTATATTAATATCTTATAACGCGAGGTGAACATCTTGTTCAGTAATATAGACTTAGTTTTAAATGTTAAAGCAAGTTTAGCTGAAGGACCATGTTGGAATGAAAAAAAGCAACTTTTATATTGGGTTGATATTATGGAGAAAAAATTATGCATATATAATCCTACTACCAATACGAACCGAGTAATCGCTCTCAATCAACAAATTGGCTGTGTTGTTCCATATTTAGAGGATGTACTACTCTTAGCTATGGAAAAAGGCTTTTATTCTATTAATGTAAATACCGAAAAACTGACACATATTTTTGACCCCGAACCTCATTTAATAGAAAATCGTTTTAATGATGGAAAATGTGATCCAGCTGGTCGTTTCTGGGCAGGTACTACAGATACATACGGTATGAATGCTGCAGGTTCCTTATATTGTTTACATAATAATTTGAGTGTAGAGAAAAAAGTTTCACATGTAAATACTTCAAACGGAATCGCTTGGTCACCTGATCATACATCCCTTTACTTTATAGATACACCTACTAAAAAAGTGGTTCGCTATCAATATAATATACGTACTGGAGACATTCATAATCCAAGTGATGTAATCATTTTCTCTGAAAATGATGGTCTACCTGATGGTATGACAATTGACGAAGAAGGTTGTTTATGGATTGCACATTGGGGAGGTTCAAAAATAACTAGATGGAATCCCTCTACTGGAGAACAAATATTAAGTATTCCAATTCCTGCGTTATATGTAACATCATGTACATTTGGTGGACCTAACTTAACTGATTTATATGTTACAACAGCCAGAACAAGAATGACGGATGACGAATTAAAAGAGTATCCACATGCTGGTGGTATTTTTCGAATTCAAACAAATGTTAAAGGCTGCCCCACCTATTCATTTTGTAATAAAAATATTGGAGCTGAAACAATATGAACCGTATCGATTACATAAGACAAGAAGAAAAGAACTATCACGATCTTTGCTATGAACAATATAAACTATTTGAAACTGGATCTTGGCTTCACAAGCCGGTTAAAACAGTTATAGATTTAATGGACTACTTTGAAGAGAAAAACAAATTACAAGTGCTTGACCTTGGCTCTGGCGTCGGTAGAAATAGCATTCCAATTGCACAAAAGATTAAAAATGCTAGCGGAACTGTTACATGTGTTGATTTACTTAATTCCGCTTTAACAAAGCTACAAATTTATAGCAAAGAACATGACGTATTCGAGGTTATAAAAACAGAACAAGCAGCAATTGAAAACTATCATATTAGAACTAATACTTATGACTATATCGTTGCAGTATCAAGTTTAGAGCATGTTAAATCAGAAGAAGATTTAAAAAACGTGCTCCAATCTATGAAAAGAGGTACAAAAAACGGTGGTATTAATTGTTTAATTATTAACTCTAACATACAAGAAATTGATTTAAAAACGAATGAAGAATTAGAGGCTTTAATTGAAATTAATCTCCTAACTGAAGAAATGATACGCCTATTAAAAAGTATTTATAAAGGATGGAAAGAAGTAAAAGTTGAAATAAAAGAATTAGCTTATAATATAGTTCGTAATGAAAGACACATTCGATTAAAAACAAATGCCATTACATTTGTCATTCGGAAATAATACTATAAAAAGTAAGGATATTTCCTCATATATTCATAGGAATACCCTTACCTTTTATTTTCATAAAATTATTTTGTTATTAGTTTTCGCATCATTTAAAATATAATTTTCTTTCGACATACTACTCAGCTATTAATTGAATTCATTAACTGGAAGAAATATTCTGCTTCATGAGTCTCATTCAATTTATACCATGAATGAAGTGTATCCGGCGCAAATACATCTAATTTTTTCAGTACTTCCATGGCAAATTCTAGAGGCGCTACACCCGATGCAGTAATAAGGTTTCTACTAGACGCTACAGGTCCCACTTCATAAAAATTTTCTCCTTTATAAGTAGGACAAACCATTTTCATATACTCTAAACTATTACTTGTGTGATTTATAGAATCCAAGTAACCGTAATTTGCAAGACCTATAGTTGCACCGCAAATTGCTGCTACAATTGTACCAAGTTTTAAAGCTTCACCAACTGTTTTCAAAATAGGTTTATGTATTTCTTCACTCCAAGTATTCCCTCCAGGTAAAATTAATAAATCGTTACTCTCAAGGATACATTCATCTAGGGAAATATCCGGCTTTATATTCAAGCCCCCCATTGAAATAATCGTTTCTCTATTTATTCCAACTGTAACTACTTTAAAAGGCGCTACATCTTTTTTGAAATATCTCCCTGTATTAAGTTCAGCAATTAAATGTCCGTATTCCCAATCAGACATCGTGTCAAATACATATAGATAGGCTTTTCTTGTTTGCATTCAATAACACTCCATTCATATACTACACTCTTAATTAAAACAAGTGCTCTTTTCAGTTTAACATTTTATTCAATATTTATGGTTTAAAATGCCAAATAAAAGAGCACTTGTTTCCGCAAGTGCTCTTTTGGGGATTTTGAGATACCCTATTAACGAAAGTTAAGGTTACTTAAAGTTAAAAGGTATTTATATTATATGCTTGTCCTTTTTATTTGTGCATAATCAATATATAAACATCTTTAATCATTCTTAATAACTTTTAGTTATCGTTCTTTCTTACATTTTATCATTAAGAAATTGATTGAAGGTTTATTTGCCATGTTCTTATTTGGTTCATCAATTTCCGAAACTTTTACTAATCTATATTGATTAAAATCTTTTTTTATAGATTCAGAATCATAAAAGAACATTTTTACACCTTCCATTATCTCATAATAATCTTTATCCAACTGTTTTCCTTTTCCGTACATGGGAGCTTTTTTAGAAACAGTTGTAAAAACCATATATCCGCCTGGTTTTAACTGATTATAACAATCTTCAATAAATTTCTCTCTTTCCTGTTCATTCAACAAATGAAGAAGTGCATGACTAAATATCCCATCATACAGTTTATTATCAAAAGGCATTTCGTTTACTGAACCGTGATACATACTAACATCTTCTAGTCCGTTTTCTCTTGCTAAATCGATCGCTGTTTTCGAAATTTCAATACCTGTTACATTTATACCATTATCGATAAAAACCTTTGCATTTCTTCCATATCCAATACCCGGAACTAATATATTCTTAACGTTCTTTTCAAGAAAAAAATCTTTTGTCAAAATTGCAGATTCTGTAGGTTCAAATCCCCACATCGTTTGTTTTTCGATAAAACTTGATTCCCAAAATTCCATTATGTATCTATCTCCTTATTTTCAATCCATTTTTAGTATCACATTAAAAACTTATAAACTTTAACGCTGCGTCTACCTATGCCAAATTAGTTTTTTACCACATTCACTATAAGTCCATTGAATATAGCACAATTATAAGCCTATATCTATTATAATGATTGGTTTAAAATCCACCCTATTTTATTAATCCTTACGTTTGTAGAAAAATAAAAAAGCCAATACTTCCGTTATAGTATTGGCTTTTTCTCACGAGAAATTATCTTTTTATATTGTACCGATCTAATACTTTTTCTAACATTTCTAAAGTTATTGGTTGTGCTTCTTTTATTAATTGATAACCAATACGACCATTCGGTTCCGCTGTAACTTGCTGTAAACTCTTTACGTCATGAATCCCTTTTTCTCTTAATTCCATATAAAGTTGTTGTTCCGACATTTTTGCCTGCATCAAATTCTCTTTTACAATCTCTCCATTTTCAACAATTATAATGCTACTTCCATTTAAAAATTGTTCCACCTTCCTTGATTTCAATTCAAAGAAATGAATGATAAGTAATATGCTTGCAAATATGATAGCCGCAAATATAGATGGGACTACTTTTCTACTTAATACAGGTTCTACAATAATACGGCCAATTGATACAACTATAATGATTTCAGCTCTTGTCATTTGGCTCACAGATGTACTACCTGTCATTTTCAAAACAATTATTCCAGTAAAAGTTAATATAATACTTTCCAAAATTATATTCATAACTACCCAATCCTTTAATGGTGTATTTTACTATCATTCCCATCAAAGGTGTGTTTTACTTACCTATTAAGTTGTTAAATCCTTCAGACCATGATGGAAATAAAGGTGTCCATCCATACTCTTTACGTGCCTTATTATTGGAAGCTCCTCTTTCCCAACTATTTTTCCCATCTTGAACTTTAGGCTGAGGTGCCCCTATCGCTGCTGCATATATTGGTAACCATTCTTTACTAGTTGCTGGATAATTATCTACAATATTTACGATTCCTGAAGGCCAATTAAGGACTAGCATAGTAGCTCTTGCAGCATCTTCAACATGTATAAACGAGCTTATCCCGTCTGATGCGATAATTTCATTATTACGAACTTGATTTGCTATTAATCCGTTTTCCGCATACCATGTTCCTGGTCCGTATAATGTGCCGTAACGAAGTATAACCGATTCAGGTAACTCAGTAACAGCTTTTTCTAATTTCAATATGCCATTAACAGTGACTTGCCGAGGCATAGAAGCAGTAATATGTAGTGAGTCTTTTTCAGTCGCAAATGTATCCCCTGATTCATACGCCCATGAAATACTTTGAGCGATTATTTTCTGTACCCCTACATTTTTAGCGGCATCGACAAGGTTACGAGTGCCTTTTGTTCTAATTTTTGCATTATCCTCAAAATTCCATGAAGACAATGACGTTAATTGATGAATAACTACATCGGGATTTGTTTCTTCTAATACAGAAAATACAGCCTTTCTATTAAATACATCAGCTATTACTGGTATGGCACCAATCTTTTTCATTGCTTCTACTTGCGAAGTATTACGGATCATCGCAAAAACTGTATGCCCATTTTTTATTAACATTGGCAATAAAGAACGTCCTATTACACCAGTTGCACCTGCTACAAATATTTTCATATATGGTCCTCCTCATTTAGTAATCATAAATGTGACGAAACATTTGTAAGGTATGTGACAAATATTTGCTTATTTTTTTCGTTATTCATATGAAACATATACTTTTAATGGTTTAATTATCCCTAAACTCAATTCATCAAAGCATTCTATGAGTGAAGTATAATGTATTTCATGTTGAAAGATCTCTTCTATAAATGGTGTTTTTCCTATTTCTTTAAAAAACCAATCTGCATGCTTTTGATAATCGTATCCGTCACTTGATCCAATGATTTGCAATTCTTTCTGATAAAAGTTAGCAATTAATGTTAGTTCTTCTATATTACCATCAGACAGTATACATATTTCACCATTAGTTTTAAGAGCTTTTTGCAAAGTATGGAACCCACTATTTGTAGCAGAACATTCAAAACCATAATTATATGTTTCTATTATTTTCTCTTCTGAATCATATATGTTTTTCGCACCAAACTTCTTTGCAAAATCTTTTCTATTTTTATTAGGCTCAACAACATCCACGTGCTCAACGCCTACATAGTATTTTAAGAAATAAAAAGCGAGTAAACCAATAACTCCCATTCCAGTTATAAGTACTTTTTCATCCTGTCGCAGGTTTAGTTTCAACACTCCTTTAGCAGCATCACACGAAAGAATAGATAATAAAGCAACTTTAGGTTGTATAGAACTAGGCACTCGAATTACTTTATAACCCTTAACTATCCCTATCGTTTCATGTCCATAAAAAGAAACTACTTTATCGCCTACGTTTACATGTGTTACTTTATTACCAACTTGAATCACTTCACCATAACTTTCATATCCAGTTTTTCTTGGATAAAAAGGATTCGTATCTGTAACATCGGATCCATTATACTGTGGTAACTCGGCCCCAATGCTTATCGCTCCTGCGATTGTTTTAACGATAATTTCATCGTCCTGTATGTCCTTAATTTCATTTGTTTCCCACTCAAGTTGTTTAGGCCCTTTTACAATTAACTTATATTGTTCCATTTATATCCTCTCTTTTTATAAAGATGTTATAAGTAATATTGTTATCCATCTAGATTTCGACTAAATTTATTTACCTAATAGATGATAAATTACCCTTGCCCAAGTTTATACCTTTAATGCTCCTGTACATTTCTGTTCAGCGTCTAATACTTTAAAATTACTATTCTGATAACATTTTAAGAAAAGTTGTTGCCGCCCAAATGAAATACGCAAGTTGTGTCACGATATACATCGTAATTTCAAAACCTGTAAGCTTTCTTTCCCTTTTTATTTTCTTTAAATATCTATAAAAACAAAATGAACATAAAATCAGTAAAACAATAGACATTTGATATAGATTTTCCACTAAAAGAACTGCCATTTATTTCATCACCTTTCCAATAAAGTGAAACTTTAATCAGTGGGGGTTTTGTTCATCCTTCACTGATTATCAGCCCTCACCAGTCGGGATTTAACGGGATAAAAAATATATAGTTCAAGCATATCATTTTAACGGAACAAATTACCACAATTTTCAAATTGAATAAACTTCCTAAGTAAAAGAAGTCACTTTTCGGAAATGTTTCAATACAATATTATGTAATTCAATACTCACTATATAATATTAGATTAGGTTTTCTTTTACTGTACATGCTTAGGAGGAAGTTTTACATGCAATTGATTCATAACATACAAAAAACGTTTAATAACCTATGTAACTACGATACGGTCAATTTAATACACGCTATTCAATCATTAAATATTTCACTTCATAAAATATCTCCTTTTATTACTTCACCAGTTAATCTTGAATACGGAAGGAACGTTATCTATCAGTCTGAATTTGTAGAGATTTTAGTATTAAAATTCCCCAGCAAAGCAAAGACTTTTGTGCACGATCACGGAATATCTGTAGGATGTATACTAATAGTCAATGGTACGCTACAAAATATAACGTACGAAAATAATAGCGAGCGGATTGAAGAGTTTACAGAGGGAAATATTTTCACAGTAAAAAAAGATACTGTGCATAAAATGTATAACGCTACAGATTCAACAGCAATAACATTTCACGTATATTCCCCACCATTAAAAGATGTACAAATATATGAGTAGCCTTTAAAAGGAGGAAATATGCAAAATTTGAAGGATTACTATATAAAGAGCTTACAAGATGGTCGTAACGTTTGGCTCTATGGACAAAAAGTAGATGTAACTACAGACAAACATTTTGCAGGTACATTAAGTACCATTTCTAATTTATTTACATTGTTTGATGACCCCATACGAAGAGATTCTATTGGATATGTGAGCCCAAAAACGAAAGAATTTGTTCATACTGCATTTTTAGTTCCGAATTCCTATAATAAATTATTAATGAGAAGAACTGCATTTGAAACGTGGAGTTATGCTACAGACGGTGTAATGAGTAGATTATCTGATTATGCAAGATCGAGACTTACTGGCTGGTACGTATCAAGATATTTTTATAAAAAATTCGATGCACAGTTTCCAGATAAAATTACATCTTATTATGAAAAAGCGAGAGATAATCACTTGTTCTTAAGTGTAGTTCAACGTGACCCACAAATAAATCGTTCTACAGAATCAATATTGAATGCAAAAAATTTAGGGTTACTAAGAGTTACGAAGGAAACTTCTGATGGAATTTATTTAAATGGTGCAAAAATGGTAGGTACTGCTTCTCCTTATTCAAATGATTTATTAATCTATCCATTAGCAAAACTGACTGATACTCAAAAAGATTTAGCTCACTTTCTCATTGTGGCAGCCAATTCCCCTGGATTACATATGGTTTGTAGAGAACCATTTGCGAATGCAAACTCAAGTACAGTTGATTCCCCTCTTAGCTCACAGTACGATGAAATGGATGCACTATTAATCTTTGATAATGTATTTGTACCATGGGAACGTGTCTTACTGTATAACAACCCTGAAGCATTATGGAAATTAAAGTCAGATATAGCTTCTAGTAGTTTAGCTTATCATCAAGCAATTGTACGATTAGTAGTAAAACTAGAATTTATAACTGCAATTGCTTGTGAAATTGCTGAAGCGATCGGTGCTACTACTTATTTGCATGTTCAAGAGAAGCTTGGGGAATTAATTATGCAAATCGAAACAATTCGCGCACTTTTAATTGCTGCTGAAGTTGAAGGTACTACAAATGAAACGAAAACTTATTTGCCGAATTTTAAATATATCGAAACTGCAAGGAATCTTGGTTCCAAATATTATCCCCGTGCAATAGAAATTTTACAATTAATTGGAGCAGGTGGGTTCATTCAACTTCCTTCGAGCTCAAATGACTTCCAGAGTCCTATAGCTGATTTATTGAAAAAGTACTTTAAAGGAACTAATATAGATGCCGAACAACGCACAAAATTATTTAAGTTAGCCTGGGATACCATCGGAAGCCCCTTAGGATCTAGACACGAATTGTATGAAAGATTTTATGCTGGAGATCCAATACGAAATACAGCTATGCAATATGTAAATTATGATAAAAATCACTTTAAAAAGATGATAAGTAAATATTTACATTGATGAAAAAGAGCACTCTTTGCTAAGAGTGCTCTTAAAAAATATATAATTATCCAATTACATATATAATTGCTCCGGCCACAACTGCTACTTTTCTCTGTAATGGTTTCATCTTATTCACTTTTATTTTTATAATTCAGCTTTATTACTTCTGGTATATACTTCCTATCATATTTTCTCGTATAGATTTCTCTATCAGGAGTAACTAATTGTAAAACAATCTCACCACAAACCCCATCTAGTATTTCAAATTCACCTTGTACATTTGAAATACTGCGTTCCTTACTTTCAATTGAATCTTCATATATTTTCACATTAAATATAGGTTCGTTATTTTGATCTACGATAATACCTCTTGAATACTTAGCAACTGCTATGCATTGATCCTCTTTTTTATACTATGTAATCACAACAATTGCACCTGCCACTATAGCGCTACATACAAACAAGAGAATGATTTTGCGCCTCACAACGAACCTCCTAATTCAAATTATTCTTTTCTAAACTGAAAATTAAACTGTCTTAATTGCTTGATTTCCTCAATTACTTTACGAATACCTTCTTCAATCTTATCTTCTTTTACATTCGAAACATTTAACTTTAACAGTTTTTCTTTAGGAAAATTCCTCATATAATTCTTATCAATAGTATCGACACTTATTTGAATGTCACCTAATTTTTGTATAAGTGTTTCTGTAACTGTGTTTTTCTGCATTTCTAAACAAGTGTGTATTCCAAATGTGTTTTGTCTATTATATGTAAATAATGATGGATTTTCATTTTGCACTTTTTCTAATGTTTCTGCTAGTTTTATTGATCTATTGTAGTAGGAAGAATTAATTTTACTTTTATGACGTTCAAACATACCGCTCTTTATATAAATTTCTAAAGCCGCTTGAGAAATCATTGGACTATCAATATCTAGTATCTTTTTGTATGTATAGAACGCATTTGCAATGGATGGTGGGATGACTGCAACTCCAACCCGTAAACCAGGAAAAATAATCTTCGAATAACTTTTCAAATATATGACATGACTACAATTATCCAAGCTATATAACGGATCTGCTTTTGAATCAGTTTCTAAATCTGCTAAATAATCATCTTCCACTATAAATACATTGTATTTCTTAGCCAATAGTGCGATTTTTTCTTTCTCATCTTTAGAATAAGAAGTTCCAAGCGGATGATGATATCTCGGTATCGTATAAAAGAATTTTATTTTTCCAGTTTGAAATATTTGCTCCAATTCATTCAAATCGATACCTTCATTCGTACGTTTAATACCGATTACAGGAACTTTATTTATTTCTAGATAATCAATATATAGATGATATGTTGGCTGTTCAATTAATACAGTTTCATTTCCATTCGGAAATGGTATAGAAGTTAATATAGCAAGCGCCTGCTGCACACCTGATGTTATAAAAATATTGTCTTCTTTCGTGAACACTTGATAATTTGCCAACTGTTTTTGAATGACTGGAATTAAAGATGGTAACCCTTTCGGTGTTCCGTATACGAACAAATCATTTTTATAAGTATCAATAGCCTTATTAATGCAATGCTGAAAATCTAAATATGGGAAAACATCTGGATCTGGTGCTGAAGAAGCGAAATCAATTATCTCGTTATTTTCTATGGTACTCCCAGATTTCTTAACAACGTAGTATCCACTTTGAGGGACAGAATATATAATGTGACGCTTTTCTAATTCATGAAGCGCACGTATAACTGTTGCCTTATTACATTCATATTGCGTAACGAGTGACCGTATAGACGGTAATTTCTTTCCTTCTTTTATACCTCCATTTTGAATCTTATTTTCAATGTCATTTAAAATATGTAAATACTTATACATATTACACCTCCTTCAGCAATTCTATATTTGATTCCATCGGTTTTCTATTCATATAGCATTCATTCCTCAATTAGTTAATTTTCCGATCATCTATATCGTAAATCCCAATAGCATATGAATCATTTTCAATCCATTTCTTTACTGCTTCTGTTTTAAGTACAACTTCAACTTCTTTTTCTATTTTCTGTCCAAGTTCTCTCGCCCCTACTTCATCATCGCTAATCTTAGTTTTTATATCAATGGTAACAGGTTGATTCTTTTTATAATTTATTTGCTGAATACCAAACCCTTCATATCCATTTTTTCTGAATACATCATCAAATATATGTCCAAAAACTTGATTCCATCTACTCTCTGCCTTTACAACTTCTCTATTTCTTTGAGTTATATTGATTTTATAAGACGTTACACCTTGTATCACCAATCTTTTATTAATATCATTTTTTATTTCGTTACTATCTTCGCTATCAGCAATCTCTAAATCTACTATCCTTTCTTTTTCATCTCTTATAGCAGCACTAAAAAAAGATTCCTCCTTTACCGCTGCTGTGGCAATATCCATCACTATAGAATCTTCACTTTTAGCATCTTCAATGTCATTCTCACAGGCACATAATAAAGCAAATGGAAATAAAAGTACAAGTAACTTCTTTCCCTTTCTCATGTAGCACCCCTCCAAACATTTTCATTTACGATAAACTTTTTACTTTGACATATAAATACCTTCTTTAATTATTAAATTTAACATTATTTCACATTTTCCCCACTTAACAAGGAAATTACAATTAATAAATAGAATATCTCCATGAATAAATAAAAAGTGAGGGATATATAATGCAACGTGTAAATACGATTGATATTAGTAATGTACTACAATTGGAAAAAACTCTTTCGACTTTATTAAATAAAATGATTTCTTCAAAACTAGACCTTGAAAATTGGTTAAAAGAGCAGTCAAAAGTAATTTGGGACATCGAAGAACAATTAAGATCACACTATATCGCCTTTCAATGTAATACCGATAATAAAGAAATAAAAGATACTTTTGAATATGATCAACAATTTGTAAGGCCTCTTTTGAAACGCTATCAAAATTCATTTGATAATAAATATTTAGAATCACCTTTTCGAATGGAACTTGACCCAAAAACGTATAGCTTACTTGATAAAAAAATAAAAAATGCACAGACATTATTCTGTGAAAAGAACATTGATTTAGAAGTAAACGAAGACAAACTGGTAACCGAGTACTTTGAAATTACAGGTGGTTTAACTGTGGTATGGGATGGTGAAGAAAAAACAATTACTGAACTACAGTCTTACTTACAAGATCCGAATCGTGATATACGAAGAAAGGCAAGAACGCTCATTTCTGAAAAATTCCTATCTGTCGAAGATAAATTACAAAATATCTTAAATGAATTAATCGTAATCCGTCACGAAAAGGCAAAAAATATTCAACTAGATAATTATCGTGATTATATGTTCAAAAAATACGAGCGTTTTGATTATACAGCGAAAGACTGCTATGAACTAGCTGAATCCATACGTAAGTATGTTGTGCCTCTTAAAAATAAAATATTGCTAGAGAAAAAAGAGAAACTGCAAGTGGATACGCTTCATCTATGGGATGTATCAGCTGTAACTCCAGATCAAAAAGTACTTAAACCAATTGCAAATGAAAATGATTTAATTAAAAAGAGCACTCATATCTTTAATAAACTAGATGTTGAATTTTCAGCACTTTTAAACCGAATGTCTAAACACAATTGTCTTGATTTAACAAGCCGCAAAGGAAAAGCAGCTGGTGGCTTTTGTGAGTACTTACCAGCTTCACAATTATCTTATATTTTTATGAACTTAAATTATAGACAAGATGATATTGTCACTTTTATACATGAAATGGGTCATAGTATTCATAACGAACTCATAAAACCATTAAAATTACGACAGTATATAGAAATTCCAGCTGAAACAGCTGAGCTAGCCAGTATGACAATGGAGTTATTCTCGCTTAATTATTGGGATACCTTCTATACAGACAAAAAAGATTTAAAACAAGCAAAAATTAACTTCTTTAAAGATGTTATTTCATATTTACCCGTTATGCTTATTGTCGATCAATTTCAACACTGGCTGTATGAAAATCCAATTCATACTTCTGAAGAAAGAAATGAAAAATACTTACAACTTCAAAAACATTATCAGTCTAGCGTCATACATATTGATGGTTACGAAAACTGGATAGCAACGAGTTGGTTACCTGTACTCCATATTTTTGAAGTACCATTTTATTATATTGAATATGCGATCGCCCAACTTGGCGCTTTACAAATGTATAAACAATATAAAGAGGAACCTAAACAAGCACTAGAAAATTATAAAAAGGCATTATCACTAGGAAGCTCGCAATCTATAAAAGAAGTGTATGATGCAGCCGGTATTCGTTTTGATTTTTCTGGTGAAACAATTAAAGAACTAATGCTATTTGTAGAAAAAGAATTAGAATTACTTGAGCAATTATAAGAAGAAAGCTGCACCTATATTTTTGGTGTAGCTTTCTTCTTTATTTTATTAATCAGCTCTATGTACTGAGTATCCCCATATCCGATTGTTGGAAAAAGATAAAACAACTTTATTAATAACTCACGAGTTGATAAATCTTTATTTTTAGAGATGAATTTCATTACTGCATTATCTTCTGTTAACATTTCTAAAAATAAGTCTATAGCCTGATACATTACAGGTGGTACTTTATGAGAGGTCTTTTTATGGTTTACTAATACTTCATTGTATATAGAAGAATAATTCCCCAATTCAAGTTCAATTTGATTTACTTTAAATTCATCCTCTCTAAAGCTATTTAAGTATACCTTCCCTTCATAAGCAGACTGTTCAAGGTGAGAAAGTATGGTAAGTAGGTTCATTTGGCAAAACATATCTTCACCAAACCATAGAACAATACATTTATACTTTTTCGTAAAAAGGTTTTCTAACGGATCTATAACCTTTTTTATATAACTTTCTACTGAACTGTTATGTCCTTTCGCTCTTGTTTTAATAAACTCTTCATTAAAAACTTGAGTAGTAGCCGAGTTCACACACATTGCCTCATTAAATGGGGCATAATCAGAATTACCCATTAGCTTTTCGTTTTTAAATTCTTCATACATAACTTGACCATTTAATATGTTAAGTACCTCTTTATCAAATAGCTCACTCTTCCTATCTCGTAACTGTTCAACCTCTATTTTTCTAGAAATATTCATTTTAAACGCCCCTTCTTTATTTAAATTTAGTTTAACAAATGATTGAATAGGCATTTTGTTAAGTTGGTATTCTCTTGGATTCATTCCAAAAACATTTTTGAAAGCTCTACTATAAGCCTCTTGGGAAGAGTAATCGTAATCCAACGCTACCTCAATTATCTTCCTACCATTCTTTAAATCTTCCGTAGATACATATAACCTTCTAAGAAGAATATAACGTCTAATACTGAAACCCGTTACTTGATGAAATTTAAAAGAGCAATAATAAGGAGAATACCCCATGTAACGAGATAATTCATCTAAAGAAAATCTCCTTTTTAAATTGCTCTCAATCCAATTAATCATCTGCTGTATATGTTCATTCATTTCCTTCACTCCTTATTTAAAAGTATAGGAGAAGTGCGTTTCTTTCTTTTGATATTTCTTGTGTTTTATAACATGAGCCTTTCTCTAAAGTCTTTATAATCTATATATAAGTATTAATTTTTATTTTTTCATCTATCTTATTTTGTCATACCTTCTATTCATTTTTCAATTTAGCGTTAATGAGTATGTTGGCAACACCTTACTAATTATTAAAGGTCAATTTACATCATATTTCATTTTAAAGGATTTCAAAAATTAAACACGAATTTTATAAAATAAAATTCTTTTAATTCCCAAGTTAAAAAATTAAGGTTTGGAAAGGACGTTTCAATGAACAAGCTAGAAAAAGAAATACTTCAATTCATAAATGAACAGTATCCGTTGAATTTTATTAACATTAAGCCAATAACAAATGAGATGTATGAATGTCTTACAGAACAAGGTACATACTTCAGTAGAATTACAAACTACAAAACATATGAAGAACAGATAGAAGAAGTTATATATACGAATTTTTTATATCAAAATGGTTTAGGTGTTCCACCAATAATCCCTTCATTACAAGGGAATTTTGTAGAAAAATTCACATTAGACAAGGAGATTTTTGCTGTATTATATAAAGCTGCTCCTGGTATACATTTACCAAGGTCTGAATGGAATTCTAATATATTTAAAAAACTTGGTAAACAAATTGGAAAATTACATCGTATATCTAAAAGCTTTGAAAAGATTAAACCAGTAAAACATATAAACGATTGGTATGAAAATGAAGAATATAATTTTCTTAAATATATCCCTAAAGAAGAAAATACAATAAGAGAAATTGCATCTGACGTTTTAACTTCCATAAAAGAGCTACCAAAATCCTCTTCAAATTACGGCTTAATTCACGGAGATTTATGGTTAGAAAACATTTTAGTCGAAAATAATTCAAACTTAACAATGATAGATTTTCAAGACTGCGAAAAACATTTTTACATATTCGATTTAGCCGTTCCTATTTATAGTGCGATAGAATATTCATTTGCTGGAAATGGGAATATCGTTGACTATGAGTATTCAATTACAAAAGCACTATTTGAAGGCTACCAAGAGGAAAATGAGCTACCAAAAGAGATGAAAGACAAGTTTCCGTTATTTATTAAATTAAAGGAGATTTTTGAATATAGCTTAATGCATATGTATTGGGATAAAGAAGAATTAACGGAGGAACAAGTACGGATTATGAACCTTTATAGGATGAAGATCGAAAATAAGAATACCTATATCAATATTTAAGAATGCTGTTGTTTAACTGCAAGGAAACTTTGGTTAAACAGCAGCATTTATTAATTAGCTGACAACCTTTTTTATGACTTATAAATACTGATTCAATAATCTTCTCAAATACACTTCATTTTGCGGTGATACTTTTTCAGAAAATCTAGCTGCAATAATAATAGGAGCCCATTGAAAAACTTCATCTCTTGATATGCCGGTACGACTGCAATATATATGTAAATACATCTCAGCTAATTCTACCGAAGATTGTGAGTACAACAAGTATGTTCGAAATACATCTGCGCGAATATCACCTGAACTAGCATCTACCCAATCTATAACTTTCACTTTCTCTTCCTTACTCAAAATCAAATTAAATGGATGAAAATCTCCATGACATAGCCTAAAATCAAATGTAATAAAATCTAATTTTTGTAATATATCCTTCTTTTTGCGTTCATCCAATTTATGCACAGATTTAATTTGACGCTCTAACCTTTCCCTCATTAACTCCATTTCATCTGTATTCACATGTATAGCATGGATCTTTTTTTGCTCATTAACACAAAGGCTGATATAACGCTCTGCCTCATTTAAATTATTAAGCAGAAGATCACCAATGTTGTCCCCTTTTACATGTTCCATAATAATTGCCTGGCTATTTTGTATCTTTTTCACTTCAAATACGTTTGGAACTGGCAACCCACATGAATACGCATATTTTTGTTTTTTTGCTTCATTCATAGACTCTGTATCTGGGAGGTAATCTTTCAATAATTTTACAACCTTATCATCAGTTAAATAAATTTCTGCTGTATTCCCTTTTGCAATTAGATTACCTAAAACCACTTTATTTCCCCCCTTAACATAAATTAGAATAACACCTTATATTTCTCTTTAAATTCACTATAATCCTAGCTAAAACCTTCTTCACGAATATACAAAAAACTTACCGCTTTCCATCCTTAAATAGAAAGCGGTAAGCTTAATTGTTTAGGAATATCCGAATGAAACTCTGATGTATGCACAATTGAAAATGTATATCCTTGCTCAATAAATGATACTTCATTACGTTTACATTCAAATGGTACACTATTTTTCTTAAAGTTATTATGGATTCGCTGTAAAAATGCGACGTCTGGTGTTCCTAAAGAAACGTGTACTTTCGGTGATAGAGCTTTCATTGCAATTGGAATCCAAGGTCGCTGCCACCAAGTCGCGACGATATATGCAGTGCCACCTATAACAAAGTTAAAAATATCCCCATCTTCCATCGTTTTCATATTTAGATTTGATTTTAACCATTCCGTAAAAACAGGTACACTTTTAACAGGAAGACCAATTTCCCTTACGTATAAAATGTTTAAAGGTGAGTGTGGTACTAATACATCCTCTTTAACATAACTATGTGCGATAATTTCGAGTAGATTTCCATCTCCGTCTTTAAAGTATAAATTGAATAGACCATTCTCTTCACCAATTACATTTCCATTTTGCCATTTTACAATGAGTAATCCAGAGTCCTTTAACCATTTTGCTGTTTCATGGAATTTTGAATATGGGATTTCAAAAGCAAAATGTGCAGGTGCGATTGGTTCATACACTTCTTGAAAACTAATTGTTGTATAAGGTGTTACTTCAAATTGAATGAAGGATGCTGTTTCTTTTTTTATTGGAAAAGATAATATGTCCTTATAAACTTGTTTTACCCCTTCTATGGAAACCGTTTGTAGTTTTATATCTGATATATGTGTAATCACTTTACATTCCCCCTCATTTCTTATTATCTATTTGTATTGTATTACACTTATAAATAGATAAAATCAAACGGAAGGATGGATTTTTCATATAGAAACTACAACTTTAGTATGAATATGTTAGCTTCTTTTATTGCTAGTACACTAACGTTTCAAAACAAATATCCTCCATATTTCGGTTTTTAATTAACACTTTACTTATTTCTATTTTTTCAAATTTCCCCTGCATTGTTTCCATATAAAAAAGCTGCCTTTCCTTAAATGAAAAGCAACTTTTACGATAAAATACATTAAGGTTTTACAGCAATAATCATAAATCTTTTTGAATTAGTACGAATCCCTTTTTCAGAACTATACGTATCAATGAACTTTTGTAAAATAGTAAAATCCTCTTCCTGTTCTCCAAATCTAGGAATAATAGGAGTATGTTTTAATAAGAAAATGAGATCTTCAGACCTACTGTAATAATCAGTAACATCATATTCACGTACTTGCACGAGATCAAATCCTGCACTAATAAGTTCATTCATATACTTTTCTTTTAAAGTACCATCCCGTTCACCTAAGCATTGTCCTCTACCAAATGCTTCTTTCAGGTTTAATTTATCATTCTCACTTACTTGTTGTGTTAAGAAAAAGGCACCCTTTTTCATTACTTTTGCTAACTCAGATGCCAGAAACGGGGCATGACAACTTGAAGTAATATCAAAATGTGCATGTGGAAATGTTAAAGCTTCAGAACCCATTTGAAGAAACTCAACATTTTGTACACCTGATTTTTTCAAGTTAGAATGTGCCGTCTCAATCATGCCGTTAGAATTATCAATTCCAATCAACAATTTAGCTGATGATGCTATGTTAAGTACATTTTCTCCTCCGCCTGTACCAACATCAAGTAAAATATGTGATGGTTTACACCTTTCTTTTACCTCACTATAAAAGTCCCATGTATCTCCTACAGTTTCACATTTTATTTTGCTAAAATCCCATCCATTTAATCTTCCTACTTTATCATAGAAGCTTTTATACTCTAATTCGTTCATCTTATTACTTCCCCTTTGTAAAAATAAATTAAATATGTATAATAACCTACGACACTCCTTAATTATATATTATAAAATACAAATTATTAAAACAATATTTCCCTTCACACTACAATAAGTTTACATAACATTTTTATGGTTTATCTTTATCTATATATTTTAAATGCCCTCTTCCCCAACTACACATACTATCCAAAACAGTACTGACTGTTTTTCCATGTTGAGTTAAGCTATATTCTACTTTAGGTGGTATTTCTTGATAAATTTCGCGTTTTATTAGTTGATCTTGCTCTAATTCACGTAATTGCTTTGCTAACGTCCCTTGAGATATATCTGGTATTAATCGCTTTAATTCACCAAAACGCTTCGTTCCATCTGTTAGCAAAATAAACAAAATGAGCGGCTTCCATTTCCCACCGATTATTTGTAATGTTGCTATTACTCCTTTTAACTTCGGTTCTTGTAAATCCATTTTTCTCACCTCTCCTCAGATATCATAAAGTGAAACTTTAATCAGTGGGGGTTTTGTCCATCCCACACTGATTATTAGTTGAACCAATCGGGCTTTTACGGGCAGTTGACCTCTTACCTAACTTCCTTACATTTTCCTAACTTTGAGGTGAGAGTTTTACTGCCCGTTAATGCGGGATAAACCATATTTAGCGATTTTTCCAATTACTTATCCGCATGTATAGCGATTAGTACAAAATTTACGACTATGTACATATAAAGTGCGTACTTTTCACTTGCTCCCTTTTAGCGAATAATAAAAGCATAGCACAGTTATATTCTAAATTTTTTATTAAAGGAGTGGCTAAAATATGTCTATTACTACATTAGAAAATAGTCGTATTGTTATCATTGGCGGGAGTTCTGGTATTGGATTAGCAACAGCAACACAAGCAATTAAACAAGGCGCACATGTTATTATTGCCGGACGCTCGGAAGAAAAATTAAAAGTTGCTCGAGAAGTAATAAATAACAATCATCTTCAAACTTATATATTGGATAATCAAAATAAAGAGCAATTACAAAATTTTTTCAAGATAGTTGGGAACTTTGATCATTTATTCACACCGGGAGCCTCTTACACACTTGGACCGATTACCTCTACAGAGGAAATTGCTGAAAGTAGCTTCATCGGAAAGTTTTGGCCTCAATATTATGCCGTAAAATATGCAATTCCTTTTCTTTCAAACTCTGGATCGATTGTGTTAATGTCTGGTGCATTTAGTCAAAGACCACTTAAAGGGGCACCTGCTTATGGAGCTTGCAATGGTGCTATTGAAAGTTTAGGGAAAGCTTTAGCTGTAGAATTAGCTCCTATTAGAGTTAATGTTGTTTCTCCTGGAACAATACAAAGAGAGAATGAACAAAACGAAAATAGACTAGCTGCTTATGAATCTTATAAATCTCTTTCTCTTGTAAAAAGGCCTGGCCATAATAATGAAATTGCACATACTGTTCTATATTTAATGCAAAATAGTTTTACTACGGGTAATGTATTGTTTCCTGATGGAGGGTACACATATCATTAAATTATTTAAGACAAAAGCCCCTTATTACGGTGGCTTTTGTTGCTCATTTAAACATTGCTGAAATTTCCAAATAGATGATTACATTACTTTAGTACCAACTGGTTGGTTTTTAGATGATTCATTACAATCCGCTCATTTTGTACATTTGCAAATAAAATTGTGCTAGTAGTTGACGAATCGAATCTCGAAGTAATTTGTCTTGATATTTATGGATAAGTTTCCAAAGAAAAAAGGCATATAATTAATGCCTTTTTTCTTTATCATTATTTAACTGGATAACAAACTTCTGTAACCCACTTATTAGGATCCGATTCCATCGCTGGGCTCACATGATAAATATTAAACATCGGGCCTGCTAATTTGTAACCTTCTGTCTCAATCCATTTTGCCGCAGCCTCATTTACAGCTGTCATCTGTTCATAACTTCCATTAACTATTATAGAAGCTACATTGGTTGATTTCATATTTTTAAATGTAACGTCTTTTGTATTTTCGTGCTTACCTAGAATACTTAGCTGTATTTCTATATCTACATCATTTTCTTTGTATTCACGATCATGGAAAACCGCAATACTATAACTCGGATGGGCAATACTAATATTTTTCATTTGAATTTCTTGCATTAATACACTCCATAAATCACCTTCGCAATTATACGATGGAATAATCTTTCTAACACTAGCTACAGTTCTTTCTGGAATTTCTTTTATTGAAACATGATAATTCATCTCAACAACATCCTCTCTCATCGTTTTCATTGAGTCTTCGAGGAGACGTAATTGTTTTTGGAGGTTATTCATGTCTTCTTTAATTTGAGCACTACGATTTAAAAATCGCTCTTTTATGCTATCTATATTATCGCATTCTATTATTTCTTTGATGGTAGCAATATTAAACCCCATAGCTTTTAATGTTTGAATTTGATTTACCTTTTTTAATTGGTCAGCTGAATAAAATCGATATCCACTCTGCTCATCGACTTTTACTGGTTGTAATAATTCCACTTTATCGTAGTGTCTCAACATACGTATACTAATGGAAGATAGTTTCGAAAAATCCCCTATTTTAAACATGATTTCCTCCTATAAGTTACATCTACTTTGAAGCTCAACTTCATCATAAACAATGACATTATGTGAGGGTCAACTATTTTTAACGATTTAAATAACAATTTAACATGTTATATTTATATAATTAAAAACCTATATTCCTGTTTTTATGACTACTGCAATTGACAAATCCATCACTAGTTATTTTTCTCAAGACATTCATAAACCGCCATCATATCTCGTTTATCCAACTCACGTATGCGATTGAAAATGGGTATTTGTCCAACAGCTTCTGTTAATAAGCTTTCATTCACAACATCACTTACTTTTCCAGTTAACCACGTTTGTACATCCACGCCCTCGACAACTTCTTTTAACCCTTCGTCATTAATACCACTTGCATTACAAGTTACACATGGAATTGTTAGTTTAAAGACACCATCATGTAGATTATCTTCGGTTATCACTTTCTTACCTTTACAAAATGGACATGGATTACTTTTTTTAATTTTATTAATTTGGGTAACTAATTTTTTGTATCCAAACGCTTCGTATACATACGTAAGTTTTTTATATTTACCATTTGTGAAATACTTATCTATAATGGTTTCTCTCGTTTCATAAACATTAGGGAAATCACAAACAGTTACCTGATTATTAACACTAATGGATTCGATATTTCCTTTTATTTCGCTCCAGAATGGTAAGACATTTTGTAACACCATTTCATAGTTTGAAAAGCTTGCTTGTTCTAATTCAAACATTTTCAATGCAACTTGTGCTTTTCTTGGCAATAAAGAAACATCTTCCGTCAATACCATATCGCCACCAACAATAGACTTCAATTTAACAAGTGCCGGTAAATCACCAACTATTTTCAATACTTTATTAATAGGCTGATTGATTATTTCACGAATATCTACGTTACCAAATTTAAGTGGTTTATGATGATTTAAAACCGTCCCCTCACAAATTGGACATTTCATCATTTTTTTTGAACTCTTAATTTCTTCTTTAATAGGTGCTTTTGAAATAACAATATATCCACCAATAATTGTATTAAACCCTACCCATGTTCTGCGTGTCTTTCCTTTTTTATCATAAAATGATTTTTCAAAATATCCGTACCAAAACGTATGCTTTTCTTCTTCTGACATATCATTATAGCTCTTTGACAAATCGTGACCAAGCTCATTTTTTATTTCTTCGAATAGAAATTCTATTTTTTCATGCTGATAAAATTTTAATACCTTCATGATTTCTGGATCGAATAGCCCATCCCAAAATGGAACACTTTTATCTTGAATGGCAATATCTTTATCAAAAACTTCAATTTGAAGACGTCCAGAACAAGATGGACAATGATTGTCCTGTGAATAGAAATCAAAACTTCTCGTATCTTTATTAATTGGATGAGCAGCTACAATATGATTAATTAATCCACCAATCTCATATAAGAAACTATATTGACTATATAAATGTCTTTCAAGATCAATAGCAATAACAGGTGCGATTGTATTAGATTCATATTCACCATAAATTAACCTAGCCATTGATGATAAACTTTTTAAAATACCGCCCTTATAAATATTTTCGGCATTTTTAAAATAGTTAATATGATTTTCTTCTAAATAGTGAACCCCTTTTTTCTGCCTAAGCATTGAAGAGATGTGTATTTTCTCTGTGCTATTCACATTACTTTTTTGACGATAGTAATCCTCATGATTGACAACATCCAAATGCTCTATAGATTCATTCTGCCTTTTTCCAAAATCAACTATATAATCAGAGCTTTCTAACATGTAACGATTATGCTCAATCATAATGATCGAAACTGATTCATCTTGCAGAATACCTCTAATACTATCGATAAATTGATTTAAAATATTTTGTGATAAACCTTTTGAAGGCTCATCAAAAATAAATAATGTATGTGGATTTCTAGTGTTTGCAAATAATTCCGAAACTAAATGAACACATTGAAACTCACCTGTCGATAATGTTTGTGTTTTTCTCTCTAATGTTAAATAGCCAAGCCCTAATTTAATTAGTAGGCTCAAACGTTTATAAGCGATATCTTCATTTGGAAGTTCATCAATAATATCCTCAATCGAGCGCTCAAAAATATCATCAATGTCTTCACTATACTTTGTCAGTTTCTTTTTAATATCTAGGAAAGTTGCTACAGTTGATCGACTTGTAATTGATTGATTTCGGTCTTGTCCTACCATAACTAATTTATCTTTTGGATATCGTTTCAAAAAATCTGTAGCTAGACATTCGTTGACAAGTGTAGATTTCCCACATCCTGATTCTCCTGTAACTGTTACAAGCCTGTTTTTAGGAATTTGAAACTCAGCCATTTGGATATTACGGCAATATAAATCATAGAATGTATAATATTCTGTTGGTATTTCTTTATTTCGATCCCACAGTATTGACTTTGGTCTTGGTGATTCTTCCACAATTTTCCCGCCATATTTTCCGCTACCAGGTCCAAAGAACAATTGCTCATCAGTTGTATCTAGTACTGTATCTGAATGATCAATAAGCCAAATTTGATTTTTACACCCTAATCGTTTAATCTCTTCTAAAATTTGTAATAAAGTTTCATGATCAAGTCCAACTGAAATCTCATCAATAATAATTACAGCATTTTCACTTACTGCCATGAATTCGGCCAAATAAAGTCGTGTTAACTCTCCACCTGATAACGTACCCATAATTCGATTTAATGTTAAATAACCAATGTTCATATTAATAATATTTTGCAGTATATGCTGTTTTTCTTCACTAATATTTAACTCTTTTGCTAGTGAAAGAATAGATTCAATACTTAAATCATTAATATTTGAGATTGAATGTGGCTTGTCCAACAAATCAATTTCATGTTGTTCAATTTCTTCACTATAACGTTTTCCCTTACATTTTTTACACTCAACATTTTTTGTAGTACCACGGCCTTTACAACCAGTACACCAGCCTAATTGATTATTAAATGAAAAGACCTCTGGAGAAAGATTAAATACTTCAGCAAGTTTTTCCCGAACCTCTGTAAAAACACCAGTATGAGTACCAATCGTTGAACGCGGATTAGACGAAATCGATGATTTTCCTAGAAAAAGTACTAACGGCATTTCTTCCATCTTAATAGCACTAAAATTTGTTTCCATAATGTTAGGAAATAAATATTGATATTCAGCCTTTGGTAATAAAGAAACTAATCGTTTTTTTGACTCTTCACCAATTGTTTGGCAAAAAGTTGTTTTACCCGATCCAGATAACCCAGCAATTCCAAACGATTTATTAAACGGTATAGTTGCATCTAATTTATTTATGTTATTAGCAATTAATTGATTTACTTTCATATTAACCTCTATTCTTATTTATTCACAAAAGCATTTTTACAATATAATAATTACATAATGAATATTACCTATCATGCAATTATCCTCTCACTTCATGAATCTTATATCCTTGTATATTTCAAACCATTGTTGCCATTCATCTTTAGAAAATTCTTTCTCTTCTCCTTTTAAAACGTAAGAAAAAAGATTTAAACAAATATGCCAACCAGCTATATCTCTCGGTGTATGATCTGTTAATTCATGAATGTACTCTTTAAGAAGTAAAAGAGTACCATTCTCCTCTTTATGTATTTCAAATCGGACACGGTCTTTATCCCAAGTAAATTCAAGTACTGAGTTTAGTTGACACTCTAAAATATCAATGTTTATGAATGAACCGTCCATCATGTCGAACTTTATTATTCCACCAGTTTTAAGGCTTTCAATCTGTAAATTGGACATCCATTTTTTCAGCTTACTGTTTTCTGTTAATACAGACCAAACTTCCTCTACCGTATATGGAAATTCGCGTTCAAATTTTACAATATATCCATCAGTTAGTTTCCCAATTTCAGCTATCATTTTGATTGCCTCCTTATATAGAATGTATGTTCTCACTTCATTTTACACGAATATAAATATAAAATAAATATTTATAACAACGAAGTGTTAATTTAAAGTGAATGGTGCTGAGAAAAACTTAAATATTTTCTAAATCGAGTTAAATAATATTGAAAATTAAATATAGATTTACGTACAAATAAAAAAAGCCGCATTTGCGACTTATGAAATAATAGGATTAACTCCTGTTTTTGTGGAATGATTAATGATTAACGCTTAATCGCATCGACAATTAGCGATGGAAAACCAAGTTTATCGCCTTTATTTCTAGAATCATACCTTTTCGAACGGAAAATAACACCGTCGTTTGCATCCCATTCGTTGTAATAAAACCGACCATTTTCATCACAATATTCAAGTAAAACTACCTCGAATCCAGCAGTTTCAAACATTTTCGTTAATGTTATATAATTATGAACGATTTTATGACTTGCTGCTGGATGATCTTTCGGACCGGGGCCCCCTATTTGAACTATATTTTGATATACCTCATCCTGAAAGAATGCATCAGGGACTCCGCACCGAATATGACCAGATGGTTTTAAAAATTCATAACAAATTTCAGCTGCTCTTACACCTTCTTCAAAAGTAAGGTGTTCCCATACATGCTCAGCTAAAATAGCTGAAATAGAGTTGTATTCAAATCTTTCTTCCCACGTAGCTTTATCTAGTAAGTTAAGTTCATCTTCTTGCGTTTGAATCCAACCTGGATTATTATTAAACACTCCAGCTCCGACAACTACTTTAATTTCGTCTTGTTTTATTGCCACCATGTTCACCTCTTAAATATTTTAATTCATTAATATATTCTATGTTTACTATTATCCTTCCTCCTTTAACAAATTTAGTACCATGAGTCCAGTACAATACCGAACTCATGTCCTAAAAACTCTCTAACGTAACGATCTGTCTAACTCTATAAAATTAGTTCATAATATACGATTTTTCTTACAGAAATATAGCACACCAAACATTAGCATAATACCAATTACGTAAAAAATTGTTGTTCCGCTCCCACCAGTATTAGGAATTACCCAATTATTCTTCGCATTTTTCACTGTTATTTTTTGTGTCTTTACTGCTTCTGTAATTTCTATTTCTATTGGATCCCTAAGTAACATATATCCGTTTGGCGCTTTTATTTCTTTTATCGTATATTTTCCAAGTACTAATTGACTGGAAATCACCTTTCCTTTTTCATCCGTTGTTAATCTAGCCACTTCTTTACCCTCTTTATCTAAGACTTGAAATATAGCGCCTTGTAGTTTTAAATTGATATCCTTATCATCAACTTTCTCAATTTCAAATTGTCCAGTCGGATCTGGTAATTTCTTATTTCCTATTTTAATTTCTACTACTGCATCTTTTTCTACTTTTACAGTTATTTTTTCTTTT
>NZ_JBXAEZ010000001.1:642803-870500 GCF_058792475.1 Bacillus sp. MT94 | reverse complement strand
TTTTCTTTTAATAATTCGTAACCTTTAGGTGCTTCTACTTCCACTAAGGTATAGTTTCCTATTGGTAAGTCTTTTGATACTACTTCTCCTTCTTCATTTGTCACTAGTTCTCCAACTATTTTTCCTTTTGAATCTTCTATATGAAACTTTGCCCCTGCTAGTTTTTTATTTTTATCACTTATGTCTACTTTCACAAGCTTCATTTTCCCCATTGGATCTGGCAATTTCTTATTTCCTATTTTAATTTCTACTACTGCATCTTTTTCTATTTTTACAGTTATTTTTTCTTTTAATAATTCGTAACCTTTAGGTGCTTCTACTTCCACTAAGGTATAGTTTCCTATTGGTAAGTCTTTTGATATTACTTCTCCTTCTTCATTTGTTACTAGTTCTCCAACTATTTTTCCTTTTGAATCTTCTATATGAAACTTTGCCCCTGCTAGCTTTTTATTTTTATCACTTATGTCTACTTTCACTAACTTCATTTTTCCCATTGGATCTGGCAATTTCTTATTTCCTATTTTAATTTCTACCACTGCATCTTTTTCTATTTTTACAGTTATTTTTTCTTTTAATAATTCATAGTCTTTTGGCGCTTCTATTTCTACAAGGATATAGTTTCCTATTGGTAAGTCTTTTGATATCGCTTCTCCTTCTTCATTTGTTACTAGTTCTCCAACTACTTTTTTATTTGAATCTTCTATATGAAACTTTGCTCCCACCAATTTTTTATTATCATTATTACTATCAACCTTTTTTATTTTTACTTTTCCAGTACTAGGCTTGTTCCAATGTTGCCAGTTAAATTTGAAATTGTGAAATTCAAATCCACCAGTTTGTTGTACCGCACCAACAAATGCTTGTCCATTAATCGAACCGCCTTTTGTTTCTAATACAGCATTGGGGGCAAACACACTCCCAACGACACCATATCCCTCTGTTGTAATTTTTTTCGCATTTGGAAAAACCCAAATCACTTTACCATATAGCTCAGTAAACGGCGAATTAGGAGAATATGGTTGTGATGTAGGAACTATATCTGTAGCCCTTCCAATATTGTTCGTGTCATATAGAATAGACCCATTTTTAAATGTAACCTCTGTTGCATCCGAATACATAACAATAAAATCTTTGTCCTTAGCACTCGGTAAAAATACATCTCTTATATCTAAATTGTTTTTCCCTGTCAATTCTGATGAAACATAAATATTAGAATTGTTTATATCTTTTCCGATTCCATAACTCATATTTGGAATTGGGGTATTCGTTTTATATTGACCAGCATTTTTACTGACTTGGTTCACTATATTGCGAAATTCATTAAATTTCGCGTCAATTTCTAGTTTTTCTTTATAAACGATATGATCATAAGAAGATTGTATGATGCGATCTGGATCACTCTCTTTTGTCATTACGACTATTCCGTTTTGAATGATAAAAGATTCTTCTCTTGATTTCTTAAATTTTCCAGACAATAACAAGGACGGATATCCCTCATCAACCCATTTTTCACCTACTATATTAGATGTTCCCGCTGCAGCACCTACAATTGTATACCCCGATGCATCCATATCACCTTGAACTGCAATTGCTCCTTCAATGTCGCCACCTATTGCTTTATGGTTACCAAAGACAACTGCATTATAACGCGATATATCACCTAGACCTTCTAAGTTTGTCGTGGATCCATATGCTTCTTGTGGTACATATACGACAAAACTTACACTTAACATTAACAAAACAATAAAATGAATACTTACCAGCTTTAATCGTAGCCTCAATTCCTTTGTTCCCACCTTTACCGTATTTTTTCTATAGTCGAATAAAATGACATGTTTATCAATGAGGATTTACTTCATTCCCTATATATCTTCTTTACTTATCTCTGAATTTCCGGTCCCAATGTCCATTAATGCAGGATAAATAAATACATTCTATCGAGTTAACCTTTTCTTATAAATTACGACTAGAAACACACATAACAATAGGATTGGAACTATTACAGTCCACTTATTAAATATAAATATCTCTGTACTCACTTTTTGTTTTTCATTCTCGTTTAACTCCACACGCACACCTCGAACTAGCAATCTATTGGTGTTTACTCCATAAGGCGTACACGTAATTAAAGTTGTATAATCTTTATTTTCTACAATTTGTAGATCGTCCGTTTCGTGTGGTAACACTACTTTAATTTGATCTACTTTATAAGCAAGAACTTTGTCTAAAGAATGAATATAAAAGAGATCTCCTTCGCTCAACTTATCTAAATCTGTAAATAATTTTGCTGATGGTAAACCACGATGCCCTGTTAAAATAGTGTGCGTATTTTCTCCACCTATCGGGAGCGAAGAAAAATCTAAATGACCTATCCCGCGGCTCAATACTTCCTCAGATGTCCCTTGATAGATTGGCAGTTTTATATTAATTTTCGATATTTCAATATACCCCATTACATCTCCTAAATTTAACGCATCAGCATATGCTTGATGATTACTTTTTTTTTCAGAAAATGGATCAGTAAATGTTTTCGTGGAAGTGTGAACTTGTTTATTATATTCGGCTGCTTCTTTTTCCCTACGTTCGACTTCTTTCTTTTGTAGCGCTTTGATCTTCTTATCGTAAGAGCTAATCTCAGAATAATGTGCACGAGTCGCCAACCAATTACTAATAGTAGGATATAAAAAAACACCTAATCCAAATAAAAAAATACCTCCCAAAACAAGATTTCGTTTCATATTTCCACCTCTGTATATGCTTAAATATCGAAAAGAGGGAAGCATTTTGCTTCTCCCCTTTTCCCATAGTTACATGTTCCTAAAATCTTAATTATTAGCAAACTTTTTTCTAAAGAAAACAAATGCCGCTGTAACCATTAACGTAAGGCCTATTACAGTAAAAAGAGTCGTTCCTATGCCACCCGTTACCGGAAGAACCCATCCACTTTTATTATTTTCAATCGTTAATTTAACCGTTTGATTATTTTCGCTAATCTTTACATCAATGGGATCTTTTAATAATTGATAAGAAGCTTTTGTACCATCTTCTTTTGTATATGTTGGTGCTTTCGTTTCAAAAATTTGATAGTCTCCATATGGAATGTTAGACCATTTAATAACACCATTTTCATCTGATACACCTGTTACTTCTTTTCCTGCTACAACAACTATTTTTCCATTTTTATCTTTAAGTACAAACTCTGCACCTTTTAATTTATTCTTATTAGCACCATCAATTTTTGTTAACTCAATTATTCCAGTTGTCGGAACAACAACTACAGGTTTAGATTCCTTTTCTCCAATTACATCATTTTTATTTGTAAAATCAATTTTTGCTGTATTTAAAATTTCCGAACCAGATGGTACTCCTTCTTTTACTTGAGATTTAATTTGCAAATGAAATTCTTTTTTACCATCTAATTTTGTGAAATCTTTTACTGTAGCTGTTACTTTTTGACCTTCTATAGCTACCTCTACAATGCTTGCATTTACTTCTGCTCCATCAAATTTCACAATTGGCTTTCCTTGAATCACTAAACGATTATCCAAAGTATCTGTTACCACATATTTTTTATATTCCTTAATGTCTTCTGGAATTAATGTTTTAATATCATAATTATAATTAGTTAACGGATTGATTGGTAACGCTTCCAATTTTCCGTTAATCTTTTTATCAATTATTGGTTCTTCATAGTTTTTCACTTCTAATTTAACTACTGTACCAGAAGTAATAGTTCCATCTTCATTAATTGTTCCCGAGTTCTTAACAAAAAACTCACGTTTAGTTGGATCTATTACATAGCCTTTCGGAGCGTTTGTTTCTTGGAAATAGTATTCTCCATACACCAATCCTTGCACGCGAATATGACCATTAGCATCTGTTACTAACTCTTTTTTCACTTCTGTACCGTCTTTTTTAAATAAAGAGAATACTGCACCTGCTAATGCTTTTTCATTTACACCAGTTTTTATTAAATCCACTGCACCACGTTTAACCTCATTTTTAGGATACATGTGAACATCATAGTTTAGCACCTTACCCTCTTTATTCGTTAATGGGATATCCACTGTATACGTATTGGGATTTAGATTAACATGTGGAGGTCCTGCCACTTCTTTCACCTCATAACGTCCTAGCTGAAGATCTTTTAATACAGCTTGTCCGTTATCATCTGTTACTACTTGCGTTGGAGTTGCTCCCATTACAGGTTTCACATCTTCTTTTACGATTTTCCCATCGTTTGAAATTTTTTCAAACGAGGCAACCTTTTTTACTTCAAACGTTACACCTTTTAATGGTTTCGCATCTTTTGGCACCTCTTGATTTGCAGAACCGTCACCTTCTAGTCCCTGCGCTCCATCTTTTTCTTGTTCATACTTATGAATCGTTAAAGTACCTTTAGATGGTGAATCTGCCTTTACTAATACACTAGACCATGTAGAAAATGTTAAGAATAACACTAAAAGCACACTAAATATTTTTTTCATTTCTCTTATCCCCTTTACTACTTCTATCATTTTAAAAATCTCTTTATTACTATTACCTTCTTAAAAGCAATAGTGTGCCAAGTATCAGATTTAAACGAATAACATAAAACATAGTCGTCCAACAATCCATTGTTTACAATCACTTATTCACTTTTCTTATCTTTTATTATTACGTTGTCTCTCCACATGATATATGTAATTTTCTCCCCTAAATTACACTTATATCTCTACTTCAAAAATCATTACATTTGTTACATAATAGCTTTCACTGCTAATTTCGACTAGTCACTTACTGTCAATCTATTAATTTCTCACTTCCTATCCCTATTTAAAATCCAACCTTAATCATTTTTAATACATATAAGTAATAACCAACAAATAAGTGTGACGATTCATATTTTACGCTACTGTCCAAAACTATTACCTGTATATTCAAATAATATGTGCTATTCATGTTAAATTATGGTATTATTCTTAGAAGTTTATAACTTTTATTTATATTTTTTATTAATGAAGATTTTCCGTTTCTACTTATGAAAAAAGGAATATATGTTTATTTAGCTATTACGCATAACTGTAAGGAGGAAGAATATGACTAAAAAGCTCAGTCTAGTTGAGATAGAGTACATTTGCAATATGTTTTTCCAATCTTTTGAAATTCCAGTTTGTTTTTTAGATTGTAACAAAAATATTCTTTTAGAATTCACATCAAAAAATGATTCACATTCGTTGTATACATCAAAAATAGAACAGTTACATGTGCTTTTTCAGAGAAATGATACATATAATTCACCCATCTTCAGAACTCACGAACATCTAGGGCACTTCATTTTAATTCACATAAAGAGCGATTATATGGTGAACGGTACTGTTATTATTGGGCCCTTGGCACATGTAAATTTTTCTACAAGTAAAACGGATAGTAACCTTAATTTCATTCCAAATTATAAAAGAACAAGAGACCATTATTTTTCATTGTCAGTCAAAGATCAAAATTTCTTTGTAAATATAGCAATATTGTTCTATAACATTCTCTATAAAAAAAATTCAGATGTAAGCACCTTTTCAAATAACAGTGATTCACTTCATATAAGTCATAGCAGAATCTTAAACGAAGATGTATATATTTCAATGCAAAAAGACGAATCCATTTATCATAATTTATATATAGAGCAGCAACTACTTAGTTCTATAGAAGACGGGGATAAAGAAACCGTACTCAAATATTATTACGAATTCCAACAAAAGACTCTTTCATCTTTATCTTCATTCCATCAATTAAGACGTCATAAAAACATTTGTATTTCATCCATCACGCTCGCTACTAGATATGCGATAAAAGGGGGACTTCCATCTGGGATTGCTTACAAAATTTATGATTTACATATTCAAAGAACAGAAGATTTAAAAGACAAAGAATCTGTTTGGGATTTATTAAAAAATGCTTTTTGTACCTTTGCAGACCGTGTAAAGGCACAAAAAACACAGCAATATTCACAGACTATTGCTATTTGTAAAAACTACATTTTTAAAAATATTTACAATCCAATATCTGTTAAACAACTTGCTAAATTTGCAAATGTGAATTCAGATTATTTATCTATATTATTTAAAAAAGAAGTCGGTATTTCATTAATTGAGTACATTCAACGTGAACGAATCGAAGAAGCAAAGAAATTATTAACTTTCACCACCGATCCTTTATCAGACATATGTGCTTCGCTTAATTTTAGCGATCAAAGTTATTTCACTAAAATTTTTAAAAAATTCACCAATGAAACACCTGGTAAATATCGAAAATCTCATGTTGTCATTTAGAGTGAAACTTCCATTAAAACAAAATGTTTTCAGTAACTCATCAATGGCAGATTAGAAGCACTCCCAGATTCATGAACTATAGGATTTATGCTTTTTCCAAACCAAAAAACACGTTACTATTCTTTTATTTTAATGAGAATAGTAACGTGTTTTTTATGTAATGTAGTTTTGTAGACAGAACATGATCCAACTACAAATTTTTATAGAAGCCAAATGCACCGCTTAACTACTAAAATCTTATTAAGTAAAAAATCCATATTTTGTTTTACTTACTTTCTACTTTATTTCTTTTGAATAATGAACTCTTTTCTTCAAACGAATAATCCCTACTATTATTTTTGTATCTTTCTAAATTTGCGAACAAAAGTGAGTACTGTGCCTGTAATAATCATCAATATGCCGATTACTGCACTGTTAGTTGTACTTACACCCGTCTTTGGAAGCTCCTTATATGTATATTCTTTTTTATCGGTATTACTGTTGTTTGTCTTATTAGCAAGACCATTAGGTTTGCTAGTTTCTTTATCTTTCACTAACACTTTTTGTATTGTATTTACCTCATTACCCACGGAATCTCTTACACTATATATTATTTCATAAGTACCAGCTTTAGTTATATCTATAGTTCCTTCATACGCTACTTTAGAAGTAAGGTCACCGTCTTCTTTGTCAGTAGCTGATACTCCTACCAACGGATCAAATTGATCACCCTCAGTAATTGAAGTTGTAGCAGGTACTTTTAGTATTGGTTTATCATTTTTAACTTCTTCTCTAACTTTGACCGTTACAGTTTGCTCCGCCGTTACTTCATGACCTTTAGAATCTGTAACCGTGTACGTTAATACGTAAGTACCAGCTTTAGATGTATCTACTTCACCATCAACTTTGATTTTAGAAGTGAGATCACCGTCTTCTTTATCGATAGCTAATACTTCTGCCATTGGAACAAATGAATCTCCTACATGAATTGTCGCTCCAACAGGCACTGTTAATTTAGGTTCTAAATCTGATGTTTCTCCATTTTTCTCTACAATTACAGTCTGTGTTGCCGTTGCATTCCGCCCTTGAGAATCAACAACCATGTATTCCATAATGTATGTACCTGATTTTGAAGTATCTACATCGCCTTTATGCTTTACTTTATTTATTAAATCACCATCTTCCTTATCAACAGCTTTTACATTTCTCATTGGATCAAACGTATCTCCTACACGTAGTGTAATGGTACTCGGTACAGTTAACTCTGGCGCTTGGTTTTCTACTGTTTTTTCGTTTTCTTTCACTGTTCCTGTAATTTTTGCCGCATCAAAAGCATTTTGGACTGATTGAACTTCAATTGAGTTCGTTCCATATTTATTAGTTGCAACTGTAAGGCATGCCAATCTCAATTCAGAGAAATCAGAAGTCATGTTTAATTCATCAGTATTTGCATAATAGAAAATATCAAACATTTTATCCTCACCAATACCATTTACATTTACACCGTTATGAGTACCACCTTGTGCAATTAAATACGCAACTTTATTAATAATACTTGAGTTAAAATGAACGCCTCCATAATCCTCTCCATTTAAATCATTATATTTACTATAATCATCAGGATACGGTAGTCCTTCTGAAAAATTAATTGCAGTTGGATTTTTCATATTACGAAAAGTCGATCCCGTTTGTTCTCCTATTGTCCAGTTAAATTCTCCATTATTTATGTATTTCTCTATAGCCGTTCCCATAATATCAGATAATGCCTCGTTAATCGCCCCAGATTCTCCTGAAAATTCAAGGTTAGATTCGCTAGATGTAACCGCATGTGTAAATTCATGACCCGCTATGTCGAACGCTTTTACCATAGGATCTCCATATAAAAGCATACTAATGTTATTAATATTAGTACTAAATGCATTCTCCCAATTTTCAGGATCATTTGTTCCTCCGGAATCCCATGCATGTACAACTGAAACTACTTTTTTCCCTTTATTATCAAAACTATTACGCTTATATTTTTCTTTATAAAAATCATATACCTTTGTTGCTAAGAAATGAGCGCTTACCGCCTTTGGATCATTAAATGTTGTTGAAACGCTAGTTGTTAGTATACCAGGATAATAACTTTCTTCATTTGTAATATCTCTATAATTTACATCATATGTCTCAATTCCTTGTCCTCTTGTGTAATCAGCAAGCGCATAATTCCCACTGGTCTGTTTAGAAATACCAAATGTACGAGTTACGCCTAAATCATCTTTTCCTGTTCCAGTTAATGATGTGAAATTGCTAGTTTTATTTTCCTTAACGGATTGAACATACTCTTCACTTATTTTCAAACTTGATTCTTGTACCATATCTTTTAACATTTCACCATTATGAGCATTCACTAAATAAGTTCCAGATACATAATTTGGTGTTGTAGCAGCAAATGTAACTTGATATGCATTGCTAGCCTGCCCATGATTTTCATCAACAAAAATAACTGCCTTAACTTCTGGCTCAGAAATAAATTTAGTATCGTTTCCGTACTTTTTATAAATATATTGTTTTGCTTCTTCTTTTGATAAATTAATAGGTTTCTTTAAATCTTCTTGTGTTAAATTTTGTGCGCTAGCTCCTGAAATGCTTTTAATAATACCTTTTTTATCTACGTGAGCAGTCAACTGGTGGCCATATACTTCTTTTCCTTCATATATTTGTTGCATGCGCACAAGTGTAGTTCCATCATAAGAACCACGTTTTTGAAGAACCTTGTAATCTACTCCTGTTTCTGCACTAACTTGTTTTGGAGACAAAGCATGCTCCGTATTTTCCTTAAGTGCATCTTTCACTACATTCTCTGGTGCCTTTTTTGATGGTTGTGTCAGATCACCTGTACGGAACGAATCCTCTTGAATTTCAACTTGCATTTGACCAGGTTCCTCTGCATGACCTACTCCATATGGTGTTACACTTGTTAAAACGAATCCTGTTGTTAATGCTACTATAGCTATTTCTTTTTTATTTCCCATGATATTTACCTCGTATAAATTTCTATTATTTATATGAAACTGCTAAAATGTATACAATCTATTCCTAACATAAAAAGATGACTTTTGTAATCTACAAAAGCCACCTCTTCAATATGTAATATCCCTAAAATGTTTTTAATACATAATTTCTATACAAAAAGAAAAAAGCATTCATTAACGAGCATTTTGCAATACTTTTATTAGGTCATTTATATTTTCAACTTTCTGCTGAAACTGATCAAGTCTGCTATGTAGCGATGAAGGATTTTTATCTTCAGTTGAAATAACTTGTTTTAATTCGTTTTCTAATTTATCATACATATCAAAGAAATTATCAAATTCTACACTTACAAGCTCTTCATTTTCGCGATAGAATCTTTTTGCTTCTATATAAGTCATATATGATTTATTTAAAAATCCTAATGAAATTAAATATTTAGAAGTGTTTTCTTGATAAATAGCAATATCACATGCCATTTTAATATCAGAATAAGTCTTTTGAACGAGACAATGCAATTCAAAAATCTTAAACTTTAATCCATTATTCATTTCATCCCCTCCCATCGTATCTATTCTACATAAAATTAGAATATTATACAAAGAAAATTATTAGTATGAAATTGACAATTTAAAAAATAACTTAAGGATAAACAAACTCCCTCGCATTATAAATTATAGTTACGGAGCATTTACCAACATAACAGCAAAATAAAAAGCGAAAAGAATAAATCTTTCCGCTCTTAGAGTAATAAAACATTTCATATTGTGCTAAAGAATTCTTTTCAAATCTACATTTCTTTAAAAAACCCTCCAGTAAATTATTGTTAGGAAACCCAATTGATAAACTTGATAAATGTAATTCTTCTCTTGCTACTTCTAATAATTTCATCCCAACACCAATATTTCTATAATCTTTATCTACGAAAATAAAACTAATTTTACCTTCTTCATTTACACATAGAGAGCCTTTTAAGTCATTAGTGACATATGCACCATAAAATACATTATTTGTTTTTTCGATATAATCAACATCATTTTGCCAATTTATATGGAAGTTTAACCATTTCTGAATTTCATCTTTAAAAGTTGGAAATTCTAATTGTTTTACTTCAATATCCTTACAATCTTTATTCATTATTTTAGTCAAATCATTTAAATTATAATAAGAAAGATCGTACACTTTTTCATAGCCCAACTTATTATAAAAATGAATCGCTCGGTCGTTTCCTACAATGACTTCGAGAAAAAGTTGCTTACATCCATGTTGAATCGCCTCTTCTTTATGCAGTTCAAATAATTTTTGACTCACACCAATACCTCGGTAATTAGGATGAACCGCTAATGTTCCACAGCGCATAGTCTTTATACTTTCATAATCCTTTATACCACCTAATATTACGCCAACTGATTTGTCACCGTCTAAAGCAAGAAAAGAATGTTCTAGCAAATTACCTTCTGGTCCCAAAAAACGGTGTATAAAATCACCTTTTGAAACTTCCATCTTAATAATATAATCGGAAAATCCATCTTTAAAAGCTTCATATACTAAATCAATATTTACTTCACTACATCTTTTATATTGAATCATATAAAATTGCCCTCCAATTGCTTGTATTAACCGCAACATGTACCCATATAATATATTCCATCTATTATAAATTTCAGCTCTTAATTTGAAATGAACGGACATTTCCCTACATATAACCCACTATTAATTTGTTTTATAACAAACTATCTATTATTTACTACATTAATCTCATAAACACGCAAAAAAGCAATTAAATGCTCACATGCTCTTTCGCATGCTAGCATTTTAAAGATTTTTTGTTCTTCTTTCGTTTTATCATTTGCTTGATCTGAAGCAGCTTTTAAACATAGAAATGGTTTTTTATTTATTTGGCATACATAGGCGAAAGCTGCTACTTCTTGATCAACTGCCAATGCTCCATATACGGTATGGAGTAAATATCTCATTTCTGAACTGCGAATACGTTGATCTCCGGATAAAAATGTACCGAAATGTATTGGATCATATGATCGTATTTTTTTTATTCTTCTTACAAGTGATTTTGTTGTTTCAATAGGTGCTGTTCTACCGTTATATAAATTAAAAACATCTTCCCCTGAGCCAGCTGCAGTAACATCGTGTTGTATTGCGTTTAGTGCCACTACAATATGACCGTTTTTCACCTTGTTTGATAAACTTCCGCATATTCCTGTCATAAACAACTCATCTGGCTGAAACTCACTAATTAACAATTGTACACAACTAGCGCAGCTTACTTTACCAACACCAGTAACAACTGATATAATTTCCAGCTCATTAATAGTATGAAAATGAAATTCCCAAGCTGCTCTTTTTTCAACACGTTCACTCGGATAATGTTGATGCAAATACGTCAGTTCTGGTTCCCATGCAGATACTATTGCAATACGTTTCATTACACGCTTCACTTCCCCTATTGTCATTTAAATAAGTTATCTATACTTTCTCGTTCATAATCTGGAATCCATTCTTTGTATTTCTTATATAAATCTCGTATTATTTCTTTATTCTTCGCAATTACTTTACATCCTCTATCATCACACATAAACATGACAATATCTTTCGTTGCATTTATGAGAAATACATCTGGATAAGAAATTTCTTTTTTTCGTCCAAATCGAGGATACAGAGCAGAGAAATCCTCGTGATTAGCAGCTTGTATAAGCAATTCATACTTAATATCTTCCGCAAGACATTTTAAAGAAAAATGATATGTACAATATAAATCTGCTTCTTCATCTTCAAATAGAAACAGTAACGTTTCTTGTCTTATATGAAATCTTAAATCTCTTTTCTTAATATATTTATTGTATACATTTATTTTCTGTGGAGTTTTTATGTTTTCCTTTTTAAATCTATAAACATTTGTCACTACAAACACTACATCTTCTTTTGAAAATATGTCTTCAAATAAGAATTTATTATATGTATATAGTTGAGAAAAGTATTCCATATTTAAATCGTCGGTTCCTTCTACAATTTGATATTTATCTTTTCCGAAATCAAAATGTAAATGATTTCCCCACTGAGAATATAAGTAGGGTCCTAATGTAACTCCTGGAAATGTTTGATTCATATATTCTTTTAATTGCATTTCCTTGTCCTTTCTACTGTAAAATTCCTTTTAAATCCCAGTATGCTTCTTCTAGCCACGGATGTATAACTTTCAATGTATCTTTCCTTTCCCACAAATATGAAATATATACAAAAGCTGCTTTTTCCAAAGATTTTTCCAATCCTTTTTTTATTTCTATTAAATATGGTGGTGTCCCGTTTTGATCCCATTCTATTTTATCTGCAACAAATAATACTAAATCCATCTTCGTTGCATGTTTACGCAACGTTGTATGGCAACAAATTGCATTTAAAATTTCTTCATTTTCTACTTTAAATATTTCTTTTGCGATTACTCTCGATAATTTTTGATGAATAATCATAGGAAACTTTTTTCTGCTTCCACTATCTCTACCCCAAACTCTTCAGCAACTGCAATCCTCTCCTCGTTCGGAAAAATGCCACTAATATCATGTAAATATCCTGCAATTGCTGCTTTTTCTTTATCTACGTGAAACTTTTCTGCAATCTTTTTTGCCTCATTTGCCACACGAATTGAATGTTTATATGTAAACTCTTTATTATATTTTAGTAGAAAGGCTTTAATATCATTTTCTATTTTTCCAGTTGGAGTAAATGAATATATATCACTATATAACATAGAAAATCCCCCTTATAACTAACTTACATTATAATGTAGAATCTAAATATCCTTTTTATTTTATATTCGATATTAATCTTTTTACTCCTTTTTAATACGTTACATGAAATTTTATACAAAATCATCGCTACAAGTACATAAATGTTTGATATTATAGTAATGTTGATGATTTGTAAGGAAAGGAACTACACAATGAATAAAAACATATTAATTATTGATGATGATAAAGAAATTGTTGAATTACTTGCTGTTTATTTGCGAAATGAAGGCTATAACATTTATAAAGCTTATGATGGCGATGAAGCATTGCAAAAGGTTTCTACATATGAAGTTGACCTTATGATTTTGGATATTATGATGCCAAAACGAAACGGATTAGAAGTTTGTCAGGAAGTACGTGAAAATAATACTGTACCAATTCTAATGCTTAGTGCAAAAGCAGAAGATATGGATAAAATATTAGGCCTTATGACAGGTGCCGATGATTATATGATCAAACCATTCAATCCATTAGAATTAGTAGCTAGAGTGAAAGCTTTATTACGAAGATCCTCTTTCCAAAATGCTACTTCGCAAAAGAATGAAGATGGTATTATTCGTATTCGCTCTGTTGAAATACACAAACATAATCATACAGTTAAAGTAAATGGAGAGTATATTAAACTAACCTCTATTGAATTCGATATTTTATATTTACTTGCGAGTAATACAGGAAGAGTATTTAGTTCAGAAGAAATTTTCGAACGCGTTTGGAATGAAGATGGTTACGGTTCAAATAAGACGGTAATGGTCCATATTAGCAACTTACGAGATAAACTTGAAACAGTAATGAATGGAGAAAAATTGATTCATACTGTTTGGGGAGTTGGCTATAAAATTGAGAAATGAAGCATTTGATATATTAAAAGATATTCCTAAATGGAAACTTATTTTTTGGCTTTTATTAGCTATCACACTCACTCCTATTACTGAACTAATTATTTATCGCCTCGTTACGAGTGTAATTGAGAGTTCACTTACTCTAACTGAACTCGGTAAAGAATTCATTCGAATTTTTGGTTATGAAAAGTATAAAGGGATTAAAGAGTCTTTATGGATGATGATTGTATCTTATTTGTTTTTATTTTCTATTTTTTCATCCTATCTTTACATTTTTTATCGTCACGAGAAAAAACTTTATTATGAAACTTGTATAAAAAAAATGATAGAAGAAATTCGTTATATTGCAAATGGAAACTTCAATCATAAAGTTTCTATTGTAAATCATAATTATCTAGAAGAATTAGCAATCGGGGTCAATGAAATTGTTGAACAATTAAAAGTCTCCATTGATGAAGAAAGACAAGCGGAACAAGCAAAAAGTGAACTTATTACAAATGTATCACATGACTTACGCACCCCTCTTACTTCTATAGTTGGATACGTAAATTTAATCCATCATGATAATTATAGAGATGAAGTGGAATTGCGATACTATATTCAAGTCATTTACGATAAAGTAACTCGTCTTAATGCATTAATGAATGACTTGTTCGAATATACACGTGTTCAAAATAAAGAATTAAGCTTGTATTCTGTTCCTATTGATATTGTAGAGTTACTTGGACAATTAACTGTTCAATTCCGCATACAGGTTCAAGAAGCTAATATAGAATGTCGGCCTTCTTTCCCGTCTCAAAAGCTTATGGTATTAGCTGATGGTGACAAATTAGTGCGTGTGTTTGAAAATCTTATTATAAACGCTATCGCTTATGGAAGCGAAGGTCGCTATATTGACCTTACTGCTTATGAAAGCAATAATATGATTACAATTGATATAACAAATTACGGACAACCTATTCCTAGTACGGATTTACCTCATATTTTTGAACGTTTTTACCGCGTTGAGAAATCTCGCTCTACAAACACTGGTGGATCTGGACTTGGATTAGCAATTGCAAAAAGTATAGTCGAGTTGCATAAAGGAACAATTGAAGTATATAGTGATGACGAAAAAACAACATTCACTGTAAAACTACTTCCATACAAATGTTAATATTACAAATAAAAAGTTCAATTTCTTATCATATAAGAAATTGAACTTTTTCTATTATTTCCCTAAATTTAATAATCCTTTATAATTCTTTAGAAATTCTTTACCTTTTCTTTCTTCCTAATTAAGCATTCCTTTTTACAATACTATTATTGATGTCATAATAGGAGGATCACTTATGCAATTCTTAAAAAAATTCGCTATTTTATTATTATCTTTTTTCATTACTGCACTTATCGTTTTATATTTTTATCTTTATGTAAATGGTCCGATTATTCAAGCTAAATCAGCTATTTTAATAAATGCTAATTCAGGTGAAATTGTTTATAAAAAAAATGAAGAAACCCCAGTACAATCAGCTACTTTATCTAAATTAATGACGGAATATATCGTATTGGAACAACTAAATGATAGAAAAATACAGTTAGATGACTTCGTACAAATAAGTAACGAAGTTTTCCGAGTAGAAACAAGCCCTATACAAGTAACATCGAATGATAAAACAACGGTTCGTGATTTACTTCATGCATTGCTACTGGCAGGGAATAATCGTTCTGCACTCGCTCTAGCAGAACACATTGCTGGAAATGAAGATAACTTTACAATATTAATGAATAAAAAAGCAAAAGAACTACAGTTATTACAACCATCTCCATTTCTAAACTCTACTGGAATTAATCATGATACAAATAAACAATCAACTACAACAGCAATAGACGCAGCTAAACTAGCTGCACGATTAGTAAAAGATTTTCCAGATGTATTGAATATTACGAAACTAACCTCTTACCAATTTACCTTCAAAGATTCCCAGGTTTTCAATACGAATAAAATGATATATTCCCTTAATGAAAACATTAAACTTCAAGGTGTTGATGGCTTACAAACTAGTTTTTCAACTAACGGTAATTATAGTTTTGTCAGTACAGCAAAACTAGGAGATACTAGACTAATTTCAGTAATATTAGATGCAGATGAAGAAAACATCTCATTTATTGAAACAAAAAAGTTGCTACAGTATGGTTTTGATCCTTCCTCGTACTCTGCACTCCAAGCTTTTAAAGACACCCTTACATCTTGGACAATATTGCTTCAGTTTAAAAACTTAATTATACAAACTATAATGATTTTCTTAATCATTACCACCTTAATGTTTTTACATATACGTCAGAAAAAATCCGAGGATTTCAATTAAGAAATCTTCTTATATATAAAAACCGACTTGCGCTTGAGATGCAAGTCGGTTTTTAATTCTATCATCCTCGTCCAATCAAATTTGCTGAAATTGGTTGCAAGTTTAACTCCCTCGCCCATATAGATAGCTGACCAATATGATGGATTTCATGTACGATTACATGTCTTAAAACCTATGTTTTTTGAGGCATACATCCATCTCTGTTTCCTTTCGTTATGTTCTTTTGTTTAGTTTAAATGGGTTAATCTATTAATTCTATTAAATCCAACAATTTAACTATTACATATTAAAGTTCTATTCATATACTATAGTAGATTACTAGAAAGGAGGCTTAACTATGGATAGTTGCGTTGTATTTGTAAACGGACAACCTTTTTTAGTTCTTTCAGTAGCTGGTATTGAAATTGCTAGATTAGAGATTTCCCTTCAAGTAGCATTAGCTCTAAGAGTGCTTGGGATACCAATCTGTGATTAATTACCAAATTAATAAAAAAAGAGGGCATTAGCCCTCTTTTTTTATTTTCTTCTCACCTTTTCTTAACAACAAATAAAATTCAAATTTAATTAATTATAAAAAATTAAAGTATATGAACGTTACATGAAACACTTGTTAAGATAGCTGTCCTTCACACTATTTATTTCGACGACATTATATAATCAAAGCACACAATGATTAACTTTTTATACGGCTTATTTTAAGTGTGCTAGCATTCTAGGCTAGATAATTATGACTGCAAAAAAACTTCAAGTTCTCGTTTATATAAATTAAATAACGCTTTCACTTTTTGAATCGATTGATAATCTTTAAATTGCTGTTCTCTATCTTCTTATCCTTGAAGAGCACTAATCCAACTATACTCTACATCTACAATATGAAATAATGTTTCTAAAATACCACCAGTTTGCAAAGTAAATCTTCCTCTGAAAGTTGTTCACACCACTTAAACCAATCATCTCTTACTTGCCAATTATATTGAAATAAAGTGTACACATTTATCTCTCTCTTACTTCAATTATCCACCTAACAGCATCTGTTATATAATGTGGCTCATCTTTTTGAATATAATGACCACTTTGTTCTGCAATTATTAGTTTATTTTTGTTTGATAATCTTAATAATTCTTCTTGCAATTGTAACCATTTTATTTGTGCATCTTGCGAATAAAAAGCTTTTTTACCAGCAGCTAACACGACGAGTGGAATATCTCTCGTCGACTGACAATATTTATCTGCTTCACCCAGACTAAACATAAACTCTTCATAAGAACTTTCATGTACAAATTGTTTATAGTAAGCTTCTTGAAATTCTGGAGACATGATTGGCAAAAATGCTTCTTTATAATTTTCTGGTGTCGAATCAACCAAAACTATTCCCAACATATCTTCAGGATAAAAATCAGTAAATAAACGTGCATTTATACCACCAAAAGAATGTCCTACAAAAATATAAGGTGGCTTCAGTTGTAAAAGATTTAAGCATGTTCTCAAATCTTTTACCATTTCAGAACTAATACGTTTCTTGGAACTCTTCCCGCTTTTGCCTAATCCAGCCCGATCGTATGTAAGTACCGTACCATATTCCGTCAGTTCTTCAGCAGTTTGATTCCATGCCTTCGAATAATCACCATAGCCTGATTCCAATATAATAACAGGCTGCTGCTTCTTTCCTTGGAATATTTTCGTATACATTTTAAAATCAGCAACTTGTATATATTCCTCTATACATTTAACCATTGACAATCACTTCTCTTCGGCCAAGTTCCTCTACAGCGTGATTAATTATTTCACTTACAGATAAAGAACCATCCAATATGATATCTGAATTCGGCTTAACAGTATGAATTGCCTCTAAATAAGCTTTTCTCGCATATGTCATGTAATGTTCCAAATCATTATGTATTTCATCTATTGTACCTTCCTTAAAATCTCGCAAAATCCTTCTAGCCATCGCAATATCTAAAGGCGTATCAATAAATATAGTTACATCAATGAATTTTCGCATCTCACTATTTAAGTATGCAAAAGGATAATCTACAATAATATAGTCTAAGGTATTATTTTGTATAAGTTGCTCAATATCATGAATTAATGGTGTTAATACCCACTCGTCGTAATTCGCCCCATCATCAATCCATTTACAAATATCAGCAGGAGATTTATCAAATGTGTAACTATCAAAATATAGAGCTTTTGAGTTTTTAAACTTATGCTTTAATCTTTCTGTAATTGTAGTTTTACCTCCCCCCGAAACAGCTGCAATTGAAATTATTTTTGTTTTATTATCCACTATACCCACCAAACCCCTTTGTTAACATAATATAATTATAAATTACTATCGTTGCTACTTCTTCCATTCATATTCTAACATACTCATTTCCCATAAATTCCAATACGTTTCTCCTACTCTTTTTGACTCTCTTAATAAGCCTTCTTTTACAAACCCTATTTTTTCGTAACATGAAATGGCCGATGTATTAAAATCATACACACCAAGAGTTACTCTATGTAGTTTTAATTCGTCAAAAGCAATATGAAGTACTGCTTTCATCATATGTTTTCCTATAGAACGTCCTCTCATCTTCGTATTACCAACTAATACTTTTCCAATTCTAGCGGACTTATTAATATTATCTATTTGCCCAAGCGAAATATGTCCAATAACGTCTGAAGTCTCTTCATCTACCACTTTGAAAGCGAGTGTATTTGCACTTTCTATATACTTCTCTAATTGCTGTTCGTCTAAAGGAAATGTGAATGCATTTCCTGACCATTGTATTAGAAATTCTTCGGAATTAATCCAATTTATTAATTGTTTAAAATCAGATTTCTTAAAGCTTTCTAGTTTAATCACTTCCTTGCTCCTTTCGTACATCATGCTTTATAACCTCAAACTTATTTCTATATAAAGAATATATTCTCCTTTTATATAAAATTAAAATAAAGCCATTCATGTGAATGGCTTTACAAAAAAGCAGCATAATTATGCTTTGTTTGCTACATCAATACCATTAAAATCAAAGTCAGCAGTAACCGTTGTAACCGGTGGGAAAATTGCTTCAATTTTGCAAATGGAAATAATTACTCCAACCGATCCAGGAATAGCCGCAAGCCTAACTACATCACAACTTACAGACGAAACAGTACCTACATAAGTACGTCCCTCTGTATTAATTTGAACTGTTCGATTAATTAATTTCTTAAGTTCATCTCTAATTCCTTGTACACAAGAATTATCACATTTCTCATGCTGTTCTTTTTTACACTCTTCGAATACTTCCCAACAATCATCTTGTTTACATGTACACTTCTTTTTACAATTATTAAATCGAGAACCCAATACCTCACCCCCTAATCCTTTCTATTAGTAAAGTATGTCCACTAGCTTAAAAGGGTACGAGGCAAACACATAAAAAGAAAAAAACAAACAATTGTACCAAACTTTCTTTTCATTATTCATTATAAAAACAGACTTCTCCTAATTAAAAGCTTTTTAATGAGCGGCCGTGAATTTAGTCCTACTCCATTTAATGTTTAGACACCACTTTCTAAAACAAACCTTTTTTCTTTTAAATAAGACGCCCCTTAAAAACACACTAGATTTTCCCATTAACTCACATATACATAGACTTTATTTGTGGATTTCCCATTTTTCATTGTGAAATATACATTTAAAAAGCGTACTCGAAAATAAGATATTATTTGTAATCAGAACATTTTCTTCAACAAGTGTTTATTGAAAAATACCATAACTAGTAGTAGTTCTCTCCACTTTCTCTTAAAAATTAGCATAGTTTGTATGAATTCTATATCGAGTAGAAGACACTCTATCATATAAAGATAAAATAGTAGGTTAATAAACAAGCAATTTTTTTATTAAAACATAGAATAATATGAACACTATTGAAAGGAGGTAGAAATAAATGTCCTGGAAAAATGATTGCTGGAGTTCTCAGAAAAAGCATTGTTGTGATGATTGGTGGAAATCTAAAGAAAAACATCATTGTGATGATAATTGGAGTTCTCAGAAAAAGCATTGTAATGATGATTGGTGGAAATCTAAAGAAAAGTGTCATCGTGATGATGATTGGAGTTCTAAACGAAATAAGTGTCGTTGTAAATGTTTCTTTATTTGTTGCCATTGTAAAAGGAAAAATTGGTAATATTTTCGATGCCAACTTAAAGGAAAGAATATGTCTTTTGGAACCGATAAATACTAGAATGTATTATACAAAAAGCTGACTGAATATAATCAGCTTTTTATCAATGAACACGTAAAGATTTCAACAGACATATGTATTTACTGATTAGGTGGGCTATTAAGAAAAAACAAGCTAACTCTTATAAATCGATTTTTAATTACTTCACGTACGTATAAAGCTTTAGATGCCCTCATTACTTCAGACGAATTCACCAGTATTTTCAGCAAAAAATTCATGGAATCTTTAATTAGTCGAGTACTTTCATTGCCTTCAGAAACCCCAGAGACAAGCGGGGTTTCTTTTATTTAAATAAAGATTTTGTTTAAACTTTACAAAACTCACCTATATTAAAATATCTTCTAAAATCCTTATTGAACATTTATAATACTATTAAACGGTTTAAATTCGACAATCAGTAATGGAGGCATTTTAATGGGAAACATCCCAAAAGTATCATCACACCAATCAAATCCTAATATACCCTCACAGCAAGTGAATCCTAATACCCAACAAGGTAGTATAAAAAAAACAAGACGCCGTATTATAACTACTTTGGCTTTTATATTACCTATAATTTTTGTCCTTCAATATTCTCTGAATAACCAACAAGAAATGATTAAAGAAAAACAAATCACACTTAATACGGAAACAACAAAAATTATCTTCTGTAAAGAAGGATGGTCATTCCCTTAACAAGGATGTCAAGGCTTTAACAAGTAGTGAAGAAGAAATTTTAAAATTCGCAAGGAAACTGTATGGATTTTCCAAACCGAATGAAACTATATTTCAAATAACTGAATAAAATTACACGGCATTACCTAAAAGGCGATTTGAAGATAATCGCCTTTTTATATTTAATTTCTAAAGGAATCATACTAATCTCTCTTTCTATCATATAACTACTTTGTTTAATTTGTTAAAATAAAACCGCTTGTCCGTTTCACTTTGCTCTATCATTACATTTACTATTAGTAATACGATTTTTAGAGGTGATAAATAATGGACGAGTTTTTATCTTTTGCTGCACTTAATCCCGGTTCTATTGGACCTACACTTCCAACTGTTCAACCTTTTCAATTCCCTACCGGTCCCACCGGTTCTACAGGAGCTACTGGATTAACCGGATCAACTGGACCGACTGGGCCAACCGGATCAACCGGACCAACTGGACCAACCGGATCAACTGGATCAACTGGACCAACTGGACCAACTGGACCAACTGGATCAACCGGACCAACTGGACCAACCGGATCAACTGGATCAACTGGACCAACTGGACCAACTGGACCAACTGGACCAACTGGATTTAATCTTCCTGCTGGACCTGCATCTATTACCTTGACTTCTAACGAAACTACAGCATGTGTATCCACTCAAGGAAATAATACTTTATTTTTTTCGGGTCAAGTATTAGTAAACGGTATTCCTACTCCAGGGGTAGTAGTCAGTTTTTCGTTTAGTAACCCATCTCTTGCTTTCATGGTTCCTCTTGCTGTCATTACCAATGCCTCAGGTAACTTTACCGCTGTATTTCTAGCCGCTAATGGGCCTGGAACAGTAACCGTTACTGCTTCACTTCTTGATTCTCCTGGAACAATGGCTAGCGTCATTATTACCATTGTGAATTGTCCGTAATGATTTTATTTTTAAGAACTAAGCAATTTCTAATAAAAAGAGCACTGATTTTATAGCGCTCTTTTTTTATCATTTGGATGTGCCTTTCAAATTAAATTTCGTAACAGCCTATTAAAATAACGCTTTTATTGAATTTCATCCTTAACAAAATTTAATTACTCCAATGAATAAACATGCCACAGTATCGTATTTTAATAAAAACTATAAAACAGACATACTTAACACTAATAGTAGAATTTTTCTTCTTCATCAACTTCACTTCTTCTCTTTTTATAAACATAAAAAAGGAGCTCTATTTATATAGAGATCCTTTCTAATTTTATAATTTACTAGACTGTAACCCCTGAATAAACGGAACTACTTCAGGATTTACAAGCGATGATAAATCACCTAATTCTTTTCCTAAGTAAGCTGCTTTAATAACACGGCGCATTACTTTAGAATTACGTGTTTTCGGTAAATCTTCTACAACGTGGATGTCTTTAGGACACAACGCTTTTCCAATATGAGAGTTTACTAAACTCATTAATTCTTTCTTTAATTCCCCTGTGAATGTTACATGGTCTCTTAACACTATAAAACAATGACAAACTTCACCTTTTACTTCGTCAGGTACACCAATTGCAGCAGCTTCGATTACATCGTTATGTTTCACAAGAATAGATTCATATTCAGCAGGTCCAATACGTTTACCTGCAATATTTAACGTATCGTCTGAACGCCCTGTGATGATATATTGTTCACCATCGTAAATGACCCAGTCACCGTGGACCCATTTATTTTCAAAACGCGACCAATATGTGTTTACGTAACGTTCATCATCTTCCCAGAAGCTTTTCGTCATACCTACCCAAGGTTTCTCTAAGCATAATTCTCCGACTTCATCTCGAATTGGTTTACCTTGATCATCCAGTACGACAGCTGCCATTCCTGGTAAAGATGCGTTAAAACTAATCGGTGCGATTGGCTTAATAAGAACATTGCCGAAAATCCCACCAGAGATTTCAGTTCCACCTGAGTAGTTACAGATTGGAACATTTCCTTTTCCAACTGTTTCAAACAGCCACATCCATGGATCAGGATTCCAAGGTTCTCCTGTTGATGCGAATACTTCCAAACTCTTTAAAGAATGTTTATTGACATACTCATCACCTTTTGCCATTAATGCTCGGATTAACGTTGGCGAAATACCTAGATGAGTAATTTCATATTTATCAACTGTCTCCCATAACCGGTCTGCTTCTGGGAAGTCTGGAACACCTTCGTACATAACCATCGTTGCTCCATTAATGAGTGAACCGAATAATAGAAACGGCCCCATCATCCAGCCCATATCAGTTACCCATAATACACGATCACCTTGTTTAATATTCATTCCAAATCCTGCATCAAAAGCTGCTTTCAAAGGAAATCCTGCATGCGTGTGTACTGTTCCTTTCGGCTTACCAGTCGTTCCTGATGTATAAATGAGCATTAATGGATCATCACTTTGCATTTCCTCGGCATGTATGAATGGTTTTTCTTTTTCTAGCGTATTCCACGAAAAGTCATAGTTATGTGGTATAAAATCATTTCCTGCATGACGAACGATAACAACTTTTTCAACAGTTGGGCAATGTTCACAAGCTTTATCTACTTCATCTTTTAAAGAAACAATTTTACCGCGGCGTGAAAATCCATCTGCGGTAATAATCATTTTTGAACCTGCCGCTTGCACACGTGTCATAACTGCATCAGACGCAAAGCCTGAGAATATTGGTGAAATAATTGCTCCAATTTTCATTACAGCTAGCATCGCAACAACTGTTTCTGGAATCATCGGCATATAAATTGTTACACGGTCACCTTTTTCAATACCCGCGTGTTTCAAACCATTGGCAACACGGCTTACCCAGTTATCAAGCTCTTCATATGTAAATGATTTTGAAGTTCCATTTTCTCCTTCGTACTGAAGTGCTGGCTGTATTCTTGTCTCTTCATCCGCAAGCCAGCGGGATAAAGCTGATTCTACAACGTTACATGTTCCGCCATTATACCACTGTGCAAACGGTGTACCATTTTCTAAATCTAACACTTCTGTATAAGGTTTCATCCATTGATAGCCAACTGCTTTTTCTGCCTCTCCCCAAAGCCAAGCTGTTTCCTCAATAGATTTATTATAAAAAGTTTCATAGTCTTCATATCCCAATGATTTCATCCAACTATATAAACGTGTTTTTTCCTTGTACTCTTCTGTTGGAAACCAAACTGCTTGTTTCAATGTTTTCCCCTCCTTAACTTTTTGAGCAAGAAAGCCCTAAATAGGGCTTTTAAACTGGATATACAGGATGTTTACGATCCGTGAATACTTGATATTTACTCATATACATTTCGAAACGTCCTTTTAACTCTTCACGTAAATTGTTTGGATGAACAATACCATCAATCACCATCTCTGATGCTAAATGATAAATATCAATATCTTTCTTATACTCTTCACGTTTTTCAGCAATGAAGCTAGCACGCTCTTCTTCTGGTAAAGCTGCAATTTTATTTGCATATACAGCATTGACCGCAGCTTCTGGACCCATTACCGCAATAGAGGCTGTCGGTAATGCCAGGCAGCAATCTGGTTCAAATGCTGGACCTGCCATCGCATATAAACCAGCACCATATGCTTTACGAACAACGATAGAAATCTTCGGTACAGTTGCTTCACTCATTGCAGAAATCATTTTTGCACCGTGGCGAATAATACCAGCACGCTCTACTTTTGTACCGATCATAAATCCTGGTACATCCGCAAGGAATAATAATGGAATATGATATGCGTCGCATAAATTAATAAACTTAGCAGCTTTATCAGCTGAATCATGGAATAATACGCCGCCCTTCATACGCGGCTGATTTGCAATAATACCAACTGGCTTACCATCAATACGTGCTAAGCCTGTAATTAGCTCTTGAGCAAATAATTTTTTTACTTCATAGAATGAACCTTCATCAATAACTCTATTAATGAGATCTTTCATATTGAAAGGAGCATTTTGATTTTCTGGAATGATTTGTTCTAACGTTTTATCGAATTGTTTCGGTTCTTGGGGTGTAACCAATGGAGTCTTTTCTAAGTAGTTATTTGGAAAATATGAAATGTATTGCCTTGCTTGTGTAATCGCATCTTCTTCTGTCTTACATAAAACATCTCCGCATCCTGATACAGAGCAATGCATACGAGCTCCGCCCATCTCTTCTAAAGTTACCTTCTCACCGATAACCATCTCAGCCATACGAGGAGATCCTAAATACATAGATGCATTTCCTTCTACCATCATTACAACGTCACAAAAGGCTGGAATATACGCACCACCAGCTGCAGAAGGTCCAAATAACAAGCATACTTGAGGAACTTTACCTGATAACTTCACTTGATTATAGAAGATTCTTCCTGCACCGCGGCGCCCTGGGAACATTTCTACTTGATCTGTAATACGTGCTCCAGCAGAGTCGACTAAATAAAATAACGGAACACGTAGTTTTTCAGCTGTTTCTTGAATACGTAAAATCTTTTCAACTGTGCGTGATCCCCATGATCCAGCTTTTACAGTAGAATCATTGGCCATTACACACGCAGTACGACCATGTATTTTACCCGTTGCCGTTACAACGCCATCCGCAGGTAAGCCTGTTTGTTCACAGTTAGCAAATAATGCATCTTCTACATATTCGCCATTATCAAATAGAAGCGCTAAACGATCTCGAACAAATAATTTTCCTTTTGCTTTATTTTGCTCATGATATTTCGGTGCCCCGCCTTGTTTAATTGTTTCAACTCGTTCTTCAAATGAATTAGATTGTTGTTTTTGGTCTAACATATTTACTCCCCCTTATACATCGGTTTGCGTTTTTCTTTGAATGCCTGTAATCCTTCTATTCGATCTTTCGTATGGATTACACCTTCATACGCTTGTTTTTCCATTTGTAATCCGGTATGTAAATCAACTTGAATACCATTTGAAATTGCCTCTTTTGCTAATCGAACAGCAATCGGTCCATTACTAGCAATTTTCTCTGCTATTTCAATCGCTTTCTCTTCAAGTAAATTAGCTGGTACAACAAATTCTACTAAACCGTATTCTTTTGCTTCTTGCGCTGAAATACGTCTACCTGTATAAATTAATTCTTTCGCTCTACCAACACCAATTAATCTCGGTAAGCGCTGTGTACCACCTGCTCCTGGTATAATTGCAAGTGTCGTTTCAGTAAGACCAAGACTTGCAGATTCAGCAGCAATTCTAAAATCACAAGCTAAACTTAATTCCGTACCACCACCAAGTGCAATTCCATTTATAGCAGCAATAACTGGCTGTGGTAATTGTTCAACCATCTCCATAGTAGTGCGAATCATACTAACAGCATGGCGAACTTGTTCTTCATTCATATCGGCACGCTCTTTTAAATCTGCACCAGCACAAAATGCTTTTTCACCAGCACCAGTCAAAATAACTACACGCACGTTTGAATCTTCACTTATTTGAGTTAATATAGTTTGTAATTCATCTAATAATGCTAAAGATAATGAGTTTGCTTGTCTTTCACGATATAACGAAATCTTTACAACGTGAGGTGTTACATAATCAACTGAAATGTTTTGTAATTGTAGCATCTTCTCACCTACTTATCGTTTTATGTTGAAGCGCTCTATACACATGACTCGGTAATTGGATATTTAATTTACTTTGAATAAATTGACTTGCTCTCAATAACTTCTCTTCATCAATATTCGTTTGGACTCCTAACTTATGGAGCATATGTACTAGGTCATCAGTAGCAACATTACCTGATGCTCCTGGTGCATAAGGGCAGCCCCCGAGTCCACCACAAGAACTATCAAACGTTTTAATACCGTATTCTAATGATTTAACTACATTCGCTAGAGCCATTCCATACGTATTATGAAAATGCATTGCAAACTGCGAAGCATCATACTTCTTTAATAGATGTTCTAATACTTGTTCTACTTGTAATGGATTTGCTACACCGATTGTATCCCCAAGAGAAACTTCATAAATGCCGTATGAAAATAGTTGATTACATAATTCGTCAACTGCTGTGACACTTATATCCCCTTCATAAGGACATCCAAATACAGTAGAAACATAGCCTCTTACCTTTTTCCCTTCGAATAATGCCTGTTTTGTTATATCTTCAATTACAACTAATGCTTCTTTAATCGATTTATTAATATTACTTTTATTATGAGATTCACTTGCTGATAAAAAAACATTCACCTCATCTACATTTTGCAAAAAAGCTCGTTCCAAACCATTTTGATTCGGAACAAGCGCAGCATATGTAACATTTGGATCCCTTTTCAGCTCAGAAAATACATCATTTGCATCTGCTAATGCAGGGACCCATTTTGGGTGAACGAATGAGGAAACTTCAACATACGACAATCCTGCTTCTGTAAGTAGTTGAATCCATTTTACTTTATCTTTTGTGCCAACAATCTTTTTTTCATTTTGTAAGCCATCACGTGGCCCGACTTCTTTAATGACAGCAAAATTAGGTAGTTTCAATTCGCTTCCCCCTATATCTCCCTATTCAATTTCTAATAATACATCTCCTTCATTTACAAAATCGCCTTCTTGCACATTAATTTTCATAACTGTGCCAGCTTCTTCTGAAATGATTGGAATTTCCATTTTCATAGATTCCAAAATGACGACATCCTGCTCTTCCTCTACTGTATCTCCTACTCCTACAACAATCTTCCAAACGTTTCCTGCCATCGATGCGTATACTTTCGTCATCATTTTTTCCCCCTTAATATTGTTAAATCTTATTTTTTAACGAGTTGTTTCGTTACAAACCCCGTTGTATAAATACCCTCTTTGAACACTTCGTCTTCCAAAACTTGCAGTAGCATTGGCGTGTTCGTTTTAATACCTTCTACTTTTAATTCTTCTAGAGCATCATGTAATTTCGAAATTGCTTCTTCACGAGTCTCGCCATGTGCAATGACTTTCGCAATCATTGGATCATAGAAAGGTGTAATCGTTACATGATTTTCTAAGAAGTGATCAATCCGTACATTTGACGGTAATGTTAAATCTGTAATTTTCCCAGGTGATGGGAAGAATGTTTTCGGATCCTCTGCATAAATACGAGCTTCAATGGCATGACCACTACGTTTTACATCATCCTGAGTAAATGATAGTTTCTCTCCACTTGCGATAAGGAGTTGCTGTTCTACAAGGTCTAATCCCGTAATTTCTTCTGTCACTGGATGCTCTACTTGTAATCTCGTATTCATCTCTAAGAAATAGAAGTTCTTCTGATCATCTACAAGAAACTCAACTGTACCTGCATTTGTATAGCCAAGTGCTTTGGCAGCTTGTACAGCAACTTCTCCCATCGCCTTTCGTGTACCTTCATCTAAAAATGGTGAAGGTGCTTCTTCGATTACTTTTTGATTTCGGCGCTGTACCGAACATTCACGCTCCCATAAATACACTGTGTTACCATGTGTATCTGCTAAAAGCTGAATTTCAATATGATGCGCATCTGCTATATATCGCTCTAAATACATTTCTCCGTTACCAAAGAAGTTTTGCGCTCTTGTTTTATTACTTTCAAACGCTTTGGTGAGCGTTTGCTCAGTTTCCATCAACTGCATACCAATGCCTCCGCCGCCTGCGGATGCCTTAAGCATTAAGGGATAACCAATTTGTTTTGCAATTTCAATTGCTTCTTCAGCAGTTTCAATATTTGTAGTAATACCTGGGACTACTGGGACATCTGCTGCTTGCATTGCGATACGTGATTCGATTTTACTTCCCATCTTCGTAATGATTTCTTCTGAAGGACCGATAAATACGATTCCTTCTTCTTTGCAACGAACCGGAAAAGACGGATTCTCTGATAATAAACCATAACCCGGATGAATCGCTTCTGCATTTGTCTTCTTAGCTATTTCAATAATTTTTTCAAGGTTTAAATAACTTTCTTGAACACGCGGTCCACCTACTAAGTAAGCTTCATTTGCCATCTTCACATGAAGGGCATTTTCATCTGCTTCAGAATAAATAGCAACAGTGCGTATGCCAAGTTTTTGACAAGTTTTCATAATACGAACAGCAATTTCCCCGCGATTCGCAATTAATATTTTTTGAAACATAGTGATTCCTCCCTTTTATCTACATCCTAAATGTCTAGCAATTACGAGACGTTGAATTTCAGAAGTTCCTTCACCAATTTCTAATAGTTTCGCATCACGAATATGTCGTTCAACTTCATATTCACGCATATAACCATATCCACCATGAATCTGTACTGCTTGATTCGCAATACGGCTTGCTGCTTCCGATGCAAATAGTTTTGCCATTGCCGCTTCTTTGCCGAAAGGTTTATCGTTATCTTTTAACCAAGCTGCTTTATGTACTAAATTGCGTGCTAGCTCTACTTCAGTCGCCATATCAGCTAATTTAAATTGAATCGCTTGAAAATTAGAGATTGACTTTCCAAATTGTTGACGTTCTTTCGCATATTGTAATGCACGTTCAAAGGCTGATTGCGCAATACCAACTGCCAATGCAGCGATTGAAATACGCCCTCCATCAAGTGTATATAAAAATTGTTTAAAGCCTTTATTTACATCACCAAGAATATTTTCTTTCGGTACACGAACACCATCAAGTACGATTTCACAAGTATTAGAAGCGCGAACACCCATCTTATCGTAAGGACTTGAAATCGTTAATCCTTCACTCGTAGTAGGCACGATAAATGCAGAAATACGTTTTCTACCATTCTCTTCAATACCGTTGACAGCGGTTACAATAATTGTATTTGCATACTCTGCGTTTGTAATCCAACACTTCTCACCACTGATTACATACTCATCACCATCTAATACCGCTTTCGTTTGAGTACCACCTGCATCTGATCCAGCATTCGGCTCCGTTAATCCGAAGGCACCTAATGTTTTACCTGACGCCATTGGAACTAAATACTTTTGTTTTTGTTCTTCTGTACCGAAATAATAAATTGGAGAAGCACCTAATGAAATTGTTGCAGCATAGCTTAAACCGGTGCCACCACAAGCGCGACCAATTTCTTCAACTGCTAAAGCATACGATACTGTATCGCCACCTGAACCTCCATACTCTTCTGGGAATGGGATGCCTAGTAATCCTAGTTCGCCCATTTTTTGAAATGTTTCATATGGAAACTCTGCAGTTTTGTCATAATATACAGCTTTCGGTGCGATTTCCTTTTCAGCAAAGTCACGTACCATTTCTTTAATCATTTGTTTTTCGCGAGTTAGAGTAAATTCCATTCCGCTACACACCCCTTATCGAATATTGAGTTTCGACAGCGTGCGAGTTTCTACTACAAACATAACAACTTAAAAGACAAGAATATTAGTTAGACAATTGCTATAATTCTGTCATAACTTAATTTTAAAACAGATTCTGTACTAATGCACAAAAAAATTCCTACATTGTTCTACAACAACATAGGAGGTTTTGTGTCGAATTATGTAATTTATTGTTTAATAATCTCTACCTTTTCCGGAATCAGAAATTTCTACTAATGCTTCAGGATATGGTTCGAAATATGTTTGTCTTAATAAATACTTTTCATCAAATCGAATAGCCCATGATTTTAAAATTGTAAGTAAACTACTAAGTGGTATTTTCTTTTCTGCATACTTTTGTAACAGTTCTATAAAATGATCTTTTTCTTGTTTTTTTAACTTTGTTTTAAAATATCCAAAAATGTGCTCGCATACATTTACATTCGATGTATAACGGGGCGCACGCATAAATAATTCATATAAAGTCTTCTCATAGTTTTCAAATACCACTTCAATCTTTTCATTTTTTTGATTTGCAATTATACGACCTAATTCCTTTTGTTTCACCTGATTATATGCCATAAATAAATATTTATTATCCGACTGAAACGATACAAGTTCTTTCATATTTTTATTGTGTTTAATCATTTTGTAATATGCGATTGTAAATAGCCTTGTAAAGAAATGCTCTCTAATAATAAAATTCGACAATCTACCTTCCTCTTCAATAGGAAGATACGAAAAATTTTTTACTACTGCTCCGCCAAATAAGCCAGCTCCTTTTCCCTTTGCTGGCGCTTTTTCAAAACCAGAATAAATTTTCACATCACGCGTACCACAACTTGGTGAACGATTCTTTAAAATAAAACCATCCACATCCGATATCGTTTGTAAAAAGTCATTTGAAAACTGTTCCATTTTTTCAGTTACATCTTCTCGTGTCGACGGTTGCACAAGTCTATTCTCACCATTTTCTTCTACAATTCGTATCGTTTCACGAGGAGTCCCCAATCCAATCTCGACTTCTGGACAAACAGGTATAAATGTAACAAATGGCTGCAAATTTCGTATTGTTACATCTGGAATCATCTCTCCATTATAACGACAAGCATCAAATTCTAAACATTTACTTACGACGATTGTAGGTTTTGCAAATTGTCGCATCTTATTACCTCCTTATTACTAGTCCGTATAATATAAATTGTACTAAGATTAACATTTTAAGCAAAGTTTGATTCAGTTATTTTTATGAGAAATATAAATCCAATGATACATTAACAATCATTCAACTCTATTTTCTATAAATGTGCGCCCTATTAATGAGGGTTTAGATATTGTGAAATGAATAATACACACATGCTTCGGAGAAATTAATGATTAAGAAAGGAGGGATTGTTATGAAAAAGAAATTATCATCTATTTTGAGTGTTTTAACACTATCTATTATGTTTTTAGGTACATCTACGCAAGCTGAATACGATGGAAATAATATGAATAGAGTTAATAACACTGATATTTCAACTCGAGTAAATGACAATAACTTAGACAGAGTTAATAATGATGTAAGAACTCGAAATATAAATACAACAAATGATTTAAATGATAATCGTGATAAAAATAATAATTGGGCTTGGCTTGGTTTATTAGGACTAGCAGGATTATTAGGTCTTAGAAGAAGAGACAAAGAAACACGCTGATTTAGAATGTTTTTATTAAACAAGCACTTATTTATCAAAAATATATAATGAAAATAAATCGCCTTTTTAAAGGCGATTTATTTTTACTTAAAAGTAATGTATGTAATTCACACTTCAACGATTAAAATCGTGGAGTTAATCCATACAATATAAATTGAATCGTATTTTCAATTTCCGCTTCATCATTCCATTTTTCTTCAGGCAATAATAAAAATCGTGTTAATAATAAACCTAATACAGCTGATAAAGTAAGACGTAGTACGGAAGATGGTGGTATCTCAATAATTTCCCCTTCTTCTTGAAATTTCACAATCAACTTTTTGAAATGTGAAAACAGTTCTGTTTCTACTAATTGCTGTATTTCATTTTTCAGTTCTGGTTGGAATGGCACCTCTTGAATTAATATTTTTATCATAGGAAAGTGTTTTTGAGCAAATTTAAACCTATTATGAATTACAACCCTTAAAAGTCTTTCATATGATTCATACTCCGATTTAAATATTTCTTTTGCAAAGGTTTGTACGAAAAATGGTGCAGCGAACTTAGTTAAAGTTGGCATTACGACCGCTAGTAATAAATCTTTTTTCGTCTTATAGTAGCGGAAGATTGTTCCTTCCGCTACACCAGCCCGTTTTGCAATTTCACTTGTTGAAGTTGAAGCGTATCCTTTTTCTCCAAACATATCAACAGCCGCCTCTAATATTCGCATTTGACGTTCATTTCTTTTATCCGTATTAGTTGCAGCTATTAATTCCTCCAGCCAATCCTTCTGCATTTATAAAGCTCCTTTTTGTCATTATTATATTTTGCGATGTTTCTTTAAAGCAAATACATTTCCTACTGCAAATAATATTGAAAAAAGTAATAATACAGTAAGATCTAATGCAATCTCTGTAAACCCTTGATTCCGAATCATCACTTGTCTCATTGCGTCAGCGCCGTATGTGAGTGGAAATACTTTCCCTAACATTTGTAGCCACTTGTTCATAGATTCCATTGGAAACAATCCAGAAAAGAAGATTTGTGGCACAATAACAAGCGGTATAAATTGAATCATTTGAAATTCATTATTTGCGTATGCCGATAAAAACGTACCTAATGTTAGTGCAGTTAAAGAGAGCATACATGTAATAAGTAGCGTTAGCCATATAGAGCCAGCTACGTATAAATCTAAAATATAAACGGAAAAACTTACGATAATAATGGATTGTATAAAGGCAAAGATTCCAAAACCAATAATATAACCTGCGACTATTTCCCATCTTCTTATTGGGGTGGATAATAACCTTTCTAGCGTACCACTTAAACGTTCTCTTACGAAGGATACACCTGATAATATAAATACAAAGAAAAATGTAAAGAAACCAATTAATACAGGACCAAGCCCATCAAACATCGTAAAGTCTTTAGAGCCATGTAAAAAATTTACTTCAGGTTTCATAATCGATACATCATTCTTCTCTGTGCTTTTTTGCAATACTTGAAGTACAGCACGATTTTTTGAAGAATCACTACCTTCCAACAGAAGTTTCATTTTTCCATTCTCTATTTGAAGTATTGCATCTACCTTTTGTTTTTCTAACTCAGAAATCGCGTTTTCTTTACTGTATTCATAAATTGACGCTTCTTGATTTTTCATCACTTTTACTATTTGAGCGGGCATATCAACAACAGCAATTTGCGGTATATAGTCTTTTTGTGTAAACACTAGCGATAATAGCCAAAGTAATAACATTGGTGCCCCAAACATCATCGCTAACGAACGCTTATCTCGAAAAAATTGGCGAATAATACGAATGATTACACCAGTAACTCTCATGATGACACCACCTCTTCCAACAAAAAGACATCTTCAATCCGTCCAGATGACACGCGTTTTTTCAATTCTTCAGTTGTTCCAACCGCAACTAGTTTCCCTTCTCTAATTAATCCTAGACGCTCACAAAATTCAGCTTCATCCATAATGTGCGTCGTTACAATAATCGTTGTGCCTTTCTTTTTAAGATCATAAAATTTTTCCCAAATCGTTTTCCTAAGAAGCGGATCTATCCCCACTGTAGGCTCATCTAAAATTAATATTTCTGGTTCATGGAGGAGTGCTATTGCTAATGATAAGCGTTTTTTCATTCCACCTGAAAATTGTTGTACTTGCTTTTTCATATACTGTGACAATTGTACAAGTTCAAAAACCTCTGCAATTCTTGTCTTTTTACTTTTTCCCTTTAATCCATACATCGTTGCTATAAAATCTGCATTTTCATATGCTGACAATTCTTCATATAATGCATCCGCCTGGGCCATATAACCAATTCGTTTCATTTCATTTAAATTAGGCATATTAGTATTATTAACAAGCACTTCACCTTTCGTTGCCTCATTAATACCTGCAATCATTTTAATGAGCGTTGTTTTCCCCGATCCAGAAGGTCCAACAAAACCAAAAATCTCTGCTTTTTCAACTTGCAATGAAAGATTGTGTAACACTTCTTTTTTTCCAAAACTTTTTGATACAGTCCGTAAAATAATTGAAGGTTGTTGCACGTTTCATCCTCCTTTTCCAATAAAAATGAGTGAGTACTCACTTTTATTTTACTCTTGCTTAATTATATGTCAAACTTCGTTGATTAGTATGTATGTTCAATCACCGATATTAAAAAATGAAACAGAGTCGACATTAGAATTTCATTTCCTAAAGTCGACTCTGTTTCATTTAAACTATAAATTTCACTTTACGTTTTTAAATTCATATACTTCCGAATTCTAGCAACGTCTAAAGAATATTCGATAACTAATTGCTGTAACGGTAAAATAACTGTGTCAGGATATAAATGTGCATATTGTAATGTTTCTGCATATTTTTCTAACCTTTTTTCTAAATACTTTATTATTTGATCAGGATGACTTACTAATAAACATTTACAATAATAATGGATTTGTTCCTCAATCGCCGTGTATTCTTCAATTTCATATTCTTTATGCATGTGTACACCCCTTTAAGTTTTTTATATGAATTACTTATCACAATTTTCACTCGACAAATTTTAAGTTTTTTGATTATTTACACTATAACAAACACTGAGGGTCAAATTTTGTTACTTTATGTAACGTAGAAAATTTTTAACAAAATTGTAATGTTTACTCCTGCAAAATACAGAAAGCCCCTTTACTCATTTTTGTATAAAAAAATCGTACAGCTTAATTTAGCTGCACGACTACAATTTCTGGCCTATTCAAAATCCTTTGCGGAATGATACTATTTCCTAATCCTCTACTCACTACCATTGATGTATTTTGTTCTACATATAAACCCGCTGTATATTTAGGTAAAACACCTTGATTTGGCGCAACTAATCCTCCGATAAATGGCAATCTAACTTGCCCTCCATGAGCATGTCCCGATAAAACCAAATCCAACCTCTCATTCGTATATTCCTTTATAAATTCAGGCCGATGGGATAATAATACATTATATTTATCTGGCTGCATTTCAATTTTCGCTTTTTTAATTTCATCTATTATAATATTTCCTTCATCACGGTTTCCAGTAACAAACTCTGGATCATCAATACCTAGCAAGTTTATTTCTTGCTCACCCTTTCGAATGCCTACATGTTCATTCCTTAAAACATTGACATCATATTTCTTCAACTCTTTTTCTAAATTGTTATACTTTCCAGACCATTGTTCATGGTTTCCTGTCACAAAATATACAGGATATTTCTTTACAATTTCTCGTATTAATTGCATACTAACTTCTGCATCGTATGATTTACTGTCAATTAAATCACCCGTAATCGCAATAATATCTGGGTCTATACTTTTTATTTTTTGAATTAACACATCTTGATTATCGCCAAATTTTTTATTGTGTAAGTCTGAAATTTGTAGAATTTTATACCCTTTAAAAGAGGATGGTATTTTACTAGAGGTTATTTTAACCTCAGTTATACTTATTAAATTGTTCTGTAAATATAAAAAGATGCTACAACCTACTAATGTAGCAATAAGTAATATACTTCTTTTAATCTTCTTGCTCATATTCCCTCCTAAAATCTTCATCAATACTACAATTCTCAAAAACATTTCAATAGATTATTCTTTTTATCTAACGGTTCTCTTTTAAAGTGAAATCGATTTAACTACGATAATCAAGTACAAGTTTCTAATTTTAGGAACTGAAGAACTTATATCACTCTGTTGAAGTAAACATGCCCGGTTCTGTTCTAATCGTAACTCTATCATATAACATTAAAGCCGAAATTCCCAAGTTAAGGAATTTCAGCTTTTTGAGTTCGTATGAATATCTTAGTTTTAGTTCTATGTATCTTGCCGTTGTACATCATAGTACATACCAGTTGTCTCTCTATATGTGGTGAGTTTTTTATCTTTTTCAATAATCAACTATGTATAAAACATTTAACTTAGTTAATACCCTTAATGAATATCATGCTTTTTAAAGTTTCCGCCTTGTACTTCCGCAACATCATATACAGTGACAAAGGCATTTTCATCAATTTCATGAATAAGTTCCTTCATTGTTTCTAAATTTTAAAATTATGTAGCGTCATTCCATTCAGACTTCAATATTGAATATTGATATTCATCAATCCACTGCCCTTTTAGCATGTAATTCTGTAATAAATGACCTTCTCTCCTCAACCCCACTCGTTCTAGTACAGAAATAGACTTATTATTTCGAACGTCCGAAAATGCAATCACTTTATGTTTCCGTAATGAATGAAATATGTAATTCAGTAAGGCACAAACAGCTTCAGTTGCATAGCCTTTCCCCTGATATTCTGGAGAAAGAGTAAATCCAATTTCTACGATGCGAGGTTCATTTACAAGTGTGTGAAGTGCACAATCTCCAATTATTTTGTTATTTTCAGCCAAAGCTATTGCGAACTGGAACCAAGTACCTGGTAGATTAGGATTATTTTTAACTTGTTCATTTACAAACGTTTTAGCCTCATGATATTGATAATTAACCCATGACTGAAATCTAGCCACTTCTGGATTAGAACGATAAAAATGAAAGTAGTTAGTGTCATCCATACTAAACCTTCTCAAAACAAGACAATCTGTTCTCCAAAAGACTTGATTGTCATTCTCCATAACTATTCACCCTCTTTTCTACATTAATTATATCTTTATAATACATAGGTATAAATAGTTTACATGCTTATAAAAAAGCGATTCTTTTCACATTAAAAAGAATCGCTTTCCAAGTTCTTATTTTTAATTATATTACATAAAGAATTGAAAGATTATTACTTAAGAGCCTTAACTATAACTTCCGTTGCCTCTGCAATGAGTTGATTATCATAGCTAGCCTCTTTCTCACCTTTACTAGATAAAATTGCGATGATAATTGGTGCTCTATTTGGAGGCCAAACGATAGCAATATCATTTCTTGTTCCGTAACTGCCAGCACCTGATTTATCTCCAACTACCCAGTCAGTTGGTACGCCTGCACGAATAAGTTTGTCCCCTGTAGCATTTCCTTTCATCCACTCTGTAAGAATTTTACGTTTTTCAGCTGGAAGTGCATTTCCGACCGTAAAAGCTTTAAGATTCGTAGCAATTGCTTTCGCTGTACTAGTGTCACGAATGTCTCCTGGAATAGCTTCGTTTAATTCTGTTTCAAAGCGATCAGACATAGTAACCCGATCCCCCATCTTTCTAAGCGCTTTTTCATATCCTTTAGGTCCGCCTATTTTATTAAATAAAATGTTCCCTGCAGTATTATCACTTGAACGAACAGCAGCCTCAGCAATTTCTCCTAGTTTCATTCCAGTATCTACATGTTTCTCTGTAACAGGTGAATAATCCACTAAGTCTTCTTTCGTAAATGTGATTACTTCATTTAATGTATCAATTGAGTTTTGCTGTAGTAATACTCCTGCTGCTAAAGCCTTGTAGGTTGATGCGAAGGCAAATCTTTCGTTAGATCGATAAGAAATTGTTTGATTTGTACCAGTATCAATCGCATATACACCTACTCGAGCATCAAATTTTTTCTCAAGTTGAGAGAACTCTTTATGCGTCGCCTGATTTTTATGTTTCACTTGTCCAGTCTTTTCTTTCGCTTCAACTTGCAGTGCCCCTCCTGTAAAAGCTTCTAGGCTTGTAATACTTAAACCTAATATACCAACGCATATTCCTATTTTTAGCATCCTCTTATTTTTCAAAATCATCATTCCTTCCAAATTTTTAGCACCTTTTTATACGTACACATAATAGACAATCACCGAACCAAATTTGTTCCATAAACTAAAAAAATTATAGCTAGTATGAGAGTTATTAACAAAATAAGAGATAGTAGCTACGACGCCTCTATCTCCTATTTCATATTTCATTTTTTTACTTATAAATGGCTTTATATGAACAGGTTCTTTCCCTGAGAAAAGTACTCTAATTTTGCTTAGAACTACCTGTACTAGTAGCTTCACCATGTATACGTTGCTGTTTTAAATCAAAGTATACATCTAATACTTCCTTTCCGATTATAGAATTAATTCCATTTTTATCATCATGAAGCCATGGAACTACTACGGAAAATGCTACTTCTGGATTATCATATGGAGCATATCCAACTAACGTTAAGTTGTAACATTCCATACGTTCTCCTTTTGCATTTCTACCAATCGGGTCATCTCCACCATATACAGTTTGGGCTGTTCCTGTCTTTCCTGCTGGTTTATATGGCGCGTTTTTGAAATATTTCACGCCAGTTCCATCACCTTCTTGGAATACCCATCTAAACCCTTCTTTTATCCGATCAATATGTTCTTTCTTCATATCAATTCGATTTAATACGACAGGCTCTATGGAACGTATAACTTTGCCAACCTCTTCTTTTATTGATTGTTCTCGTATTTCTTGTACAATTTGAGGTTGCATTCTATAACCACCATTCGCAATCGTTGAAATATATTGCGCTAATTGCAACGGCGTATACGTATCATACTGACCGATAGAAAAATCTAGTAAAAACCCAGGTTGACTATCTACTTTTCTCGTTTGTCCAATTATTTCATTCGGTAAATCAATACCTGTTGGGACACCTAAACCAAATTGCTTGAAATAATAGCGCATCGTATCAAATGCTCCTTGTTTAATATCCAATGAGCCATTTGGTACGTAATTAACTCCCGCAATTTTTAAAGCTGTCTGGAACATGTATACATTCGAAGATACTTGTAAAGCCCGTAAATCATTAATATTACCAAATCCGGATACATTCCACGATTTCTTAGCTTGTGTACCTTTAAATTTCATCGGCGCGTCATAAAATTGATCTCCTGGATGTATTGCGCCTGTCTCATATCCAGTTAATAAAGTAGCACCTTTTACAGCTGACCCTAGCTCATACGAAGTTGTCATGTTTCCTAATGCCAAATCCTCAACTTCTATTTTCCCTTCTTTTTCTACAATCTTTTTGCCTGCCATTGATAAAATTTGTCCGTTATTTGGATTCGTCATGACAACAAAAGCTCGATCGAGCAGTGGCTCTGAACTCTTAAAAGCTCTCAAGTTTTTCTCTATACTTTCTTCCACTTTCTTTTGTAATTCCATATCAATCGTTAATGTTAAACTATTACCACTTTTTCCTTTAGAGATTATTTCTGTGCTAACAATGTTTCCTGATTTATCAGTAATATTTTTCACTTCTTCTTTTGTGCCGTGTAATACATCTTCATATCGTTGTTCAATATAACTTTTTCCAACACGATCATTACGGTTATATCCACGTACTAAATAAGAATCTAAATTTTCTTTCGGTAATCCTTCTTCACTACTCGTAATATTTCCTAATACAGAACGAAATAAATTACCGTTTACATAATTACGTTCCCAATCAACAGTTGCATCTACTCCTGGAAAATTCGCAAGATTTTCGCTTATCCGCGCATACTCTTCATCTGTTACATCTTTTTTAATGATTTGTGGTGTTAGTTGATAACCTGAACTCATTTTACTTTTAATAGCTAACACCTTTAAATCTTGTGCTGTTAATTCTGCTAATTCTACCTCTGTAACACGACCTCGTCTTAAGTCTTCTATTTTTTTATCTAACTCTTTTCCCTCTATACCCTTTTCTTTAAACTTTTCTATATCTTTCTTAGTAATCTTTGTCTCCGCACGTTTCGAATTCAACTGCATCCAAAAATCTTTTTTATCGATATCTGTTAATTTATTTATATCTTGTTCAGGCATTTCAAGTACTTTCGCCAAGTCTTTTGCTGTTCTTAAAATATCTTCACTCGTAATTCCCTTCACCCTTGTATACGTAATTGTGCGAAGAGATTTATTATTAACAACTGTTTTCCCTTCTCGATCTAAAATTTGTCCACGTGGAACTGGAATACTAGTTATTGCATTTTGACTACTTTCCACTTGGTTCTTATAAGCCTCTCCCTCAACGATTTGTACCTTTCCTAGCTGCATAATAATAGCTGAGAATAGTACAAATATGCAAAGGAACATTATATTTAATCGAATAGATATATATGTCTTCTGCTTCTTGCCTTTTTGTTCTTTCATAAATCCTCCATTTAACCCTTTCAGAAATTGCTACAAATACTAAAAGCATTCCTTATATATTAGATACCGATAATCGGTTATAAATATTGACTCAATTTTTTGCTTAATCCTTGTAAGCAACCATTTCTTTTCGTTTAGATACGGAATTAATAACTCTCCCTTCCTGTTTTCTCTCTATTTTTTTGCCACTTGCATGAGAAGTGCTAAACTGTATAATGACTCTTATTAAACTTACATATAAACTTGCTAGTAAATTTTCATGCTAATTATTCCTTTCTTCATGCTGTAATACTTAATAGACAACCTAAACAATAAAGTTGTTCCACATTTACAAAAAAAATAATTAAATATAAGATGAAATAGGCTACATAAGGGAGGGTTATATGTTACATATAAAAAGATGGAGATTTTTTGCGTTTTTTTCTATCGTAGGTTTGATTTTACTAATTTTATTAAAAATCAACTTCATTTCAATTACTATCGCAACTTCTTCAGCTGAAAGAGGAAAGATTTTTGATCAAAATGGTGTAATACTAGCTACAAATAAGAAAGTTAAGTCTCTATATTGCACTTCTAATGACGAAAAGCTATCGAAACAAGATACATCAAACACATTAGCTTTTTTTAATCAATTTTCAAGCGAATTTCAACATGATATTTCTACAGAGAACATAAAATCTCAATTACAACAATCTTGTAAAAAGCAGACTATGAATGATATACCGTTATACTCTGATATAACTGAGAATGAACTTGCATTCATAAACAAAAACAAACCCAATAATGTAATAATTAAAGATGAATGGATTCGATATTATCCTAAACACGAAATTGGTTCACAAGTAATTGGGTATGTAGAAAATGACCTTAATTCAAAGCATAAGGCTGTTGGAAAAAGCGGGATTGAGCTGCAATATGAAAATGATTTAAAAGGAAAACCAGGTAAAACTCTTATTTTTAAATTGAATAATAAAAAGTTCTTATGGAACATTCAAAACGTACAAAAAGGTAAAGATGTACGGCTAGCTTTAGACTCTGAGTTGCAGCAAAAGGCAGAAGAAGCATTAAAATCTCAAATTAAGAAAACACCTGATGCTAAAGCTGGTTATGCTGTAGTGAGCGATGCGAAAACTGGCGCAATTTTAACTATGGCCAACTCGGTAGTTTTTGATCCAAATATATTAAATACACATGTATCTTCTAGAAAAGAAAACATTAAATCTCTTTCGCAAAATAAAGCAATTCAAAAATTAAAGTATGGTGAATCTTATGTAAATATGGCTTCTACTATAAAACCACTTACTATTTTAATTGGATTAAATGAAAAGCTTTTCCAACCCGAAGATACTTATTTAGATAAAGGTACTTTTCAGTATGATAATCAAAATAACATTACGAATGCGCCTGGAACACCAACAGGGGAGATTACACCGAGGCAGGCTATCATTAATTCATCTAACACATTTATGACAGCAAAAGTAGCTCTGCCCCTATTCAACCAAAATAATGGGAATATAGAAAAAGTGGCACATATATGGACAGATTATTTAATGCAATTCGGCCTACGTTCTAAAACCGGGATTGATTTACCCTTTGAAGAAGACGGACAATATGAATTCCATCCATCTAATAAGTTTGAAAATGGAATCTCCGCTTTATTAAACGCCTCTTGGGGAGGAAATGAAGTGCATACCCCTCTTCAACTCGCTCAATATGCAGCAACTTTGGCAAGTAAAGGTGATAAATATAAACCTCAAACTGTAAGTGCAATTATTAGTCCGGACGGTAAGGAAACAAAAAAGTTTAAACCAATTTTAGAAAGTTCAAATCGTTACCCGATGAACTTTTGGAGTGTCGTGCAAGGTGGAATGAGTCAAAATATAGAGGAAATTAAAAAGTTGCCCTTTGACGTCGCAGGTAAAACAGGTATTACAGGTTTTCCGAATGAGCAAGAAAGAATGATAAATCATTCTCTTTTCATTGCATATGCTCCTACCGAAGATCCACAAATTGCCGTTTCTGTCGTTATTCCTGGTAGTAATTCAGAAAAAAACATCGCTGCTCTCGTTACATCAGAAATTTTAGAGTCTTGGCATACACTTCAAAAAGAGAATAAAAACAAAGAGGAAGGTTCATTAAAGTGAACCTTCCTCTTTTACCAAATAGAATCTATATTTATTATTTTCCATTCACCATTATCATTTTTTTCGAACATAAATGAATACTTAATATCAGTTAAAACATACTCTTTTTGTACGTATCCAGTATTGCCATTAATTGTCGATATTTTTATATATCCATCATTTTGCACTTTTTCTGGAATCCAAGCTTTTACCATTTCATTAGATACTTCATATAACACTTGTGATTCTCGTTTTGGTTCAGCTAAAATTTTCGTTTTATTTCCAGTAACCGTTGCATATATAAAATGCGCTTGCTTTGGTTGGTTACTTTCTGTCAATCCACTTGGTACTTTGTATACTTTTTTTGTATCATTTGCAAACTCTCCCCCCATTGTAAGAGCGACTTGCAACTCATGAAAAATATCTTCATCAAACTTCAGTTCATCCTTTTTATAACTCTTCCCTTTAAATAGAACTTCATCATTTAACGCTTTGTACAGGTCATTTTCATTTTTTGAGTTCGTACTTTGATATAGTTCATTCATAAATTGTTTTAATGATGGATCTTGAGCAGACTCATCTTTTGTTTTAGGCTTAATTTGAGTACTACTTTGTACCGGTGATTTATTATCATCAAGCCAAGGTTGTTGAACAATGAAAAATAACATTGTACAAACCAAAACAACTACAATAGGTAATGCTTTTTTACGAAATGGTCTTTTATGTTTTACAAAATCCACTTCATTATTTTCATATATAGACTGCTTTATTTTAGAAATAAATTCTTCTTCATCTTTACGATTCTCCATTGGCCCTTTTTTTATTTTTCTATACCAGTCAGGATTTTGTTTATTGTTCATCACTACTACCCTCCCCTATTAATTTTGAAACCTTACTTCTCGCTCTACTTAATCTCGATTTTACAGTTCCAATGGATACTCCTAATGTTTCAGCCATTTCTTCATAAGATAATTCATATTTTGCGTCCAATATAATTATTTCACGGTGCTTTTTAGGTAGTTCTAATACAACCTTCCACACATCATTCATTTCTTCTTGCTTAAAAAATTCTTGTTCTGCTGACAGGGATTGCTTATCGTCACTAAAAAATCCTATTAAAGATATCCTTTTAAAATAAGAGGATTTCAAATAGTTTATTGCCGTATTTCTTGTGATTTTTAATATCCACGTTTTAATAGATGACTCCTTTCGAAATGAATTCCAATTTTTAAACACCTTTATAAATACATCTTGCGTGATATCATCTGATAAGTGTGGATCTTTCGTAATAATAAATGAATAATTCCATACATCTTGCCAATAGTCTTTTATAACATAGTCCAGCTCATCATGATTACACTTTTCAATAAACGTCTGTTCCATTTCCACACCTCAAACTTATTTGAATAAACATAAAAACTGCCCTCACTTTTATTATGGTTTCAATATATAGACAAGATACAAGTTTCATTTGTTCCATTGTTTATCTTTTTTCAAGCAGAATAATACTACTAAAAAACAAGTAAAGCATACAATGATAAAATTCTACTCATGAAAATCTGTTTTTTGAATTTAACGTAACACTCCACTTGTCCATTTCAATTTGCTATCTCCTTCTATTTGCCATTAACAATGTCAACTTTTCTAGAATCACAGCAAAAAAGCATTCTTTCTAATCGAGAATGCTTTTTTGAAATTTAATTGTTCTATATTTTCCCCAATTTATATCTTTGAGTTAAGCAAACATGTAATAAATTTAGTCAAAAAATTCACCATATAATTAAGTATTATTTCTGAAATACATGTTTTACTTTTTCACCTGGAACGTTACTTCCTCCTCTTCCTTTTACATCTTCAATCATCATTGTAACAATCATGTCTGGCGCATTTGCATCGAAAGCTGCGAACCATCCCAGTTCTTTTCCGTCTGCTTCTTTCGACTCTTTCAGTTCTGCTGTGCCAGTTTTACCAGCAAGCGTTACACCATCAACCTTTGCAATTCTCCCTGCACCATCAGGGTCATTAATGACTTTGATTAATGCACTCTTTAATATCTCTTGATTCTTTTTAGAAACCACATTTTCTTTCCAATTCCCTGCTACTTTTGCTTCTTTTAAAAGATGTGGCGACGGAATATTCCCTTCATTCACAATCGGTGCATATGTTAATGCTAAATGAAGTGGCGTCATTAATACTTGTCCTTGTCCATAGCCCGTGTCTGCTAGTTGAATATCGTTTTTTATCCCATCTTTTGCAATGATTGAAATAGGAAATTCGTATTCGATTGGTAATTTTTCATGAAATCCGTACTTTTTAAATTCCTTTACATACTGATCTTTTCCCATTTTCAAAGCTTGTTGAGCAAAATAAATATTATCAGAGTACTTCATTGCCTTATCAAAATCAATTGGACTTGCATCCTTTACACGCGTTACATAGTAATTTCCCCAAGATGAATCTTTTGTCCACTTCAATCCTTGAATTTTAAATTCTTCCTTCGGATTTATTGTGTTTGTTTCCAAACCAATTGCACCTGTGATCGTTTTAAATACGGAACCTGGTACAAATGCTTGTGTAAAGCGATTCGTCATTGGTAGTTTCGAGTCGTTACTCCATGCTTCTCGTTGGGCTTTCGATGCTCCTCTAACTATTATATTTGGATTATAAGCAGGGCTACTTACAAGTGCGATTGTTTCACCTGTTTTAGGATTGACCGCTGCACTAGACCCTGCTTCAGTTTTCATCTCATTAAAGATTTTTTCTTGAATTGCAGCATCAATTGTTAACGTAACATTTTCTCCTTCTTTTGCTTCTTTTTTTGCTACGTTTTTAATCTCTTTCCCCTTCTCATCTTCTATAAATACGCGTCCACCCTTTTCACCACGCAATTTATTTTCTAACACTTTCTCTAAACCGGTCTTACCTACTAAATCATCTGCTTGATAACCTTGTTTTTGAAGTGATTTTAACTCCTCCGCATTCACCTTTCCGATATATCCAGTTAAGTGTGCCGCTGCTTCACCTAATGGATACGTACGAATATTTACTGGGCGAGATGAAACTCCTTCTAATTCAATATAATCATTCTGTCTGGTTCCCTCTTTTAAAATACCAATTGGTACAAAGGAGTCTGGTTTTATCCATTTTGCTGTGAGCTTTTGTTCGACCTCTTCTATAGACATATCAAGTAATTGTGCTACTATTTCTTTCGTTCGCACTGCTGTTTCGCCTAGTTTCTCTGGAATAATTCCAACCTCAGTTGCTTTACCATTCGTTGCAAGCCCTTTTCCATTGCGATCATATATTTCTCCGCGTTTTCCTTGCTCTATTTGCATACGTACTTTGTAATCTTTTTTCATACCTGGGAAGATGAAGTCTGGTGTCCAATCTGTTTTCCAAGACTCTTTATCTTTCACAAGTTTTGCTTCATGGATGAATGAAACTGGTCCTACATCCGTATCCATCTTAACTTCAAAAAGAAAAAGCTCTTTATCTTTCGTATTCTCTCCTTTCATTTTAACTTTTAAATTCTTAGCTCCAATCCCCTCATAGATTTTTTGATATTTTTCTGTAAATTCTTTTTTAGAAATCGATTTTTTGGCATGATCTGATAAATGATCATACATATTTGCAAACTTTTTATCATTCCATAAATTAATATATTCTTCAAATGCTTGTTTTGGCGGTTCGTTTTTATTACATCCTACCAACATAACTGCGAAACAAATGAAAAACAGCATCCATAATTTTTTCAATTCAATCTTCTCCCTTAGTTAAAAATGATGATTCCTTTCTTAATTTATTTAATAAAAAATGTTTTAACGCTTAATAGACAGTGAAAGTAAGGATATTGTTCCATATTTACAAAAAACTAAAAAAGAGTGATAAGAATTCCGTAAATTTGGAATCCTCATCACTCTCGTTTGATATTGTGCAAATCATGAATATGAAATAATAATTTCTAATTTTAAAAAATAATTTTAATTTTCCAACTAACGAGATAAAAATCATGTATTTGTTCTATTTTTAATAATTCATAAATTCGTTGAAATGTTCGCATCAAATTCATCTGATGTTTTGGTATCTATTTTTCTCCCATCAATTGTCATCTTTATTTTTTGTTTTTGGTTTGCTGTTACCACCCAAGCGTTCGGTAAATAACGATCTTCATGGGATAATGTAGACGGTGAATTTATAACCTTTCCTCCTAAATATAGCGTAGCAGAAGAACCTCCATCCATTGCCATTGCATTTATAGCGCCTTTTTCATATAGAATATCTTGACACTCTTTTAACGTAGCCCCTATACTATGCGTCTGTCTACCGTCAATAACTAGAAACATAATTGTACCATCTTCTTTTTGGGCCATAATACTTCTTGGAGCCGACCCCCAACCGCCGTCTCCTTCTGTAATCATTTTTTCTCCATTTACAATTAACTGTGGCATAAATCCAGCTGCGGAAACGACTTGTTTATCCAACAGTTGTTGGGTAGAATAATTTCCTGTTATCATTTGACCAAACTTTGTTAATCCCGTAATAATTGTAGGAGCATTTCTATCCATATTTGTATCAATAGCTTTCCCATTTTCTATCACAATTCCAGTAGCAACATTTCCTCCACCCCTTCCTGTTTCGTCAGCAAATCCACTTGCATTCACAGCAACAAGTGCATGATTACGTTTTGCCATTACGCTAATTTTTTCTCCCCTGTTAGCGCCCTGTGTTCCTTGATGGCTAACAAGTTTAACATTGAAGGGATTGCTAATAGTAACTAATTTTCCTTCAAAAAGAAAGCGACTATCTTTGTTACTTTTAATCGTTTCTACATCAATTTCTAATGGCTGATTTTTAAATTCTTCTAATCTTTTTCCTGCTATTTTTTTATAAATATGCTCATCACTATTTGACCATTTTGGATGATTAATTCTATCTTGCAATTTATCTAGTTCCTTTTGGGATAGGAATGTATACTTCGCATATTGTGGATGCTGAGAAGTTAGTATACTCCCAGCCATTGTTATGCGAAGCTCCCGGCCATAGCTAGTACCAAATAATATTCCTATGCCAATAAGCATGAAAATAGACAATAGAAGCAAAATTCGTTTGAAGATTTTTCTTAGATGTTTCATAGTTTTATCCTCCGGTATTAATTACATTCAATGAATCTTTTAAAATATTTTTTAATAAAGACAAAGGTGTTTGATTTCCTCATGCCTGAATTCCCCGCTATATTTTAGCAATTAGGGCAAAATACTTATTCCGAATTTCATTTTTTCAGTGTATATTTATAAATTTAATAACATTTTTGCAACCATGAAATAAATTACTAATCCTGTTCCGTCAACAAATGTTGTAATAAATGGACCTGAAACAACTGCAGGATCTAGTTTTAATTTTCTTAGAATCAAAGGTAAAACAGCTGCTACAAGAGAGGCCCAAATAACAATAAATAATAAAGTAATTGCTACAACTTGTGCAACTTCTGTTCCAACTCCTAACATATAAGCACGAGTGAGCCCAGCTATCCCAAGTGCAAGTCCAAGAAGCATACCTATTGCAAATTCCTTTTTCATTACACGGAAAATGTCTTTAAATTTCACCTCTCCAATACCAATTGCACGAGTAATTGTTGCTACAACCTGTGTTCCTGTATTCCCTCCAGTACCTACTAATAATGGAACAAAGAAAGCAAGGGCAACTACAGTTTCAATTTCGTCTTCAAAATACTTTAATACTGTACCTGTATATGCCTCAGCAACAAAAAGAAGTAATAACCATGGTAGACGTTTGAAGAAAATACTCCAAACGCTAGCTTCAAAGTAAGATTGATTCAACGGTTCACTTCCGCCTAACTTTTGAATATCTTCTGTAGCTTCTGCTTCCATAACATTCATTACGTCATCAAATGTTATAATACCAATCATTTTATTATTTACTGTTATCACAGGTATGGCTGCTAAATTATAATTTAGTAGCTTTTTTACAACTTCTTGCTGGTCAACTTCAGCATGTACTGAAATTACCTCTGGCATCATGATAGTAGATAATATCTCTTCATCTGCTGCTAGTAATAACTCATGTATGGAAACGATTCCCTCAAGATAACCATGACTATCAAGAACATAACTATAAGATATTGATTCTACATTTTCAGAATGTTCCCTAATGTACTTCAATGTCATTTTTACTGACCAATTTCCTCTAACTGCAACAAAATCACTTGTGACAAGACTTCCTGCCGTTTCAGGTTTGAAATTCATCAATTTTTTTACGTTATGTTTTGTAATTTTGTCTAGATACGCCATTAATTTAGCTTGTTTTTCAGGATGAACCGCTAGAAGTAAATCTACTAATTCATCAATCGGTTGTAAATTTAGTAACTTTTTAGCTTTGTTTTCAGATAAGTGAATTAAGATATTATATTTTTCTTCTGCACTCATATATTGAAGAATTTTAGAGCTTTTTAATACGGGAATCGTATTTAGCAATATGATTTGATCTTCAATTGAAAATCTTTTTACTTCTTGCGCAACATCATACGACGGAAGACGTAAAACTTTCTCTGCATCCAAATTATTTTTGGTTACAAGTAATTCTTTTAATAATTTCTTCATGTTAACTCCTCCTCATATTGCTAAGGGAGACTCTAGAGTTTCATGAGTGGTTTTGTTTTATTTTATCTGTCTAAAATTTTTTATTAGAGCAATAATAGTTACATTGCAATCAATTCATTATTTAGAATTACCTCCTTTTTGAATATAGACAAGATAAAAATAAATAACATTAAACAGAAAAACCTTTACTCAAAAAGGAGTAAAGGTTTTATCACAATACAAATAAATGATTATTAAGACAGCTCTGCCGAAATCACAGAGGTGCCTTTCTACCAAATCGTATACCACTCCCTCGTTGAGTTTTAGCACTGTATAGCATAGGTTTTTATAACCAGCTACATTAAGAAGGGCCTTAATCCGACCGTTCCTGTTGACCCATTGGCGTCTCTCGACATTTTTGGGCAGCAGCGTTTCTCTATACAGGAGCCTCACCTAACAAAGTTTATTGAATTACTTCAAAATTTAAACCAGAATTTAATATTTGTCAACTGACTTTCAATTTCATTCATAAAAAAATCTTTTATAGAAAATGAAATTATATTTTATTATAAATTTAAAATTCCCCTTAAAAAACATAGAATTCAAATAGATTTAATTCGAAGAAACGTAATAAAACATATGAAACTTATTGTTTTTAATCAAATTCCAACTTTATAACAAAAGATGAATAATTAGTCATTCTGTATATCAAAAGAACATTCACAAAAAAATCTTCTTTTATGATTAAAATCTTCTTTACTGTTTATCAAATTTATATGGTTAAACTACTTAATCAAACGATACACTACAAGTCAAAAATATGTACTTATACAGAATGATTACAGACATTTTTTCATATCATTTCTCAAAGAACTATAAAGCAATAAAACAAATAAAATTAGCAATATGGTTGCTTGACAAGCAAAAAAAATATATTTATGCTTGCTACACGAAACAAACACATAAAATTTATATTGCTTAACCTGTTAGGTGAGGCTCCTATGCAAACACAGGCTATTGCCCAAAAATGTCGAAAGACGCCAATGGGTAGAACAGGAATTGTCGGATTAAGGCTCTTCTTAAGATAGCTAAGTAATGAATTTTCATTACTTTACGTTGTATAGTGCCAAAGCTCTACTAGAGGGAAAAAAGCCTTATTTACTCATGCCATTTTGAATCCCTCTAGTTACATACTAGAGGGATTTTTGCGTAAAAAACAGGGAATAAGCGATAGAATCTTCCTAAACAAAAGTCATATTTAGTAATTGACGAGAACAAGATTCTATTCATTAGCAAATGTAATATTATGTTTTGTTTTAAATCAGGAGGATATTAAAATGAAAAAAATATTAAAACTCGATTATCTATTGCTCCTTCCTCTATTCATAACATGTACTTTAGGTATTATCATGATGTATAGTGCAAGCTCCATTGTCGCTGTCCAACATTACGGTTATAACAGTAGACATTTTGTTGATTCTCAATTAACAAAGCTACTTTTAGGAACAATAGGATTAATAATTTGTGCTTTACTCCCATATGAAATATGGAAAAAACGAATAGTCTCAATCTGTATTATGGTTGGGGGGATTTTTTTATTAATTATGGTTTTATGGAAAGGAAAAGTGGTAAATAATGCTCAATCATGGATCTTTGGAATACAGCCAGCTGAATTTCTTAAATTAGGAACAATCCTTGTAACAGCCCGTTTTTTTGCATTGCGACAAGAACAAGCTAAAAATAACTGGAGTGGTATCGGAAAACTTTTATTTTTTTTAGCTACAATTTTTTTTCTTATCTTTAAACAACCAAATTTAGGATCTGCACTTTTAATATTAGGTATAGGTTTTAGCATATTTCTTTGTTCAGGAATAAATATAAATCTACTAATCAAAAGAACTACCATCGGTTCTATTTTATGGTTACCTATTTTATATTATTTGATTCAATATAGTTTATCAGAAGTTCAAAAGACACGTATTACCACGATTTTCAATCCCTTTCTTGATGCGCAAGGAAATGGATACCAGCTTGTAAACTCTTTTATTGCCATGGGCTCTGGAGGAATCACTGGTCGTGGATTTGGAAATAGCATACAAAAAACAGGTTATCTTCCAGAACCACACACTGATTTTATAATGGCAATAGTTTCTGAAGAACTAGGATTTATTGGTGTATTTATTCTATTGGTTGGAGTTTTGACTATAGTACTTCGCTCCTTAAAAATTGCACAATTATGTGTAGATCCATTCGGCAGTTTTATAGCAATTGGTATAGGATGTATGATTGGTATGCAATCAGTTGTAAATTTAGGTGGTATTACGGGACTATTTCCTCTTACAGGTACTCCATTTCCATTTGTAAGTTTTGGTGGAAGTTCTTTAATGGTGAATTTAATAGCAATAGGAATATTGCTTAATATCTCAATTTTCAATAAAATAAAACTTTCTCCTTTTTAAAATCTATTGTACTTTAGTCATTTTTGTTACATTTAGAGAGATTATGCAGGCTTTCATAATGATTTGATTAAACTGTAGATTTATTAATTTTAAACGAACATTTAAAATATTTTATAGCATAGAATAGACAGTATACAGTAGACACCACTAATATCTACTAGGTGAATAAAAAAGAAGGAGAAAATAAATGACTCTAAATATAAATAGAGTATTCCCACGTAATTGGTATGCTGTGAGTTATGTAAAAGATATAAAAAAGATCCCAGTAAAAAAAGAGTTACTGGCAAAGATTTTGTATTATATCGGGATGAAAAAGGCGAAGTTCAGGCTCTATCACCTTACTGCCCTCATCGTGGCGCTGACTTATCACTGGGACAAGTAGTAAATGGTAAACTAATCTGTCCCTACCATGGTTGGGAATTCGATAGTTGTGGTACTTGTGTAAGAATTCCATCCCAACCCAATAAACCTATCCCGAAATTTGCTCATACCTTCTCATACCCTGTAAGAGAAAAAATTGGGTTGATTTGGATATACCCTGATAGTGAGGAAACTCCACCTGAATGGCAAACTTTTCATGTAATGGAGAACACTCCTTTTAAACTCTCTTTCTTCCACGCCACTTGGAATGCACACCTTACTCGATCAATCGAATCTGTGCTGGATATTGCTCATCTTGCTTATGTACATAAAAAAACGATTGGTAGAAAAACAAAAGCCGAATCAACCAATTATAAGCTGGAGGGAACACTGGATCAGTTTATATTCTCAAATGGTGATGCTTACCTTGAATACAAATTCCCACATCAGTGGATGCTTCACAGTGGCAAACAGGAGAATGAGTCATTTATTCAGTATATTACGTTTACACCAATTGATGAAGAAGAGACATTAATTATGGGATATACCGGAAGGACATTTTTAAAGTACTTCCCTTTACTAGACCAAATTTTAGCTAAATTTAGTTTAAGAGTACTAAAAGAGGATCAAATTATTGTAGAAAGTCAACATCCTAGACCTATACCAGAAGCTTTAAAAATGGAGGCCCATGTTCATGCAGATATGGCTCAAATTCAGTTTAGAAAACGTTGGTTTCAGTTTTTACAAAATGGGTCTTGTTTTTCACTTGATTAAAGGCACGTAACGCAGTATTAAATATAGGTGTAGTGATGTTGATAGACGTGGATGCTACCCCATCGCCATCAAGCTAAAATTTTATAGTACCCCCTGAACCCAATTTTGTACTAACTCGTAACAAAAAATCCCTTCAAAAAAAGAAAGGCGCCTATGCACCTTTCTTTTGTAATTCATTCTCACTCTCTTAGCATTCAGAATCCCTTATGAATCACTTTAATGCATCATTGTACGGACCTAATGACTCTTTAGAAAAGTAATAATTTGTCTCCTTACTTTTCAGTAACATATTTCCTCTTATTATTAAAAATAAGTCGTTTGTACTTAATATTTTTACTATAACTCTAACTAGTGCTAACCAAAGGATCATAATAAGCCAAATATAATTTATTAATCACGTTTAAAGTACATAAGTCTGCACTGATTGAAAATGCAGAACCAGCATTAATATCGTTTAGCGTATTTCTAATCCGCTAACGACTTAAATCACCTTATTTCACTCTCTTCGGTAAAGTTGAGCCTGAATGTTCAATTACTGGATGAACATAAACATTAATGTCAGCATTACTAAAATAATTTTCACCTTGATCCCAATTCTTACTTATTTTCTTCCATTCTTTATAATTATTCCGCTTATATACTTCTCCTAATGCTAATACATCCACCTTATATTTTTTTGAACAAGCTTTATTGATTTTTGAATCCTTTGCTCCATCTCTTTTGAAATATCCTTCGTTAAGCGTTTTTCATCCATAACTTGTTTATAATCGCTAAAATGCAACTCCGCCAAAGTACCCTCGAGAAACAAATAGACGGATGTTTCTTCTCATTTCATGATCACGAATATGTACATCTAGCGTATTCTGTAAAACATTAGGATTCCAGAGTAATTTTTCAGAAAAAATAATCACTTGTATATGCGGAAAAAATAATTCACGACTAATTTTTTTAGCAATAATTCGTATTTGTTCAAATACACTATCTGCTTTTGCACTCACATTAATATAATTATTCCCTGCCCCTTTTCCACCTTGCTGCGCTAACTTACTGGGAAGTACCATCTGATACGTCCCTTTCATAATTGGATTTGATTTCTTTTCCTTAACAATATCGTAAGACGCGCCTACTACAAATCCTCTTTCTTCTATCTCCATTAACTCAGAGCAACCACTGTATTTTTCTGTTTAACTGTTAGGATTCAGCTCATAATGAAACATATTTTTACATAAAAGACTTTCGTATATAAATTTTTCAAATGATTTATTAGCGAATTGTTGACCAATATCACTTTTTTGAGTGAGTAATTTTTTAGATTGATGATGTAATGAATTTTGTTCGTTTCTTTTATGTAAAATATTCTAGTTTTGCATTAGGAAAGAACTGTTTCATATAGGAATAGAGATAATTTTTTATATCCTCTTCTTCTTCTTTTTGATAAATGTATTTTCCGATTCCATATTTCCCCCATTTATACCTTCTTTTCTCTTCATCTAATTCTAATTTTGTCATCGGGTAGTTTTTTTCAATCACTCTCTTAGCTGGCTTTGTAAAACGATGTTGAATAAATTCAAATGTAATATCATCCCGTGCATCAAGAGGTAATTCAGCATTTAGGCGTTCAAACATATGATAGTATCCTTCCTTCCAGCCTTCATGTAGGTAAATAGGAGCTACAATGAAACCAAGAGGATATCCAGCTCTAGCTACTTTTCCTGCTGCCTCAATTCGCTTAGCTAAGGGAGAAGTTCCTGGTTCAAAGTTTTTAATCACATAATCAGCGTTTACACTAAAGCGAAATCTTGTTTTTCCATTATGTTTAGCATCAAGTAAATGATCTACATGGTGGAATTTCGTAACAAATCTCAATTTCCCATATTCAGATTCTCCAAAATGCTCAATGGCCCGTTTAAGGGTATGCGTTAAATAATCGATTCCTACAATATCTGAAGTACACGACGCTTCAAATCTTGTTACTTCAGGTGCACGCTCTTTCATGTATTTATCAGCAGCATCTAAAATTTCTTCAACATTTACATACGTTCGTATATAAGGCTTACTTCCCATCGTTGTTTGTAAATAACAATAATGACAATGTCCCATACATCCCGTTGCAAAAGGAATTGCATACTCTGCTGAAGGCTTGGAAGTATCGAATTTCAGTGTTTTTCTAACACCAACAACCAGCGTGGATTTTGCTACTCGATACTTTTGAAAATCGTTATCCCCTGGCAAATCTCTTACTTGATTATGAGAAGTAGTATGTCGAATTTCAACATCCATCTTTGAAAACTTCTCAAACAGCTCTTTCCCCAAAGGATAATCTAGTGCTTTCGGTTCAAAATATACGAGCTTAGGCATAAATGGCTTATTCATTCTAACATCCCCTCTGAAATATCACCATAATAGTAAGTGTAAGCTTGGTTTGCCTCATCTTCGGTAGCATATATAGCCATCTCATTTGTTAGTGGATAATACGTTTCGTAAAGAAATAGTGCTAATTCATTAGGTCTTTCAGGATTATTTACAACTGCTGCAGCTTGTATGTTAGCTACGTCTTGAGTATGAGGATTTCGGTAAAAAATATAAACAATATCACCAGCATGATACGTATTACTTTCAGAAGAAAATTCCATTCCATCACCATCTCATTTCATAAAATTCAATGCTCACAGTTTTACTTTCTAATTTCCTTGTAGTGTAACTATTTAATTACATTGATAATGATTACGTCATACAAACATATTTGAAAAATGAATAATAAATGTACTCCCAAAAAGGCAAGCATATATCAATGCTTGCCTTTCGTTCTAACGACGATGTTCAACAAGATCGATTACACCTAAAACGACGTGTGCTAAACCAAAACCAAATACTGTATTTGCAATCATTTTATTAGTTCCACGAGTTTGTTTAAGAGCATAACCTGCTGCTGTCACTGCTGTACCTAAAGCTGTTGGAATTAATCCTTCACGAATGTCCACAGTGATGCCTCCTTGTTTCGCAGTTAGTAAATTTGTTTTAATAACTCTAGGTAAAGTATTAAAACAAGTATTAGTATTTTTCTTTTTAATAAAATTATGTGAAATTTTTATGAATAATATTTTAAATTCATAACAGCTATAAAGATTGAAAAAATTATTAATTAACAAATAAGAAAATATCTTCAAAACGTATTTTCATATGAAAATTTTATACCTCTGACAAAAAAACTTTGCGGAAATTCTCTCCATAAAAAGTGCTCCTAAATTTATATAGGAGCACTTTTTTATGAAACACTATTCTTTATTTGCTTATGAACCACTTTATTATAATAACCATGCTTTACAACCTGCCTAAAATCATCTATCTCGATATCCATTCTTTCCGCAATATCTACAACAATTGTATTTTGTAAAACATTCACCACAAATCCCATTAATTGCAAATTAGGATTTTTACGATATGAAAATTGAACGTAATCCCCAAGTGTTACTTCTTTATTATGCTTCATTTGGCGCCCCCTAAATTATCGATAATTATACAATAGTTTTCCCCTTTTTCACTTCTACATACTGGGTCACCAGTTTATCATTTTAGCCAATTCATCTCCCACCTACTTATTTCGCGTTCCTTGAGGAAGGGGTCTTCTTGGTTAAAATGATAAAAGTTATGCATATAATAAAAAAAGACAAACTCTCCAATGTGAGGAGTTTGTCCAAAACCATGATTTCTTTAGTTTAACAATATAGAATTCAGTTCCGATAAGAATCTTTCTTTTTTCCATATCCCACGATTTTTGCATCGATACTAACAATAGTGGATTAGAATAATGACTTAATACTTGCTAGGACAGTAAGAATACCTATAATAATGACAAATACATTGCTCGATTTCCCTTTGTATTTAGCAAGTACTGATACTTTATGGATTGCATACATTGGTAGTATACATAAGATAGCAGCAACTAGCGGACCGCTAAGGGCATCAATGATTCCAAGAATACTTGGATTTGTATAAGCAACATACCAGCATGTTAATACGACAAAAGTAAGAATCATTGTCTTAACTGTTTTTTCTCCTATATCTTTCCCACGTTTTTTACTGGACTTGATAATCATGTCACGCATTACCTCATACGCTCCTATATAATGACCAAGGAAAGACTTTGTAATAGCCACAAATGCAATGATAGGAGCTGCAATAGTGATTACTGGCGAATTAAGCTCATTAGCAAGATATGATAGGATTGACAAGTTCTGTTCTTTTGCCACCTTAAGATCATTTGGAGTCAAACTTAAGGTACTGCTCCAAACAAAGAACATAACAACTACGAATGTCATAATATAACAAACTTTTTGTATTTGAGCACATTTAGCATCAGTAGCATCTATTCCATACGTAGCTCTCTGTTTCATAACAAATGACGAAATCATAGGCGAATGATTAAACGAGAATACTATGATTGGAAGTATCATCCATATCGTTCCTAAATATCCTGTTCCTGTTGAAGCAGTAGAAACACTTGAAAAACTAAGCATTGACGTATTCCACTGTGGAATCAAAGATATTGCGATAAAAAGGAGAGAAGCTATAAAAGGATACACTAGCATGCTCATGATCTTTACAGTTATATCTTGACCAAAATTTAGTATAGCGATAAGACCGAGTACTAAGACAAGCGATAAAATGGACCTTGGAGGCTCCGACATGTGCAATTGATGCACGATAAAGCTACTAGCGGTATTTGTAAGTGCGACCGAGTACATCAGCACGATCGTATAAATGGAGACAAAATACACAATATTAAAAATGATACTTGCCTTATTTCCAAAATACTCTCTTATTGTACCTGTAATCCCCTCATCGGCAGAGTTCGAAGCGTAAATCATTTTAGCAAGCGCCCTATGTGAATAATACATAACAGGATATGCAAGTATGGTAATTAACAGCAATGATAATAAACCACCTGAACCTGCATTAATCGGTAAAAAGAGTACTCCTGCTCCAATTGCTGTTCCAAAAAGGCTCAATGCCCAGGTAGTATCCTGTTTATGCCACTTTTTAGGGTCTAGATATTTCTCATTTTTTACTGCAGTGTTATCAGCTTGAAATTCTATGTTTTTTGCAGTATTCCCATCCATATAATAATTCCTCCTTGTGTCCTATTCTTAATTTTCTTTTTTAAGATATAGGAATATAGACCGTTCTTGAAAAATGAATAGCTTATATAGTGCGCCACAATGAATATCCCCCTTCTAGGTTAATAAAAATCAAAAAATTAGCGAAGCATCAACCTGAAGGGTTTATTACCACTTATAAAATATTTTAATTATATAGTAGTATATTTTATTGATAACTCCCCCAATATACAGACATCCTTAGGCGAACAATAGAGTAAAGATTGTTAAAAACTTCACAATACACTCGATAACTTATTGATTTAATTGTTTCTCCCCAAAGATTTTATTTTTAATGGCAATTCCTGTAGGTGTAGCTGCAATACCACCTAAACCTGTCTCTCTTAATTCGCGAGGCATCTGTCTTCCAACTCTATACATGGCTTCAATCACTTCGTCAGCATTGATGAGATTGTTTACGCCGGCTAATGCGATGTCCGCTGCTGCTAAAGCATTTGCCGTTCCAATGGCGTTTCTCTTTATACAAGGAATTTCTACCAAACCAGCGACCGGATCACAAACTAAACCGAGTAAATTTTGTAATGCAATCGAAAAAGCTTCAGAAGATTGCTGTGGCGTTCCACCCGCAGCTTCTACCGCAGCTGCAGCCGCCATCGCTGAGGCACTTCCTACTTCAGCTTGACATCCTCCGTACGCTCCTGAAATACAAGCGTTGTTTGCGACTATCGTTCCAAATAACGCTGAAGTGAATAGAAAATGAATCATATCTTCATGACTTAACTGCAACGTATCTTTAATACTAAATAGGACTCCCGGAGTCGTCCCACTCGCACCTGCTGTTGGAGTTGCACAAATAGCTCCTAATGCAGCATTTACTTCATTAACACCGATAGCACTTTGAATCCCTAACACCATCAAATCTCCAGAAAGAGTTTTCCTATTTTCTCGATAGTTTTTAATTTTTACAGCATCCCCTCCGGTCAAACCTGTTGGAGAAAATACACCGTCGCCCTCGATACTTTTATTTATTGCATGTTGCATAGTCGCTAAATTTCGTTCCATTTTACTCCATACTTCTTCATAAGAAATTTTAGTTTGTTTGATTTCCTGTTCGATTGCTAATTCATAAATTTGCTTTTGGCTTTTATTAGCTGCATCCACAATTTCTTTTATGGCCATATACATATTTTTCACTCCTAAATGTGACTAAAGAATAATAAGATTAGCTATATTGCTTAAATCTCCTAATTCCTTCTGAGCATTACCTGGCAATATCGAATCCAAAGCGAATGCATATAAATATTTTGTTTTATCTTCCAAACTATGAAAGTTGTTAATTTCCACATCATATTGTTTAAAGATCCTGCGTAAAACAAATTCAAAGTCAGCTCTTTCTGAAATCGCAATAACAACTGGCAATGGCCCCTGCAGATTTAAGCTAAATCCATCAATTTCAACATGTTTGACTTCAATCAACCCACCACCGACCGAAATCCCCATTACTCTAATACTTCGACTTTCATCCTCTGCATATACATCTGCCGTATTTGGATGACCAGCAGGACTATTACCCAATTTTTCAATAAAGGTAATGTCAATTCCCTTAGACTCTGCTATTTTAATAGCATCTGGCACTTTGCTGTCATCAGCAGCAAAGCCTAATATACCAGCAATAATTGCAAAATCAGTTCCGTGACCTTTATGGGTTTCAGCAAATGATTCATAATACTTTACCACAACTTTTTTGGGAAGACCTTGAAATAATTTATTAGCAACTGTTCCAATAGCCAAAGCACCTGCAGTATGTGAACTTGAAGGGCCTATCATTATGGGCCCAATCACATCAAAACAACTTTTGTATTTAACAATCTTTTTTTCTTTAATAGATGCTACATTTATGTTCATATAAGCACCCCCATAATTTATTATTTTTAGCTGTAGTTGAATCTAAGTTGTTAGAATGATCGATTCAAAACAAGTTTCATTTGATAACGCTTTCTTTATTGAGTTGAATAAGCTTTCCTTCTAATCCGCTATCCACCGTATAGTAATCATATCAGTATGTCCAATTTTAAAAAATTACTGGCAAGTTCTTTAGAATTTTTAATCCAAAACAAGGTTTGATATTTTCTCTAGAGGTAATAAATTGTGTCTCGACGCCCTCATTATAACTTGTATATTTATAAGTTTAATCTTTTTTTATTTTTAGAAAGATTGAATAGACAGAATTTTGAATAGGTAATAAATCACACTTAGTATGTAGCAATTGTGTCCTTTGTTTGAAGCTGTATTAGTTAGTAAAAAAGCAAAAATAACACAGAGTTCCTTTCATAAACACATTGATTATATTGAAAAATCATTATAAAGATACTTATATTGTCTTTTGTTTGAACATCTTATTTTGGACGGGAAATCTGTTGCAATAAATAATTCATTCAGATGAAAAGGAATACATTAATGAAATTTAAAACCACTTCCGTATACTAATTACACAATTTGTATAAATATTAATTATCAGAAAAAACAAACTTCCCATTCGGATCTTAACATAAAGGATACATTCCAAATAACAATGGAGATTCTGCTTTATCAATTTCTTTATACGTTATATTTCCCTCTTTACCTGCAACAGCAACTTGTACTTTTTCATTTGTTTTCACATCTTCTGCACCTATTGCACCACCCGCCAATAATCCTTTACTTAACAGACTCTCGTGAACAAAAGTTAGAGAGTTATGGAACAAAATATAATGTGTATGTACATACATTTCTTTTAAAAGAAGTTTTGTAGTATGCAACTGAATTAAAAAAATATAGATTTTTATGACTCTTTTTAGGGGATATAGCAAAGTGGGATCTTTTATATGCACATTGCTATACCGAACTAGATTTCAGCATAGTATTTTTTTGCAACTCATTGATTTTTACCAAACACGTATAAAAACCAAAAATATGAAAATAAATGACTGGCTAAAATTTTACTTTCAATAAAATAAAAAAGAACCTGCAAATTTGCAGATTCTCCTGATAATGATTTATATGAGTAAGACTCGGAAATATAATACAATGATTCAAAAATAAGTTCAAGTAAATTCAAAGAACCCGCTGGAGTTCGAGTTCTTTCAGAAGTGATGATGTTTTCTAGGCTTAGCAAAGTGAGAAAATACAAGAATATAATACATTGAGATTTAGAGAATTTCAATACTTAAATTAGAGGTTATTTTAATATGATGTAACATCAGCATTTTGAAGGAATAGCAATGAATACCTTATACATTCCCAGTCTACATAACGCTTTATTATCAGTAGAAAGAAAAAGGAAAATCCCTACTTTCACAATAAATCCGTCTTGCTACTCTATTCATTTTTTGATACATTCCTATCCACCGTTTTAGGCTTCTCTTTTGTACTGTGTTAGCCGAAAAATTGTATAAATCATAATTCGTTTTTCTTCCACCTGTTTCACCCTTTCTACACCCTAGTTTTACAAAATAAGAAGTCATCAAAACTTATATTTATTACTTTCTGTTATCTCCTTTCTCTTGTTCTATGCATAGTCTATCTGAATTTTTATTAGCTACTAAAAAAAGAATTTACAGGACGATTAAAAAAAGCCAAGTGCATTGCACTCGGCTTTATGGTCGATTAAACAATTTTACTTCAGACGTATTAAACTGATGTAGATAGTCTTTAGTAGAAGTATAGCCTGAATTCATGAGTGTTTTCTTTTCTTCTTCTGTGATATCGAAATTAAACGACGGCGTAAAGAATGTATTGATAAATACAGTACGGGCAGCATCTTCTTTGGTTGTTTTTCCGCTCTCATGACCTTTGATCATCGTTTGAGACAAATTCCATGCAAAATGAATAAGAGAATGGCCAATATGATGTTCTGTTGAAGTTGCGATATGTTTTAACATGGCAATCTCGGCCTGAGATTCTAAACGGAAACCCAGTGTTTCTTTGTTGTAGACAATTTCATCTGCAGGATCAAAGAAAGATGCATTGTATTTCGTGTGTAAGCTTCTTAGTGTAGAATGATCCTCCGTATTGCTTACCAGTTTATTAACCTCGTCAATCGTATCTGTGGTCGTGAAGTGTTCTTCTTTATTCACAAAACTTTTCCGATCAAATAAACGAATTGGGTAGTTATCCAGTACACCTCCGTCTACATAATAATCTTTATCCCATTCCACAGATTTAAAAAAGAATGGGATGGACATCGAAATCCGCACAGCAACTACTAACGGGACATCAGGTGTCGTTTCGCGAGAAAACGTACGAAGCTGGTGTGTAGAAATGTTCGTTCCTTGGAAAAACACGTCTTTTCCTGTTTTGTCATATAACTGCTGAAAGGTTGTGTCCTTACTCCCTGTCCACTTTTCAACGATCTTTCCTACCCACTCAGTGAAGAAATCCCCTTTATAGATACCAAAACCATCAAAAAATAAACGAATATTATCTTGTACAATCGAAAAATCATCATCTTTAAACGCTTTAAAATTCATGTCTTTGTGGATTTTTACAAGATCTGCGAATGGAATGGAAAGACCTAAAAGTAATGCAGTAATCGCTCCTGCTGAAGTCCCCCCAAATCGTTGTATTTCTGGTAAAATCCCTTCTTCATTTAGTGCACGGATGGCACCTATATAAGCGCTTCCCTTTACTCCGCCACCTTCAAATACTAAGTTACGAAATGGATATGCCATTATATACCTCCAATAGAGAAATTTTCGATCTGTTATAGTATCGGAAGTATATTGAAATATATTCCAAATGGTATTAAGAAAGCTTCATGCCCTCCGATACGTATGGCGGAATTATCTTTATTCAATGGATGAATTGTTTGAAAGAGAAGGTATCTGCTTGGAATGGTAATTTAGTAGGATAGGAAACAGGAAACGGAGCGTATCTATGGATGCACTAACTAATAACCCTTTTTGAATCGTATATAACGTAACTTCTTTTCCGATGTATCCTCAAAGTAAAATCACGAGCAAAAAACCAAGAAACAATCTACATTTCATAAATCCCTCACCATCTATAACATACAATCCAGTGAAATAATTTGTTTCAGATACGTAGAAATATGATTTAACCAGCAATCAATAATCAGGTCTTCTTACCCTAAATATACCTGAATCTATTTGTTTCCATACCGGAAGAGTTAAATCATTTTGTTCCCATTCATGCAATTAAACAGATATGTATAATTGCATATCCATTAAATCGCTTTTAGTGCTATATTTTAATAGCGATGAATGCTATTATTTCATAAGTTGTCAACAAGCGTTATGTATGTATGAGAAAAAGGAAGGAGCCAAATAGGTCCCTTCCTTTTTCTACTAATTAAATAAATTACTCTCTGGTAAAAATTTAATTAGTGATGCTCCTTTACAAGCGTCTGATTATGCATTAAAAATGCTAGCTTTGCTTGCTGTCGGAAAAATTAAAGATGATAGCATTAAGTTATTAAGAGACAAAAATTCATCAACACGAAGACAGATTCGTCTTGGCTAGATAAATTTGGTGATAAATACAGGAAGTAACTCTTACGATTCAATGATTCCTTTTCCTGCCTTCTACCCTTGCCACTTCTGTTTCATGACTTGCAAATATAGATCTTCAAACTCGTTAAAATGGACGCGAAAAGCACCTAATGTATCGATATAAGCAGTAATCACATCTTCTTTATTGAAATGGATCCCTTCCTGTGTAATATCATAGCTATCATCAAGGCTGTATAAATCAAAATATTCCTCTTCCCAATATACGCCTCTGTTTACTAGTAAACGAGTGGAGCAAGTAAGCGCTTGTTTCACATTACATTTCTGAGCTACTAACTTTTCATTTAAGACAGAAAGAAGGATATTTACCGAGTATTTTTCATCAACTATGCGGCTATATGACAGTAAAGCCGATTCTATATATATCAGCTTTGCTTTAGACATTAAAGATATCTCCATAATTTCATATGGCGGGTGCTCATTTGCTTCAATCAACCTATCGCACCATGAAATTACCTCCTCTCTATCCCAAAGCCCGCAGCCTAGTCCTAATGCATACAAGTGGGCTAACGTTTGATAAGATTTCAATATGTTTCACCTTCTATTTAACTGTATAGTGTTATTGCATTCATTTTGGAAATAATCACGTTTAGTAATAAATACAATAAACTCCCCAAACGGACAGCTTATTTGCATTAAAAACGCTACACATGAACTTTTGCTTTTTTTCGACGAATAAGCCACCAAACTAAAGATAGCAGTACTAGAGGGAACGGAATTACCTGAATAAAGAAAAATACTTTCCAAAAATCGTGCATCGTACTACCAGGGGAATCTGTTGCCATCCCGCCAATAAAAAAAGACAATGGAATGACAAGTATATTTATACCTAAACTAATCATTAGAAATGATAGATTCTCCTTCCAGATTATTAGTAATGCAGCCACGATAAATAAAACCAATGCAGTACCCAGTATAAGAAACAGTGCTCCAAAAAAATACAAAGTATAAAATACCATTGATTAAAGGTTCCACAATAGCCCTCCTAAGGATTCATTCTATAGAAACACTCATGTTATTTAGAAAGTCAGGATGCTAAACCTCTTAGTTCTCTTTCAATTTCTTCATTGCTATAGTCTTCTTGTCTTCTACCATTTTATCAGCTAAGAATACTTTATCTACATGCTTATATTCTGGACTGCGTTAGGACATATGTTTCTATTGTACAACCCGCTAACACTTAGACCTGCTAATACGATACCTTTAAAGGCTCTGTTCATATTCATTTGCCCCTTTTATCTTTTCGTATTTTTTTCTCCATCCATAGACAGTCCATTATGAACGTTTTCATTATAAGTATTGTCTGCTGTTACTGTTTTACTTTCCTTACTATCTGTTTCGGCCCTGATTCTTCTCGTTTACCGTTTCAGTATTACACTTCAATTCGCATTATCATTACATAAAAAGGACATACCTATTCATATATACCCCTTTATTATTTTATAAAGATTATACAAAAATTAACAATTAATCATTTACTCAACAATAGATAATATGGATAAAGAAAAAATACTAGAGAGTATCACAGTGTAGTAGTCTCCTAGTATCTGTTCATAGTATTTTAACGGCTATGCAAATGAGGAGGGATAAAAAAAGACCTCTTACGGAAAGATAAGAGGTCATCAAGAAGATAAAAATGTTGTATTTGAAACACGCGAGTTTCTAATTCACATCATAACACAATATATCCATATATTCAATATATACATTAAATAAAGGAATGTATGTTCAAAAAACACACGGAATATTAATTTGGAACAGTATGTTTTCTTCTTTTATCCTACTTTTTCTACACTGCCGTAATTGTAACAATGGATGGTATCCTCTGTATACTGATGAGCAATTGTAGCAAGTTCTTCTAAATTCTCTTCCGTTACCTCGTGAATAAATAGAACAAAATTACTATCGGATTCGGAGTCTGTTGAAATGGAACCATCGATCCGTTATGAAATATTGAGCTTGCATCTCCTAGATTCCATGTAAATATTCGCTAATTCCAATCCCCTTTCGTGTCTATTTTATGTTTAATATAGTCTCGTACCGTACAAACGGGAAATGTTGTTAATTTGAAAAGAGAGCGGAATAAAATTTCTTTATCGCCTCTGTTCTTTCTTCTGTATGATAGAAAAAACGGAGAAAGATGGAATTTTATCTATCCTCATCACTTGTTAGAAAATTCTAATTTGATTAAATTGAAAGAAAATGATATATTGATTTTAGAATAATAATCCAATTAATGGATGACAACCTAATACCTGTAAGTGGACTATGACAATGTCAGATAAACGGGAGGAATTTAATATGAAAAAATTATGTTCATTTGCTTTAATCGGTGCCTTAACCTTTTCGGGTTTTATCGTTTTAGACAGTACGCTACCTGATAAAGCGCGCGCTGAAGTAAATACGATTAAGCAAGCTTCAGCTGTTGTGGATGATTGGCCATGGCAGACGTATTTCTTATTGCATCACAACGTGGACTATCTACAAGAATTAGCCCCTGGTACGTTAAAACAAGGTGATACGTTTGATACGACGGTATATATAGGCGGAAAAGATGTAGGTGTTGTAAAGATTTATCGATTGAACGGAGAAGGTAAATTGCAACGCTACAAAACCATTTCTGCAGGTGAGGCTGGACACCACTACTATTCTAGGTTCAAAACACCAATTACAACGGTTTACACACCAGGTACATATGTGGCAGTACTAAAAGTAGACAATTCATATTATTATGGTGGCTCCTTCCAAATTACAAAGTAAAACATATAGGTATATTTGTCTGAAACGCACTGGGTTACGGTGCGTTTTTGTTATCTAACGAATAAATGATCACGCGGGAAGTCAAAGCATATTATCGAAACGGAGCTGAATGTGATGAAAATTGTAACAGTTAATGCGGATGCAACAATCCATGTTGGTATTTTAAAAGGGATGACAGGATGTGTTACTAGTTATGATGCGGATACTGGGATGCCGAAATCTAATTGGATCCATTTACAACGGTTATAATTAGGTCTATATTTCTAACGCAATAAGGTTTGTATAGGATTCTTTAGAAAATTAATATTTGATTTTTATAGTGATTCAATACATTCTATGATTAAAACTAAGTTACATATTTTAAAATCATCACCAGGAGAATCTGCAAATTTACGGGTTCTTATTTAAAACATAATGCCAGAAAAGCTGAGGTGAATAAAGTGCAAAGTTTAAAATCTTTAAAACGTGACGTATACATTTTTCTTCCATTTTCTATTTATTTTTCCTCCATTTTTATTTCATTCTATATTATAGAGAATACATTCAACTTGCTAAGTTTTTTACCAGCACTTGGAACCCTGTATGTCTGGCTAACTAGTGTGATAGACATTAAAAATAAAAATTACAAAATAAAATAAAAAAGCATCTGAACTAGATGCTTTGCTCTTAATGTTATAGAATATTGACGCCCATGACCATACAGCTACCAAAAACGATACATACCAAACCTAAAAATATTAAAAAATCTGGCAGATCAAAATGTTCGAGTAACGCGCCTATTAATAATAAAAAGGGATATACTAGAATTTCAATCCAGGTTACGCCCACTGCTTTCTTTATTTCTCGGTAAGATACAACGCTGACAAGTAAAACGCCTACTACAATCAACCCTATCCCTAACATCATCCATTCATCCTTTTGAAAATTTAGTATTTCACTTTCATATACTGCTCTTTTACGAGAACCAATAATTCCCTCAATTTCTTCTCTACAGGATGTTCTTGATTTTCAGATACTTCTCTCCCGTATGATGAAAAGCTTTGTGAGCAAGCACTAGTTGTAACTTCCAATTTCGCGTATGAGAATGTATGCTCATTTTCTTTACCAATGTTTTCAGTAGTGCTTCCATTTGAACCAACGCGTATACAGCTTTCATCAAGTTTGGTGCGCTTTCCTTCCTTGTTAACCGTGTAATAGGTATCGTTGACTTCCCCATATTTCATATTAGGTGTTGATGTTACTGCGGTCCCGTCTGCAGAAAAAGTGACGACACGAAATCCATCTTCTTCTGGCAACAACTCAGCTCCTGGAACATTATATAGTACCAATAGGTCTCCTTCGTATGCTTCTGGAATGAGATAAATGGTATCTGTAGTGTCTTGTCCGAATCGGATACAACCGCTTAAAAGAATCATAATAAAGATCCCACAATACATTATAACTTTTCTCATAGAGTTTCTCCCGTTATGTGTAAGAATGGTATAGTATGTATTATACAATGTGATATATTTCCTTGGATAGAATAAGTTTCTAGTTTGAAGTCGGTTTTACTATTGTCATATAAAAGATTTATGTCAGTGAATGATTAGCACGAAGAGAAATGGAGTGAATTGATGAGCAGACGTTTTGCATTAACATATGAAAATAAGATTTTGAGAAAGATAATGATTACCGTAAGCATTGTCATACTCGTTTTCATTGCAACAGGGTGTGATTCTGTCCAAAATGATGCAAAGGATGTAACGGAGATTCCGCTAAACAGCAAATTAGAATCCCTTATTTCAGAAAGTATCATTGCCTGGAATCAAGACAAATTAAATCATACAGAAAAACAATTTGAGACGCATGTAATCTATGGAACTGAAATGAAGGATGAAAAAATGTATGTCTACCTTCATTCCCTCATGCAAGGATACAACCGCGAAACACAGACAGTTTCTCAAGCAGGACATTTACTTCCAGTCCGTGTGACGGTCACAAAAAATGGGGATGATTACATCATTGAAGATTACCGTGAACCAGGAGATGGTGCTGAAAATGAACCTACTTTGCGCAACATGTTCCCGAAAAAGTATGCGGATCAAGCACTCACTATCTCAAATGAAACGATTCAATCATTAGAATCTCGTATGCAAGAATATGTTTCTAAGTGGCTGGAAGATACAAGTAATAAGAGACAAGATAGATAACAAATAAAATATTCATAATCGAATATTTTACAAAAAAAAGGAGAGATATAATCTCTCCTTTTTCTACTTTATACCTAGCATTATTTGTTATATCCACCAAGTTGCTGTTCTGCCATAGCAACGAGACGTTTTGTGATTTCTCCACCTACAGAGCCGTTCGCTCTTGCAGTTGAATCCGCGCCTAATTGTACGCCGAATTCTTGTGCAATTTCATATTTCATTTGATCCAGTGCGCTTTCTGCACCTGCAACCACTAAAGAGTTGTTACGATTGTTTGTCATCATATATCACCTCCTGTACGTTTAATATGCTACGAAACAAAGAAAATATTATTGGTAAATAAAACCATTTATAGTTTCTTCTTTTATCCACTATTTTACTTTTCCGTAACGATTTCAGCAGAATAACAGCATGAGTTTCGTTTATTCGCATTAATATACAGAATGGAAAATATGTTTACGAAGAGTTATATTTTTTATAAACATTTATTGATGTAGATGTATTGCAAGTTCTTCTAAAATATTGACAGATAATATGCCACGTGTTAAATTCAAAACATTTAAATATTAAGGAGATGAGTGACTGATGTCAGTTAATAAGATAGAAGAATATTGGTATATGTACGCTAAAGAAAATGGATTAAACATGAGTGTTCCAGATTCGTGGATGTTTGGAGATGGTTCCAAAGAAATGGGAGATAAATTAGGAAGTTTAGTAGTTAAAGGAATCAAAACAGGAACATGCGCTGCACATTGTGTTTATGAGCTTGAAGGGGAAGAAATTCAAAAAGTTGGTCAGTACGATATTGTATTGGATGGAGACAATAATCCATTAGCAATTATAAAATATACAAAGATCGATTTACTAAAAATGAATGAAGTAACAAGTAATTTTGCAAGATCTGAGGGTGAAGGCGATTTAAGCTATGATTATTGGTATAGTGAGCACGTTAAATTTTTCACTTGGGAATTAAGTCGGTATGGACTTAATTTTACTCCAGACTTAATGCTCGTTTGTCAAACGTTTAAGGTAATGGATGTTTATAAAAATTAAACATGAATGAAAATCAAACATGTTTATTTTATATTATGTTTTTAAGCATTTCGTCATGTAAAAAAACAAAATCCCCTTCAGGAAAGCTGCTAAGCTAGCGTAAGGTGCTAAATCCCCTCAAAGTATCTCAAAAGCTGGATAATCATTTAATATTTCTGTACTCTCCAACTTACAACAAAACACATCGCAAAATATTTTTACGATGTGTTTTAAAAGGGAAATCATCATCAAGTTTTTCACCCATATTTTTATAAGGAGTTTTACCATTGAGGATAAACGCCTTCATTTCAAAACAGTTCTTTTCATTTGTATACGATATGTCTCACACATATAGTATACAAATTATTACACTTACTTTTCTTCACCGCTTGCTTGCATGGAATTAAAAGTCCAATTTAATTTCAACGCATCTCCTTGAAATACATTTTGTTCTTCACCGTTATCTACGAATGTAAACATTACATAAAATGTATCATCATCACCTGGAGCAAGTCCATTTCCTTCTCGATCTACAATACCGTTCTTTACAAGATTAGGAATATTTCCATTTTGCGTAGCTACCTTTAATTCAGATAATGTAGTAGACCAAATTGGAACCTCATTTTTATCCAAGTTCCACAAGAAATCAACACGGATATGATCACCAAAATCAGCATTTCCATTATCCCCTTTCGCATCGATTACACTGTAATCTGTCAGGAGTTTCACATCTCCTATTGCTAAGGTTCCTTTGTTTACTAATTGAAAACCACGTTCCATTTCATCACCTGGTTTCAGATTGTCGACATTAATAACAACTTCTGGATTCACACTCAAATCTAAAGTACCCGCTGCAAACGTGTTTTGTGATACTTCCTTATCACTAAAATATGCATATGTTCCCCCGCCAATTAAGGATAAGCCAAGCACTGCAGTTACAACACCCATACCAAGTTTTTTCTTCATACCCATTTCACAAGTCCCCCTATTGTTAAAGTTTAAAATACAAACCTTATTTCCATCCCACAAACAACAATAATAATTAAGCAACTTCCTTGTCCCATAATGAAAACAAACTTACTTTAAACTAGTTACTTCATGTACCCGAACGACTATGACTCTTAAAATGACCGGTAATGTTACCGTAAATCATTACCGGTCATTTGTTAACCAATCCATTTCATTTAATATCCATTGTCTGATGCCTTTATTTACTCTAGAAGTTTGTCCACTTATTTTTTTGGTTCTAAACCGATAGAGCGTAAAATTTTCTCTAACGTCACTGGCCCTACATTTTCTTTCGGTTTCTCGTTTCCTTTAGCATCTGGGCCCTTTTTCAAGAAGTTTTTCTCAATTAAACGAACATCCGTTTCATCTACAACACCATCTTGATTTATATCTCCATCTTTTACAGATACTTTTCCTTTTCCATACGATAAAGCTGCTATTCTAGCATCTTGAATATCTACCATTTTATCGCCGTTTACATCACCTGCAAGGTTATCATCCATGTCAGCTTTAAAATTTTGTCCCACCAATTCTCCATCCTGCATTTTCCCTATTTTTGTTGTTAATTTACTATTTAAATGACCTGGCATTTCTACGAAAATATCATATTCTTTATCGCTTACTGGAACACTATGAATTTCAAATTGTCCGTTATCACCAATCGTTCCTGTATATTTCTTTCCATCCTTGCCAACTGCGTACACTTTTGCTCCTAGTTTTGTATAGTCTTTCTTACCTAAATACCCCTCTTCATTCAAGAAAGCTTCCGGGCCAATATATCCTGTAACCGTTGAATGTTTCGAAACAATAGCAAAAGATTTATCTTTAAACGCAGGAATCTCAATGCCTTCTGATGCACCAACTTTTGTATAAGAGAACTTATCTACTCCAAATGCAGTCAAATCATTAAAGTATTCATCGTTCGTCATCTCGAATGTAACATCTAAAAATGGTTTATCTCCATCTAATCCTTTAAATTCTTTTCCTTCCAATGATGCGCCAACTTTCACCTTGTTTTCCCAAGCTCCTGCTTCACTTATCTTCGGATCTTCTAATTTAAGGTTCAATCCATGTTGTTCTACATATTCCGTAAGTGCTGGATTTGGTTTCACATCTGTAAATTTAAATAGCTGCTTGTAATAAGGAATTTCAAATGTACCTGACATAAGCTGTTTTACATTATTAAGATTCAAAGTTAATGTAATTTTCTCTCCTAATTTGATTTTATCTTTGTCATAACTTGGAACAGCGTATTCTGTCCCTTCTTTTACAAAGACGTAATCTTTATATCCAGTTGCCATATTCCCTGCAGTTGCAAGATCATATCCAAATAATTTTAAATTTAATGGTTCATTTATTTCCTCTGGAAGTACTCCAAATTTAAAATCACCATTTGCTTGAATTGTATTCAACCAACCTGATGGGAAGGCTGAGTTTTGATAATATACAATTTGATTCGCTTTTTGATCATATTGCAAGCCTTTTGCCTTTAATGCATCTACTGTAGAATCATAAATATTACCATGCACCCATAATGCACGCTGGCCGTCTTCTTCTTTAAACATAGAATCATTGACTTCGTGTATACCAGGTTGTACATCCTTAAATTTCATTTCAGGTATTACATTATCAATGATAATGCTATCGCCTTTTGTATAAGATTTTCCTTCTTTATCATATCCAACGAAGTTCAATTCGTAATCTCCATCAGGCAACATAACAGGTTTATCCGCAATTGGATGAGCTGGATTTCCTGTGAATGGAAGTACATACCCTCCCATACCAGAAAACATCATATATTCAACATTCGGTGTTAGACTACTTGCATTAAGTGTACCAACGACTCCTAATGCCTTCCCTGTCGTTCGGTCCTTCACAATTGCATCAATGGTTTCGAGAGGACTATTTAATTTAAATGACAACGGCGAACTTGGTCTTTCCATAAATGGATGGAATTTAGAAGCATCTGTTGCCATTGCATCTCTCAGTAAATCTACAGACGCAATCCCTTTTTCTGTGAATTTAACTGCAAATGGTACTTGATATACTTCTTTTTCATTGTTTTTATTTGAAATATGAATATAGCCCTCATATCTACCAAATTCAGCGTTTTCTGGAATGGTAATTTCAGGGTTAATTTCCTCTGATGCACCAGGAGCTACTTTAATAGAATCTGGTACGTTTAGCTTCACACCATTCTTCGCTGCATCTTGCACACCTACACTTGTAGGTGAAAATTTCACCTCTAATTTAAACTCTTTCCCATCTGTTTTACTGCTGTTCTTAATTAAAACTTTTCGACTATCTTTAATAGGCCCATTTTCAATTTGATTTTTATACCCAAATGCAATAGAACCTGTTTTTTCTTCAATTTCTACTTCTTCATCACCTACAACGTTTGATGTTTTATCAACAACCTCGATAGATGTATCTGCATGAACTGCACGATATGCATCAATTCGTCCTGAGCCCACCTCAAATACAGAACGCTCTTCCTTTAAATCAACTGCGGTATTCATGAGTGCTTCTTTTACTTCAAATGGACTATAGTTTGGATGTTCTTGTAAAATAAGTGCCGCTACCCCTGCAGTATGAGGAGTTGCCATAGAGGTACCTGACATACGTCCATACGCTACCGGATAATTATCTCTATCTTTTGGATCATTAATATATTCAGGAACAGTTGAGAAAATAGACACACCTGGTGCTACAATATCTGGCTTAATATCATCTGTCTTAGTTGCAGGACCGCGGGAGCTAAAATCAGCTAAGTGATCTCCCTCTATTTTTATATTACTTAGTTCTCCAAACGCTAACGACACATCTCCTTGTACAGCTTTTACTTGTAATTTCTCACCATCTACTTTTGTTAAGCGGAACGATGGAATAGACGAAGTACTTTCCCCAAGATAACTTGTAATTTCACCATCTACATTGTTATATACGATTACCGCTTTTGCGCCTGCTTCCTTAGCATGCTTAATTTTTTCATCAAATGTAATCTCACCGCGTTGGATAAGAGCTAATTTTCCTTTTACATCTTTTCCTGTAAAATCATTTGATTTTCCAAGCCCTGCATATACAACTGATACGGATTGACCTTTCAAATCTTCAATCTTATCAGTAAAGCTTTTTCCAAGTAGCATCATCTTATCCACATGTAAATCACCTGCATCGATAGAAAACGTTGGGATCGTCATTGCAGCATCACTGGCTCCAACTGTAATTGGAAGTGCCGCTGCACTAGGTGATCCAATGGTACCTTCTTCCGGACCACTGTTACCTGCTGCTACTACTGTAACAACACCAGCTAACATCGTATTGTTCACTGCGACAGAAGTAGGATATAAAGGATCATTAATAGACGCTCCTAGTGATAAATTGATAACATCCATATCGTCTTTCACCGCTTTATCAATCGCAGCAAGAATACCGCTTGTTTGTCCACTTCCATATGGACCTAATACGCGATATGAATATAAATCTACATCTGGAGCAACACCCTTCACTGCATAATCCACACTATTCTGTTTGTCTGCAGCAATTGTCCCAGCTACATGCGTACCATGGGATGTATAATATGCACTCCCCTCATAAATCTCAGGATATCCTCCAGAATTTTGCCAATCCTTATACGTTGTCTCCATTGGATCAGCATCATTATTAACAAAGTCCCATCCTTTTATGGAGTTCGGATCTATTTTACTTGGATCTTCACCTTGTTTTGCACGATATCCTTTATATGCATCTTTCAAATCCGGGTGGTTGTAATCAATACCTGTGTCCAGTACACCTACCTTAATTCCTTTCCCTGTTATTTTTTCATCATGCAGCTTGTCCACACCAATTTGCGGTACACTATCCGCCATTTTCGGTTCAACAGCAGTCTTAGTTGTTTCTTTCGGCAAATCAATTTTAACCTCATGATCTTCCCATACGCGCTTAACGATACCGGTACGAACTAAGTCTTCGATCATATTTGCTGGTAAAGAAATCGCTACACCATTAAAAGCATTCTTATATTCTCTTGTTATTTTTGCAGATTTTACATTTGTTCCTTTCTCTTTATTCTTTTGAAGCTGCTCAAGCTCTGCTTTAAATCCTTTATGTGATGCCTCTACCTTTTGTTCCGCATTTGAAAGAGCTACTTTTTTCCCTTTAGCCGCTTGTTTTAATACCTCTATTTTGCTAGGCGCTTGCTTAAATTCTATAATCACATTCACATTATTAGGACTTGTTGTATTGATACCTGGCGAAATAACAAAACCTGGTTTTGTATCTAACGTTTTTAAGGCATTACGTTGTTCCTTTGTAAGACCTTTTAAGATAGCATTTGCATCATCAATTCCAGTTAAAGTAGATGTATTTACCTCTTCCGCTAATACGTTATATGGAATTCCTTGAGACAATAACATTCCAGCTGTTAACGTTCCAATAAGAATCTTTCCAAATTTCCCTCGTTTCATATTACATCTCCCCATTATTAATATTATTTTTTGAAACAAATTGATTCTTAAATTCCCATGTAGCATTGGAAACTCTATTAATCTTAATCTTTTGTATCATGAAAGATTTCCAACACTACTACCATCCCCATACCTTACATAGCTAACCACTCACTTTACTCTTTCTATAAGAGCCCTCCGTCATTTATTTCCAACAAAAGATTTTCACAAAATGAATTATTAACAAGATTAAAATGTAATTCTATTTTTATTATTCCACATTTTTATTATTCTGAAAATTAAACAAAAGGAGTATCTTTTCTCTAAGGATTCTATGCCTACATAGTACAAAAGAACTACCTTTTCCTTTATTCTTTGTAATACAGAATAAAGCGACACGATAGTTCTTTGATAGATTTCTTATTTAATCTAGCGGAACTAATTGATTTCGGACTGCATAAATCACTGCTTGCGATCGACTTTTCACATTTAGCTTTTTAAAAATTTTATTGATGTGAATTTTAACTGTTTTATCACTAATATATAAAACTTCAGCAATTTCTTTATTACTAAGTCCTTTTACTAGTTCAAAGAGAATTTCCTTTTCACGTTCCGTCAGTTCATTTTCATTTGATTCTACTTTCATTTTTTGCTGATGATATGTAATTAATTTTTTAGTCATACGCGGATGAATGACTGAATCGCCTCGATATAACATTCGAATTGCTGCTACTACCTGATCTGATGATGAATCCTTCAATAAATAACCATCAGCACCGGCCTGGAGTGCATCCATTAAATACTCGTCATGTTCATACATTGTAAACACAAGTACACGGCAACTCGGATATTTTTTTTTCACTAACTCTGTAGCTTCAATCCCATTTTTCCCTGGAAGATTAATATCCATCAAAATACAATCTGGTCGGCATTCTTCTACTTTTCCCAATACTCCATCTCCAGAGCTAGCTTCTCCAACCACTTTTATATCAGATTCATCCTCTAGTATGCTCCGAATTGCATCCCGTAAAAAAGCATGATCATCTACTACTAATATTTTAATCATTTTACGCACCCCTTGTTTGTGAATCTGGAATTAACAGTGTAATTTCTGTCCCTTTTCCTACAGAACTATCAATCTGTAAAGTAGCCCCTAATTGGTCAGCTTGTTCATTCATATGTAATATACCATAATGTGGCTCATTCTTCGTTTTAACCATAGACTCAAATAGTGAAAAGCCAACTCCATTATCCTTAACTCTTAAAAGCACGTGCTCCCTTTGATAACTGATTAAAACATCAGCCTTTTTTGCTTGCGCATGTTTTACAATGTTTTGCAAACTCTCTTGTAATGTATCAAAAATAACCCTTTCTTTTGAAAAACTAAGCGCACGTGCATGACCCCTTTCATGATATGTAATATCTAGTTCATATTCTTGTTTTAAAGATTTTATTTTACTTGCTATCGCCTGCTTAAGGCCTAGTTGTTGCGTCGGATATGGCTTTAAAGCATAAATAGAGTAGCGAACTTCTCCTAGGCTTCCTCTTAAATCTTTTATGCTTTTCTCTACTACCTGCTGCATATCAATTGGTTTATCACGGTATTTTTTCCGAGCGGATTCTAATTGGAATATCACCCCGGCTAATGTTTGCGCAATACCATCGTGAATTTCACGGGCGATTCTATTCCTTTCTTCTAAGATCATTCTTTTTTCCTGTTCAGAAATCAATAACCTTGTTTTAACTACGTTAGCTAATTGGTTAGAAAATGTAGCTAACGACTGTACATCTTCCGGAAAGAAACCCGCATTTCTACTTTTCCCTGCAACAAACATTCCGACTAGTTCATCATTTACTATAAGAGGAAAATATACAAGTGAGCGTATAACACTATCAAATATTTCATCTTCAGGAGCAGTACCAATTTTCCAATCATTAAATACAAGATTTTTAGAAAGTCCCTCAAACGCCTCTAACTTTTCTGAATCATCAGATATATCAGAACGGACTTTCCCATCTTTTAATAGAATATTCCAGTTACCATCATCTTTTGTCCATATTACATATGCTTGTATGCCAAAAAAACCTTTAAGTGCTTGTTTAATATGTTTCAAGTTTCCTCCGGTTAATCCTCGACTAATTTCGGTCGTAATAAGAAATAACTCATATAATCGTTCCTTTTCCATCCTTATCCGTACAGAAAAAGAACTAATTACTGAAGTTGCTACAAGTGGAAAAAAGAAAAACAGTACTGTAATTTCGTTTACTTCCACACTATATGTACTAATTAGTACATGCATCAGTGCCGCATAAGAGAAACCAAAAGTTTCGCAAAGAAATACCGTAATAGTTTTTTTATACCATTGATAAATTGAATATGGCTGCGGAAGAAGTATCATTAACAAATCATAAAAGCGATTGTTGAAAAAACAAAAAAACACGCAAAATAATAACAAAGATATTAAATTCTCATACAGAACTGATATACCTATCTTATTAATTATTAAGGACATACATTTGTCTGAAAACCATTTGGCAAAGATCAAACTAAGTGCATGTTGAGTACTATTAAATAACATTCTTTGTATCGGTGAACGACGATGCAGGTGAATAATTAGCGTGACAAGTACAATAGCAACAATAGTTATATGGATTCCAAACTGCCAACTCATAGCGTAAATTATCGGAAAGGTAAGCGAACTAGTTCCTCTCCAAAATCTTACAGGAAAATACTCTGCAATCCCCATAAAAAGTAACAACAATATTAGTATTGTTAGATGAGAAGGGATTTTAATTTCAAGTAAAGATATAGTTATAGTAACCAAACCAAGAAAAGAAATAAAATAAAGATAAAAACTAGCAATCTTTTCTCTCATAAAGATAGAATTTACATCTTTCAAAACAACCCCTTCTTTCCTTATAAAAACTTCATTTTCTCTATTATCCAACAAAAAACCGGCACTGGCAAAATGGAAGGACATCCACTAGCCAATCACCGGCTGTGTACTACACCTAAAAAGGCAAGACACAATACTAGTATATATCAGTTTGTGAAGTTTACCCATTAGTCAAATGGTGTAATTGTACATACTTTTAGACTTAGGTCTACTAATACAAAAGATGTATACGCAATTTAAATTTTGATTCACTAAAAAAATTCTAAGAAAAATAGGAAGGCAATCGTAGTAAATACTTATCTATATTAATTTCATCTAAATCTTTAGGTTATGTATGTGTCAAATACTCCCCATCTAATATTTGCAAATAACCTATGAGATAATCTCCTTATATACTACATATGAAGTTTATCACTTAATATTTATTGAAGAAAAGACGATGCATACAATATTCAAATCTAATTAACATATCATTTGATTATCGGTAGCGAGATTAAAGAGACTCCCTACTCTTAGAAAGGAACCTCCAATTCATATTATTACCCCATGCCCATCAACTTAAGAATTTTATAACACCCCAAAACAAAAAGTCATGACCTAACTTTCGGGGTCACCTCAAACGAGCCCATGACTTTTTATATGCTATCTCACAAATAATCCGGGAACACTTTACAGCCCTTTTCTTGCTCCATATCATGGCCAAAGAAAATAATCGGATTTTCTTTCTTAACAACATCTTTTAAACGTTTTATTGAAGATAAAGCTAAATCCGAATCAAACCCAGCAAACGGTACTTCATCTTCAAAGTTTTCTTTCGTATATGATGCATCAATAGTTAGCAACACTGGACCTGATTTTTCCGTCTCAATTAATAATGACTGATGACCTGGCGTATGTCCCGGTGTATATATTAATTGCACACCTGGCACTACTTCATAATCTCCTTCAATGATTTTATAGTTTAAATTCGGCAATATACATTCTTTCAAATATTCCTCTCTGTAGAGTGCTACCTCATATTCAGCACGCTGTACAATAATTGGTGTATTTGTAAAAACGCCATTTCCTCCTGCATGATCAAAATGCAAGTGAGAACTAATGATATAAAGAAGATCTTCTGGCTCATATCCGGCACGCTTTAAAATATTTGCGATCCTATCGTTCTCATTCATTTTAGGTAAAACTTGTCCTTCAACAAATGTACCTTTAAAAAGATTCTCATTATTAAGAGCACTTTCTGGCATACCTGTATCTACTAAAATAAGTCCCTCTTTTGTCTCCAAAAGATAACACCAAACAGGTAAGTTTAGTAGTTTACCCGGTGTAAGTGTACTATTAACTGAAGAATGATCCAACATACAACGACCTGCTGGGAGGAAATAAAGCTTCTTTACTGTCATTATGTATCCACCTTTACAAATAATTTAGGATAAAACAATACAATATAATATTTCGCTTATTAGAAATAAACTCCTTTTCACCTTTCATTATTTCAACCATTATTTTTTCAATTGTTCACAACTTTTCATTACAAATTCAGTGATACTGGAAAACCTATGCAGGAATTCAGTCCGCCTTTAGGCATAGGATAAAAGTGTCAACTTTCCGTAGAAAAGTTAACGTCAAGTAACTCCAAAATATATAATAAAGGTTGATTTTAGAGTTACTTTTCCACATTGGAATATCTTGTCTTATTCCCCTTTTTCGGTGGATGGGCAAAAACACCCTAATTCTAGAAATTCATCAGTTTCCATAAAACCAAACTTCTTATACACTATACACTGGTCTACCCATTTTTGAAGCCCCAAGCCATATTTGTGAGATACCTGAAATCTTAACTTCATCAACTAATTTAGTTAACAGCTTTGTTGCGATTCCTTGCCCACGATAATTTTCATTAGTATACATATTTGTGATATAAGCCTTTTTTCCAGTCTTATTGGTGTAACAAGGTGGAAATTCATAAAAAATTACTGCACCACAAGCTATAGTTTCTTCATTATCTTCCACTAGCCATTCAATTAAAGTACCTTCACTTAGTTTATTTTTAAAGAAAGCATATAGTTCTCTACCAATATCTATATTAGGTTCTATCCCCTCATCAACTAATTGCTTTTTCTTAACTCGACCAATTTATCAATATCATCTATATTTGCTTTGCGATATTTCAACTTTTCACAACTCCTTTATAAAATTACAACTGACCAGCCCCATAGCATAATTAATTCTCATCATTTTACCATTGGTTCTTATTAAACTAAACTGCCATTAAGTTATTTGGGGTATTTGCTCTTCTTTGCTTGATAGCCATATGTGTACTACCACGAATAGAACGATACCTTTTATATATTTTCTTTCGTAATATTAACCCCATATTCCCTATAAAAATCTAAAATTACAGATGCATTCATACCCAAATCTAATAAATTTTCCGGAAAGTAAATTTTAGAATCCGGAACCATAATATCAGATGTTTGTAAAATGTTCTCTGCTTGGACAGCTGCTCCTAAAGCAGTAAGATGTGTCTGTCCTAACGGATCTGATATGTTCACACATCGCCTATGCAATACACCATTAGCATCATAACCTTTAAGATGAATAACTATGTTATGTGCACTTCCACTTCCGGGTTTATAAAGAATATTTTTTCGTAAGTCATTAAATTTTTCTCCACTAATCAGTTTCCAAATTCCTGTATTCACCAGAGAAACCAGTCCATATGTAGATATTTTACTATCAAAAGCAATCCGAAAGTTAGCCGAAACAGCATGAATTGATTCTGGCAGGGTTACGTGATCAGGAGTATCCAAACGATAACATTTGGTTATATAACCGTTGGGAAAGCGGACTTTGATCGGATCAGTCATTGGATAAGCCTGTCGCATTCCCTCTCGAGCTTTGACTTCAAATGGAATCGTTAACCGGTCCATATATGCTGTTGAATTTGGTCCTGCTTTGTCTTGAAGAGAATATAGTGCGTTGATATCAACCGTAACCTCTTGAATATCTTTTGAATACATTTTAGCAAAAAGGGCTGCTGTCCCTCCCATCCACCCTGAAGCTAATACAACAGGGGATTGGACCTCAACATTTTTTAATCGATCAATAGAACTCTTAAAACGTTCAGTCCAACGAGTAATGTCAACCAATGGAATTTTTTTTTGAACTGCAGATAGAAGTAGTCTATCTTGCGGGTCATTAACCGCATTAACAACTAATGTGAAATTATCATCCAAATTTCTTAACGGATCATCTGTTGTGTTGTCTACAGTGACTATTTTTACTCTATCTGATTCAAAAGGTAACGCTTTCCCTAAAGTTCTTCCTCCTAATCTAATTTCCAAATCAGGATGTCGATCATGTAAAATTTGAGCAATTTGACTACCAACAACACCATACCCACCAACAATTAATACTGTTTTCTTATTCATCTGAAACCTCCATTTTAATTAGTGTGAAATCATAAGTTTAAATGATTAAAAACTTAAACCTTTTAACATAATGTCGCTAAAAAAAGGGACAAAGGGTGCCCCTAAACTATAAATGAGTACCTAATTCTTACATTCATCTTCAACTAAAGAAACAAGTTCTTTTAAAAGATTTATTGTTTCATTAAATTCAAGACAATAATACATTTCAGTGCCTTTTTTCTGAACTCGAAGTAACCCTGATTGTTTCAATATTTTCAAATGATGAGATACAGTAGGTCTTGACATGGGAATATGCTCCGCAATTTGCGTCACATTCAAGCTATCTTTATCAATTAAAAGCGATACAATTTGCTGACGAGTTGGATCTCCCAACCCTTGGAAACATGGTCTTAAATTTTCTAAAATATGCATTACTTTATCATTACAGTTCATTTCGCTAACATTACCTTCCGTTTAAGAATTTAATCATTTAAACGTATTATAAATTACATTGCTATCTAATGCAATAAAGAAGTAGCACCAACTTTAATTATAAATATTGAAAGTTTCATAAACAGCCATTTTCAATTTTCCAGATTTGTAAGAATGTCAGTTCTTTTTTCTGTAACAATTGTCAAATTCATTCTAGCTATAACCAGGACAAACCCACGAAATTTACTAAGCTTATATCGGATTGTATCAAGAACTTTCAACTCAAGTAATTCTGCTTCGCCTGTTTATCCTCCTACAGAAAAATGGCGAAAGTTCCACTGTTATGAGAAAAAGAAAGTCTTTAATATTTTAGATGTTGTCTATAATTGTACTCTGTGTCACAAGAAAACAGCATAGCAATAAATAAAATGCCTTAACTTCTCATAAATGACTGTTGTAGTGATATAAAATTTTCGTTATGGGGGTAATTTAAAATATTAACTTAATAGCTATGGGGTACCGCCACACATCCATCAACTTAAAAATTCAAAAATAGGGACTTTGATTTGTCTTGCAATCCCATCCAATGATACTTAGCCTTTTATGAAGGTCATGTTCCTCAGACCGTAGATTTGTCATTGTCTGTCTCAACAATTCGGGTCTGGATCCCTAGAGAATATATGTATGCTAGTTGTGCTCAAGAAAAAATATAGTTTGTCTTCCTACTTTATAAATCCCTTAACATTTCCTGTAACTTTCCTCCGTGTTTTTCAGCAATTCGAAGTCTTCCGCACTTTGAATATCCTCATCAATGTCCATAATTATGAGGAGTCTAAAAATTTGAAGAAAACAACAAAAATAGTGTAAAAAAGCTACATACTATTTTTGTTGTTTTCTTTTTTAATCAGTATAAATTTGTTAATTATTACAAGCGTTTAATTTATTACACTTTTTGCGTGCTTTAATTTCCGCCGGCTGGGCACCAAGCCAATAAGTTGGAAAAGCTGTCCCTTCAGTAACACCCCCATCACGATGCATGTAATAACGCTCATCATGGTTAGCTTTAAAGTTTCCTTCAAGTGCAAGTTCCACCCACTCTGCACCAAAACGAAAAATTTCTGCAGCTACTCCACCAAGCGGGTGAAATTCATTCTCATAGACGCGTATCTCCTTTGGTGCTTCTACAAACTCATAAAGACTTAATGCTTCTTCCAAACGGGTAAGTTCATCAAATTCTCCTATTCCCATGAAGACTGGACAAGTAATCTTTGGCGCCAATTTCCACAGGTTCATCTGGCTACTCAACTCGTTTTCAAAAGCAACTTCATCAGTGTAACCAGACATGTACATAAAATTGGCTTTGAAACTCGGCTGAGCTCTGTTAAAGATGGTATCAAATTCACCATATACACCTTCAAAAGTGGCTATAGCGTTTATACGATTATCACTCGCAGCAGCTCGCATCCCCCAATACCCACTCATACTGATACCAAAAAATCCAATCCGTTTTGGATCAACCTCAGGCCGTTTTAATAGAAAATCGATATAACAACTAACGGCGCGTTCGTAATTAGTCAAATCGACTTTTAGACCTTCAGATACAGATTCACCTTGACCCGGTCCTTCAATTGATAGAGCTATGATACCACGAGACGTATAATAACGTTGCGCAATCTGTATATAGTCTTCCTTAATCATATCCATACCTGGACCTAATATTACTGCTGGTGCATTCTGAACTTCACCTGAGGGCAAATGAAGTAGTGCATATATCTGTTTGCCTTCAAATTCTAGTACTATACGTTGTACTGTTCCTCCTCCAAGTGATGAAATAGCTGCCACACATTCGTTACAACGTTCTCGAAATGCCAATTTTCGTGGATCATCATTAAAATATGAATATTGTGCACGTCCCCACATAACAGCAGCTCGCTGATATAGATCACGAGCAGTAACAGTGAATCCCTTTTGTTCATAATGTTTTGCACGTTCTTGAGCCTGAGAAGCAACCGTCGCCCATGCTTTTGGTATCATTGCTCCACTCTTTACTTGAGAAAAAACTTTATCAAAATCAGTGTGGTCATGTCCTAACTGTTCCATAGTTGCCTTTGCTTCAGGATGCAAAGCATCAAACCCACCAAGTGCAAGGGCTATATCTAAAGCCCATCCTTGAGATTGTGAACGTTGAGTCATAATAATCATCCTTCATTATTTTAATTAAGTACTTAACAATTAAGTACTTAATTAAAATAATGAAGTATAATATGTACTTTTGTCAAGACTACAAACCAAGTCGTCTTATTATTTTATTGATGATTTAAGGTGAGCATATATAATATTGCTTGGAAAATGAATAGCCAGTCTCTACTTAATTTGACTCTACTCTTTTTCATATGTTAATGTTAACACCATATAATTAAGTACTTAGTTAACGGGAAAATGGTGATGTTATGAAAAATTCTTCAAATAAGTTAACTGCGATAGACGAACTTAGTCAAGCTATATATAGTCTGACTGCAGCCGATGGACGTTTAAGAGGGCGAGCTACTCGTACATTAGGGGCAGTTTCAATGGTCCATGCTCGAACCCTTAAAGTATTAGCTGAAGAAGGCGAATTGTCAGTCAAAGAATTAGCTGATCGAGCAGAAACTACCGCCGCTGGTATTACTCAATTAATCAATGGATTACAACAGGCTGGTTACGTTGAGCGTGTTCGTTCAAATAACGACCGGAGAGTTGTCAATGTCCAACTTACGCCTAGTGGTTTAAACTGTCACTTAGAAAGAGAGAAAAAACTAAAACATATTCTTAATGCGAACCTTTCAGATTTTGATCCAGAGCAAATCGAGAAATCCTCTGAAATAATTAGGTGTCTAGTTCATGTCCTTGACCAACTATAATAGTATTCTAAAGCTTTCTTGAGTTTTTAGAACTAACACATCGCTATTATGCTAAAAGAACTAGTTACCCCAAAATAATAAAACCGCATCTCCAATTATTAGATAAATATCTAATCCATTGGAAATGCGGTTCACTTAGGTCATTGATGTTTCAGCTATTCTCTTTATTTGAAAATTACATCTACCATACTAATTTAATATTATATTCCTGAAGCCAACTATTAACTTGAAGTAAATAATCTATTATACCTCGTGCATCATTACCTGAAATTACTTCGTCTTTTCCTTCTGCAATAGCACGAACTCTTTCTACATTAATCAATGGCAAAATAGGTGATTCAGGATTGTTCAACACATGTAACATCCAATCACTAATACCTTGTACATAAGAGGCATCCTTTGTGCTTGGATATGCACTTTTTTTGCGATAACGCACATCTTCTGGAAGTACATTTTCAAAAGCTCGACGTAAAATACCTTTTTCAATATTGTCTATGCTTTTCATTTCGAATGGGACATTCCATAAGTATTCTACAAGCCGGTAATCGCAAAATGGAACTCGTACTTCAAAGCCATTCATCATACTTGTGCGATCTTTTCGTTCTAGCATAAATGGCAAGAAACGTGTAATAAACATGTAAGACATTTGACGTTGCTTCATTTGCAGATCACTTTCACCTTCTAAAAAAGGAACCTCAGCAACCGCATCTTCAAATTTTTGTTTTTGATATTTTTCAGGGCTAATCTTCGCTTTAAAATCCTCTGATAGAATTTCTGTGCTATACCATAAATTAACACTCCAAGGGAATATCTCTGCATCTAGAAACTTCTCTTGATGGAACCATGGATATCCTGAGAATACTTCATCTGCGGATTCGCCTGAAAGTGCAACTGTTGCGTCTTTTTTCATTTCCTTAAATAGCAAATAAAGAGACGTTTCCAGTTCTCCAACTCCAGGTAGATCACGCGCTCGCATTGGAGTTAATAAATACTCTATTAAACTATCTGATCCTAACTCTATAGAATGATGCTTTGTTCCTACATATTCAGCCACACGTTTCACCCAAGGTTCATCACGATCAAAACGAAGGAAGTCTTGCTCAAAGTCTTTTTCATCATTGATGAAATTCAGGGAATATGTATGAAGGCGTTCCCCTTTATTCCCAAATTCATTTCCTGCTAAACCTGTTAAACCACTGGAATCTAAACCTCCGGAAAGCATAGATACCACTGGTTTATCAGCAATTAACTGCCGTTTAACCGTATCTTGTAAAATGGAGCGGATTGTCTCGACTGTTGTATCAATATCATCTACATGTTTTTTACTTTCAAGTTTCCAATACTGTGTCGTAGTCGAGCCATTAGAGGTAAACGTCATATAATGGCCAGCACGCACTTCATGTATATCCTTGAAAATAGCATGACCAGGAGTACGTGTTGGTCCAAGGCAGAATATTTCAGAAAGTCCTTCTTTATCTACCTCTGCATCTACAAATGGATGCGAAAGTAAAACTTTTAATTCTGAACCAAAAAGAACTGCACTTCCCCTTTGAGCAAAAAATAAAGGTTTCACACCTAGATGATCACGACCAAGCATCAATTTCCCAAATCTTTCATCCCAAATACCAAAAGCAAAAATCCCATTTAAGTGTTGAACACAATCTTCTTGCCATTCTAAGTAAGCGTGTAGTAATACCTCTGTATCCGACTTGGTCTGAAATTCATGACCTTTCTCCTCAAGTTCTTTACGTAATTCTTGATAGTTATAAATTTCTCCATTGAACGTAAGGCCAATCGTATTATTTCCATCTTTATACAGCATAGGTTGAAGGCCACCTTCAGGATCAATGACGATGAGACGTCGATGACCTAATGCCGCTCGTTTTGAAAACCAATGCCCCTCTGCGTCAGGTCCTCGGTGAATGATAGCATCTGTCATTTTTTTTAACGTTTCTTGTTCATTAGACAGGTCTTTAGACCAGTCTATCCACCCTGCAATTCCACACATAGTGTCTACCTTCTCTCAAATAGTATAGAAACCGACTAAAATCAAATATCAGTCGGTTTTTCGTAAAAAAATCCGACTAAAATCATCTTTTAGTCATGTTTATATAATAAAATGAATTGAATAAAAAATCAAATAATTCACTCAAGAAAGAAATCACCGTCCCCTTTCACTTGAATTCTCATCGTCCGATTAAAAAATTATTACCTTAAACTTTCATTTTCATCCTAAGTGATACAGTTGCATTCTATTATAGTTATATACTAGAAATAAGAATGGTGTATGTTATTCTATAAGAAGCAAATAGAGGACTTTCTATTAGGATTTACAAAATTAGAAATGAACTAATACAGAATGTAAAGACAGAAAACTTCGCTAAATATTTCAAGGATAGGGTGTAGACAATGATCAAATTAGAAAAAGAAAATAAAAAAATGAAAATCATTCAATCTGCCACAATACTGTTCTCTACGCGTGGTGTCCGTAACACAACGGTTGATGAAATTGCAAAGACAGCTAAAGTTGGTAAAGGTACTATTTATTATTACTATACAGATAAAACTGAAATATTATGTGACTGCTATATGCGTCATATTCAGCTTAAACGCTCACAATTATTTAATTTATATAAAGAAGAAAAAGATGTTTTACTTCGAATACAAAAAATTCTTCATTATATCAGCCTAGAATATCATCAAGATCCATTTGTTTCTACACTCTTTCAAGAATATAAAGAGTACCATTCACCTGAAATTACAACTTGTTTTAAACAATCTGAAGAAGAAGCAATTAACATGATAAGTAATTTACTTGAAAAAGGTTATCAGCAAGGAGCTTTGCATAAGGTCCCATTACCGCTTACAGCTTTTATGTTAGTACGAATGATTTTTAACTACGAACAGGATTATATAAAAGATGATAAAAGTGATACAGAATTTCTGCAGTTGCTAAAACATATGCTTCTTAAAAACTAGTTTTAACCACATACAAAAAATAAGTGCGGTGCAATTATATGAAGAAGAACGTGAATAATGGCGGTTTTTTATGAGTTCTTTTCACTCTAGACAAACATACGAAATATCCAACGCTTATGTAGAAATGAATGAAAAAATCATATAAATTTTTCTGAAATTAGAAAGCCTATACTTAAATCTACAATAAAATAGCCCAGTAAAAAGAGCGTGTTTCATCTATCTAAACACGCTCTTACAAATATTTAAACCCTATATGATTTGCTTATTCCATTCTGATTTTCTTTTAACTAATACATCTCTTTATATACGATTATCATGCCAGAAGTTTATTGGAAAATGATTATTCTCATCATAAGCTTCAAATTCATACCCTTTTTCTTTTAATCCTTTTATTATTGCTGGAACTGCTGCGACAGATTGTGGATGAATATCGTGCATTAAAACAATTTCCTTTGAAGACGTCGCACCTGCTAAGACATTTTGAACAATTTTTGCGGCCGCTACATCCACAGGTAATTTATTGTATTTCCAATCTAAAGAATCAATTGTCCAATCCCATACTTTCAAATCATTTCCGACCACTTCATTTCGAAGTGATTCATTTAAGCCAGGCATTGATCCATATGGTGGACGTGTTAATTTCGGTGTGTTTCCAATAACATTTCTAATTAAAGATTGATCTTCTTTCATTTCCTTAACATATTCCTGATTGGTGTACAGCTTTTTAAAATCATGTGTCATACTATGCATGCCCACATAATGGTTTTCTACATGCTCTCGTTTCACTAAATCTGGGAACCTTTTCACGTTATCGCCAATTAAAAAGAATGTTGCTTTCACATCATTTTTCTTTAATACATCTAATAGATTAGCTGTATATTTTCCTGGTCCATCATCAAAAGTTAAATATACAACTTTTCTTTCTTTACCATCAAAACGATTAGGTATCGATTTTTTCAATTCATTTTTAGGTAGACTGCTCACTTGTTGAACACTATTTGCCTCTTCCGCATTTACCAGCTTAGGATTCGTAATAGATTGAAACATGTAATACCCTATTGCTACTAATGTAATAGCCAACAATACACTTATAATTCTTTTTTTCTTAAGCTTAATTTTCATATTATAATCTTCTTTCTATCAAATCATTCCACTTTATGTCGTTTAGTTTTACTATCCTATTTGTTTATTAAGTTTTTTAACTTAACCAATCTCAATTTTGGACTAATCATTTTAATAATCTATATAGGTGAAAATTAGTGCCCTGCACTAGCGTTCATGGCATTTCCTATAATAGTTAGAACTACTGGAAATAATACTGGTCCTAAGGTAAGGACAATGTTTAAAAGTATAATAAAACTATATAGTAAGCTGTAATTTTTACTATTACGGTTTTCGAATACTAGGATGACTAATGTTATTATAGTAATTAAATGTAATAATAAAATTATCAACCAATAATACATCATTATAGTAAGATTCCACTTTCCTAATAGTTGGTATGTTACCCCTATTATTATCCCTAATATAGTAGCATTAAAGGAAATAAACAAAGTTCTTTTTAGTATTTTAGGAAATGTTTTGTGATCCACAGTTTTATTATATAAACCGATTAAAATGCCCAAAGATAGATATGCCAGTAATAACCCTACCCAATTCCAGATCCAATCTTGATCCCCCATTAAATTAAACAAAAGCGAAAGGATCCCTCCTACTGCAAGAATCGAGGAGATCATAATACTATTTAAAGCTGATTTCATACTATTTTCACTTCCTTAAAAATTTTACAATACAGCATTGAAGTCTACTCTTAAGTTGTCCTTTACTTATTAGAATCCTTTTCATTAAAAATCTTGTATGGAAATCCCATCATATAATACGGTCATCATACCTATTAGCATATACGGAAAATGGTAGGCCCAGCAAAAATTACATGTCCATGATCCCGTACAATAATTTTTAAACCGAACGAAACACCACCAAATCCTACTCCACACGGTAGATATACAAATAGAGGATGCGATTCATCAACTTTTATTTGTATATCAATTATTCAGACGAGTAGCAGCTACTGCATAACCTTAAAATAAATGCTTTGATTTTTCATCGTCAATCAAATAGCACATTTGATTCTTATTAACTTGTATTCTTCCTTCTTCTACTGCTTTACTATAGCCCGCTGTATATTCAAAAATAGTAGCCCCTTTGTTTCTAAGTAAATCTTTTTCCCACTTTTTCGCAGCTGCTGCCATATGTACATATGATGTTTTAAACTTAATCATAATTTATTATAATTAAGTATATATTAACAATATATTAAGTATAAGTAAATAAAATTAATAATTATTTAATTTTATTTACTTATTTAAAGGGGATTACATATATGAACGATATTAATGTTGGTCACAGAATTAGGGCATTTAGAAAAGGTGCCGGATTAACCAGTAAGCGTTTAGCAGAGTTAGCTGATATAACACCTTCCATGTTAAGTCAGATTGAAAAAGGAATCACAAATCCTTCATTACAAACACTAAAATTAATTTCTGTAGCATTAAATATTCCATTGTTTAATTTTTTCTTAGAGGATACCAATACAGAAGAATTAGTTGTACGAGCTAACCAAAGGAAAAAAATAATTTTTCCTGAAAGCGGCAATGTTTCGTATGAGCTATTATCTCCTAATTTAGATGGAGCACTAGAATTGGCTTTAATGAATCTGTTACCTCAAACTGCTTCATCTATGGAGCCTGTGGCACATAAAGGGGAAGAAATAGCATTTATTATGGAAGGACAAGTGAAACTATATCTAAATGATGCGGTTTTACTTCTCAATACAGGTGATAGTGTTAAAATCCCACCTTATGCAAAGCATAAGTGGGAAAACACTTCTTTAAACAAAGTCACTGTTATATTTGGAGTAACTCCACCATCTTTTTAATTTCAAATACTAGCGAAGAAAAGTTAGAGAAAATAATTCTCTAACTTTTCTTGTATACATAACTTTATTTTAAGAAAGTAAAAAACTTGTCTCTCAATTATATGAGATTAAAACTAGTGAAATAGATCTTTTTAATTACATACTTAATTTACTTTTTAATGTCCAGTATTTTTCTCCATTCGCTTCAAAAGAGAATTCTACCCATCCATTTGGATCTTCACGATAAATAAAGATGGTTGTTCCAGGAGTTACTGTACCAACTTTATTCTCCTCGACAGCTACATCTGGTCTACTTTTAATTTTTAAATTAAATGGATAAGGTACCTGATAGTAAGTAGCTGATGATACAACATTTGAGCTTGAATCGTCTGCATACATTTTATATGGAATTTCATTAGATAACGCGTCGACATCTAATGTTTCAGGATTCTTTGGTAATTTTTTTGCATATGTATAGTCTTCTACACGAAACGGTTTAATACGTTCCATAATGCCTGCAATTTTCTTAGCCCAGCCTTTATCTGATGCATATTTCACGTTCATGCCAGTTAATGTTGGCCCGTTATAATACATACCGCTTTCTTCCAAATATCTTTCTCGTACATAATTAGCATTATAAGCAATGCTATCGCCGTAGCTTGGTAAATATTTCGCATATTTAAACGGATCTCCATCATATGCACGTAGACCGAATAGATTATGTTTTTGATATGCGATTTCTGATTTTCCGTATCCAGATTCTAAAATCGCATGCGCTGCTAAATAATGAGCACTCACACCATATTGATTTTGCGCATTGATAAAATCTTGCCCATGGCCAACTAAAGGACTATCCGAATGATATTTCGCAATAAAACTATCAATCTCTTGAGCTGTAATTTTCGAAGCCACTGTTAAATTTAAATCTTCATATGAGGTAGCAGTAATAATCTCTTTTTCATCGTTTAAATTTTGTTGTAACATATCTGTTTTTGCAGTAAGTTGAGCAGCTTCAGCACGTGTTATAAATCTATTTGGTTGCCAACCGTTCTCGGTACCATTAGAGATTTTTAAATCTATTAAAATATTGGCGTATTTTTCTCCCCAATGCCCTTTTAAATCTACAAATCTAACCTGCTCGTTATGATTTGCTGTGCTTTGTAGTTTATATGCATTTACTAACATCGTAGCCATAGCAGCGCGAGTTACTTTTCCAGATGGATTGAAGATTCCATTACCTTCACCCTTAACAATACCAGCTCTTTCAGCAGCAGCAATATAAGGAGTAGCCCAGTGATTTTGTGAATCAGTAAAAGATGGTTTTGCATTAGGATCAATTTGTATCCCTAAAACTTTTGTCATAATTTTTGTAGCCGAAGCTCTGTCCAATGAGTCATTTGAACCAAAAGTTCCATCTGGATAACCATTCAATACCTGTTTATCAACTAAATAATTAACAGATTTATCGGCCCATACAGGAACATCAGGGAATGTATGAGTATCTGCTAAAATATTAGAAGAATAGGATAATATAGATCCTGCAAGGATACCTGTTGCAATTAATTTGTGCTTCATTAAAATAAACACCTCTACCATTGTATTTATCAAATTGGGATTTTCTATTTTTATATTTACATGTTTGTAATAATAATAAAATCGTATTATCACACATTCAATTTGATGTAACGAGTATAGTTACTTATATACACAAGTGTCAATGAGTGCCTTTTACAAAAATGTATAATATTTACATTATTTTAAATTTACATGATCTTATAATTGACTTAGGTATAAATTTTGTAAAGGACTTTTTGATAGATTACTTATTAGCTTACCTGAAGAAATCTCTTTAGTTGTTAATTTGCCAACCTTCCTTGTTTACTATTAATTAATCAATTAAAAAAAGAATTTTTTTATTTAAGAGCTACTTTAAAATCTTAAGTTGATGGATGTGTGAACGTACCGCTACTAAAATTCTTGCTTTTAAATCATTATTAATGTATTATATTTACGTATAAATATAATGATTATAGTATATAAAAAGGAATCAAATCTATAAGTAAGATTTAAATCCTTTTCCAAGTCAAAAAGACTTTGCCAAAATCTAATATAATTTATGCTTGTCTTTTTAATATGTATCTAGTAAAAACATATTTTTATCAATGGAATTCTGTTTTCAATATAAATTGAAACTTTTAAATAGATGTTTATTTAGTTTCAATAATAGAAATTAGTGTTCTAAACAAGGAATTATACAAAGTGATCTGAAAAACCTGAGAGATATTGTATGTAGTTTGCTCATCTCCAGGTACTACAAAAAGAGCCTTACCTCTCTAGGCAAGACTCTACTAGTTTAGTTGTATAATATTTACATGATAACTAAGAAACAGAAAACATATAACACCAAATAACAGCCCCCTATTCTCCTCCTACAGCTAATACCTGTTTAACCCAACTCTTAAATTTTTGATTACTGTAAATCGCTTGCACTCTTTCCATATTTCCTCCTATTAAGGAGAACTCTTAAAGACTCTCACCTCGCTATAGTACCATTAAAAAATGAATAATAGAGATCCAATGTATAAATATGCAATATTGCATACAAAAATGTATTGTTATGATTATAAACGCTTACTATGATGAGGTTATAAAAATTTATCACATCTTAATACGAAAAAGAGGAGAGAATAATATGGAAATCGCAATGGCAGTTTTAAAATTTATAGGTGGAGCAATCCTATTAATTCAAGAACTTCTAAAAGCATTTATGTAAATTCACTATTTAGCAATTATTTATAAAAATTATCATACAAATAATCTGTATATCAAAAATAAATTGACTTACATATCATTTGCGTGGTCAAGGTCCCTTTAACATGACTAAGGGGACTTTTTTAAATTTTCAAATAATTAATGTTACGTCACATCACCATCAAGTTAGCAAAATAAAATGAAACTTTAACTTGATGGTGATGGGGGTAACAGTTGTGATTTAGAGATAAGATCAGATTATACAAAGTTTTGCACGTCAGCGATACCGGAAATAAAGTTCGCCTTTAGTAGCAAGGATCCCCAATAAAGATAGCCAACTTGCCTATTTAAGAATAGGAGTGTCAATTTAAATGATGCGTTCCAAGGCACTACTCTTCTTCTAAAATAGCGTAATAATATTCATCCCACCATTCATTCCCATGTGGTATACACTTCCTGAAATAGCCTTCTCTTCTCATCCCAATCTTCTCCATTACTCGATATGATGGGGTATTTTGTGGCTGACATGTAGCTATAATCCTATGTAATTTCATTTCCTTAAAGCCATATTTCAAAGTAGCTTTTGCTGCTTCAGAAGCATATCCTTTATTGAAATATTTAGGATTGAACACCCAACCAATCTCATATGTATGCTCACCAAAATATTTATGAAAGACTATATGGCCAATCAGAATATCTTTATCAATTAATACTACAGGAAAGTTCTTAGCGTTTTCACCAATGTTTTCATTCACAAAGTTTCTTGTATTTTCTTCAGTAAAGACCCCTTCAGGTATGTATTTCATAACATTGATATCTGATGTATACTCATGAACAGCTTGCCAATCTTTGAACTCAAATTTTCGTATTAATAATCTTTCTGTTTTTATAAACATTTACTTTTCCCCCTCAAAAAATTGCAATTATATTTAAACTCCACTTTCAAGGTGAAAATACGGGCCAAATAAACTATCTTACAGCTTGAATTTAGAAACTTTAGGGGTAATGCTTTGACAAATATATTATATAACAAATATTAACATCCACGGGATTTGTTTTTGAAAATTATGCGAACTAAGAAAGAAAGTAGTTTTTTCTTAGATATTATTGTTAATAACTGATGGTATCATTATATTTCATTCTGCAACTTATTTAGAAAAGCTATGTACATTTCGAAGAAGTTCTTCAATAAGTTTTGTTTTTTCATTTACCTTTGTGGCATATGTGAAATCACCATAACAATATGGATACCTAAAATTATTTTTATTTTCACCACAAGTATACATCGCTGGATTTTGATCAACTTTCATCTTAGAAAATTTTTTGGCCGAATCCTCCGAGTGTTGTTTAACTTCTTGACTAGCAATAAAATCAATATACCCTGGCCCCATATTATAACTTTGAATAATTGTATCTATGCTAACATCTTTGTCCGTTCCATATTTGTACATTTTAGCAAAGTGCTTTACCCCTTGTTTAATGCTCAAGCTTGTCTCTTGAATTTCATTTGGCTTTAATCCAAGTGATTCGGATGACTGCATAGGGTCGTTTCCCTCACCTCTACTCTCTTGATACATAATTCCTAATAAAACTGGTGTTTTCTCTCCTAAATTATATTTTTCTAATTCTTTTTTTAAGGTAGACTCATATTGCAATACACGTTTTTCGGTGGCTTGCGCTTTATTTTGTTGAATATTGGTTTTATGATTAAAATATAGCATTCCAAGTATTGTTCCTAAGCCTAAAATACTAATAAGGAACGCTTTTATAATTTGATTTTTACTTGTATCCTTCATATATTCCTCCTCGTATAAGAAATTCAATTTTTCAAAGGTAATTGGTTATCTACAAACTATGTAATGAACACCTATCTCCCGCCCTTTTTAGACTCATACATCAATACTTTAAGGTTTCAAGTTTAATATAAAAATTTAAAGATAAGGTAAAGATAAGATAAAGATAAGATAAAATAAAAGGTATTTTTAGCGTACTTTAAAAGATATTGCTACAAACGGATATATGGCACAACTTGTTGATATGAATGGATTTAGTGATAATTGAAAGGTTATTGTACAAGTTATTAATTATGGAGATATTATTCCAGAAGATTTAACCTATCTTTTCAATATTCTTTATATAAAAACTACAACATAACATATAATAAAAAACGGCGGACCCTCAACCTAGAAGAATCCACCATCACAAATAAATGATTATTTCACACCTAGTTTTTCTTTTGCTTTCTTCGGGAGCTCGTCTTCCTGCACTTCCTCCCAAGCTGTTACACCTTTTTATCTGAATAATATACACGTAGGAATGCTTCTTTACGAAGATTCTTTTGTGCAATAAATTCTAACTCTTTTTCTTTACCTTCCTTATCAAAACCCGATAATGTATATTCATACTCCTTTCGCGTCACTTTACCATCCATAGATTTTGAAACTCCTCCTTTTCCATCCATGGCAATTTAAACGTAATATTCACCTTTACCAATACAATTGATATCACACCAAACTAAAACACTTGCAAATACAACTTCCTTATTTTTTACGTACCTGTGTATTTTTATCTTTTTACTCACTTTTATTTTTCTTTCTTAACTAACTTATTTAAGATAATCTCATATAAATTAATTAACGAATTAATGCTATTTGCGACATAAAAAAAGAGAGGCGTCTGCCCCCTAATGATTAGGCCTACGCTACCTTCTTTCTTCACCTTCCCATAGAATTTGTTAACATTATCATCCTTCTCCTAACTAAGATCTTTTACTTTTACTAATTTCATATGAGAAATTCCCTTCAATTGTATACACCAAGAATGAGATTTGATAGAAGATACTTGTCTTCATTTTGACTTTTCCAAAATACGAATAATATACCATTCGTTAATAGTCTGATTCGACTTTCCTTATTGAAACTGGAATATTTAGTAAAATGAATTAAACACGCAAATAACTTGATATCGTATCTCATGATTTTTAAGAATGATTCTGTTTTTCATTGTAGTAGTAAAGTTGTTTATCTCATATTGAATTACCTTTCATTTTTCTTACAAGCTCGCAATGTTTTTGAAAATACAGTTTATAAAGCCGAGAATTATTATTTTTTGAGAGATAGCATTGAGGAGTTTTTCATATGCACTGTACTATACGGTACTAGATTCCCGTACAGATTTCATTTACAATTCATTGTATTTTCTCTACCGTTCACTAAGTTAAAATGGAATAAATTACCTTTTCATTGTAAGGGCCCCTATATAACAATGGAACGTGTGCAAGGCCTAACTTTTTACACCATGCAACTGTTGCATCCCACGATAAACATTCATTTTTCTCATTCCATATTGAAAAGACATAAAAATAGGACGTCAGTGCTATATAGTGAATACTATGACAAGCATACACATTTTCACCACATATCCGCCAGCCTTCTGGAATTCTATACCCCATATTAGTGATATGGCTATAAAAGTATAAAAACTATTAACAAAGCATCTTAATGTTTATGAAATGCTTTGTTAATAGTTTCTCTTCTCCCTAATCTCCTGCGAGACTATATTTTTTTATTGAAATTTTCCATATCTTATTTGATTTATTTATTCTGTAACACCAGATTGGGTTACTTTTACATCAGCTGTTACACGAAAACGTAAATGTTTATAGGATTCTTCCCATTCTTGACTGTTCCATTTTCTTACGTGAGTTCTACCAAGCTTTCTAAGTCCTATAGGATCTGTGTCTTTTTTAATAAATCTCTTTATCAATGTAGTTGCTTTTTTTTCTATTTCTTTTTCCATAATTTTTTCTAATTTTTTTATTTCTTTAGGATTATCTAGATTTTTTGTTTTTGTAAATTCTTGAATTTCAGCTTTAACTTGAATATGAGCATTTACGAATGGATGCTTACTATTCCCCTCCATCTTATATTTTGTTCTAGCTTTTATATTCTCTATCGTGGCATAAGTGTTTGAAGAACCAGGTAGTTTGAATTGGTATGTACCTTGTTTAAAATTATCTGTCAACAATTTAAATACAAATAAATCTTTAGGGTTCACTTTATCAACCATTTTACATCTTTTAAAAAGTGCTATTCCATTTAACTCCAACACATTCCCTTTTTTAGATATCATCGGTAAATAGGAATCTCTCGCATCATCATCAAGTTGATTTAAAAACATAAAAAAGTTTGTTTTTGGTTGCGTTCCATTGTTCATATTTTGCTCCAGTAAAGAGGATAGATAAGAAGCAATTTCTTTTTCTTTAGAATAGTTCCCCTTTAATAGTGATTCCCCTTTTACATTTGTAATTGCTAAATAAATTGCATTTCCTACACTAGGATTGCGGTTCAAAGTCTCTAAAATTTCCTGCATTCCCTTTTCAATTATTTTTTCATTAAATATAATAACACGCAATTGACCCAACTCTAGAGGTCCAGAAGATTTTTCGGATGCTCTTGCAAGAACTTCTCTACCAGTCTGGCCTGATGCTGAATAGATTTTTGTTTCACCTTCCCCGCCTCCTTTATAAGCTGAAATCGCAAAGGTTCCTTTTAGCTTACCTTCTGCTTCAGTATCATATGCCGCAACTTGAACTAAATCAATGTCATCCACAATTTTTGTTTTAGCACAACCTATCAAGAAGACACCCAATATAAGGAAAAGTATCCAGCGCTTCATATTTATCTCCTTAACTTTATTTTGGCCGTTTGAATTAGCCATAGTACAGGTAGGTATACATATATATATACAAAGCCAATTTGACCTGTCCAAGTATTTAATAAGTTAATTTTATTACGGTTATTCAAGAAAAATGACAAAATAAAGATGAATAGGATGATAACTGGCAAAACATATTTTTGCTTTATTCCCAGTGCCTCTTTTATACCACGACTTACTCCCCATAATGTAAAGGAAACATTCGGTAATATAAAAAAAGCCCAAACAGAAACAATAATGTATTCAAACCGCTCTATAAAGGGAAATTGTATAATTTTAATCATGCTTAAATATGCCCATATCGCGTTCGCAAGTTGCTTTTCACTAAAAAACGCAAGAGTTAAAATCATAAGGTATGTGTAGACAATAGTCGTTACTAAATTTGCATAGTGCGCATATTTTTGAGACGTTCTTGCCTTTTTAATAAATGGATAGTACAACAATAACATTTCAAATCCAAAAAAACTAAACATATTTCCTTTCATTCCTTTCATAATTTCTAGGAATGAATGCTGTGCAATTGGAAATAAATTCTGGAAATCTGCATACTGCAAAGGATAAAAAAATGTGAAGATTAGAATGCTTGGGATAACGATTCCAAAGAAGCCGATTCCGGCAACTACACGAAATCCTCCAGTCACAATGTAATAACATAGACCCAAAAACGCCCCCGCTATAACCCAAGATGAAATTGAAGGAAACATCCAAACATGTACTACTTCGATATAAGTATGTAGTGTTGTTGCACCTAACAATACAATATAGGATAAAAAAATGAAGTTGAGCAATCCACCAATCCATTTTCCAAGTACGTTTTGATTGATTGCAATGATGTCTCCATTGCCCTGATTTAAAATCTGATATATGATCCAAATCATAAGATTAACAGATATTCCAAAAAGTAGCGTGCTAATCCACGCATCATTTCCAACTAATTTTGCACTAATCCTTTCAAAACCAAGCATACCAACTCCCATCTGTATAGTAATAATTAAAAAAAATACCATATATGGAGAGACTTGATACTCAATTGGGATCTGTTTCATAATGCTCCTCCCTGTTAAATTCAATCATCAAAATCATTTCTTGATAGTATTTTATTTTTCTCTACCTCTTCTGGATTAAAGCGAAAACGCTGTTTAGACCTTGAAAAAATAGGACGTCGAAACATCGCTGAGATCGGCATACGTATAATACTGTCTTTCCAATCTGTAGGGCGTGTAGGATAAAAAGGAAACAAATAAGGACGTCTTAATGATTCTGTACGTAATAAACGTGCTAAAAGCAAAGAGCTTGTTAAAACAATTCCTAATAAGCCCAATAGGTGTGCAGATATTATAAAAGGAAAACGAATTACTCGAATTGTATTACCAATACGATATATTGGTGCTGTAAATGAACTAAGAGCTGAAAGTGCAACAATGATAATAAGTACGTTACTTGTAAGACTTGCTTCTACCGATGCTTGTCCAATCACAATACCACCTACTATACCGACAGTTAAACCCACTTTAGTTGGTAAACGTGCCCCCGCTTCTCTCAGTAATTCAATTGTTATTTCTAAAAAAAGTGCTTCAATTAATGGAGGAAAAGGTACTTTACTTCTCGATATGATTAACGTTTCAAGAAGTTCTTTTGGGATAAGCTCGTAATGATATGTTAAGATCGAGACATATAATGGCGTCGTTAAGACAGAAAATATAAAAGCAAAAAGCCTTAATAGACGAAAAAAAGAGGCTATAATCCAAGGCATGGTGTAATCTTCTGTCGTAGAAAAAAAATCAATTAATGTTGTTGGAAGAGTGATGGCATAAGGCGAGCCATCTACAAAAAGTGCAATTTTCCCTTCTGCTAATACAGCTGCCACACGGTCCGGACGTTCTGTATTCAAAAATTGAGGGAATATAGAATTCGGGTTGTCTGCAATTAACTGCATCAAATAAGTACTATCCAAAACATGGTCTGTTTTTATTTGACTTACCCTTTTTATAATTTCTTGTAGATTTTGATCATTTACAATTCCCTCAATAAATACAATCGCAACAGTTGTGTTAGAGAGAGATCCTACTTTCAATTCTTTCATTTGTAAATAAGGTGTTGGAAGCTTTCTACGTACTAAATTTAAATTTACATCTAAATCTTCGACAAATGCGATTTGCGGACCCACAATATTATATTCAATTTCAGCTTTTGTAATATCCCTTTTTTCTTTCTTTGACACATTTACTAACAAACAATTTAATTTATCTGTATCGAACTGAATAAGTATATAGCCATTTAAAATACTATCCTGAATATCTTCCATTTGATTTGTTATTTTTGAATTCTCAAAAGGTAAGACAGAGTGAATATCTTGTAACGAATCGAAGCTCTTCTCTTTTATATAAGTCAAAACCTCTTCATGAAATATATTTACATCGATTAATGTTCTAAAATATGAAATGACTATAGAGGAATTATTAGAAGCAATTTCCAACGTTATAAAATCTTTAGATTTTTTTAGTAATTGCATTAATTCCTGCAAAGATTTTATAGAGTGAACAGGTACTTTTTCATGTGGTTTCAATTGATAATACCCTTCCTTTCAAAAAGAACCTATATATAGTTTTTAGAAATTTCTATTTTAAAAATGAGGGATATTTATATGTCAATATGCTCATTAAAAATAATTCCTTTTTAACTAACTTAACCAAAATTAGTTAAAAAATGTATTACGAGTAAAAATTTGAAATGTCTCCAAGAAAAATTACAATATTAAAAACATCCTTTCTTTTGGTTCTAAAGAAAGGATGTTTTTATAACAGGTTTTTTCAAGTGTCTATTCTATAGGGTACATTTACCAGTATTCTTCTCTTTATTATTTCATTAAGTAACATTAGCATTACATTTTGTATGGTTTCTTAAAAAATTTCAGTAAAAAGAATATATTAATTTTGAAGTGTACAAATAGGGAGCGTGACTTCAACTATAGTCCCCTTATTCACTTCACTCTCAATAAATACCTTTCCCTGATGTGTTTCAATGATTTTATAACAGATCATTAACCCTAAGCCAATCCCCTCTTCTTTAATACTATAAAAAGGTTCTCCGAGGTATGGTATACGTTCTTTTGGAATCCCACACCCTTGATCGATAAAACGAATACTTACTTGATTATTATCAAGTATATTTAATTGAATGAGAATTTCTCCTCCCATCGGCATAGATTCAATTGCATTTTTTAATATATTAACAAATACTTGCTTTAATTGATTTCCTTCACATGAAATCAATGGAATACCAGGGTTAAGATCGATTCTAAATTTTATATTATGCATCATTGCTTGAGGTTGTAGTAGCATTAAAACTTGATCCATTAGCACATTAATGTTATTAGGTTGCATTTTTACCACCTGTGGTTTGGCTACCGCCATAAATTCAGTTGTAATGCTCTCTATACGCTCAATCTCTGATGATACTATATTAATATAACCCTGATTATTCTCACTTTCCGTTGATTTTAGTAATTGCATGAACCCTTTCATTGCAGTTAATGGATTATTAATCTCATGAGCCATTACAGTCGCTAATTGTCCTACAACAGCAAGTTTTTCAGATTTTCGTAATAATTCTTCTGTTTTTAGCCGTTCAGTGATATCACGAGAAATACTTAGGAAAACTTTTTTACCATTTAAGTTAAAAACACGAACACTAAACTCAGTTGTTATTACTTTTCCTGTTGGAAAAACATATTCATCTTGCAAAGTGAAGGAAGTTTGTCCTTTTTTAATTTTTTCTAATAACCTTACGATCATTTGAGAATCTTGTGGTACTATATTTGAAAATGATAATGAGAGCAACTCTTCTCTACTATATCCAAACCTTCTACACCCAACAGGGTTTACCTCAATAAATCGACTTGGAGCATTCTCTTCATTCAGCTCTACTACATATACCGCATCAGTTGCTTGTTCGATTAGTGCACGGTACTTCATTTCACTATCTCTTAATTGCTGGTGTAATCGATGTCGTTCTCTTTCTGCTTGTTTTCTTTCAGAGATGTCTCTACATATTGCTGATAAAGCTATCACATTTCCTCTTACATCTAGTATAGGAGAGACAGTCAGACTAACATCAAGAAGACTCCCATCACTCCTTTGTCTAACAGTTTCTAATCTAGTAACCACAGATTCTCCTGTTAGAATTTTCCGAATATTTCTAAGCGATTCTTCCATTAAAAAATCTGGTACACAAGGTAATCTCTTACCTATGATTTCTTGTGATGACCACCCAAATATCTTTTCATAAGCTTTATTCGCTTGTAAAATATGCCCTTCTCGATCAGAAATGGTAATAGCATCTAGATTGTGCTTTATAAATGATTCCAATAATTCTTTGGTAGCGCTTAATTCTGATTCTACCTTTTTCCTTTCGGTTATATCAACTGTAGAACCAACAACTTCAATAACTTGTCCATTTCGTTTAATCGGCCTAAGCGCAATAAGAATAATAGTTTTATCATTTGGCCAAGGTAATTCAAATATAATTTCTTTTCCTTCCCATGCCTGAAGATAGTACTTCATCAATTGTGGAACTAAATGTGGAGGAACAATAGAAGCATCAATAGTACGTAAGCTTTTTCCTACCACCTGTTCAGAATAAAACCCGTTTTGATAATAAAACTGTCCATCACATAAAGTGTGTATAAAGTGCTTACCCACTTTTTTAAATTTAAAAATTCCTCCTTGAAGCTCATGTACGGTATCTGCAAGTTCTTGCTTCGATTTTTTTAATTCTCGATTCATTTTAGATAAGTCCTGTGTTAAATAATACAATCTCTGGTAGGCTTCCATAAGAAATAGCCCAATTAAAAGTCCTAACGCTATATATAATAGGCCTCCTGTGTAAAGTAATGTAGTATTAAATAATACGCCAACTAACCACTTTATTCCAATAAAAACAGAAAAATATAACGATGCACTTTTAAAAGGATGTAGTTTTTTAAAATAAGTTTTAAAAGTAGAAAATAGAATCCCCATACCTAAATAAGCAATCACAGGAGGTTCCCAATACCCTCCAGTGTAAAAGATGCGCATTACAATTATGCTAATTAACGTAATCCAACCAGCAATACGACCAAAGTAAATAAAAGATAGAATAAGAGGAACAACTCGAAGATCGTAGGAAAATCCCATGTATGGAAAAGAAAAGAACATTAACGTAACTGCAATAATCCCTCCATAGAGCTTTTCGAAATATCGACTAGAATTAATTGTAAACACTTGAATAAATATTGCTGCGCTAACTAATAAAGAAAAAATAGAAAGGTTGATGAAATAATCTTTAATAATCATGTAATGTCCCTCCTTGCATTAAGTGTATTCGACAAAAAAGCTAAAAATCCTACAAATTGTATAAACAGTTCAAATGCATAAATTTTAAACTAGGATAAAATCTGGAAAAGTAAATAAGGAGCACAGCAGATGAGATATTTTAATGAAAAATAGTTCAAAAAAGATAATAGTAACCGTTGACTACTATTATCTTTTTTCTTTAAGTTATCGTAATACGTATGAAACTCTAAGGGACGTGGTATGTCATTTCATCAAACAATGATTATATGCTGAGTCATGAATATAGAAACTTCAACAGTAATTTTTGAAAAATAACATAAAAAACAAAACTATCTTTGAAAATGAAAAAAATCTATATAAATGTCAACTAATCTATGTACAAAAACGTTCACTTAATTTTGCATAAAGTCACTCCACTTAGGAAGCTAAGTAGTTCTTCAAGGTCGATAAGAACACCTGTAGATGCTTCAGGATAACTACATAATTGTATGAGTAATGTACTTGAAACCTTTCGGTAAAACCATACACATAATACAACTAACTCCTTGGTTCAATATTTACTTTTTCGCTGAACAAATTCTTTTTCTTGAGCAAAATATTCTAGGATATAAGGAGATTTTTCAATTAACTTGGTGTCTAGTTTATTCTCCAGCTCCAATTACTTCGTTACTTTCAGATTCAGTTCATTATATTTTGTACTTTGTCTTTATACACAACATATTCTTTACCATCCACTACTGCTACTACCGCAAATTCATCATTTGGATTGAATGAAAGCCAATCAGCCCACATGTTAGTATTAGCCCCTCCACTCCACATATTATGAACAGTGTTTTTAGTTAAATTCATAACTTTATAAGACGCATTTGGCGCATTTGTTCCAGTCTTTATTTCAAAAGTGTATGCGTTATGAATTTTTTTATAAAAGTAGAAAACGTTTGATGGACGAAGCTGATTCAAAAAATCATGTTCTTTTTTCTCTGCAATTTTTATCCCTTCTTGTAAAGTGACAACATCTGTTTTTAATGTTTTCCAACTGTTTTTCGCTGCATTCAAGCTAGGGGTTAAGAATTTATATTTATTTTGATCAGCTTTTTGATCAGCTTTATCAATATGTCCCAGTACACCCGAATATTGAGAATCTAAATCCTCCCATTGCGTAGACATATAAGTAAGAGCAGTGATAGCACTATCAAGCATACTATGCATATCACTAATATTATGAAATGCAACTCCAACTACACGATTCAATGTTATTTTATAATCTACAGTCTGACGCAATTTTGCTAATTCAGGTTCTAGCCAACCTAACTTACCTCTTGCATCACCTATCATTATGCCACCAGCAATCAAGGTTGGAATAAAGGGGATTTTCACCATGTCTAACCCCTTAGATTCTATGTCTTTCTGGTATTTTACTTGTCCTAAAAGGTCCTCTAGACGCTTTTGGTCAGCCTCCACATCAGCACCTTGGTTTTTTAAAATCGATTGCAATGTCTCTTTATGACTTCCAAATGTTCTAACATCTTCTCCAATAGCATTTTTTAATTGAATTAATTCTTCTATTAATGCTTTTGCAGACTTTTGATTTTGTTGAATTCCTCCCTGTAAATCTGTAATCCCTTTTTTTAAAGTATCTCCAGTTCCATTATTAATCGCCTCTACTAATGTTTCATAATAATTTTCAAATTTTGTATCGTATTCTATAATGCCTGTCAATGTATCAAAAAGCTGTTTTTTTACTTGTGTATTCCATGTAACAGCATGTGCTCTTGCATTCTTTTGATCTTGTACAATTTTACTAGGTAAATCTGCATTTCCATTAATAGTTATTCCTTCAAAACTCACATCTGGATTATTAATTAGCAAATAAGAATATTCATTCATAGCTTTTGCAAATAAACCAGCATCTTGCAAAGCTTTTTTCATCTGTTCTTCATTTGCTGAAAGAGACATATTTTCAGTGTTCGTTTGTTCAATTTCAATTGCAAAAGTTTCTAGTGGTATGACTACATAAGTAGTTGTTATAGTTAAAAACGCTGATACAGCGAGTAGTTTATTAGGGATTTTTTTCATCATTTCGTAGTCCTCCTATATATAAGGTATGGTTTCAAATTCTAATCTTATTAAAAAGCGATGTCTTTCAAAATGAGTTCTACATCTTTTATCAGTATCGTTTGAACTTTCTTTAGCAGCCTTCAAATCATTAAGTATTAAAGAAAATGTATATCATCTGCTTCAAATTAACCAATTCTGTTGCAAATTTTAAAAAAGCAATTAAACTACAAGGTTATTTTTTATTCGAATCATACTTATATATAATTGAAAGGCGAAGTCTTTAATGAGACTCCGCCTTTCTGTTATATAAGGATTTATTAATTATTACTTTTCTGTTTAACAGTGTAATCATAGACTTTCTATGTTTTAGTTCACTTTACAACAGAATTAATATTTCCCTATTTTTGTGGAGTAACAGTTTCCACTTTTAATTCCTTTATTCCTTCTTTTAATGTAACAGCATCTGTTCGTAATGTTTTCCAACTGTCTTTCGCTGCATTTAAATTAGGTTTTAAGAATTTAAATTTATTTTGATCGGCTTTTTGAGCTGCATTCTCAATATGCCCTAGAACGCCCGAATATTGAGAATCTAAATCATGCCACTGCGTGGACATATAAGTAAGAGCGTTAATAGCATCATCAAGGGCCTTGTGCATTTCATTAATATTACTGTAAGCAACTCCAACTACACGATTTAAGGTTACTTTATAATCTACGGTCTGACGTAATTCTGCTAATAAAGGCTCTAACTTACCTAAATTATCCCTTGCTACTCCCACTATAATACCGCCAATTATTGGTAGACCCAAAATAGCGCCCTTCATTACATTAAACCCATCAGATTCTAATTGTTTATAATAGTTTACTGATCCTAATACTTCTTCTAGACGCTTTTGATCGGCATCAACATCTGCACCTTGATTTTTTAAAATTGACTGCAAGAGCTCTTTATTACTTCCAAATGCTCTAACATCGTGTCCAATAGAGTCTCTTAATTTAGTTAATTCTTCTATTAGTTGTTGTGCATACTTTTGATTTTGTTGAATTTCACCTCGTAAATCTGTAATCCCTTCTTTTAAAGTTTCTCCATCCCCTGTATTAATCGCCTCTATCATTGTTTCATAATAATTATCAAATGTTGTATCGTATTCAACAATACCATTCAATGTATCTAAAAGCTGTTTTTTTACTTTCGTATCCCAAGTAACGGCATGTGCCCTTGCATTCTTTTGATCTTGTACGATTCTACCAGGTAAATCTACATATCCATTAATGGTAATTCCCTCAAAATTCACATCAGGATTCTTAATTAACATATAAGAATAGGCATTCATAGATTTTGCAAATAATCCAGCCTTTTGCAAGGTCTCTTTCATTCTCGCTTCATTTGCAGAAAGAGCCGTATCTCCATTGTTCGTTTGTTCAATTTCACTTGCAAAAGTTGTTACTGGTGAAACTACATTAGCAGTTGTAATAGTTAATAGCGTCGATACAGCGAGTAATTTGTAAGGGATTTTTTTTATCATTTCATTTTCCTCCAATTTAGGTTTTAAAATTCAGTTCTACTCCTGTTTAAAAGCAATATCTTTTGAAATGAATTCTGCATCTTTATGAATATCATTCCAACTTTCTTTAGCGGCTTTTAAATCATCTGGTATTAAAGAGAATTTGTGGTCTTGCATAGAATCGATATTATCCAATAAATCTGTATAATTTGCGCCCATTGTATTCCATTGCTTTTGAATATTTGTTAGAGACAATATCGCTTGATCTACAGTCTGATATAAATATGCCAATGTTTCTTTCGCGTTAGTAAGTGAAAGAACTGCTTGATTAGCACGATCTGCTTTCATACTTAATTCTCCGATTTTGTTAGAAATTTCATTATAGGAGTCCATATGCTTAGATGCTGTGACACCAGCCGCAGTTCCTAGACCGATACCAGCTGCACCAAGAGCCGAGAGTCCACCAACAACAGCCGGTGTTGCTGTACCGCCAGTTACAACAATAACTACCGCTCCTCCAATAGCTGCAATAACTAAAATAGCTGCTCCCAATCCACCACCAATTGACCATGCTAATACATCATCAAAATGTTTTTTCTGAGTAGAACGAAGTTGCTCAATTTCAGCTTGAAGTTGTGGAATCGTTGCCTGTTGACCTGCTAATATTGCAGTTAATCCACCTTTCCCATCTGGACCACCAACATTATTTTTAAAATCTGTAGAATTTTGATATAGTTTTCCTTTGAAGTCTTGTAGCATCTTAATCACATCTGTAACTTCTTTTGAATTTGTATTGATTGTAGTAATTAAATCATTTATACCCTCTTTTAGACCTGCCTTATCTTTCTTTTGTACAGTTTCTACTAATGTGTCGTAATAATTTTGAAATTGTTCATCGTAATTTACAATATTACGAGCAGTTTTTTGAATCTGTGGCTTCGCTGTATCTAACCAGTAATTCGCATTGATTCGTGACAGCTCTTGATTAAGGTGAATATTTTTGAGCAACTCTCCCCCCTCTGACCCTAAATCGATATTAGATAAATTTACATTTGGTTGCTTAATCATTGTTTTTGCATATAAATCCATTACTAGAATATGAGACCCTGTTTCAGCCAATGCTTTCTTCAGTCCTTCGGGTCCTAATGCATAATTGCCTACTTTTTGTTCTTGAGCGGTCGTCTCTTGTGCAAATGCATGAATAGTGTTACCGGTAGTAGCAGTTATAACAGTTGCTAATGTAGCTAAAGTTAGTACTTTGAATGGAAATTTTTTCATGATTATTCTCCTTCTTTCGCTAAATGCTTATAATCTTTATGAATTCCCCAAAAACGCAATATTAAAATTTATATACTTGTTCTTCAAGGTAACTTATTACATTTTTTAATTGTCTTAATGTATCTTTTTGAGACTGCTCGTTAGTTGTATCAACATTAGTAGATAATTTTGTAATGCTATTTTTTATTAGATTTAAATCTTCTTTATAGCGCTTTAGTAGATCCAGTTCTACATCTACTTGATTTGCAAACGTATGCAAATCATTTTGTGTAAGAAGAAGCATTGATTTTTGTAAATCAGCTATTGATAGTTTCGTTGTTAAATCATATATTTTTTGATTTTGTTTCTCTAAATCATCTAAATATGCTCGCTGTTCTGCTGTTAATTTATTTACTTCAGCAAAAACGCCAAATGTTTTCTTAATCTTTTCGGTATCAATGACCTTCATCAGGTCATACTCTTGTGTTTTTGCTGCGGCTGCGGCTGCTATTTCACCTTGTTTGCTTTTCTCAATTGCTTCACGAGCTGCTTTTTTTGCTGATTCAATCTCTAGAGCAGTTTTACCTTGTTCTGTCGCTTCTTGCGCCGCTTTTTTCTCCGCTTCTAGAATAGAGTTGTTAATTTCTTTTCCTTTGTTATACGCTGCCACCCCTGCTTGAGCAGCTGGTTCAATAATTTCTTTTGAAAGACTATAAACTTCTTTGAATATAGCAAATCCCTGTTCATTTAAAGCCCCTGGTATTAATGCAATTTGCTGTAAATCATTTTGAATTGCTTTTTTGGTATTTAATATTTCATTTTTTAACTGATCTATTTTTCCTGTTCCATCTGTACTTAGTATGCCTTGCGCAGTTGCCACATTAGTATCAAAATCTTTTAATTTTTTATCAAGCTGTAATTTAAGATCTGTTAATTCATTGATTTGTCGTTGCGCATTTTCTTGATTCGTCATAGCCATTTCTTGAAGTACTTCAAGTCTATCCGAAAACCCTTCTCTATCTTCTTTATTGTCTACAAACGATTTTAATGTCGGGTAATAACTATTAAATTTTGTTACAAATCCTTTACTTTTTGAATTTAATAGAATTAACTGTGGATAGAGTTCCGATGACCATTCCTTCATATCTTGTTTGATTAGGAATTGATTGGTATTTAAAGCTGGGACTTCCTCTAGCTGTACATTAGGACTCATTAAAGATTGATCAATATACGTTTGGATTAATTTAGATTGCGCACCTAATTTTCGTAATGATGAAGAAATATCCATGTTTTCTTGTTGAGTTTCTGCTTGAACGATTGGTGTTGCGAGAGTATTGATAGGAATAGTTGCTCCAGTTACAATGGATGTTATTAAAAATCCTGTCATTATTTTAGTTTTCATTCCGTACACTCCTTTACCATTGTTTTTATAACTTAATTCATATAACTTGTACGACCGCTCTCTTTGTAAACTGGAGAAGAAGGAGAAATCTTTCAGATACGTTAATATCGTTGTTTTTTACTTCTAATAGGATGTAAGGATTTTATTTATCTCTCATTTCGATACTCTATTTTTTTAAATATAAATAACAAAAATTTATTAACTATATTTGAATCAGGCACCCTATGAGTAGTAAATTATTAATTATTTCCTAAAGTTGCGGTTTAACTTACAGAATCGTGAGGATCAATAAACCAATGCTTACAGTTAATCTTGTCATAACATTGTTTAATTTCAATTTGATAATATCCCTCTTAGTTTTGTCAGCAAACTCCTTACTAGACAACAAAAGGTGAAATTATACTGTACATTGCTTATACTTTTATTGCGGAATAACTTCACTTTTGTTATGCAGAAACTTAGAACAAGTTTATTACCAATTTGATTCTTGACCTCTCATAAACAAAAAGACTATTCAGAAAAATATTTCCAACATAATGTTACTTATAACTTCACTATAATTCCTATTAGCGTAACCTTCTCCTTTCTGTCTGGTCATACCAGTTATGTTGTTCATTAAAACATTAAATTTTTAATGCGTAAATAGAAAAATTTTGTCGATTATGCTCGATAATTTACTGCTAAATAAAAATATGAACCGAAAAAAATTATATAAATATAGTTATTTGTAAATTTCATTTCTGTAATTGTAATGATTACAAATTAATGTGTATACGGTTAAAAATAACTATTTTAGCTCAACCAAGAAATTTTATTTTAGAAAAAATACTTATAGAATAATATAATAGGTTTTTTTATACTTTTTTACCTTTATTTAGTTATGTATAATTGCATAAAATGTAGATATATTTAGTAATATATGTTATATTGTTGATCTTTTTACAAAGAACATCCTAATATCATTATTAATAAATAAATAATATGAAGATATTAGTCTATAAACTTATCTTCGTTATAAACGTAGGTTTTAAATGACAAAAAAGCTACAAAGTTTCCTTGGAGCACTTTGCAGCCTTCTATCTTTTTGTTTCCTTTAGCAAAATAATGGTTAGTGAATTTTCATTTTTTGGGATACTTACACCCATGTTTAAGTCTTTACATTGGAGACAGTAGATAACAAGCTTATATTACTGTATATTTTTCACGGTACTGCCTAGGAGTCATACTAGTGATTTTTTTGAAAACTCTTATAAAATAACTTTGGTCATTAAAGTTAAGCCAAGCACAGATATCTGATAACGAATAAGTAGTGAGTGTTAATAATTTCTTTGCTTCTTCCACTCGTTCCCTTTGAATATATTCGCTTAAAGTAATTCCCATTTCTTTTTTAAATAGTTTAGACAGATAAGTAGGCGTAATTTCTAAATGATTAGCAAGTTCATTCAGAGATATTCCATCGTAAACATTTTTATTAATATGTTTTATACATGTAGTAACCGCGTAAGAATACTTTTTTGCATTGTATTCTTTCACACGATCTGCAAAGGTACGTAAAGCATCCCCTGACAATCGCTTTACAGATTCTACATTATCTAATTGTTCCAGGGTTTGTATATATAAAATACTATGAGCAAAAGCAATATCTGGTGGCAGGTTTCCTTCTATTGCATATCGAGTGGCTAAGGTAATCGCAATAATTCCAAGGTTTTTTTGATTCCTGAGCGGATCCTCTATTAGCATAAGTTCAACATCTTCTTGTGAAACCGCATACATATACTGTATTAACTTTTTTTTATTTCCTTCTTTAATAGTCGAAAAGAAATCATTTACTAATGCCATATTGTGCGTTTTAGGTTTGTTTTGTCGGCGTTTTAAAATATATAAATCCGGTTTCACAATTTTATTAGGAACTTCCTCTAGTACTTTATTTTTTTCCAAGACAATATCTACATCTAACTTTTCATTGAAAATCATGTAATGTAATAAAATTCCCATATCAATTAATGTAGTTTTTTTAATCTCAGATAAACACTGATAATAGGCAAGTCTTTCTTGAATGTTATCATTTGATTTAAATTCTTTCTGAAATTTTATGATCATATCATCTGAATCTTTTGGATGTATAGTAGGACCGATTATAATAGTCCCTTTAATATCATCATGATTTTCTATATGAATTAGAACAAAATTTTCAAGATAGTTGTTACTTCGGAAAAGTGGCAAGTTAAAGGGATCGTTTTCTTGATAAATATCAGTAAGATGTTCTTCTTTTGAAGAATAAAAAGGACTACAAACATTATCAGATGTAGAATGATATAAAATTTTTCTGTCTGCAGATAAAATATGTACAGGGGCATTAAATGCTTTATGTGCAAGATCACATAAGTGTTGTATATCGATAGAAGTATTCATTACATTCTCCTTTATAGATCCATAAAATATATTCTGTTATATATAATTCACGACAAATAATACTATAAAATATCAAATTAGTACAATTCACAACAAAATATTACTATATCTTTTTTATAAAAATCATATATTATTTAATTGTAGTTAGCATCTAAATATCAGAGTAGATAAGTAAACGAAATAAGCTAAGTTCTTTTCTTAATTCTACAAGATATAATTATTGAACTTGAGAAAACAGTGAAGTACTACAAAATACAGTGGTAGTCAATGCGAGGACCAAGCTGGAAAAAGATTTAAAATAAAGCGAAAGTAACAGGAGATACTGTACCACCGCAAGAAACAACAGTCAAAGTTCCAATTCAATCATTTATACAAATTGAATTCAAAAAATAAATACTGCTAATTTAAATATGAAACTGAAAAACTATTTTGCTCCAAATTTTAGAAAAAGATAATAAAGAAGTCGTGAAATCGGAAAAAGATGAAAGCGATACGGCTATTTTTGAAACACTATGTTTTGAAAAGTACAAGGTGGAGGAAATTCAAGTGCTCAATTAAACATTTAATTGAGAGAAAGGTCTTTTCATCAACTAAAAATAAAAATAAAAAACGAATGGAATATTCAAAAAATGACACTATATTACTGGTCGTAACATTAGTTTTACTTTCCACAAAAGAGGAAAAAATATAGAGACTTTACAAATACTAAGAATAGCAAACTAGATAGTTTTATTACCACATCACATAAAGTGAAACTTTAATCAGTGGGGGTTTTGTTCATCCCCCACTGATTATTAGCCCACACCAATCGGGCTTTTACGGGCAGTAAGACTCCCACCTAACTTCTTTGCTTCCGCTGAATTTTGAGGTGGGGTCTTACTGCCCGGCAAATAGCGAGATAAACTTATTAATAATTTCCAAATACAATAGTTGTTAATCAACAAAAAACTTCAATAACCAAGGTGCACAGTAAATTGACCTCAAATCAATAATTACTACAATATCAGGTTTTGCTTATTCTATAAAAAAGAAATATCACTTAAAAACTATTCCTTTATATCGATTTAGACATAAAACATTTTATTATATCGGCTTAAGTATTATGGAATTAAAATTACAAATAACATCAAAACCCTTTTAAGGGCTTATACATCGTTCGTATCGAATTTATCACCTTTCGATACCTATGTCATTAACACAACTAAAAAAGATTATTACAAAGGAATCTGAGAGGTTTTTTCAATTTCGAAATTTATTTTTTTGTAAATTAAAGGAAAAATAATCCGTATATATACGGATTATTTTCTTAGTGTAATCTGTATTGACCTGTTAACTGTTTTTCAGCCATTCAAACTAAGCGTTTTGTAATCTCTCCACCGATTCGAACCATTTGCAGATGATGTGATGTATCAGGTCCCAGTGTGACTCTTAGTTCAAAAGCAATTTCATACTTCATTTGCTCAATAGTACTTGTAGTAGCAGAAATAAGAATTTCATTTGTATTACTTTCGTATCTTTGAATATTTATAAATAACATGTGCCTAATTATGCTATTTACGTATGAGTAACCTAATTTCTTCTAGTATTTTTATGGGAACCCTTTCCCTCCCCTTATTCCACCAATTAAATTTGAAACACAAATGTACATTGCATTCAATATAACAATAAAAGCTACAAAAGCAACGAATTAAGTACTTTAAAGTTAAGTGTTTAAGCTTGAAGTACTTAATTCTTTTTTCCAGATAAAGCATACATTATATCTTGATGCTTTATTGTCCTCTTATAATTATGTGGTATCGGGAATTTATTTCGGTGTTCTTTCATTATAATTAAAGTTTGAAGCTCTATGCTCAATACTTTTGCGAGAACATGATAGTTATATCCATTGTTTAACAGAGAAATTATGTCATAAAACATAGTTTTTCCGCCTACTAATTTTACTAATCTATTCTTTAACTCATCCCTTTTTTCTTTAGCTTCATTAATTTCTAACAACATGGATTTTTTATTTGTTTGCTTAATGTATTGAGTATATAACTCTGGGAATTCTTTTTGGACTTCTTTGTTTAATACTGGTTTATATTTAATCATATAAGTAACTTGTAACAATGAGCGTTTTAACAAACTATCTTCAATGAGATACGCTACTTTATTAAATAAATGTACATATTCCTTAATATTGGAATAACTATTAAAATGAGCTAATACTCTACTTTTTATACTAAAAGCCTTGCCTACATAAATAATATTGTCATTATAATCTTTAATGAAATAAATACCACTATCAGATTTTTTCAATTTATTATCCAATTCTTCTATACTCATAAAATGCAATTCACTCATACTTCTCTCTCCTTAGCGGTTTTAAATCGTAAAAAACAAGCAAGGTTTCTAAAAAAGTACTTAGCTGCCCTAGCATCTCTTATTTTATCTCTTGCTAAATGTCAAAAAACTGTTTCTATGTTACTCAACTATCAATATGATTATTAATAAAATTTTCGATCGTTATTATCTCGCAATTTTATCATGTAATTTCGAGATCGTTTCCTCATTTAAATTACTGTGTTTTATCGAATAAAGGAAATATATTACTACCCCAATAGTAATCCAAATACTAAAGTACACCCATGTCCTTAACGGTAAATTTAGCATTAAAAACACACAGCATACAATTGCAACGCATGGTAATACAGGTACAAAAGGTACCATAAATCCACGTTTTAAATTTGGGTGTGATTTACGAAGGATAATAACTGATAGACAAACTAACGCAAACGTCACCAAACTACCGATATTAACTAAATTAACTAATTCTTTCAAATCAATAAACCCAGCTATTATAGAGCTCCCAATTCCTGCCAATCCAGTTATAAAAGTGGGTGCTCCAGTTTTCTTATTAACTTTCGCAAATGATTTCGGTAACAATCCATCACGACTCATTGCAAAGAATACTCGTGTTGCCGCATACATATTGGAAAAAATAACAGCCATAAGGCCAATTACAGCACCTGCAGCAATTGCACCAGCGACTTTTCCTTGTCCTACAACTTCCATTACATAAGCCATTGCCTCAGGGACATTTAATTCTTTATAGGAAACCATTCCTGTCATAACAAGGCATACCATAACATAAATAATTGTACATATGATTAATGATGCAATAATACCGATCGGAAGATTACGTTTCGGGTCTTTTACTTCTTCTGCTGAAGTTGCTAATATATCAAAACCCGTAAAAGCGAATAAAATAGCTGCTCCACCCGTAAAGACTCCACTTAAACCGTATGGTGCAATTGGTATCCAGTTCATTGGTTTTACATAGAATATACCAACCGTAATAAACAACAAAATCATTCCAATTTTAATCGATACCATTGTATTATTGATTCGTTTACTTTCCCTCGTACCACGGGATAACATCCATGCTAATATCAATGTAATGATTACCGCTGGTAGATTCACAATACCACCATGCGAAGGAATCGTTACTAGAGCTTTAGGTATCTCTAATCCAAATCCCTTTATTAAATTGTGGAAATAGCCTGTCCATCCAGCAGCGACAGCCGCTGTTGCCACGATATATATTAACAGCAATGACCAACCTACTAGATGAGCAACAAACTCACCAATTGTTGCATATGAGTACGTATATACACTACCAGACGCCGGGAGTGTAGAAGCAATTTCCGCGTAACATAATGCTATAAATCCACATATAATTGCCGCAAGTATAAATGAAAAAACAACTGCTGGACCAGCATTTCTTGCTGCTACTAATCCAGTTAACACAAGAACACCCGTTCCAACTATCGAGCCTACCCCTAACATAATTAAATCAAATGCTCCTAATGTTTTCGTTAAAGTCTTGCTTTGATTATGCTCTAACAATTGTGTAACGGATTTCTTTTTTAGTAAATTACTCATATTTTCTGTATCCCCTTTAAAATAAGGTTTGTTCTTCTCGTTAGTGTTGTATATAAATTTACTTAGTTATTAACTAGCCTCATAATATTTCTTTTACATTAAATAGATTTGAAATATTATATAAATTCGCTTCTCACTTACTAGTTAAACTAGACATTTCCATAGATTTTTGCGTACAACGTTTCATAGCTGAAATGATAGCTGTTCTTAAACCTTTTTCTTCTAGCGTTACTACAGCTTCTATCGTCGTTCCACCTGGAGAACAAACCATATCCTTCAATTCACCTGGATGTATTCCTGTTTCCAATACCATTTTTGCAGAACCTAATACAGCCTGAGCCGCAAATTTATAAGCTTGTTTTCTCGGCATACCGCCAAGTACAGCAGCATCTGCCATGGCTTCTATAAACATATACACATATGCTGGAGAAGAACCACTAATAGATGTAACAACATCCATTAGTTTTTCATTTATGACCTCCGTCTGGCCGAAAATATTAAATATGTTCAGTACCTCTTTTATATCTTTTTCTGTAACCATTTCATTAAAACATAACGCAGACATTCCTTCTCCAACAAGTGCCGGTGTATTAGGCATTACTCTAACAACTTTCAACTTTCTACCAAATTCATTCTCAGTGCTCTTAATACTTTTTCCTGCAGCAATAGTTACAACGATTACATCATTTTTTATTTGATCTTTTATTTGGTTAATTACCGATGAGTATAAATCTGGTTTGATTGATAAAATTAAAATGTCAGCGCTGTTAGCGACTTCATTGTTGTTAGTAGTTATAGTTATGCCATATTCATTACTAGCATTTTTTAAATTAATGACATTTAAATCTGAACAAATTATTTGATCTGGAGAAACTATATTTTTTTTAATCATCCTACCTATCATAGCAATACCCATGTTTCCACATCCGATAAAACCTATTTGTTTATTCATAATAATTTGCTCTTGCTCCTTCTACTCTAAATTTTATTGATTTTGAAATTATTATTCTAAATAAGGGCTATTACAATTACTTGGTTTATCAATAGAATTTCAAAATTCTCCTTCCTATATAGAGCTTACATATACCTCTAATAACTTCTTTGCTTTCGCTGAATTTTGAGGTGTGAGTCTTACTGCCCGGCAAATAGCGGGATAAAATCATTTCTTTAATCTATAATAAGAAGGACATAAAAAAACAAAAAGTTACAAAAATTTTCAAATTAAAACTTTTATAACTTTTTGTTTTGATTCAAATATAATTTCAATTAAGGTATCTCATCGTTTTAAACTTGACGCTCCATAATCTTGTATAGTTACATTTATATGATATTTAATCGGTACTTTACTAAATGTTTGATCCCAATCTTTTTTGACTTTCTCCCATGTTCTCGGGTGTTTAATTCTTAATTGGTTGCCAAAACCCGCAATATCGACTTGATATTCTTTTTGTATTTTTTTTGTAACATGATGTACTAAGTGCTTTACTTCTTTTTCAATAGCTTTTTCTTCCTTTTTTAAAAATTCATTTTCAAAATCTTTTCCTGATTGCATCCAATTTTCAGACAAACGCCCTACTGATTCAATGTTTACATCAAAGGAAATATTATTTCCGTTAACATGTGGTATGATTTTGCTTTTTATTGACTTTATTTCGTATATAATGAGTTTCTTTGATTCTTTATCAAAAGTTTTTACCACACCACCATTCCTTTTTCCGTTTATCCATACTACTCCTTCCAATTCCTGTTCATTTAAAAAGCCCATCAACTTTTTTGTCTTCCCTTTAATTACAGCAGCTCCTGCAAATTTTGTTTCCCCTTTTATCGAGATTACATTTTGCAAAAGAAAACTGGACCCTGACCGCATCTTTCCTTCCAATTTAGCGAGCGATACAGGAGGTAAAATCCTTGTTGTTCTATTTCTATTATCTGCAATTCCAGACAAACGAAATGCTGGAATTTCTCCTTTTTTGTTTGATTCCAGTACCTCCTTCGCTAGCCCCTTGCTAATTAAGAGCATACAGCTAAGCCGAACTTCATTGTCACGGAGATACTGTTCAAGTAATTGTTCTAAACTGTATGTACGTACAAGACTATCACTAATAACAATGTTTTTTAAATGTGGGCTGAACATTGTGCTCTCTCTTTTCAATGAAAACTCACGAACAATTTGATGAATGGAATCACCTGTCTCAGAAACATTAATATAACGTTTTTGTTGTCCATTTCCTTTACTTTGTGCTTGCGAACTAACAATTTGATAAGTAGCTGTTATAAGATTTCTTTTAGGATAACCTCCTTCCTCATCCTCTTTCTCAATTGTTGAATCCTTCCCTTTATCTAGTGCTATACCTGCAGTTAAACTCAACTCTTCTACTTCTTTACTGCTCCAACATCCTGTTAAAAATAGAAGCAAAAGCGTCCATAACAAAGCAAAATAGAACCGCATATAATTAAATTTATTTTTCACACTACTCCTCCTTTTAATCGCGTAATAATAAGAAGAAGCAGTGGCAGTAAACCAAATAAAAATAAAGCAGCATTACCGAGCATATCCCCCAATTTAAGCAAGTCATTTATATTTTTCGAAGTCATAGCAATGATGTAAATGATTGGAATCAAAGCAAAAATAAACGGATGAATACTCTTTTTAAAGAGTTGCGCTAATCCTAATGCAGCTGCATAATAACTAATCGTATAGGTAGCAAATATTTGCATAATCCATATTACAAGCAGTAAAGATTCAAAACGTTCAAATATCAATCCAGAAATTTCAAAACTGCGCATAAGGTCAATTGTCGGCCATGTTCTTGTTACAACCCCATCAATTGATAATGCACCAATGACCATTACAACAGTTATTACATAAAAGATTAACGGAATAGAAATTCCAACTAAAATAGCTTTTACTGCTTTATTTCGTTGTTCCATAAATACCAAAAGAATTAACATAATTTCAGGACCTGTATATGCGAGAGACGTTGTTTTTATCCCATCTAATACTGGTTTAATTCCCAAACCTAATACGGGACGGAGATTATCTATCTCGAATATTCCGATGCTCATAAAGGAAATGATTAAAAAAATAAAAACAGTAATAGGAAATATTATTTCAAACATCCGTGCAATTGAATTAATACCACTCATAATCAAATAGAGACCTATCCACATAAAAGGCATAACAATAGCCCATGTGGGGGTTCCTTCGAGCAAAAAAAAGCTTATTACTTCTGCCATTGAACGAATTTGAAATGCTGAAGTTGTAAGAAAATACCCTATAATAAGAAAACTAAGCAACCTGCCTATCCATTTCCCTACAATATCTTGACTGTATTGGTAAAATGTTTTTTCTGGAAACTGCTGACTTAATTTGACCATAATTACTCCTGAAACCATTGCCAGTATTCCACCTAATATCACACTTATCCATACATCTGGTGTTTTCACTTTTTCCACAGATGCTCTAGGCAGAGTGAGAATTCCTGTCCCAAGTATGTAATTTACAATAATAACAACTGCCTGTGAAGTTGTTATTCGGTCTTTAAGTTTAGTAATCACTGAAGGCCACTTCCTTTCGTCATCAGCTACCTTTTGCGGATATTTTTTTTGGTATGCATTATTTTTGGTCGACGTCTCATTATTTTTAATGGCATGCGAACCATAAAATCTTTCCAGTCACTGAATCGATATGGAACAGCAGGACTGGTATAAGGAACGCCAAAACTTTTCAGTTTCACTAAATGACTGCAAAGTAAAAGAAAGAAGAGAATAACTCCATACAAACCAAATATCGCAGCACAAAACATAGCTACAAAACGAAGAATGCGTAACGTAATTCCTACACTATATTGTGGAATAGTAAAAGAAGAAATAGCTGTTACCGCAACAACGATAACCATTATTGGACTAACAATTCCTGCTTCTACGGCAGCCTGACCAATTATTAAACCGCCCACAATTCCCATTGCAGGTCCAATTGGTTTAGGCAGACGTAAACCTGCTTCTCGCAAAACTTCGATAGCTACTTCCATAATTAACGCTTCTATTAAAGCGGGAAAAGGAACTCCTTCTCGCGATCCGATAATAGAAATAGCGAGCTTAGTGGGAATTAATCCTGGATGAAATGAAATAAAAGAAATATACAGTGCTGGAGCAAATAATGAAACAAAAGCTGTCATGAAGCGTAATAAGCGGAGAAGCGTACCAGGAAGCCACCTTTCATAATAATCTTCTGGTGATTGCAGCAGCATACTAAATGTAACTGGAGCAATTAAAACAAATGGTGTTCCATCTAACAAAATAGCTACTCGACCTTCCATTAAAGCACTAATAACACGATCAGGTCGTTCTGTATTTTGAATCTGTGGAAAAGGACTTAGATAATTATCTTCAATGAGTTGCTCTATATAACCAGATTCGAGTACACTGTCTATGTCAATTTTCTGAATTCTGTTTTTTACTTCATCCACCAATTCTGTACTAGCAAGATCTCTAATAAACGCGACAACTAACTCTTTCTTTGCACGTTCTCCTACTGGTAGCTTTACTAATGATAAACTCTCATCCGCACAATGTCGTCGCAAAAGTGAGGTATTATCACTTAATACTTCAGTAAAACCGACCCGTGGCCCTCTGACTAATGCCTCCGATACTGGTTCTTCAATGTTTCGTTTATTTGCTTTTGTTGTACCAAGAATAAACACATCTGCTAAACCATCAATTAAAAGAGCTGTTGAACCTATCAATACTTTGGGTATTAAATCTTTTATGTAATGGACTTCTGCTACTTCACTAATTGTAAGAACTTTATTTTTAATATATTCTTTTGAAACAGTCCCCTCCACATAAGAAGATTCATTTTTATATTCATCAGAAAAATCATCCATTAGTAATTTCATAATATGTTTGTCAATTATCTCTTTATCTGATAGGCCATCAACAAAAACGATCCCAGCCTGAATATCTGTGCGTCCAATATTAAACTTCCGAAAGCGAACATCAGAATTATGTCCGATTTGTTGCTTTATAAGTTCTAAGTTAGAGGCAAAATCATTTGTGAAATGAACGATTGCATTTTGAGAAGGTTTATGCTCTTGTTTCGTTTTACTTTGAATATTATTTTTTTTCACTTGTTTGTCTCTTGACTTCCACCAACTCATTCTTCCCACTCTTTCTCTGACATACGAACCCAATGAAAAACTCTTGAGATAGTATACGGAATTAAAAACAAGATAAAAGCTTGTACAAAGACTTTCCAATCTGGAAGATAAGAAGTAATTATGTTCCACATTTTTATCACCCAATTTATATACTCTGCTAGGATTGAGATTTCTAAAAAACGATATGTACTTAATAAAAAATAACGATAAGATTAAAGAGCAGAAAAGCGAGACATTATGCTTGTTTAGTACCAATAACCTAATTAGTATAAAAACATTTCTGACCTAAAATACCATTTCCAATTATAATTTGTTAAATATTATCTCCTTTTCCGTTATTTATATGCCCGCATTTGAATTTCAAATAATATAAGGATCAATGATATTTCCTCTTAAAGAAAAAAAGATGCTAGAAGATAGCATCTTTTTTTAAATTCAACTTACTATGTATTTATATTTTATTGTGAAAATACTCGTTTTTTTAATGAATATTAATGTTTAAAAAAATAAAAAATACATATTCTTTTGTTCTAAGTTCATACACTTCTACCAAATCGATACGGAATTTTCTGATTTTAAAACTAATATGAAATAAAGGAGAATAAAAAGAAAAACTATTATCAATCTATCAATTGAAAATAATACTTAGCAAGAGTTTATCATCTTAACTCCAAGTGTATTCGTTTTGCTTCAAAATAAAGAACTTGAATAAATTTTTTCGTATCAATACGAGCAGGTAATGTTGGTTCATTATTCAATTCTGTCATCTTTCTCCTTACGGTAGTAAAATCAAAAAATCTAGAAGCATAATTTTCGAACTTCGGGTTTAAAAAATCAGTAAGTCCAAGGGATGCTAAATGGTTTAATGATTGATAAATTGCTCTCCGAATCCGTTGTTTGGAAGCTTCTATGAACCTTTTTAATTCGGCATCTTCAGCTGAATCCCCAAGTTTTTTTTGAGCCAAATTCATAAAAATCTCTTTTAGTGAGGGAAAGCCTTGTTCCAACGTGTTATCTTGTTCATATTTATATAAATAATCTAGCATATCCATTAAATCTTTACTTCCACTTTCACTGGCTATTCCTAATTCAGACAAAAGAAAATGAATGGAATTTTGAAAATGATTAAAAGTATTTAAATGTTTTTCATTACGGTATTTTTCTTGCGCACTTGAATTACTATCCAATTTTAGTACCATATTAAGCGATTCTTGAATGTTTTTTATTGATTTTTCCAAACGAATTCGTTCAATAACTTTCCGAACAACTGTTAATACTTCAATCCGGTTAATTGGCTTAATAATATAGTATTCAACACCAAGCGAATAAGCTTCAGCAATTAATTCTTTTGATTCTACTTGAGAGACCATGATGATTTTCCCTTTAAACGAAGGGTTTATTTGACGGATTGTTTTTATTCCATCTTGAATCGGCATTAACAAATCGATAAATAAAATGTCTATATTTTTAAGGATTAGCATTTGTTGCTCTAAAGATAAACCATCCTCAGCTTCACCTATAACCTCCCCAAGATCTTCATCCTCGATAATTTGAGCCAACATTGAGCGAACCGCTTTTTCATCATCTACTATATAAAAATACATAGAATCACCCTTTCGAAATTATATGATCAATCCCTAATCTAATTATAAAAATTGATCCTTTTCCTTCGGTTCTGTCCTCAAGCGTAACATCACCTTCAAGTTGTTCGACCATTTCTTTAACATACGATAATCCGATACCTGTCGATGGATTGCCTAAATCATCATATTTAGAAGTAAACCCAGGCTCAAAAATTGAATCTTTATATTTTGAAGAAATACCAGGACCATTATCGCCTATTTGAAATTCAACAAAATGGTGGTCTTTATTAATGTCAATTGTGATGGTTCCCATACCTTGGATAGCTTCTACAGCGTTTGTAACGATATTATTTATAATAGATAAGATTGTGTAAATATGATAATGAGGATGCACACCATCAATTTTATACACAAATTGGATGTCTTTCTCTAGCAACCGTGCATATTTCGTATTTGCCCGTATAATGATATTTACTAGTTCATGTACAGACATATAATCTGTAAAACTTTCATCAGAAATTAGTTTTGAAAGCCCCGCAAAAATACGTTGGTTATCCTTTTTAACGTCATGGACCTCACCAGCAATTTGTAATGCCTGTTGCCTTAAATCCCCAAACTGAAAATCCATCTGTTTGTGCTCAAAAGAGTCTAAGGTTTTATATAAATCATAGGATTTTTTTGTTATATTCTCAGCATCTTGTAATGTTTTTTTTAAATGAACAGCATCTTCATATAAATTAGAGATGAGCATGAGCATGTGTTCATTTTGTTTCTTTATGTGTCTCTCCCTTGATTGCGCTTCATACAATTTCATCATATTGAAAAAGCTTAGAACTATAAAACTATGGGAACATGCGATAACAATGATCTCATTTATTGCCTCGGATGTGATTGATGTTTTTAATACGAAATATTGAATCATTAATTCCACACAGTCTGACAGTATTTCAATCATGCAACCAATAAAACCAATCATTAGTGGTTGATGATAAAAACGTTTAATTTTTGCTAAATGAAAGAGATACGAATAAGTAAAATAAAAGAAAAAACTAGGATAGTGAGTATGAAAAGCGGCTAGCCAATCCATATTTCCCTTTATAATGACATCCATTGAGATACGAAATACTACAACGACTATCGCTGTTAAAAAACCCGGTAAAAATGCTGGAATTCTTCGAAACAATAACAAAAAAAAGAAAAATGTTGGTGCACCAAAGCTCATTCTAAATGTTTCATTTAAAGGAAATGACTTTATTTCACCTACTAAGGGTACTGTAAGTATCATTAAAACGAGAATATAGATGTCTTTTTTTACTAAATTACTAAGATTCAAAATAATCACTTCTCACTTTCGCCTAACAGTCAGTATACAAACCTATTTGCATTAATACAATACTTACTCTATTTTTTTCAAAAACTGATAAATAAGATATAAACGAAAGTATTATAGATTGTGAGTATTCATTACACCCTTCTACTTTAGAAAGATACTTTATAACTCAAAAATGTTCAGACACAATATAAGGTCTGAACACTTTTGGAATCGTTCTTACACCAAAATATCTGTGCTCCTTTTTAAAATATACTTAAATCCCATTCTTTTGCAATATGTTCTAACAACATAATTCCTGGTAAACTATTCCCATATTCATCAATGGCCGGTCCGTAAATACCAATACCACATCCATCTTGGAACGATAAATCCTTCCTAGATTTTGAGGGAACAAGTGTCATAATTCCGCCGGATACCCCACTCTTAGCTGGTAATCCAATGAAAGCAGCAAATTTTCCAGAAGCGTTGTACATTCCACAAGTAAGCATTAAAGCTTTTGTTAACCTAGCTACTTCTTTAGGGAGCACTTGTTCTTTGCGAATAGGATGATATCCATCATGTGCTAGTATAAGCCCTATTAAGGCAATATCTTCAGTATTTATTTCAATCGAACATTGTTTTAAGTAAACCTCTAGTGTCTCCTCCACATCTGATTCTAGAAAACCATTCTCCTTTAAATAGTATGCTAATGCTCTATTACGATGAGCGGTTTCCCATTCTGATTGAAATACTATTTCATTAATAGCGGGACGCTTCTCTATCATTTTTTCAATTAATACGTATAGAGATTCTAATTTTTCTTGCACCGATGTCCCTGGCAAAAGTGAAGCTATCGTAATCGCTCCAGCATTGATCATAGGATTAAAAGGTTTTCCTGGTTTATGTATCTCTAAACGAATAATTGAATTAAAGGCATCTCCAGTTGGCTCTACGTCAACTCGTTCTAATACATAAGAAATACCACGACTTAAACAAGCGGCTATAAAACCGATTACTTTTGATATACTTTGTAATGTGAAAGGTATCTCCCAATCTCCTGATTTTATCATTGTTCCATCTGGCTTTACTATACAAATACCTAACTGCGATACATTTATTTCCCCCAGAGCGGGAATATAACTGGCGCTTCGTCCCTTAGCTGCATACGCTCGATAATGAGCTACCCATTGATCTAAGCAAACTTTTTCTTGCCCCTCAACTTGAACGCTAGATTCCTTTATCATTTAATCATATTCCCCCGTACTATTAACTTTATATAGAATGATTTTTTCTTTACTATAATCAATACTATTTGCACTAGAACCAAGAAAAATATTCAGACATATTGCAGTCTGAATATCCTTCTTATTACACACTTTTCTTTTTTGAAGTTTTCTCATAACTATCCCAACATTCAATATTTTCAAGCCCTTTAATGTTTTCTTTATAAAAAATAGGATCTTTACCAGCTTTTTTCTGGTTTATATAATCTTGTAACGCCGCAAATGCTACTTTTGAAAGTAAGGTAATAGCAATTAAATTAATAATAACCATAAAGCCCATAAATAAGTCCGCTAAATCCCATACAATTTGAATCTTTGCAACAGAACCAAATACAATCATAGCCAACACACTTATTCTGTATATCATTAACCACACTTTACTTGTATGTAAGAAGCGAATGTTTGTTTCACCATAATAATAGTTGCCAATTAACGCACCAAATCCAAATAAAAAAACAAAGATAGCAAGACAACCCGATGCCCAAGAACCGATGTGTTCACTTAATGCTGCTTGTGTAAGTGCAATACCATTTAACCCCGGTTGTTTATATGCATCAGACAGCAAAATAATAAAGGCAGTGCTAGTACAAATGATCAGTGTATCCGTTAATACACCAAATGCTTGAATCAGTCCTTGTTTCACCGGATGACTTGTTGTTGCTGTTGCGGCAACGTTTGGTGCACTTCCCATACCAGCTTCATTTGAGAATAAACCGCGTTTAACTCCATTCATAAGTGCTGCACCAATTGAACCGCCTGCTATTTGTTTAAAACCAAATGCGTTTTGAACAATAAGAGAAAGAACTTCCGGCATTTTTGATATGTTGGTAACTACAACAAATAATGCAACTCCAATGTATAATACCGCTAAAAATACCACCTTGTATTCAGCCATCTTTGCAATACGTTGTACACCACCAAAAATAATCGCAGCGAAAGCAATGGCCATGATTATCCCAACTGTTAGACGATCTGTACCAAATGAGTTTTGAAAAGCAATTGTAACTGTATTTGATTGTACTGAATTGAATACAAGACCAAAAGTAATTGTGATTAAAATAGAGAATAATACTCCCATCCAACGTTTATTCAACCCTTTTTCCATATAATAGGATGGACCACCACGGAAACCAGTTTTATCTTTTACTTTATATATCTGTGCTAATGTGCTTTCGACAAAACTGGATGCTGAGCTAATAATAGAAATAATCCACATCCAAAATACAGCTCCAGGACCACCTAATGCAATTGCAATCGCAATTCCTGTGATATTCCCTGTTCCAACGCGGGCTGCCATACCAATACAAAACGCTTGAAAAGGAGAGATTTGATCTTTAGAACCACTTTTCCCCTCCATTAATACACGGACCATCTCTTTTAACATTCGAAACTGTACAAAATTCAATTTAAATGTAAAATAAATTCCGCAAATAACAAGCATAATAATTAACAATTTAGACCATAAAAAATCATTTGTTGATCCGACTAAGTCTAAAAAAAGCCTTTCCATATCATCACTCCATGCCAAATTTTGTATATCATAATCTATATAAAATCACCTATATTTCCTGGTATAAATACCTCTTTTATATTCAAATACAACAAGGATAAAAATTTTCTATATTAATCGGATTGGCCTGTTTAAGCAAACATCACAACATGTAACCGTAAAACTGAAATTTTGAAGTACTTAACGCTTATACAAACGGATGCTCTACCCCTTTCTGCAAACTAATATTTTTATCCACTAACATTGTTGTACTATTATGTTTGTTTCGTTTACCGGTGATTTAAATCATAATAATCAATAGTGGTTAAGTGTTTTTTTGTTAATTGTCTCAAGAACATGGAAATATCTCCTTTCTCACTACTAATCTCAAAAATAGGCTAGGTAAAAACTTCGCGAAAAATCTATAAAGCGCTTTCACTATTCAACTAAGAAAACCTTGTCTTTAATTTATAATTAAAAGTACAGAATGTTACGAAAAAGTACAGATTTTTATAAAAACAAAAAATATTTTAAGTTTTTTTCATCTAAAAAACACTGAGATTTTGTGAATTTTATACAGTATCCAAACGTCGCAGATTCCGTTCTACCTAGCCTTTGACAAGCCTCTATTTTCTTCATAAAAACATGCATACTTTTCTCTTTTAGAAGTTCATATAAAGGATTTGAAATCAAGAATCAACGAAATATTATAAGAATATTTAAAAAATAAAACATTTAATTTATTTATGGTATCATACAAAAAACATTTGTTTTCTCAATTAATCCCCCTAGTGGGATTCCTCTATATTGCACATATTTACAACATTACAGACACTTAGCAAAAAAGGATTTTGTTGAAGGGATGAAACATTACAAAACTCTTATTTAGGACCTTATGTCATCCTCTTTTCTAGCAATATCGAGTTATCCAAAAATATGATTTTGACAGCTCCACAAATAAAAAACTACTCATATTATTATTTTTTTGAAAACGTTATTAATATTATTCCATTTAAGTTTCAAATTTTAGAACAACCAATTGATAAGAAAAGCTATTAATTTTATTGCAATATAAGAGGATTTGTTGAATATCTATCATTAAATGTATATTTCCTTTGCTTTTCATTCTACTAACATAGATTACAGGTGGTGTATTGTGAAAGAAATAGTATTCGTTCAAAATAAAAAAAGACTCCTTATGAAATTCAAATTTTTAAAAAAGGATTTAATACTTACCATTTCACTGATACTAGCAATTGTAAGCTGCTTAATACATTCACCAAAGATCGAATATATTAACTTTGAAGTGTTAATTAGCTTATTTAATCTAATGGTGGCCATTAAGGCCTTTGAACAGCTAAAAATATTAGACAAACTTGCCGTTTTGATTTTAAATAAATGCAATAACAGCAGGTCAATATCTATTATTCTAATTTTGTTATGCTTTATTTGCTCCATGGTTGTAACAAATGATGTCGCCCTCCTCACTTTTGTACCAATAACACTTGTCATTAGTAAAAAAACACAAATGAACATGATGGATACAATCATCTTGCAGACAATTGCGGCAAACATCGGTAGTAGCTTGATGCCTATGGGAAACCCACAAAATTTATACCTATATTCTTACTATGGAATTAAGCTCATCCCATTTTTAGGTTCAATCCTGCTTTTAGCTGTACTTGGAATTAGTTTGTTATTTATATTTACTCAAAAACTTCAAAAAACAGATTTAAAAATAGAACTACCTGTAATTACCGTGAAAAATCGAAAAAAAGCTACCATCTGGATTTTGATACTTATCACTATCATTGCATCTATTTTTGGTGTCATTGATTATTACATTGCGCTAATAGTCACATTGATAGCAGCATTTACGTTAGATAGAAACTTACTATTTAAGATCGATTACTTTCTTCTAATAACCTTTGTCGGTTTTTTTATTTTTATCGGAAACATTTCCCATTCGGATGCGCTGGAGACATTTGCTCGCGCTAATTTAAGAGGAGATACTTCAGTCTTCTTTAGTTCCATATTTTTGAGTCAATTGATTAGCAATTTTCCTACTTCAATTCTTCTATCAAACTTTACTTCTGATTGGAAAGCTTTATTACTAGGAGTAAATATTGGAGGGCTTGGAACAATTATCGCATCTTTAGCCAGTGTAATCTCCTATAAACTATTCATTCAGGCCAATGTTAAAGAGAGTAAGGCGTATTTAATTAAATTTAGCATTTACAACTTTTTATTTTTAATCATACTTACATGTATACAATACTTTATTTTTAAATTTCTATAACTTTAAAAAGTGATTACTACTAGAATAATAAAAACCAAAACTTTCTCAACATTAAATTGGGAAAGTTTTGGTTTTAAAGTATATAATACTTACAATTAGCATTATAAGCAAGATCCACAAATTGCATCAATTAACTCACCAGTTATCCAACGACTGTCTGATGATCAAAGAAAATCTCTAAAAACTAGTTGATAATCTTTTAGAATTAAACTTTCCTATAATACTATTTGCTATTTCTTCAATATTTTCATTTAGAAAGAAATGATTACCTTCAAAAGAATGAAAAGTACACGTTTTACTTGTGTATCGTTCCCATTTTATTACTTGATCATATGTAGTAAATTCATCATTTTCCCCATTAAATATAAGAAAATCAATATCACATGGTTGTGTATTTTTGTCATGAATATACGTCTCAACGATTTTAAAATCTGCTCTTAGAATAGGGAGAAAAATCTTCATTAATTCTTCTGATTGCAGTACCCCAGATGGTGTACCTCCCATTGCAATAACTTCTCTTTTAAATTGTTCGTTAGAAAGATTATGTCGGATGTTTTTTATTTTACTATTTGGATGATTTCTACCGGATAAGACAAGAAATTTAGGCAATACGCTTTTAGAATCTTGTATTTTTCTAGCTACTTCATAGGCAATCAAACTTCCCATACTATGCCCAAATAAAATATATGGCGAATCATCTATCTGCATAACGATATTATTATAGACATCATTTACCGCTTCTTCCATACTTCCGTACAAACTTTCTTCAATTCTATATCCTCTACCAGCTAACTCTATCGGGACTACCTCAATATATGGATTAAAGTAATTTTTCCATTTTGCGTAACTAAACGCGGATCCCCCAGCATGTGGAAAGCAAAAAAGTTTAGTCTTCTGCATTGATTTTCTCCTTACTTTCAAATTTGTATATAGTTTGGAAAATTGCATAAATGTCTTTAATTATTATCTCTTGCGGAAATTCATCCCTTGTTGCACAAGCAGATACCTTATAATTTGGCTCAATGTTATATTGTCTAAAGTAAAAGTTTTGAGGTATATACTTATATGAAATTAAAGTTGGTGACTCTTTTTTTATAGAGAATGAATTTAACGGGATATAAAGCCCTTTTCCAATCGTTTTTATATAACTTTCTTTTAATGTCCATAAATCATAAAAATAATTAATTTGTTCATCAGAATTTATATTAGATATATCATAAAATTCTTCCTCTGAAAAAAATTCATTTGCTAATTTAAGAGCCTCTATCTCTGAAATCTTTTCTATATCAATACCCACATTAAAATTAGCAGTAGTACAAACCACCCATTCTCCTGAATGTGACAGATTAAAATGAAAGTCAGAAAAGTTTTCAACAAAAGGTTTTCCATACTCATTATATATAAATCTAATTTCTTCATTATTAATTTTATACTTTTGGCAGATTAGAGATCGGATTAGTAAATCTCCTATCAGGGTCCTATTAATGTCGCATGAATTTAATAAACGCTTCATTCGTTCTTTCTTCTCATTTGAAACTAAGTTACTAAGTTGCTTAAACAAATGACTTTCAATATTCTTTGGTATTTTCACAGCTTGAATTTGTATGATAAATCACGTCCTTTTTTAAAGAATTACTTCATATATGAACGTTACATAAATTCAAATTCACATTACTAAATTGCATATACAATAGGAAAGGTGCATATTTACATATCAATGAAAATATGCACCTTTCCTCAGTAATATCATCAGGCATTCGCTTCTATTACAAAGATTTCTATGTCTCTACCAATTACTTTTTACATTATCCCCTTAAAAAGTAATGCTCTTAATATATTCATTATTCCCTACACTTGATATGCATGCAGGTATTGGTCTCCCCTTTTCGTTCATTGCGTTGCATCTTTTGCGCTCTCTACTTTTCAGTTAATGAAAGGGATGTTTCTTTTATCTCTTCAAATTCATTTAATAGGTACTTAGCTATCTTTTCAACTGCGGGGAAGTCTACTATTTCCTCATGTGATCCAGGGACAGAATACTTATTTACTCTTCCTTTTAATAAAGGTCCCCAATCTGTAAACAACTCTTTTCCTTCCTCAGCACTAAAGTAGAGAACTTCTCCAGAGTATGGTATTAAATCATGCTCTGCCATTATATTCAGGCATTTCCTATGAGCATTGATAACTTGCTTCAAATTGATAAGATCTGCATCAGGCGGGAGTACTCCTTCCATAATTAATCGCTCTACAAGCATATCTTGTTTATGGAAGAGGCCTTCTTCCTGCTCAGTAAAATCTCTAGGAATGAAATGCTCATATATATATGAGAGCATATCCTCCGTTGTTTTATAGTCCTGCTCTGAAGGTACTTTAGTATCCATTAGTATCAACAACTCAACTTCCTCACCTTGACTCCTTAGTACAGTTGCGATTTCATAAGCAATCGCACCGCCTAAAGACCATCCTCCAAGACGATATGGACCTTCTGGCTGAACACGTTTTATTTCTTCGATGTAAAGTTGAATTACTTCCGGCAAAGTTAACTCGTCAATTTCTTTCTTTTCTATAAGAGGATTCTGTAAACCATAAAATGAACAATGGCTCTTAAGCAATCTTGCTAGTTGAATGTAACAGAATACATTCCCCATAAACGGATGAACGCAGAAGAAAGGTCTTTTCTCTGATTCTTGTAGTGAAACTAGCGCTGCTACTGATTTCGTCATATCATGCTTATCACGAATAAGGCATGCGATTCCTTCCACTGTTGGATTCTTAATCAATGTAGACACCTTAATCTCTTTTCCAAACTTCTCCCTAATTTTTGAAACTAATTTAATTACAAGGAGAGAGTGTCCTCCTCTATTAAAGAAATCATCATTTACATAAACATCTTCTATCTGTAACACATCCTGCCAGATTTTAATCAACTGATATTCAATTTCATCCCTTGGAATGATTGGTGTAGAGAAGTTATTTTCTCTATGAATAGTTAAATTGTTCAATGCCTTTCGATCAACTTTGCCATTTGTTGTAAGAGGAATCTCGTCTACCTTAATAAAGTGAGCGGGAACCATATAATTTGGTACTTGTGTCTTGAGATACTCACGCCACTCATGCATACTAACATCTCCAACTACATAAGCAACCAATCTCTGCTCTCCTAATTTATCCTCTGTTACCAAAACTACTGCTTCTTTTACCAATGGATGCCTCTCTATACTCGCTTCAATCTCTTCAAGTTCAATACGAAAGCCCCTAATTTTCACTTGATTATCAATTCTTCTCAAGTAATCTAAATTACCATCAGGTAAATAACGAACCAAATCTCCCGTACGATATAAACGTTCTTCTTCATTAAATGGATGACGGATGAATCGCTCTGCTGTTAATTCTGGGCGATTCAAGTATCCTCTCGCTATACCTGCACCCCCAATATATAGCTCACCTGTTACACCAACTGGAACAGGTAACAAATTTTTATCTAATACATAAGTTTGAACGTTCGGCAACGGACGGCCAATTGTTACTCTCTTACTATCTTTTTTGATATGATAGCATGTTGCATCAACCGTACATTCTGTAGGACCGTATACATTATAAAAATCAATTTTTTCTGTCTCTACTAGCTGTTCCCATAATGACGGCATAATTGCTTCACCACCGACTAATATCTTACTTGGTACATGAACATCAGCACTTATTTCTAGCAATCCTCCATCTATAAGTAATTGAAGTAATGAAGGTGTCATATCAAACATTTCCAATTTATTCTCCCTAATATAGGACACAAATTGTTCCGGATTAGTGCGAACTTCACTTGGGATAATATATAAACTTGAACCATAAAGCAACATTTGTAATTGCTGAATAGATACATCAAAGGCAATTGACGCATTCAAACCGACGCGCATATTACTAGGTATGTCATGTGAGAAAACTTCTTTTTGTAAACCATAGGATAGGTTTATTACAGAATGGTGCTGTACTAAAGCCCCCTTTGGATTCCCTGTCGAACCAGAAGTATAGATAACATACGCTAAGTTTTCCCCTGTTACCTCACATATTGGTGAAAGTTTGCTTTCTTGAGAAAGCATTGCTTGGTCCCTATCTAGGCAAACTGTCTTGATGTCTTTAGGTATCCATCCTAGTAATACCCCATTTGTAACTAAAACTTTAATTCCCGTGTCTTGTAAAATATATTGCAGGCGGCTTTCTGGATTCGATGGATCCAATGGAACATAGGCTGCTCCAGCCTTCCAAATTCCCATGAGACCAACAATCATCTCAACTGATCGATCAAAGCAGAGGCCAACTAATGACTCTGTCCCAATTCCACATTTCTGTAAATGATGGGCTAATTGATTAGCTCTTTTATTCAGCTCTCGATATGTTAGTTGCTGTTTTTCATCTACTACTGCCAACGCGTCAGGTGTACGATTTACTTGCTCTTCGAATAGTTGATGAATTACATTTTGACGTGGATAGGATATAGTATTATTATTCCATTCTTCCAATAGCTTTCTTTGTTCAGCTTCCGTAATATATACTAGCTCCGATAGATTTTGATCAATGTTTTTGAGCATTTGCATTAACACTTGGTGTAAATGACCCAGCATTCGTTCAATGGTTACTCTATTAAACTTACTACGGTCATACATTAACTTTAACGATAACTGGATTCCTGGAACTACAGCTAACCCTAATGGGTAGTGGGTTTGTTCTACCCCTTCCAATTCACCAATTTCCAGATTTTCTGAAGACTCCTCTTTCACTGGATAATTTTCAAACACATATAAACTATTGAACAGCGGTATTCCTCTAGGAACTTCACTCCACCCCTGAATCTCTGTCAAAGAAGCATACTCATATTGTCTTCTTTCTATCTCTTCCTCTTGTATCTTCTGCAACCAATCTATTAATTTTATATCATCCATCAATTGAATTCGCGTCGGTGACGTTGTAATGAAAGGACCTACGATGTTTTCAACATCAATAATCTCCGTAGAACGCCCTGAGCTTGTTACACCAAAAACAATGTCATTTTCTCCACTATATCGGCTCATGAGATATGCCCATGCCCCTTGAATTACTGTACTCAAAGTAAGTTTATTGCGTTTCGCCCATCCTTGTAACGCTTGAGTCTGCTCTTCTGATAAATACGTAACCTTCTCTGTGTAACCTTTTTCTTCCTCTTTACTTTCTAAGCCCAGCAAAGTTGGCGCAGTAAAACCTTTTAGCTTCTCTCTCCAGAATTGTTCCGCCTGCTCCTTATCTTGTTCTCTTAACCATTGGATATATTTCTTATATGGTGAGGACTTAGGTAACTTCACAGCTTCTCCATTCATTCTCTTCTGATAGACTGTAAGTAATTCATTAAAGACCAATGGTAAACTCCATCCATCCAGTAAAATATGGTGATGGGTCCAAACAATCCGATATTCTTCCTCACCTTCTTGAATGACTGTTACCCGCATCAATGGTGCTTCATCAAATTGGAAGGCTTGTTTTCGATCTAATGCCAAAAAGACTTTTCTTTTTTCCGCTATCTCTTCACTTGTCATTGTACGCCAGTCTTCTTTGTTCACTTTAAATGGGATATTTTCATACACCACTTGTACAGGTTTTTCAATTTCGTCCCATACAAATGCTGTACGAAAAATTTCATGCCGCTGAATTACAGATTTCCAAGCCTGCTCAAAAGTAGGAATATCCATTTCCCCTTGAATCATAAAACTCAATTGCACTATATACGGTGCAACATGTTCATCCCCTTGATCATGCAATGTGTGGAAGATCATACCTTCTTGCAAAGGTGATAGTGGATATAAATCAGTAATCTGATTTTTCTTTCCACGATGCATTTTATTTAGTACATTTGTCAAACCTTCTTGGCTAAGATTAGCCATTGCAAAATCCGAAATGGTCAGTGCAGATTCTCTATCTGAAGATTGAATCAATCTACTCAGTTGATATAGCATATTCTGTGCAATACTTTGAATCGTTGATTTGGCAAATTGTCCAACATTGTATACCCAAGTGAACTGAAGTTTTCCATCCGTTACAACCCCAATTACATCAATTACATGCGATCGCTTGGAACCGGCAGCATGATCTAAACGCTTAAATTTGTTCTCTGGAATAAACATTGCATCGCTAGAAAACATTTGGTCAAATTGTCCAAGATAGTTAAAACTAATAGACGGTGTATATTGGGAGCTTAATGGCTCACACATTGTTGTGTTCATGTAACGCAACACCCCATAATCAACACCCTTATTAGGAATTTTGCGAACTTGTTCTTTAACTGCTTTTAATGCTGCAATTGGCGTATTAGCATTAGTAATATTTAAATGAACTGGGTAAATACTTGTAAACCATCCCACGGTTCTCGATAAATCAACATCTTCAATAATCTCTTCTCGACCATGTCCCTCTAAATCTACGCTTAATATCGGCTGCCCCGTACATGCTGCTGTAGCTTGTACCAATGCTGCTAATAATACTTCATTGATTTGGACACGGTGAGTGCTTAAAGTCTCTTGCAATAACATACGGGTCTCATTCTCGTTTAACACCACAGTAATTTCCTCAGTTACTGCGCTTACTGGATTACTTATAGTACCATCTACTGGCAGTATAACTACGTCTTGTTCAACCTGCTGCTCCCAGTAATGTAGCACTTCTTTTGATATTCCAGTTTGAGCGTAATGTTGTAATTTCTCCGACCATTCTTTAAAAGATGTACTCTTCATAGGTAATTGAATTTTTTGCCCTTGGACCGCTTGCGTATATGCTGTTTGCAAATCTTCCAATAAAATTCGCCAAGAAACACCATCCACGGCTAAGTGATGAATTGTCCAAAATAATCGACCAGTCTCCTCACCTTCATCAAAATACACCATTCTCATTAAAGGACCATCATGTAAATTCAATCTTTCTTGTGCAACATTAATCTCTTTTTGAATAACTTCATGCCAATCCGCTTCCGGCACTTCGTCTAATGAAATGACAGTCAGCATCAATTGTTCTTCAATTCCTTCATTCCACTGTTCCCAAGTCCCATTAGGTAAACGTTCATATCTTAAACGCAGGGCATCATGATGAAGTAGAAGGTTACGCGCTGCCTTTTCCAGTGATCCTATGTCCAATTTTTCTTTCGTTCTAAAGAACATGGATTGATTCCAATGATGTGGATTAGGATGATTTTGTGCAAAAAACCTTTGCTGAATAGGTGTAAGTATCGTCTCTCCAGTTATAATTCCTTGTTCAGCTTGTACACCTTGTTCTTCTTTGACTACTTGCGCCAACTCAGCAATCGTTTGGTGTTCAAATAGTTGTTTTGGTGTCAACTGTAAACCAGCTTGCTTTGCGCGAGAGACAATCTGAATGCTAAGAATTGAATCTCCACCAATTTCAAAAAAGTTATCATAAATACCAATACGTTTTGAACCTAGCACACGTTCCCAAATGATAGAAAGCTTATGTTCACGTTCATTTCTTGGGGCCGCGTAGCCTTCTTGTATTCCTTGATAATCTGGTATAGGTAACGATTTCCGATCAACCTTTCCATTTATGGTTAGCGGTAATTCTTTCATTTCGACAAAGTAGGAAGGTATCATATGGATTGGCAGTTTTGTTTTAAGATACTCTCGCCATTCTTCTACACTACCTTCGCCCACTACATAAGCTACTAACCTCTTATCTCCCGACTGATTTTCCCTAACTATTACAACTACCTCTTTTACCAAGTCATGCTCTTGTAAAGTCGACTCAATCTCCCCAAGTTCGATTCGAAATCCTCTAATCTTCACTTGATTATCCATTCTTCCTAAGTAGTCTATATTACCATCAGGAAGATATCTCACAAGATCGCCTGTTCTATATAACCTCTCGCCTTCTTTGAATGGATGAGAAATAAATCGTTCGGATGTTAACTCTGGACGATTCAAGTACCCCTTTGCTAGACCTACTCCTCCGATATAAAGTTCCCCCATCACACCAACTGGAACTGGCAACCTATTACTATCTAATACATAAGTTTGGACGTTAGGCAATGGACGCCCAATTGTTACTCTCTTACTATCTTTTTTGATATGATAGCATGTTGCATCAACCGTACATTCTGTAGGACCATATACATTATAAAACTGTATTTTATCAGTCTCTACTAGCTGTTCCCATAATGACGGCATAATTGCTTCACCACCAACCAGTACCTTACTTGGAACATGAACGCCATCACACGTTTCTAACAATCCGGCATCTATAAGTAATTGAAGCAATGAAGGTGTTATATCAAAGATTTCTAACTTGTTCTCCCTAATATAAGCTACAAACTGCTCCGGATCACTTCGTACTTCATTCGGAATAATATACAAACTTGAACCATAAAGCAGCATTTGTAATTGCTGGATAGATGCATCAAAGGCAATTGACGCATTTAAACCGACATGCATGTTAGATGGTATCTCATGTTCGAAAACTTCTTTTTGTAAACCATGCGACAAGTTTAGTACAGAATGATGCTGTATCAAGACACCCTTTGGATTCCCCGTTGATCCTGAAGTATAGATAACATACGCTAAGTTTTCTCCTGTTACTTCACATTTTGGTGAAAGAATGCTTTCTTGTGAAATCATTGCTTGATCCCTATCTAGACAAACTATCTTGATTTCTTTAGGTATCCAGTCTTCCAATGACTCGTTCGTAACTAATACTTGAATTCCAGTGTCCTCCAAAATATATCGTAGACGACTTTCTGGATATGATGGGTCTAATGGAACATAGGCTGCTCCAGCCTTCCAAATCCCCATAATACTAACAATCATCTCAACTGAACGCTCAAAGCAAAGTCCAACCAATGATTCATTCCCAATCCCGCATTGCTGAAGATAGTGGGCCAATTGATTAGCTTTTTCATTCAGCTCTCGATACGTTAACTGCTGTTTTTCATCTACCACTGCTACCGCATCAGGTGTACGATTTACTTGCTCTTTAAACAGCTGATGAATTGTACTTTCCTGTGGATATGCTACAGCATCATTATTCCACTCCTCCAACTGTTTTTGCTGTAATCCTGACAATATAGGCAACTTAGCTAATGCTTTATCAGGATTCTCCACGATTACATTCAACCAGTTCCCAAAATGTTCAGCCATGGATTCAATAGTTAAGCTGTCAAATAAATCAGTTCTATAAACAAAAGTAAGTAATAAACCCTCTTCCACTTCTGCAGCAGTTAAACTTAAATCAAACTTAGCGATAGGAGCATTACTTTCCATTACTTCTATATTTCTTCCATGTAGTTCTGGTAGCTTCTGTCCCGTATTTTGCAAAGTAAACATGGTTTGGAAAATCGGAGAATGGCTTGTATTTCGTTCAGGTTGGATAACCTCTACAATTTTCTCAAACGGAACATCTTGATACTCATACGCCTTCAATGCTTTTATCCGCACTTGAGACAACAACTCTTGAAATGCCGGTGCATTACTTAAATCAGCGCGATAAACCAATGTATTGACAAAGAAACCAATCAGCCCTTCAATTTCTCGATAATTTCGATTTGCAATTGGGCTGCCAACAATAATATCCGTTTGTCCCGTATAACGAGCAAGGAAACTTTGATACGATGCCAATAAGGTCATGAAAAGTGTGGCCCCTTCTTGACGACTTAGTTCGTTTAATTTATCCAGTAATGAGCGCGATAACAAAACATTATGAGTTAATCCATGGTGGGTTTGCACTGGCGGACGCGGACGATCCATTGGCAACATTAAGACTGGTAACTCACCGGATAATTCTTCCTTCCAATACGCAAGTTGTTGATATAGTACTTCATCTTTCAACCATTCTCTTTGCCACTGAGCAAAATCGGCATATTGAACTGGTAGTGGTTCCAGCTCTGCTTGTTTTTCACCAATCGTATTCTCATAAAATGCCATCCATTCTTGAAGCAAGATTTCCATCGACCATCCATCTGAGATAATATGATGCATATTACACAGAAGAACCCATTCTTCTTCTGAAATTCTTATGAGTTTCCCACGGAACAATGGCCCTTTTTCTAAATCAAATGGAGATTCGACTTCAGTTTGAATCCATTGCTCCAACTTTCTTTCTCGCTCCTCTAATGAAAGCTTAGTTAAGTCCATTTGCAGAAGCGGACGGAAAACGTACGGTTGAATCTGCTGCATAGGATGGCCATCCTCTTCATAAAATACAGTCCGCAAAGATTCATGACGCTCTATCAACTGATTCCATCCCAACTCCAATGCCTCAGGTAACCAATTCCCTGTAAGACGGCATGCCATTGGCATATTATAAAGTGCACTATTAGGTGCAAATTGATCAATAAACCATAAGCGCTGTTGGGCATAAGACAGTGGAATATTTCCCCCTCGTTCCATCGGCATCAATGGTGGAATTTCTCGTTTTTCGCTCCCCTTACGTAACTGATCTATTCGTTTCGATAATGCTTCGACCGTTGAATATTCGAACAGTTCACGTACTGGCAATTTGATTTGAAAGACTTCCTGTAAGCGTGAGACCACTTGTGTAGCAAGTAGAGAGTGACCACCGAGCTCAAAGAATGAATCCTGAACATCAATGTCTCTTATTCCTAGCACTTGACTCCACACTGAAGCAATAAGTTCTTCCAGCGGAGTTCTTGGGTATACAGTATTTTCAGCGGATTGTTCACTAAGTATAGGCAATGCCTTCAAATCAAGCTTTCCATTCGGTGTAAGTGGTAAAAATTCCATCTCAATAAAGTTTGTTGGAACCATGTAATTTGGTAAATGTGTTTGTAGATGTTCTCGCCATTCATGGACACTTCCTTCACCAACTACATAAGCTACTAATCTCTTATCACCTTGATTATCCTCTCGTACCAATACAACTGCTTCTTTCACAGAAGAATGTGCCTGCAAAACAGCTTCTATTTCTCCCAATTCAATCCGGAAACCACGAATTTTTACTTGGTCATCTATACGTCCATGGAACTGGAGATTACCATCAGAAAGATAACTTGCTTTGTCTCCTGTATAATAGAGACGTTCTCCTGACTTGAAAGGATGTGGAATAAATTTTTCCTTTGTAAGATCCGGACGATTAGCATATCCACGTGCAAGACTCTTCCCTCCAATATAGAGATCTCCAATTACACCAATTGGTACTAGCTGAAGATGAGAATCTAACACATAAACTTCTGTATTCGCAATCGGTCGACCAATCGATGGCGTACCTGTTGTCACCCCTACAGGTACGTAACAATCTGTAGTAACAACGGTATTTTCCGATGGACCATACTGATTAATTACCGCAAAAGGAATATCGCTAGATGGATACTGCGTTAATTGATCCCCACCAGTAATGATAAAACGAAGATCCATTTTATCTGGCCAAGATAATTTCAAGAGTCTTTCCAGAATAGGCGTAGGTGCAAAACTAGCTGTTATTCGTGAATCAATGAGCCAGTCCCTTAGTGCTTCTGGATTAATTCTCAGTTCCTCTGTTGACAAGTAGAGTGCTGCGCCAGCAGTTAGATACGGCCAAATCTCCTGGACAGCCGAATCAAAAGCAACCCCTGCAATCTGAGTCGCACGATCCTCTGCTGAAATATGATAAACTTCTTGATGCCAAGAAACCATATTCATTAATGAGCGATTTTCAACCATGACACCCTTCGGTTTTCCTGTAGAACCAGAGGTATAAACAATATAGGCTAAGTTCTCTGGATTTATTTGACGTGTAGGTGCGATTACGCTTTCCACTGTTAGTTCTTCTAACCTCACCATTTCGACGTGTGCGAAATGTCCTTCTTGTCCTTCCGCCGTCACTACAAATTGAATTCCTGCATCTTCAATCATGTATTCTAACCTTGATTTTGGATATAACGGATCTAAAACAACATAAGCTCCACCAGCTTTTAAAATGCCTAGTAAACTTGCCATTAGCTCAGCTGACCTCGGAAGATAAACTCCTACCACTGACTCTGGGGCTACTCCCTTTCGCCGTAAAACATTTGCCAACTGATTTGCTTGTGTATCCAGTTCACCATAAGTCCACTGTTTTGTTTGATCAACTACCGCAATCGCATCCGGACGCCTTGCTACTTGCTCCTCAAATCTGTCGCAAATAAGACCCTGATGAGACATTTCCATTACAGTGTCATTCCATGTTTCTAATAACAAAGTACGTTCGGGTTCTGATAGCATGCTCAGGTCATGCAACGGATTTTGTGGGCGATGAGAAACTTCATGTAGCCATTTCTCAAAGTGTCCTGCCATCCGTTCAATAGTAGTAGCATTGAATAAATCCTTATTGTACTCAAAAGTAAAAAGTAATCCCTCTTCCGTCTCAACTGCCATTACACTTAAATCAAACTTTGCAATTGGACTATGGCTTTCTATCATTTCAATACTTCTACTAGATAACACCGGTAACTCTTGTTTCATATTTTGCAAGATGAACATAGTCTGGAAGATTGGCGAATGACTTGTACTTCGCTCCGGTTGCACAACTTCTACAATTTTTTCAAATGGAATATCTTGATATTCATACGCCTTCAATGCCTTTTGACGAACCTGATACAGTACATCTTGAAATGTCGGTCTACCACTCAAATTAGCTCGATAAACCAGTGTGTTAACGAAGAAACCAATTAGTCCTTCAATTTCTCTATAGTTCCGATTCGCAATTGGGCTTCCGACCAGAATATCTTCTTGTCCCGTATAACGAGATAGAAAACTTTGATATGCAGCTAAAAGCGTCATGAAGAGCGTAGCCCCTTCTTTTCGACTAAGTTCATTCAATTTATCATGTAGCGTGCTTGGCAGAACCATAGTGTATGTCGACCCGTGATGAGTTTGTATTGCGGGACGCGGGCGATCCACAGGAAGTTGGAGTACAGGAAGCTCCCCAGACAATTCTTCCCTCCAGTATTGGAGTTGTTGATCAAGCACCTCCTCCTTTAGCCATCCTTTTTGCCACTGAGCAAAGTCGGAATATTGAACCGGTAATGGTTCAAGTTCCGCTACCTTTCCATCCGTTGCTTTCTCATAAAATGCCATCCATTCTTCAAGTAGGATTCCCATTGACCATCCATCTGAAACGATATGATGTAGAGTACAAAGGAGTATCCATTCTTCCTCTCCCACGTGCAAAATACTTGTCCTGATTAATGGACCCTCTGTTAAATCAAATGGCACTTCTGTTTCTTGTTGAATTAAACGTTTAACTTCTTCTTCTTGATCTTCAGAAGAAAGCATAGTTAAATCCGTTTTCGGAATTGATTGAAAAGCATACGGTTCAATTTGCTGTACGGGTTGACCATTCACTTCTTGAAAGACCGTCCGCAGTGATTCATGACGTTCTATTAGTTGATTCCATCCCGTTTCCAATGCTTCAAGTAGCCAATTCCCTGTAAGACGGCATACCATTGGCATATTGTAAAGGGCACTATTAGGTGTAAATTGATCAATAAACCATAAACGTTGTTGGGCATAAGATAGTGGAATAGCTTCTCCTCGTTTCATTGGTATTAGTGGCGGAATCTCTCGTTTTTTATCTCCTTTACGTAACTGTTCTAATCGCTTTGCCAGTGACTCCACCGTTGTATATTCAAATAGTTCACGTACTGGTAATTCGATTTGAAAAATTCCCTGTAAACGTGACACTACTTGAGTAGCTAGTAGTGAATGACCACCGATTTCAAAAAAGGAATCCTGAACACTAATATTTTTTATTCCTAACACTTGGCTCCAAACGGAAACGATGAGCTCCTCCACTGGTGTTCGTGATGAAGTAATATCTTCACTTATGAACTGTTCTTCTAATTCCAATAATGCTTTCCGATTCACTTTACCATTTGGAGTAAGTGGCATACCTTCAATTTGGAAAAAGTATGCCGGAACCATATAATGTGGTAATTGCTTCTTGAGATATTCACGCCACTCCCCAGTATCCCCTTCACCCACTACATAAGCTACTAACTGCTTATCTCCTGGTCGATCTTCCTTCACCAACACGACTGCCTCTTTTACAGATGAGTGATCATGTAAAGCTGCTTCTATTTCTCCCAATTCAATTCGGAATCCTCTAATTTTAACTTGGTTATCTATTCTTCCAATATATTCTAAGTTACGATCATTTATATATCTAACCAAGTCACCCGTTCGATATAATCGTTCCCCGTCCTTAAAGGGATGCGGAATAAAACGTTCAGTAGTTAAATCCGGTCGATTGAAGTAGCCACGTGCTAATCCTACTCCTCCAAGGTAAAGTTCCCCTGCCACACCAATTGGGACCACTTGTTGATATTGATCTAACACATACAACTCTGTATTATCAATCGGACGACCAATCGGAATAAGCATTGGTTCTTTTTCTAAATCACAATCGTAATAAGTCACATCCACAGTTGCTTCAGTAGGACCATACAAGTTAATTAACTTTGTTTGCTGAGCATTGTAAAAGATCCCCTTAAACCGGCGAACCTGTTCAGTGTTTAACGCTTCTCCACTAGTAAAAACTTGAATTAAAGACGATACATCCCTTTTCGAATTATATAATTCCATATAATCTAAGAAAGTAGATAACATCGACGGAACAAAATGCATGGTGGACACACGGTATCGTTCAATATACTCCTCAATCACCGCAGGATCTTTCTCTCCTCCTGGTGGAAGTAAACAAACACGTGCTCCTACAAATGACCACCAAAATAATTCCCAGACAGAAACATCAAACGAAAACGGTGTCTTTTGTAGGATTGTATCCTCCTCAGACAATGGGTATTTTTTCTGCATCCACTGTAGGCGATTTATAACAGAATGATGTTCAATCATTACCCCCTTTGGATTTCCTGTCGAACCCGAAGTGTATATAATATAGGCTAAGTTATTTGCTGTTACTCCACTCACCGGAGCTAAATTACTCTCTTTAGAAATCATTACTTGATCCCGATCTAAACAAATTGCTTGAATATCTTTAGGTAACCAGTCCTGTAGTGCCTCTTTTGTTAACAGCACTTGAATTTGTGAATTCTCCAAAATGTATCTCAGGCGGTTTTCGGGATAACTTGGGTCCAGTGGGACATAAGCCCCACCTGCCTTCAAAATCCCAAAGAGACCGATAATCATATCAGGAGAACGTTCAATACATATACCAACCAATGATTCAGGTCCGATACCTCGTTTTTGTAGAAAATGTGCCAATTGATTCGATTTTTCATTTAGTTCTTGATACGTTAGCTTTCCACCCTCATAAACTACCGCCACTGCATCAGGTGTCCGTGCAACTTGTTGCTCAAATAGCTCATGAATCATACAATCATGACCATAAACTACGTCCGTATCATTCCATTCTTCTAGGAGTTGTTTTTGCTCAGTATCTGATAACATTGACAGCTTTGTATATGATTCATCTGGATGATACGTGATTTCATTTAGCCAGTTCTCAAAATGTCCTGCCATACGTGCAATGGTACTACTATCAAATAAATCCGTGTTGTATTCAAATGAGACGAATAGACCTTCTTCCACTTCATAGGCAGTTAAGCTCAAATCAAATTTAGCAATAGACATATTACTTTCTACCATTTCAATACTTCTATCAGGCAAATCTAGTCGTTCTTGTTTTATATTCTGTAGCGTAAACATGGTCTGAAATATAGGGGAATGACTCATGCTTCGTTCAGGTTGCACAGCTTCTACCACTTTTTCAAATGGTATATCTTGATATTCGTAAGCTTTTAACGCCTTTTTCTTTGTTTGGTTCAAAATCTCCCGAAAGGTAGGGGTGCCACTCAAATCTGATCGATAAACCAACGTATTAACAAAGAAACCAATTAATCCTTCTACTCCCTTATGGTTCCGATTTGCAATCGGGCTACCAACTAGAATATCTTTTTGTCCTGTATAACGAGCAAGAAAGCTCTGGTATGCGGCCATTAAAGTCATAAATAAAGTAGATCCTTCTTGTCGGCTTATATCCTTCAATTGACTAAGCAATTTATAAGGAAAAATCACATGATGCGTAGCCCCAGAGTAAGTCTGCTTAACCGGTCGAGGTCGATCCACTGGCAGTTGTAAGATAGGAAGTTCACCAGACAATTCTTCCTGCCAATACGTAAGCTGACGATTTAGCACATCACCTTGCAACCACTCCTTTTGCCACTTCGCAAAGTCTGCATATTGAATGGATAGTGAACTTAATTTAGCAGGATTTCCGCCCGTTTCTTCTTCATAGAAAGCAAGTAATTCATTCATGAATATACCAATGGACCAAGCATCAGAAATAATATGATGCATCGTACACAGTAATAACCATTCATCCTTCTCTAATTGAACAAGCTGCTTACGAATTAAAGGACCATTCATTAAATCAAATGGTTCTTGCGCTTCTCTCGCAATTAAACTATCTACCTCTTTTTCTTTTACTTCTAGAGGAAGTTGAGAGTAATCCCTTACAGGTAATGCTCTAGGAAGAAATTCGAGAATTTGTTGCACAGGCTGTTCTCCTACTTCTTTAAAAACAGTTCGTAATGATTCATGACGTTCAATGAGTCGATTGAATCCCTTCTCTAATGCTTCAGGTATCCAATTTCCTTTTAGATGCCATACTGTTGGAATATTATATAAAGAACTGTTTGGGTTAAATCTGTCCATAAACCACAAACGTTGTTGCGCATAAGACAACGGGAGTGCTTCTTTATTCTCCTTTTTTTGCATTTGCTTCTGAAGCCATGCTCTCTTCTCAGGAGAAAGTGAACTCAGCTTTGCAAGTAAATCACTTCTCATTTTTTTACCCCTTCCTCAATCAAATTACTCTCGAATATCCCTTGTGCTTCTTCCTCTGATAGCTCCTCTAATTGCTTAAGTAGTTCCAGTAATTCTTCATCATTACTCACTTCTGCTTCTTTTTGAACATAGTCTTGAAGACTTACATTCTCCTTACTATCATTCTGCATTTCTTGATTTTTGTTATCGAGCAATTGATCAATCTGTTCTGCCAATTGCTGCACCGTATGAAACATAAATAAATCATGCAATGGTATCTCGATTCCAAAAGCCTCTTTAAGATTGGAAACAGCTTGCGTAGCGAGTAGTGAATGGCCACCAATTTCAAAAAACGAATCTTGAATTCCGATGTTTTCCATACCTAAAACTTCATGCCATATCGAAACGATTGTTTTTTCCGTGGACGTACGAGGAGCAATATAACCACTTGCTATCTCCTGTCTCTCTGGTGCTGGTAAGGCCTTCCTATCAATTTTCCCATTAGGAGTGAGTGGAAATGCATTTAATCCAACAAAATAGGCTGGGATCATATAATTTGGTAGTTGATCCTTGAGATAATCACGCCACTTTTGAGCATCCCCGCCTCCTACAACATAGGCGATCAAACGTGGATCGCCAGGATAATCTTCCCGCACCATCACAATAGCTTCGTTAACTAATGTATGCCTTTGTAATGTCGCTTCAATTTCTCCTAGTTCAATCCGGAACCCACGAATTTTTACTTGATGATCGATTCGTCCAACATACTCCAAATTTCCATCCGGCAAATACCTTACTAGATCTCCAGTCCGGTATACTCGCTCGTCTTCTTTAAACGGATGCGGTATAAATCGATTTTCCGTTAAGTCAGGGCGTTTTAAATATCCACGCGCTAACCCTGATCCACCAATGTATAGCTCACCAACTACACCAATTGGAACCATTTTTCGTTCAGCACTCAATACATATACTTCTGTATTGAAGATTGGTTTACCGATTGGTGGTACCCTATGCATGACACCCTTTTCTAATTCCATATACGTGGAATACGTAGTATCTTCAGACGGTCCATATAAGTTGAACACCTTCTCAATCGTACTTCTCTCGTATAAATCTTGAACAAGCGGATATGGTAACGGTTCTCCAGCCAAATTTATTACCTTTACTGAAGAAGGAATTGTTTTTGCTCGAACCAGTTCCTTTGCTGCCGATGGCACAGTATTAACCAAAGTCACACCTTTGGTAGACAACTTGTCTAGATGTAGAGCATTTTCAGCGACAATCACCTTACCACCCATCGTTAAGGGAACAAATACTTCAAAAACGGATAAATCAAAAGATAGTGAAGTTGAAGCTAATACTCCCGCTAATTCCTTTCGAGAATACGTGTGATGCGCCCAATGAATCATTGTTACTGTATTCCTGTGCTCAATCATTACTCCCTTTGGATTTCCAGTGGAACCTGAAGTATAGATAATATAGGCTAAGTTATCGCCCGTCACTTCACTCGTGCATACCGTAGTAACTTCTTGTTCTATTTCTGCTCGATTACGATCAATACAAATGACGTTGACGAATGGAGGTATAACCATTTTTTGTTGTAACTTTTCCTGTGTCACCAGTACCTTTATTTGAGCATCTTCTAAAATGTACTGCAGTCGACTTTCCGGATACGCTGGATCAATTGGGACATATGCTCCTCCCGCCTTCATAATTCCTAAGAGACCGACAATCATCTCGGATGAACGTGTAACGCAAATCCCAACTAATGATTCGCATGTTACACCATTTTTTTGCAAATAATGTGCCAACTGATTTGAGCGTTCGTCCAACTCTCGATATGTTAGTTCTTCATCTTCGCACACTACTGCAATTGCTTCTGGTGTTTTTTCCACTTGTTCTTCAAACATTGTATGAATCGTACTATCTTCTATATCTATAACGGCTGATTCATTCCATTCCTCTAGTAGTTGCTTATATTCTACTTTCGATAACATATTCAGTTCTGATAGTATACATTTTGGATGAGAGACAATTTGATTTAACCAATGTTTAAAATGACTTGCCATACGTTCAATGGTTGTATCATTAAACAAATCAGTATTATATTCAAAGGTTAGTGATAATCCTTCTTCCGTCTCAGAAGCAAATAAACTCAAATCAAATTTGGCAACAGAAGCATGGCTTTTCATGAGTTCCATTTGTCTTTCAGATAGCTGAAGAAATTCTTGTTTCGTATTCTGTAAAGTAAACATAGTTTGGAATATTGGTGAATGACTTGTATTCCGTTCAGGTTTTACGGATTCTACCACTTTCTCAAATGGGATGTCCTGATACTCGAATGCTTTTAGCGCTTTTTTTCTTACCTGCGACAATAGTTCTTGGAACGTCGGATTTCCACTGAAATCAGCTCGATAAACTAACGTATTTGCAAAGAATCCTATTAATCCCTCAATCTCTTTCACATTTCGATTAGCGATTGGGCTTCCAACTATAATGTCGTCCTGTCCTGTATAACGAGAAAGGAAGCTTTGATACGCTGCCATCAATGTCATAAATAAAGTGCATCCTTCTTGCAAACTTAAATCTTTGAGCTTTTCCTGTAAGGAATTCGCCACTATTAAGGACTGACTTGCACCACGATGGGTTTGAACTGCAGGTCGAGGACGATCCATCGGTAATTGTAAAACCGGTAGTTCCCCAGATAATTCTTCCTTCCAATATTGAAGATGCTGATTCAAACTCTCCTCTTTTTGCCATTCCTTCTGCCACATGACAAAATCTACATATTGGATAGATAACTCCTTCAATTCCACTGGTTTTCCGGTTAGTGCTCCTTCATAAAAAGCCATCCATTCTTCAAGTAAGATTCCCATTGACCATCCATCTGAAATAATATGATGCATCGTACAAATGAGAACCCATTCTTCCCTGTCCACTTTCAATATTCGTGTTCGAATCAGAGGACCTTGTCCAAAATGAAATGGTTCCTCCGCCTCGTTTTGAATAAGGCGTTTCATTTCTCTTTCCCTATCTTCCAAAGAAAGATCTGTTAGATTCGTTTGAGGAATATGCCTGAACACATGAGATTGAACCTGTTGAAAAGGTTCACCCTCTTGTTCTAGAATTGTCGTCCTTAATGATTCATGACGCTCCAACAATTGATTCCATCCGACCTCCAATGCTTCAATTGACCATTTACCTGTTAAGCGACACGCTGCATGAATATTGTACATAGCACTATTTGGCATTAATTGATCAATAAACCATAGACGTTTCTGCGCATAGGAAAGTGGGATAACTTCTTCTCGTTTCATAGGTACAAGAGGAGCAACCTTTCGTTTTTTATCTTCCTTTCGTAACTGATCCACTCGTTTCGCCAATGCTTCCACTGTATCGTGCTTGAAAAGTTCACGTAATGGAATTTTAATTTGGAACAGTTCTTGCAATCGAGAGACGATTTGAGTAGCAAGTAGTGAGTGCCCACCACGTTCAAAGAAGGAATCCTGAATGCCAATATTTTCTGTTCCTAACACTTGACTCCAAACTGAGGCAATAAGCTCTTCCGATGGCGTCCGAGGTAGCACATTTAAATCTTCAATAGCTTGCTCATCAGGTGCTGGCAAGGCCTTTCGGTCAATTTTCCCATTCGGAGTAAGCGGAAAATGTTCTAACTCTATAAAGTGCGCTGGAATCATATGATTCGGTAATTGGTTTTGTAAATACTCTCTCCACTCTTCGGTATTTCCATCGCTTATTACATATGCAACCAATCGTTGATCACCTGGACGATCTTCTCTAACTAATACGACAGCCTCTTTAATAAACGAACATTTTTCTAAAGTTGCTTCAATTTCTCCTAGTTCAATCCTAAAACCACGCATTTTGACTTGATGATCCATTCTACCTATAAATTCTATATTTCCATCATTTAGATATCTTACTGAATCTCCTGTTCGATATAGTCGTTCCCCCAATTGAAATGGGTGCGAAATGAATTTTTCAGCAGTAAGATTCTGACGATTTAAGTATCCACGCGCTAAACCAACACCACCAATATATAACTCACCTTCAGTTCCTATTGATTGCAAGCGTTGATTTTGGTCTAATACATATAATTGCGTGTTCTGTATTGGCTTCCCAATAGAAACAAATTCTTGATTAGGCTGAATATCAAATGCATTCACATAAATAGTGGCTTCAGTTGGCCCATAAAAGTTGGTTAATTTCACTTGTCCACTATAATCCCATTTCTGTTGAAAACGTCTAACTAACCCTGAACTTAGTTCTTCTCCACCAGAAAATACATGGCGTACGGACGAACAATTCATGTTCAATTCAATATGATTGAAGTAATCTAAGAAAACAGATAACATCGAAGGTACAAATTGAACTATAGTAACCTGATGTTGTTTAATCACTTCAGCTATAATAGAAGGATCTTTTTCTCCACCTGGAGGTAGGAAAGATACACTTGCACCAACGTGAATGCCCCAAAATAATTCCCAAACAGAGACATCAAATGAGAATGGCGTTTTCTGCAAGACCACATCTTTTTCAGAAAGCGGATATTTATGTTGCATCCATTCTAGATAATTAATTACTGAATGATGCTCAATCATTACTCCCTTTGGATTCCCTGTAGATCCTGAAGTATACATAACATACGCTAAATTTTCTCCTGTTACACCACTTATACATGGGGTTGTTTCTTCTTTTTCAATTGCAGTGTAATCTTTATTCATACAAATCGTTTCTATATTTTCAGATACAAACAAATTTTTAGAATTCTCTTCCGTCACTAGTACTTCGATTCCAGCATCCTCTAATATATATCGAAGTCGACTCTCTGGATAAGTAGGGTCAAGTGGAACATACGCTGCTCCTGATTTTAGAATACCTAATAACGCTATCATCATTTGTAATGAACGTTCCATATATACCCCAACTAGAGACTCTGGGCCTACACCATGCTTTTGTAAATAATGAGCTAACTGATTTGCACGCTTCTCCAACTCTTTATAGGTAATTTGTTCATTTTCGTAACTAGCCGCGATTGCTTCCGGTGTTTTTTTTACTTGCTCCTCAAACATCGTATGAATCATGCCTTCAGCCGAATAATTAACTTGAGTATGATTCCATTCCTCTAGTAACTGTATTTGTTCTTCTTCTGTTAAATGAGTAATTTCAAATAGTTTTGAATCTAGGCTCTTCGTCATCTGAATTAATATTTGCAATAAGTGATTCTGAATCCGATTTATTGCTTCTTCATTAAAATAGCTTCGATCATACATCAACTTTAAAGTAATTTTCTTACCGGGCATTACAATGAGTGTTAAAGGATAATTTGTTTGTTCCGTGCTTTTAACATCTAGTAATCTTAAATCATCATTTCTCTCACCTTGAATTGGATAATTTTCAAACACATACAAGGTATGAAATAAGGAGCAATTTCGCGGAACCTCACTCCAGCCTTGAATATCTATCAACGAATTATACTCATACTGTCTTCGTTCCATGTCTTTCATTTGTATTTTACGAAGCCAATCTACTACTGATGTATTATCCGTTAATCGAATTCTGGTAGGTAATGTGTTAATAAATAGCCCCACCATATTCTCTGCTCCTATTAAATCAGTAGGACGTCCAGCGCTAGTTACGCCAAATACGACGTCACTGTCACCGCTATACCTACTCATCAAATAAGCCCATGCACCTTGTACTAACGTATTCAACGTTAATCGATTATTTCGTACCCACTTTTGTAAACTCTCAGTAAGTTCCTCAGATACTTGATAAGCACACTCTCCATAACCCTTCTCTTGTCCTTGATCCTTTCTTTCCATTGCTAATGGAGTAGGTGCATAGAACCCTTTTAATTCTTCTTTCCAAAATTCCTCTGCTTGACTTTGATCTTGTTTATTTATCCATTGAATATATTTTTTATAAGGAAGAGATTTAGGAAGATTCAACAATTCTCCCTTTATCATCTTGAGATAAACTTCCATCACTTCACTAAAGACCAATGACACACTCCATCCGTCTAGCAAAATATGATGATGTGTCCAGATAATTCTCGTTTCCTCTTTTGCTTCTTTAATCGCAGTGACTCTCATCAATGGTGCTTCATCCAATAAAAATCCTTTTCTACGATCTACATTCAAAAAATGTTGTAATTTCTTCGCCCTTTCCTCATGTGGATGGGTGCTCCAATCCTCTTGATGAATAGTAAAAGGAAGACGTTGGTAAACCGCTTGTAATGGCTTTTCTACTTCCTCCCACACAAATACTGAACGTAAAACCTCATGTCGATTAATAACATATTCCCAAGCCTTTTCAAAAATATCAACATCCAATTGCCCCCCGAGCAAGAAACCTACTTGTACAATATAGGAAAAAGAATGTTCATCATCTTGATCGTATAAAGTATGAAACAGTATTCCTTTTTGCAAAGGTGATAAACCATATATATCAATAACGTCTCCCATTTTTACACCCTCTTCTTTGTTAATTTAAGTAATACTTTGCTCAAGCTTTCTTCCGTAAGATCCTCTGCATCAGCAAAATCTGATACCGTAAAAGCAGACTCTGTTGTTGGTTTATTTATAAGTTGACGGAGATGCCTTAACATACCATCTGCTATCAATTGAATTTTCAATTTAGAAAACTGTTCTCTACTATACATCCAAACAAAATGTAACTTTTCATCTTTCACCATTCCGATAACATCAATTAGATGAGATGGTTTGGAATCTGGAGCATGATCTAAAAATGTAAATCCTGTCTCTTGCATAAACAAAGAGTCCCTTGAAAACACCTGATCAAATTGGCCCAAATAGTTAAAGCTTATTGAAGGCTTTTGCTGATAAAACGGAAGTAATCCTTTATTCAAGTAACGTAAAATACCATAGTCAACTCCGCGATTTGGAATTCGACGTAATTGTTCTTTGACAGCCTTTAACCCTTCAATAGGTGTTTGAGTTCCTTGAAAATTGAGATGAACGGGATAAATACTCGTGAACCAGCCCACTGTCCTTGATGAATCAATACCTTCAATCATCTCTTCTCTTCCGTGTCCTTCTAGATGAATAGAAACGGTTTGCTGATTTGTACAATCGACGATAGCTTGTCCTAATGCCGTTAATAGTACCTCATCAATCCTTGTCTTATGAGTGACTAGAACTTCGTGTAACAATGTTTGTGTTTCTTCTATTCCTAAAGTCCTCGTCACTTGATCAATCGATTCTTCTGTTGTTTCTTGTATTGGATAGTCCATTGGAATTTTCATCGTTTCTTTTTCTACTTGTTCATTCCAATAATTTTGTACTTCTTTTGAAATACCCGAATCACTGTATGTCTGGAGTCGTTCAGACCACTCTTTAAAAGATGTACTTTTCGCAGGTAAGCGAACTTCTTGACCTTGTTTCATCTGGTTATATACCACCTGTAAATCTTCCAATAGAATCCTCCATGACACTCCATCTACTACTAAATGATGAATCACCCAGAATATTCGATCATTTCTAGTCAAGTTATCTTCAAAGTACACTACTCTCATTAACGGACCATTAACTAAATTGAAACTAGCTTGATTAATGTTCATCTCTTCTTGTATTATTTTATTCCACTCTTTTTCATTAACTTGATTACGTTTTACAACATGGAGTACTGACAGCTCATCAGTCCCTTCATTTCTCTGCCTCCACGTTCCGTTTGGTAACTGTTCGTACCGGAAACGTAAAGCATCATGATGTTTCAGTAAATTTAATATCGCTCCCTCTAGTAATTTCACATTCAATCTTTCTTTTACTCTTAAAAGCATTGATTGATTCCAATGCTCTGTATGTGGATGTTCTTGCTCGAAGAACCAGCACTGAATTGGAGTAAGAGGCACATCACCTATCACAATTCCCTGCTCCGCTTGTACTCCCTGCGTTTCTATAGCCACTTGTGCCAGCTCAGCGATAGTTGGGCATTCAAACATTTGCTTTGGAGTAAGTTTTAACCCCACTTGACTTGCTTGAGATATGATTTGAATACTGAGAATCGAGTCGCCACCAATTTCAAAGAAATTATCATAGATTCCCACCTTTTTAACACCTAATACTCGCTTCCAAATGGTAGTCAGTATCTGTTCGTTACTATTCCGAGGGCCAACACATTCACTATTAATCTGCTTTTCCTCTGGCATAGGTAAGGCCTCACGATCAACTTTACCGTTAGCTGTAAGTGGAATAGCTTCCATCGCCACAAATCCCGAAGGAACCATATAACTTGGTAGTTTCGCTTTAAGATACTCTCTCCACGCATCTACATTTCCATCTCCTACAACATATGCTATTAATCTTTTATCGCCCGGCTGATCTTCTCTTACAATTACAACTGCCTCTTTTACATATGCATATGTATGTAAAGTAGACTCAATTTCCCCAATCTCAATTCGGAAACCACGTATTTTAACCTGATGATCAATTCTTCCACGATAATCTAGATTCCCATCTGGCAAATACCTCGCTAAGTCTCCTGTCCGGTATAATCTTGCTTTCAGATCACTACTAAATGGATGAGATATAAAACGCTCTGCTGTTAATTCAGGTCTATTTAAATACCCACGTGCAAGCCCTGCCCCGCCAATATAAAGTTCACCATCGACACCTATAGGAACAGGTTGTTGATAAGCGTCTAGTATATACACTTCTAAATCGGGAATCCGCTTTCCAATATTACTTCTTGAAGCATGCTGCACATCATCTAGAGTAATTGGATAATATGTAACATGAACTGTAGTTTCTGTAATTCCATACATATTAATTAACTGTGGATTTTTCTCCCCATACCTTTGAAACCACGGTAACAAGCTAGTAGGTTCTAACGCTTCTCCGCCAAATATGACATAACGCAGCTGCAAATTTTTATTCTTATCTTCTTGTTCACACACTCGTATTAATTGTCGAAATGCGGAAGGTGTCTGATTTAGAACTGTGACTTCTTCCTCCACCAATAATTGATAAAAATCCTTAGGTGATCGACTAATCCAGTACGGAACAACAACTAATTTTCCACCATATAATAATGCTCCCCAAATTTCCCATACTGAGAAATCAAATGCATACGAATGAAAAAGCGTCCAAGTATCTTTTTCATTAAACTGATACCAACAATCCGTCGATTTAAATAACCGAATGACATTGTGATGCTCTATCATAACGCCCTTTGGATTTCCCGTTGATCCCGAAGTATAGATTACATATGCCAGATTTTGGGGACCGACACTAGAAACCGGCAAAGTCTTACTTTCTTTCCCAATCTCATCTTGATCACGATCCAGGCAAATCGACTCAACATTTTCTGGTAACCAGTTCAATTCTTTTAAACTTTCTTGCGTTACGAATAACTGAATGCTAGCATCTTCTAAAATATATTGAAGTCGTTGCTCTGGATATGTTGGATCAAGTGGGACATAAGCCCCACCAGCCTTCAAAATCCCTAAAATACCTACAATCATCTCGTGGGAACGTTCAACGCACAGTCCAACTAAAGTATCAGGTCCTACTCCTTTTTTCTGCAGATAATGAGCTAACTGGTTTGCACGTTCATTAAGCTCCTTATAAGTAATTTTTTCTTTTTCATACGTAACTGCAATAGCATTTGGATAAATCATCGCTTGCCGTTCGAACATTTCATGAATAGTTACTTGAGGCGGGACATCCAGTTTAGGATTGTTGAACTCAACTAAACTTTTTCTTTTATCTTCCTCAGAAATGATTTCTATTTCAGCCACCTTCTGCTTTGGGTTTTCAAAAGTGTTTTCCATTATCGCTAACATCACGTTAAAAAACTGTTTTATCTCTTCCTTAGAAAATAGCTCCTCACGATAATCAATATGTACATGTAAAGAGTCTATATCAATTAGATTTTCAATATGCACTGCAAAATCTTGTACTTCTTCACGGTTTGGAATCCATAGTGAGTCACCACTTTCATCACGATCCCTATAATCAATCGTAGTTCCGAAAAGTCTCACATTACTGTTATTCTCTTTATTAATCCGCTTTAATAACAAATCAAATGGATATTTCTGGTGTCTTAATGATTTACTTTGTTTTCTGGACACTCTACTAATAAATGAAAGTACTTCTTCTTCTGGATCAATATCCATTCTTAAAGGAACTGTACTCACCATCATTCCAATCAATTTTCGTTCCATTTTAGTCATACGGTTGCCGTAAGCCATTCCTAAACCAATATTAAGCGATGAGGTCCACCGATACATGGACAACGAGAAAGCAGCAACAAAAAGGGTGTATAAACTAAATTTGGAATCTTCAGAAAATTTTTCTATCTTTCTCTTCAAATGCTCCGTTAATATAAACGTCTCACGTGATGCTTTGGTACTAACTTGGTACGTATTATAAGGCTTCAATCCAGTCGCAGATGGCAGTGTTTTAAATTCCTCTAACCAGAATTTTTGATCTTTTTGAAAGCGACTACTATTCAAGTATGTTTGTTCATTGGTCAGAAATTGAACATATGAATTTTTAATTTCTCCTTCTTCATTCTCGTTATGCATGTCATAATAATATTTTGCAATCTGCTCAGTAAATATTTGAATTGATAAACCATCCATAATAATATGATGAACATTTCCAAAGACTGCACATTCATTATCGTTTAATTTTATTAAAGCGAAATAGTATAAATTCGAATTAAATAATGTAAACGTTTCTTTTGTTTTCTGCTCAATCCATTCCTCAAGTAAATTTGTATTCTCCACATTACTGAAATCAAAAAACTCAAATTCTTGTTCTTCATGTTTAATAAAATATTGTTTCGGTTCCTGATGCCCATTTTCTTTTAACCTAATGCACAGACCGTCATTTTCACTGATAACGCGATTCACAACTTGGTTTAATTTTGAATAATTCATTTTTCGATGAAGTTTAAATAAAAATCTTAAATTACATATTCCTTTATCAGAATGAATAACTTCTGTATACCATATTCTTCGCTGCGGATGGCTTAATGGATAACATTCCTCATTGGTCATAAAAATCTTCCCTTCAAAAATTATTTGCTCTTATAGGTTCGTGTTTATGTTTACCCCATAAATATTTCTGCATTGAAACTCCAATTACTCCAATAATAACAAGCCCAATCCCTCCATAAACATAGAGTTGAGTTACTCCAAACAAATGCACTAATGGGCCACTCATAGCAGGAGAAATAATTAAAACTGCGTTTGTTAAACTACTTTGAATACCAAATACTCTTCCTACTTGATCTTGATCGGATTCTATTTGTAATATGACTTGATTAGATACAAGCATCAGCCCACTTCCGATACCAGCGATAAAACTAATTAAATAGGCTAAAACGAAGACCGTACCGGGCGTTATCAAACCAATCCCCCCAAAACCAATTCCCATTAAAACCATACCTCCACATACTACCCAGCCATATTGAAATTGTTTTAATTTCTGAGTTAGTAATGCACCAAGTATCCCGCCAAGACCAATAATAGAAATGATATATCCCATTTTACTTTTATCATGTGGGAATAGGCTCTTAAATAAAGTTGGGAATTGTGAGTCTACTAATTGTAATACTGCCATGGCTATTGTAACGAAAATCATGGTTGATAATATTATCCGATTAGATAACACATAACCCCACCCTTGTACCCAAGCGGTCCAAGTACTTTGTTTTTGCTTTTCAACAAATTCTTTCGATATAGTTTCTTTAAATTTTATTGTGGGTATGAGAACTAAGGTAGCTAATAAACAACTTATAGCTCTTATAATGAGGCAGAACTCTGGTTGAAACCAGCTCAGCAACATACCCCCTATAAGTGGGCCTACTATTTTGGTACCCTGCTCTACTATTCCGTTGATACTTACTGCTTTAGTAAGCAAATCCGGGGATACAATCTGTCTTGTTAGTGTTTGCTGTGCAGGATAATAGAAAACAATAAAAATGGAACGAATCATTAATGCCACTAAGAGCCAGTGGATATCTTGTACAAATAAAAGAGCAATCGTTATTAGACCAACCATTAGATTACAGAACATCATAATTGGAATTTTTCTAAAACGATCTGCAATAACACCTGCCCATGAGCCAAAAATAATTCCTGGAAGTGCATATGCAACAGGAATCAATCCAATCATAGTAGGATCTACTTCCCATTCAAACCCAACTATAGTCATAATCGCTAACATATCAATAAAAACACCAAGCATAAGCAATGAATAGGCAGAGAAAACTTGTAAATATACCCTATTTCCTAATAGGCCTTTTGAATCGGTAGTTTTCATAAAAGCAAGCTCCTTAGGTTACTAATATAAACGCTTTTGCGTATAAGGTACCTCTTTATTAAACCAAATTAATCATTATTGACATCTCACCTAAAATTTAACTTCGTCAAAACTTAAACTATTATTTTTTTATATCTATAAAATAGTCAGATAAAATAAAGCGTACCCATTTCTTCATTTTTATATCAACTGTTACAAAATATATCTTTCCCTTACACTAATAACAGCTAAACGTTGCCTTAATATAACCCTTTACAGTCGTTTGCACATTCAATTCACATCCTTTTTAAAGTTGGCTTTTTTCTATCTCAAATACTATCACACAAATATTTCACCTACTATATTCATAAAGTTGAAATATTTGAATCAGAAAATTCGGATAAAAAAACCAAATCCAAAAATCATACCAAACAATTATTTAGTTATATTGCCATTTTATAGATGGCTTTAGCCATAAGGATATCAAAAATTAAGTTTTTTAATTTTATTAACATAATAGTTTAAAGAGGCTATAAATCCTACTAAACAAAAAGATAAATATACAATAAAGTATATTTATCTTTTCTTATCCTACATATTTTCTATGCAAATTAATTCCAATAACTAAAATTGATAATAAAAATATAATACTACCAATTACTAATGTACTCATAACAGAATTGAATAATATAGTATTAATACTTCTGCACCTACTACCTATTTTATTTATTGGATATTTATACTTCAAAAAAATTACACATTATTCACAATTAGGATACATACCCAAAATATGATTTGAATATGTTATTATATTTTAAGATAATATAAAATCAGTTTTTCTATAAGAGAACTTAATTTTTATGTAGTACGAAATTGTTAGTAATACAGTATATATTTTAATTTAGTTATAAAAACGTTTAAAGATCACCTATTTCCATAAGTGATCTTTCTTTGTGATTCTACATTTATGCACTACTGTAGAAATATATCGTAGATACGCTTTGTTTGCTAAATGTTTAGTTCTTTCCATTTACTAAAAAACATAGCTTAATACAATTAATACCATATTCGTTACATTGCAAACTATTATTTTGTCTTCTGTACAGGCAAACTACTAAAAATTAATTCAGCAACTTTTACATATCCTTTTGAGTTTGGATGAATTAAATCCTTAGACCAAAGCGTATTGTCATTAACTAAATGATGATTCCAAAAATCAACATGATGAAGCTTATACTCTCTGCTCAATGAACGTATAACTTCATTTGCCTCTAATAATTGTTCTTTTATTACTTGTTTTTTTTCAAAAGCAAAAGGAAGCCTAACTGTAAAATCCGGAAGGTTTGCTATAATAATATCAGCCCCTGCTTTACTTAATGTATCTACCATAAATTCCATATCGTTCTTATATGCATCATGATTCCAACGTCCTTTTAAAACATCGTTTGCCCCTGCAATGAGACTAACCAAATCTGGATTAAAAGTTAGCGCCTTTTCCAATTGCTGCGAGCGAATTTCTTCAGTTACTAACCCACGCTTTGCAAAATTGGCATATTCTACATCGTTTTCACACAGTTGAACAAAATGATCTACCCAGCTTTTTAATGCAATTCCCTCAACTTCATCCCCTATCCCCTCTGTAAAACTATCGCCAATTGCTACAAATCGCTTCCACATATGTATTCCCCCTTTATTATTAACCATATCTATACTATACAATAGCTCACACCGTAATTGTTATTTCTAAGTGGTTTTCGATTTCAATTATATTCCACTTTACTATATTTACATTTAGAATCTAAAATTGACCGATTCCTAAGTATACTTAGGAATCGGTCATATTCATATATTTACTAAAGAAATACAATCTATCTAGGAATTATACTTTTTTCAAAAAATTTGTTGTTCTTTGTTTTGCCCAGTTGATACATTTCTTTTCGATTAAATGATATGAAACTATAGAAAAAAGTAGTGTCATTGCAATGCACAAAGTAAGAAGGAAAAAGATAGGTATATTTGTATACAAAAGTTTAAATAGTACCATCATGATTGGAAAATGACATAAATAGATACTGTATGAAATTTCTCCTAAATATACAAATACACTCTTATTTAAAAATGCTTTTACTTTTAGGTTACTCATAGCCATTATAATAAATATACTAACCCCCATTACGACACCCCAATCTTTTATTAAGAAAGTTGTATCATTACGGGAAAAACCATAAATTAAAATGGAATATAAATATAGAATAACCCCTAATGTAATAAGAAATCCTTTTTTAATTTTTTTCATATTCCTATATGAGTAGATAAGTTTTTCCTGATACTTAAAAAGTAACATTCCAACCATAAACATAGATGTAAAATGCAGTGTATCAGCATAACCATTATAAAACCCTTCAGCTTTCCCAATATGCAACATATTAAGAACAACACTAATTAATGAAAAGCTCAAAGCAAATAGTATCGTTTTCTTCCAATTCAGTTTATAAAAAAGAAGGAATAACAAAGGAAACACAATAGATATACGCATTTCTTGAGCCAATGACCAAATAACTGGATTATAATTTTCCGTAAAAAAGTTATTAAGAAGCACAAAGTGGTTTAGAATATCTAATTTTGTTATAGACCCTTGCCACCTATCATAGAACCAATCCCGTAATCCTACCACTTCATACGACGAAAATAAAATAAATAAAACAAAGGTAACGATTATCCAAAAATAATAAGGAATATAGATTCTTACAAATCTCTTAATTAAATATCCCCAATAATTTGTTTTTGAATGATAAAGTGCCATAGATAACACAAAACCACTTAGTACATAAAAAACGATAACAGCTTCCCCACCCGCCCATAAAAACCTAAGCGGGGAAAATTTAATAGAATTAGGCAACGATGGTAGCATTAAACAAAAATGTCCAAATACCACAGTAAGTGCCGCTAACCCTCGTATGGAATCTAATTCTTTTATTCTGTTACTCATAAAATGTTCTCCTTGTAAATTGTAAATTTTGCTGTTCATAAAGGCCACTATAAGAATGTAGTGGGAGAATTGTACATATTGTTTCTTTAAATTCCTAATATAAGCAGTACAAAGTTAATTTGACCTCCATTTCTTTATATACATAATTTAAAACAAAATATTTAATACAAAGAAAAGATTTTATTAAATTTTTATAAAGTGAAACATTTAGTTGTATCCTATAAAATTAGCTTTTTACTATATCAATCGCACTATCCCACATACCACTAAAAAAAGATCCTGTTTTACGTATAAAACGTGTAAACCAATTTGCTTGTTCCACATCAGATTTTGTTACAAGGTCTATTTGTAATGATTTACCTGATAAGAACCCAGGATCTGTATTATCTTTAGGCGAGATAATCATTTTGCTAATTGTTACACCTTTTTTAATAGGCGCTTCTTGTTCTTTATTCAATACTTTAAATTCTTTTTTATAAATGTCTTTATTGCCCTTCGGCATTGGAAGTGAAACAGCTTGCTTCGTTTGAACTACTACATCTTTGTCTTTTGCATTTGCCACTCGAACTGTTTCATATCCTTTTATTACTGAATCTTTTCCGTAGACATTCTTCACTTCAAAATTCGCAAATCCATAATCGTATAATTTCTTTGTTTCATCAAAACGTGCCGTATGAGATTTTGCTTTTATCACTACAGAAATTAGGCGCATACCATTTCTTTCTACTGTACCAGTGAAACAATCTCCCGCTTCTGGAGTCGTTCCTGTTTTCAAACCATCTACACCTTCATATTGCTTAATTAAACCTTTTAACATCCAGTTAAAGTTCGCCATATCAATTGGATATTTACCACCCTCTTGGAATGTTTTTTTAGGAATTTTTGCTGTATTTAATATTTGGGGGAAATCTTGAATAAGACGTTGTGCTAAAATTGCACAATCCCTTGCAGACATTTTATTTTTCTCGTCTAGAGTTGTCCCTTCTAGGTGATATCCTTTTAAATCTTGATTTGTTAAGCCTGTAGAGTTTACAAATTTATAATCTTTCATTCCAAACTCTTTCGACTTATCGTTCATCATTTTTACAAAATTAACTTCTTTACCAGCAATCTGTTCAACTAAAGCAATTGTTGCACCATTTGCAGAGTAAATTGCCATTGCCTCATATAACTCTTTTACCGTATAAGAGCCACCATTTTCTAATGGAACGTTTGATAATGAACGATCTTGCGAAATCTTATGTGCATATTCAGAGATTTTAACTTTTTGATCCCATTTAAGTTTTCCTTTATCCACCGCTTCATGAACTAAGTATTCGCTCATCATTTTTGTCATACTAGCAATTGCCAATGATTCATCTACATTTTTTTCATATAAAATTTTTCCGGAATTTGCTTCTATTAAAATTGCTGATCCCGCTTCAACGTCTATAGCAGAAACTGTTTCCGCTGCTGCTCTTCCAAATGTAACGAACATGCTAAAAAATAGTGTAAGCACTGTTACTATTGCAATAAATCTCTTGCAAAACATACCTTTCACTTCTGTTACCTCCAATATCTTTGTACTCAAAAAAGCGTTATTCTAACATAATCTCAAAAAAACAGACAGTGTTCTCAAATTGTATATACATATAAGACATTAGAATCGCTTTCATATAGACCATCTCACCCGACACTTTTAGATGCCCTGATACTTTGTATTCCCACACATATCCCTATTTTTAATCCCCTTATATTTTTCAAAATGATTCGCACTTTCATATTTTTTAGGATTACAATTAATAGACAATCTAGATATTACATTTGTTCCATATTTACAAAAAATAAAGTGAAACTTTAATCAGTGGGGGTCTTACTGCCCGTTAATGCTTTATTAGCTATCAAGGATTTTAATTATTCAATTCAGCTATTTGCTAGACTTATATTAGAGATGAATTTTCTTTAGTCTAAACTATTAGTTTTTTGTAATAAAAAAACTACACCCTATACTGGATGTAGTTTTTCTAACTGATTTATTTATTTTTCACTTTATTTTTATAAAAAGCAAATAATGGTTCGATGGATGGACTAGATAACAGCGGAATTGCCTTCTCAATCAATTTCCTATCCCAATCAAACCAACGCATTTCCATTAACATATTTATTTCTGTATCAGTAAATCGTTTCTTTATTTCCTTAGCAGGATTTCCACCAACTATTGTATACGGCGGAACATCTTTACTTACGACAGATCCCGCAGCAACAATTGCCCCTTCACCAATAGTAACGCCAGGCATTATTATAGCATTCATTCCAATCCAAGCATCACTTTTTATGACTGTATCGCCCTTAGGTTCATATGATTGTTCAATTTGCTCAGCAAATGGATATACTGTAATCCATTCTGAGTGATGATTATGGTTACCACCCATTAAAATGACTACTCCACTTGCAATGCAAACATAATTCCCAATAATGAGTTTATCAAGATGCCATCCCATCTGTTCAATTGGATTGAAAAGTGCTTGAGACTTAGCATCCCCCCACAAATACCTTACACAGCCATCTTCAAAATTTTGATGACTATAATAGCCTGAATAATAGGAGTACTCTCCCACTTCAATGAGTGGATTTGTTACTATATCTTTTATATACTGTGTTTCTGACCAATGATTAAATAATGGATACTTCATAACTTTATTCCTCGCTTCTAAGTATTATATATTTTGCTATTTACTTAGAAGCTTACTACGACAGCTACATTTTTTAGCTTTCTCAAACGACGAATCATTATCTTCAAGCCTTTCTTTTATACTAAAAAAAGCATAACGCAATACATTACACTAGTCAAATTGTGTAATTTTGAACACATCTTAAACAGCGTAATACTGCAATAAGAACATGAAAACACTCTAACTTTGATCCAAATAATATTTTGATTACATTTAGTTCATATTTTGTAAAAAAATTTTAATTGCCATGACAAAGCAAACAATAACCACTATTGGTCGTATTAATGACGTCCCTTTTGTAAGCACCATCTTCGCTCCAATATATGATCCTATAATTTGACCAAGCATCATAATCAACCCAATTGTCCAATCGATTTGGCCAAAAATAATAAAATATAACAAAGCGGCGAAATTACTTGTAAAATTCAAGATCTTAGCATTTGCAGTTGCTCTTGTAGCACTATATCCACATAAAAGAATGAATGCTAAAGCAATTAAACTACCTGTTCCTGGGCCGAAGAAGCCATCATAAAATCCAAGGAATGGAGCCACTGTTAACGCAAACAACAACATACTTATTTTTCTCGGTCGATCTTCGTTTGCTATATTTGGAGATAATAGAAAATAAAGACCAATAATAATAAGTAAAAAAGGTAATATCATGATTAGATATTCTGCCCGTATCTGTAAAACAAGCCATCCACCGAAAACGGATCCCAAAAAGGTCATTAAGATGGACAAACGCATATCTTTGAGATTAATTTCTTTCTTCTTAATAAAAATCATTGTTGCCATGAGGGTTCCGCTACTCCCTTGTAGTTTATTAGTTGCTATCGCTACAGAAGGAGACATACCTACTAATAACATTATCGGGATAGTTATCATACCGCCGCCCCCAGCAATTGTATCTATCCATCCTGCTAATACAGCTACTAAAAATAGTAGTATGAGTAATTCAATAGTAAAATCCATACAAAGAATAGGGGCAGGCTTGAGCTATTATAACCCAAACCTCCCCATCGCCCCTCCTCTCTTTAAACTAGTTAATGATATCTGTAAAGTAACTTTCTTTCTGATCACGTAATCGGCTGGAAACGTACTGCCTGCAAACAATTCTTCTTCCGTACTTATTATCTCCAATCGGGATTTTATATTCTTCCTCAGATAACCTTTCCCTACCATGAGTTACATTTGTTTGTTTACCATAGTATGAATTTGGGATAATTAATAAATCTTCAGATGTAAGTGGAACCTTATAAGTAGGCGTTGTTCGTAAGAGTTCTAAAAACATGTCAAATTTCAATTTTTCTTCTTCACTTTCTCCCACATAAATCAATCTATTTTCTGCTCCATTCAAACAAGTTGCAATAATATCACCATTATCATCCAAAAATATAATTTGGTTTATTTCCCCTACAAATCCAGATATTTCACCATCCGCCATTCCTGCGATATGAGCAATAGGCATTTTACTTATCGCCAATATATCATCTTTACTGAAGTGATTTTCTTCAAGATGCTTTTGAAGTAATTTTGGCGTTCCAATATGAGTTTGAGTTTTTAAATTTAACACTCCTTTTAATAAAAGAGCATCAACTCTAGTAAATTTTCCACAAGTAATTTCAGACACTATTCGTTCCACGGATTTATTAAGTCTATTTGATACAATTTCTAAATTTGTATTGAATGTTTTCAATCTTGCTTCAATATCTGATTGGTCTTTCATATCTGTAAACACTGTGGCATCGTTATGTTGATAAAAATTCCCACCACCGGTGCTTGCACCGACATTTCGCAAAACTTCATCGTTGTTCAAAGGGGAAATGAGGTGAAATCTATTTTTCCCTGCATGTTCGGATGGGTGAATTAAAGCATCATAATTAAAAAGTGTGGCAAAAAGCCATGTGACCCATTCTGCATAAAAATATTTTTTCATTCTATCGTCTTCGTCTTCACCATAATTAAAACCTTTGCGATTCTCCCCAGGTAATAGTGTTTCCATAGGATCACATGGAATATTTTTAATAAGAGTAGGTGGTACGTTCCCACCACAATTCGCTACTTTTATCATATGTAGTAGTTTTTTTATGTCTGAATTCGAAGTTTTCTTTGAATAATCAATCAAACAATTAAGCCACTCTCTCGAAAAGCTTGCAGCTATTTCTTGATCACAAGTATACGGATTATGAGTTTTTAATTCATAGTCTATTAGATTCTTGATTTTATCCTTCAATACATTAGGAATGCTAATTTCTTCAATTTCTGTAATCTGCAGTGTTCCTTTATTCATTATAAAACCTCCGTTGTTTTATTTTTTCACACCATATCTTCTATTAAATGAACTACCTACTTCTTTTTTGCTCCTTTGCTTTTCTTCAAAGCTATTAGAACTACCAATTTACAGATAAAAAACGTGGAGTATAAGAGATTTCTTCTTAGTCACATTTCCCCCACGAATCTCCGTTAAATTGGCAAATTTAATTTGAAAATCTGATTCATTTTCATACTTTACTTTCAAACTATGTTTATATGATTTTCAATTCAAGTAAGAGTATTTCATTTTCTAAAGTTTTCCTGAGTTTAAAATCAGAATTTTCAAGATAAATATATTGACACTAAAAATATAACACGAAACCAAAAAATGTAAATAAATAGTATTTTTATAAAAAATAGTCAGACTATTTATGAGTTAATTCGTATTTCATTGAACCAACTACGGCCTCTCAATTTTATTGATAACAATAAAAAGGTCCCCTAAATGGTGATAGAGGACCTTTTTCCAAGTATATTCTATTTTAAATTTCTTACTTACCTTTTATTTTAAAAGATATTGCTGTAACTTCTTTATTAACAGTTCCATGCCGTTTGGACTTACAATAATCTTCCCATTCGCTAACGAAATATTGCTGTCTGAAATATCCCCTGTAAGTGCACAAGCTCTTGGAGATTGATATTTTCGTAAAATAATCTGATCCTCTTCTATAAACATTTCAAGAGAATCTTTTTCTACAATTCCTAAACTCCGTCTTATTTCCATTGGAATAACAATACGCCCCATGCTATCTGCTTTACGAGTAATCCCTCTTGTTTTCATAAAATGCCACCCTTTATTTTTATCTAATATTACGGTACTTATTTTAGCAATAAACAACAATTAGGAATAGTTCGTATTACAGCACTTTTTTTAGGAATAAATACCAATTAGGAATCACTTATGTTAGAATTATTTCTTGTTTATTCTTGATTTTTAATATATTTATCCTTGATCATTTTTATATATTGTTTTCTTTCTGTTAATTCAAATATAAATAATGCCTTTTTTATGTATGTTAAACCAACTTCATTAGAGTGCTGAACTTTTAATAAAATTGCACCTTTTTCAAAGAATAATTCACCTAATAAGTATAAAGTATTCATATTTATGGCTAATTTTATGCCTATTTCACTATACTTTATTGCTTCTTCATATTGATTTGCAAGGTGTAAACATTTTGTTAACGTATGAATGAGTCTTAATTTGATTTCTTTTTCTCTAGGAAATTCTATCTTATTAAAATTAATTAAACTTTGTTTTAATATATTTATACTTTTCTCATACTCTTTATTTTCTGCATGTATTATAGCAATTGAATTCATTATGCTTATTTCTTTTTCTGATAAAAAGTTACTACTACTTAAGGTTTGTTTTAGTGCTCTATTTAAAATGTCAAAAGCATTAATTGTTGCTCCATTTACATAATATATAGCAATCGCTTCATGCCATAATAGAAATTGTTTATCTTCTTTTGATTGGAAATTATTTTCGTTTTTCTCTTTTTTCACTATTTCGTAAAGCTCATTATATTGTTTTTGTTTCACACAATCTCTCATTACATATTTTACATTTTCAATATATTTTATTTTTTTGTTTTTGGTTAGTGCAAATATATAATTTGGATCAATACCAAGTCTTTCAGATAATTGATACAACAATATGCTAGATGGATAAATAATACCTTTTTCTATCTTACTAATTTGACTTTGTGAACATATTCCATGGCATAATTCAGATTGTGACATGTTTTTTTTCTTTCTAAGTTCTTTAATAATAATACCAAGATTGTAGAATTCCATCTTTCCTCCCTCAAATGTAACACTTTATGAGTATAAGAATATTTTCCAACTTTTAATGTAATGTAAAATTAATATAGTTACAATTACTAATTATATGGATTTATAGTTTCTTTTACAAACTTGTATCACAATACGAGAAATTATTAAAATATGGTTCACTAATAATCAATGGGAGTTTTATTCATGCCCACTGATTATTAGTCCACTCCAGGCAGGCATTTACAGAGAGTCCGACTTCTTTGCCACAGCTAAATTTTGAGGTGGGTATCTTACTGTCCGCAAATAGCGAAATTAAAAGAACTAAATATGATTTTCCACCTTTATTTCTTTTAATAGTTTCTTTTGATTTTTATATAAATCATTTCGAAGGAGCGTATTTTATGAAAAGAATGTTGACCGAAAGAGAGTTAGAAGTGGCTATTTATGTAGCAAAAGGATTTACAGATGTAGAAATTTCAAAAAAAATATATGTTACCCCTCGAAGAATTTCAACGATAATTAATCATATTAAAGAAAAATGGCATATTAATTCTAGAGTAGAATTAGGTATTTTAGTTTATCATTATGGTTTTATAGATGCACCCTTATTTTCAAATAAAGAAAATCATTTATTCGAAAAGGTTGCACAATAATTGACCAAGTATAATGTGGTTCATTTACAAATAAAAACAGAAAAGTCGCTGAACTTTTATTATTTAAGGTAATTCTGTATTCTGAAGGTAATGGGCATGTATGGCTTGCTAAAAGAAAAAATATAGATTGTATTTAGATATTTTAGTAAGACTAATTGTACCAGGAACTTTTAAAAGGTAAAAACATACCTTTAGACAATGTTTCTTCCGTAACAGCAAGTATAGCTTTTAATGTAGAAAATCCATCCATTTTGATTAAGCTTTTTCAAAAAGGGTGGGTTTCTTCAGTTTATAGGAAAGGTATACTTAACTTATAAACTGAAACTTTAATCATTAGAGCTGCCCGTTAATGCAGGATAAAAAATAAAATAAAATAGGTAAACAGGTTCTCATAAGAAATAGAAAACTTCCCTAAACACTATAAATATATTATTTTAAATTAATTGGTTGTTGTTGAGTAATACAATGGATCATACCACCATTTTTATAAAGCTCTCTTACATCAACCCCCACCACTTTACGATCAGGATAAAGTTTTTGAATCGTCTCATTTGCTATTTTATCATTAGGGTCATTATAGTTAGGTACTAAGATAACTTGATTCGCTATATAATAATTAATATATGAACCTTTATAATCAAGTTGCTTTCCGTTTTCTAATGTAACATTATTCTTGCTTAGCGGCAGATATACATACTTGTACTTATTACCCTCAGCATCTTTTGCCTGCAACAACTTGTTAATATCTTTATCAGACGTTCCCCATTCAGCTAAATCTTTTTTGTTTAATGTTATAATAGTAGATTTATCGTGGAATTTTGCAAATCCATCAATATGAAAATCAGTAATATCTAAGTTAGGTACTCCATCTAACCAAATAAAATTTGTTACCCCAAGGTCACTAATATATTTTTCAATATATTTTTCTGACAATTTTGCATTTCTATTTTTATTCGTTACAGCACTTCTAGTTAGTAAAGCAGTTCCATTACCATCTAATTCAAATGCGCCACCTTCAAGAACAAATTTATTCCAATCAATTCTTTCAATTCCTAACTGTTTACTAAGATTCTCACGAAGACGAGCATCTTTCTTATATGGTGTTTTCTTTCCCCATCCGTTAAATCCTGGGTCTAATATCTTTAGATTTTTGTCATTATCATAAACAAAAATTGGTCCAGTATCTCTCGCCCATACATCGTCAGTAGGTGCGATAAAGAAATCAATTTTCCCCATATTTACCCCGTGATCTATTAAAACCTCAGTAATTCTTTCTTTTTCTTCTTGATCATATGCAACAATATGAACTTTTTCGCCTTTGCTTAAAGCATTTGTCATTTGAATCCAAATTGGCTCTACTTCTTGCTGATATTTTTGCCCATATGTAAATTCATGAGGCCATTGTAGCCATGTTCCTTCATGTTTGCTTTTTTCATCTGGCATTGTATACTTTCCTACTTGTTTTCGTACCTCTACTTTCTTCATATCTTTTCTTTGCGTTTTTTCAATTTCCTTCGCCTGAACTTTCTCAATCCCTTTCCCTAGAGCATAACCACTGAAAATAGATGTGGTTAGTATAGCACTCATACACAAATTCGTTATTTTTTTCATTTCTTAACCTCCTTTTCTGTCTTACTGTAAACCTTTACATAGTGTGAAGGTCAAGCTTTTCCGTTTGAATTATTTAAATATTTTAAATGTGAAGTGTAATTTGAATCGAACTTTATACAAAACAAGTAAGAATCAACTATTTCTACTATAATCATCATTTTTTCATAAAATCTTACACTCTTTTCTTATGTTATTCTTTTTATACTATGTACTGTATTATTTTCGAAAATAATACAGTACATGAAATTTCATATTAAATACATATTCATTTATTTATTGATTTGTTTATTCAGTTTATATTTAACTATTCAAAAGCAGTTACAATTCTCTCTTTCATTTTCTGTAATACTTCACTGCTCAATACTTTTTGACCAGCAGGAAGTTTTAATATGGCAGCGGCACCTTTACTAAGGTATATTTCTTGATCATTATTTTGATTTACTACCAATATTCCTTGTCCTTCAAATTCGAAATAACTAATATCTTTTGTTTCATTTGTATTATTCTTTATTGCTGTATATAATCCATATAAATCTTTACTTCTATTTTCTCCGCCCGTTCGAATCGGTTCAATATCATTCGCAACAATTAGTCCTTCTGGCTGCTCACCCTTCATAATAAACCACAACTTTTCATTTGTTGGTAATAGTAAATGCTTAAATTCAGAGCTATTTAAAATTTGCTGTGCTGGAATTGTTTCATAGATTGGTAACGAAAATGGAGATGTTGTTATTTTTTCAAAGCTTAAATTTTCAGAAGAACTTCCCTTACTATATTGATAATCTTTTAATGCGATCGATTGTACCGATTCACTTTTATTTTTTGATGCATAACTAATTTTACTAGCGAAAATAATAACGGTCATTAAACACATGCACGGTATCACAAGCTTAAGTAGTTTTCCCATTTATGAACCCCCGCTTTTAATATTATTAGTTTGCATGGATATTATAAACAGTTTCACTCCACCAAAAATTATTATTGTTATGGAACGTACTGAAATTATGATTATAATGATCACCATACCAAGGGTCCATGTACGTTATATAATCTGTTCCATTTGTCCCTTTATAAAATCCATCAAGTACTACAAAGTGTCCGATGTTAGCTCCATTTTGCCACATAATGAGTGCAATCATCGGCTGATTACTATTAATTTGACTTTTGAACCAATCATACGATTTTGCTCCAGAACTTATAGCTGAGCTAACACCATATCCCGATAATCCATATTGTATTTCACGTGAAGTTGCAGGATTATTATATGATCCACCCTTAACATACCTAACGTACTGATCTTGTGAAGGAGTTTTCCCAAAATAATTTAAAACTGAAACCGAAGTGCCTGCCCAACACCAATTTGATCTTTCTTGTAATATGTTAGGTACAGATAATTTACGATCTATTGATGTATTTGGAGGATTTCCATTAATATACGCTGACGTTACATATACTTTTTTTCCATCTTTAAAATAATAAAACCAACGATTATCTAAATTTCCTGTCCAGTAATCTTTAACCGCTTCACCATACTCCCATCCTTTAAAAGATACTTTTGTATTTCCGGGAATCACATCTACAATATTTGCATTCAAACTTTTTGCCTCTCTAACATTTACATTCAATGGAGCTGTTGTTCCTGTAAATTCAACTTCCTCTGCTATTATTTTCTGAACACCAATAAAACTAAATGTGAAGAACAATAAAAACATACAAACAATAAAATGCTTTCTTCCCTTCATTTCTCCACCCCTTCATCAGTACTAAAAAACATCAACAATTCATCCTTATTAATTGTTCAAGCTTAATATTACATACTAACGAAAAATGACTTCTCATAAAGTGAAACTTTGATCAGTAGTGGTTTTATTCATCCCCCACTGATTGTTAGTTAAACCAATCGGGCTGCTCTGCAAATAGCGGGATAAATTCCAATACAAAAAAGGAGCCTATAAATTTTTATAGGCTCCTTTTTATTTCGTCGTTATTACTTAGCTAATTCTTTTGTACCCTTCATTACATCAATGAAGAATCCCCAGTTATTCACTACAGAAGAGATACTGATATGTTCATCTGGAGTGTGGACGTTAAAAATGTCTGGTCCGAATGAAATTGCATCTAATTCAGGCATTTTTTGAACGAATGCGCTACACTCAATCCCCGCATGCACAGCGAAGATTTCAATTTCTTTATTGTATTTTTCTTGATGCACTTTTTCAAATAAATTACGAATTTGTGAGTTTGGATTGTATGGCCATTCTGGATACTCTGACTCTATTTCAAATGTAGCACCAACTAATTCAGCAATATATTTGATTTCTTCTGCAACATGTTGTTTTAAACTACTTACAGAACTTCGCACTTCGTTACGTAATTTAATTTCATCTTGCAACGTTTCAATAACGCCTAAATTTGTTGAGCTTTCTACAAGACCTTTAATATCCATGCTCATACTTTGAATGCCATTTGGAATTAAGAATAATGATGAAATAAGCTGCTTTTGTGTCTCTTTAGCGAATACTTTTTCAACTTTTTCAACTTTTTCAACTTTTTCAACTTTTTCATCCAATTTTGTCAGTGTAACATGAACATCTGGATCAACAGCACGCATTTCTTCTTGTAATACACGTGTCCATGATTCTAGTTTTTCTTCTACTTGTCCTACATCTTCTGTACGAATTAAAATTGTAGCTACACTTTCACGCGGAATTGCATTCGTTTTTAATCCGCCGTGAACTTCACTTATGTTAAACTCCGTATGTGCTGATAAATCACGTAATACTCGTCCTAATACTTTGTTCGCATTACCGCGTTGTTTATCAATTTCCATACCAGAATGTCCGCCTTTTAGACCACCAACATATAGACGGTATGCATCCATATTCGCTGGCGTTTCATCCCAAATTACGGGAATTGTTTCAACAGCTTTCGCACCACCTGCACTACTTACAAGTAATTTATGATCTTCTTCAGAATCAATATTTATAAATATCTTTCCTTCAAAATGATTTGGATCAATAGCAAAAGCCCCGCCCATTGTCGTTTCTTCTTCAGTAGTGATAACGACTTCAAGTGCTGGATGCGTAATTTCTTTTGAATCTAATAAAGCTAATGCATACGCAACTGCAATACCATTATCAGCACCTAAAGTTGTTTGATTTGCATATAACATATCCCCAATGATTCTTAATTCAATTGGATCTTTTTCAAAATCATGTACTGTTGCTTGATTTTTTTCGCAAACCATATCCATATGACCTTGAATAATAATAGCTGGTACATTTTCATAACCAGCTGTTGCTTCTTTTTTAATAATGACATTTAATGCTTCATCTTGAATGACTTCTAAGTTACGCTCTTTTGCAAAGCCCACTAAATAATCACTAATTTCCTTTTCATTACCTGATCCTCTAGGAATCTTTGAAATTTCTGCAAAATGATAAAATACAGGGTGCTTTGTTAATTGTTCTAAAGTAGAATACATTTTTCAAGCTCCTTTCAAAATGAAAAAATAGTATGTAAGTCTTTTATCATTATACCATGATTCATTATTTTACCTTTCTTTTAACTTTTATTGTTCATTTTATGTAAAACACTCTTACAACATTGTAAGGGCATTGTAATCTATATCGATTTTTCTCATTTAATAATAGCCGTATACTTTTTAAAGAAACACATTAAAGGAGATAAAGAAAATGAAAAAGTTTTTAGCAATTATTACACTATGTTTATTATTTTCTAGTTTTACTATTGGCTGTGAGAGAGCGTCACTAAATAGAATTGGCAAAGATGTATATTACATGCAGATAAAAGGCGAAGGAACTATCGAAAAGGTAGATGGTAGAAACTTACGAAACTATACGCTGCCCGCATATGATGAAGATGGCGTCAAAAAACAAATTACATTTAGAAGTACAAAAAAAGAAAACAATCATAAATTAAATGCAGACGCGTTTTTACGCCTTTATGTAGATCAAGATGATAATAATAAAAATGAAATATCATCAATTGAAGTAAAGTCCTATGAAGAGATTCAGAAAGCAGATTTGCCTGAAAAAATAAGAGAAAAGTTTACTATTAAATAAAAAAACAAAAGAAAATGCTCTATGCATTTTCTTTTTTTCTTTTCACCTGTATATATTTTGAACTACTATTATTCATCAGTTTCTCTAACCGATTTATATTCTCCGTTAATGCACCTTTCACAAGAGAGAAATCTGTATTGGATTCTTCTTTTTTTTCTTTAAAAAACGAAGACTTTTGTACATTGACTTCAGCCATCTCTTCTCCCCCTTTTCAAAAAGATACAACCTTTTATTTATATTATATAGCAAATGTAGAAAGAGTGTACACTTATTATTTTCTTTTTAATTCTTCTTCTAATTCTTCTACTTGCTGCAACGTATCACCTTTTATTAAAGAGAAATCTGTTGTACCTTCAACTCCTATCTCACATTATCTCTTTTTTATTTTTGTTAATTATCATAAAATTAACAACATTAATCTACTACTACTTAATAATATTTGATATTATTAAGTAGTAAATTAATGGAATTATCATCTAATATATTTTTGGTTAAAATAATTTTTCATACAAGGAGGTTAACCATATTGAATATTATCGTGACTCCAGAATTATTAGAATGTTCAGCCGAAAAATTCAAAAGTGCTCAAGAACAAGCACAAGTACAATTTACCAACCTTCGAAAAGATATCTCATATCTTGAATCAATTTGGTATGGTTCTACCAAAGAAAAGTTTTATTATGATTTTCAACAATCTATCCAAGTAATGAATAAATATATTCATTACTTGGATAGATTGAAACTCAACTAAAAAGGGCAGCCGAAAAATTCAGAAAAGTAGATGATGAAACAGGAGCTGAGTTATGCACAAATAATGGGAGTTTACTCGATTCTCTCAAAAAGGGATTGATGACCGCATTATCTCCCACCGTTAAATTAGGTATAATGGCAGGTGTATTAAATGTTATTCCAAACAAAAAAAGAAATGATTTAGTAGATATCGTCACTCGTAAATGGGTTAATGGTAAGGCGGGAGAATTATGGAATAAATTAATTCCCTTGAAAGACTTTTCAACATTAGAAAAAACCGCTGCATCATTAGGAAAATTAGATAAATCTCTTCCTAAAAATAGTATTAAAGAATCTAATATTTCTAAGCATATTATAAAAAATATGAAACCCTTTGGTATAGCTTCCATTACCCTTACTACATTAGGTGAAGTAAATTCATTAACATCAGCCATACAAAGTGATTTTAAAAAATATGATGGCTCTCAAGCTGGTGTTAATATTGCTATGGATACAGTTTATTCTACAGGAAAAGTAGTTGGAAATTTAGCTTCAACTTATGCAGGTGGAGTAGCGGGTGCTGAAGCGGGTGCATTAGCTGGCTCATTCATTTTCCCTCCAGTTGGTACAGCTGTTGGTGCAATTGCAGGTGGCATTATTGGTTCTACTGTTGGTGGCACCGCATTCAATGAATTGGCAGATAAATTTGTACCTCGTCAAAAGTTTAAAGAGAGTATTTCAAGTTTTACAGATAGCTTCACTAATTTTTTAAAATAAATTAAAAATCAATTGAAGAAATGAGGTAAAAAAAGTCTCTAATTAGACTTTTTATGAGCTATGAATAAAAAACAAATTGTTTCCATAGAGGAATTAGCATTTCTAATGAACTCTATAGAAAATCAACCTTATGCAAAAGAATTACTAAGTCTTATCTATGATGAACTAGAGAAAGCAGATGTCGAAAAAATATTATTAACTGCAGCGCATTCCCTATTTGCTAGAGGATTATTAAACTTTAATCAACAAACTAAAGAAATGCAATTACAACCGGGTATAAAGAAATTATTCAGCACTATGTGTAATCCGCACCTTTCATTATTACTTCAAAAAGTCGATTTTACAAACGAAACAACGATTACTGCTAACATTTATATTGATAACACTTCAAACGTTACATATCAGAGTTTAGATGGTATTATACATGAAATCGAAGAGATTTCAGACGATAGATTATTTTTAGAATCTAAAAATTTATTACAGCTAGGATTTCAAGAAGAGGAAAAAGAAAGTAACATTGTAGGAACTCTCCCAAACCACATCGTACAAAATATCGAAAAGTTATTCCCATTGTCTATTCAAGAAGGGAAAACAATGTTAATCGAGAATGGATTTAATTCCTTATATGCTGAAAATTTTATAAGGGATTTAAAAACAACGCAGTCGATTTACACTATTATGCGTCTAGATACAACAGAAAAGAATGAGGTTATTTCTGACAATGGATTCTTTGTTATTGAATCACCAAACACTCAATGGCTATTAACTCAAAATATAATAAATGATTCCTTTGATATAACCTATTTAACCAAAAATCTTTTCGAAAATGAAATAGCAAAACTAATAAAACATTAATCCTCTAAGACGGGAGTATATTTATATTGAATAAACATCAGAATTCTAACAAAAAAAAGGAAGGTCTTTTCGAAAATAGGATATTACCTATCATCACTGTTCTTTCAGGTGTAATTCTACTAGTGTACAAAGGGTTAGAATTTATTTCAAAGTATGTACTACTTTTAATCTTATTTGCCCTAATTATTGCTTCTTTATACTTATTGTTTATGCGAGAAATAGTTGGTGCTGCTATTGGATTTATTTTTGCAGCTCTTGGATATTATATGTATAAAATTATTTTTAAACAAAAAAAGAAATAGCGGATAAACAAATCATAAAGATGTAATTTAAAAGAGAATGCTTTTACGCATTCTCTTTTAAATTACCCTCTTTTATATACTTATATGGGATCGCCTCTATAAGTTTTTCTAATCCATTTACATTTTGAGTTAATGCACCTTTCACAAGAGAGAAATCTGTATTTGATTCTTCTTTTTTTTCTTTAAAAAACGAAGACTTTTCTACATTGACTTCAGCCATCTCTTCTCCCCCTTTTCAAAAAGATACAACCTTTTATTTATATTATATAGCAAATATAGAAAGAGTGTACACTTATGATTTTCTTTTTAATTCTTCTTCTAACTCTTCTACTTGCTGCAACGTATCCCCTTTTATTAAAGAGAAATCTGTTGTATCTTCGTTATCTTCTTTAAAAAAATCATTGTCATAATCTTTTACCACTACAATCACCTCTACATGCTAGTGTAGGAATGATTGTCCAATTTCATTCAACTTTGTCGGATTTTGTTTTTAATTTATGTATATAAGAAAAGGACAGAAAAAGATTCTGTCCTTATTTACTAAAATAACTATGATGTATTGTTAAATTATATACATTTTCAAAATCCCGATCTTGCAGGTTATTTTTCTTTCCATCAATAACAATGAAAACGTCACTTACTATTTTTGCTGGTATAATCCCGACATTTTCTACTTGCACCGCTTTCTGCTCATTCAATTGCTCGATATGTTCTAATGGAACGATAATACTAAATTGCGAGCGAATACCACGAAAGTTTGTATTTAATTCCTTCGCGGCTTCAAAAACAACAATTTTCGCACCAATCTTTTCCCCATATGAATCTAAAAATGCATTTAAGCTCTTTGTATATTCCTCTTCCGTATGCCATTCCATCGTACCGAATACTGATGGATTAACATTTTGAATAATTGTCGTGTATATTTCTCCTCTCGCTTTAGATGCAATTAATGATCGTTTTATTGATTGAACTGTCTTGCCAATATCACTAAATTTCGCACCCCATATTTCAGAAATATTAGGTGTTAAAATGAACGCAATATCAACAAAAATAACCATTGCAGTAAACATTAAAAGATTTTTCCAGAGGGTTAAATCAATTCCTTTTATCATGAAATACACGGTGACAGATATGATAAACAAACCATACCAAGTCTTTCTAATACGTTGCTTTTTCTCCTCGTATAACTCCTCATTTTTCCAATAAAAGAAAACAAGGACTACAAAGACAATCGCTAAAACAAATAAGCCAATTCGAATGTTAGAGATCATTAATCACATCACCCTCCATTCAAAAACTACTCACGATATCATTACATGCGCAAGCTGCTCTCTTTATGACAAAAGACGTGGACAAGCTTCTAAAATTAGCTACATCGCATATACATTAGAAAGTACCACGTCTTTTATCCTGTTATTTGTGGGCAGTAAGACCCCCACTGATTAAAATTTCACTTTACCATGAGTCTATATTGTATATGTAGACAAGCATTCATTTCAAATTTTCGTATTAAAAAGAAATATGTTTTGGAATTTCCCCTTCAGGTACTTCTCCATTCATACTTAAATAATAATGACGAATCGGACGTAAGTTTTCGTCTAATTCATAAACAAGCGGAATGCTAGTGGGAATATTTAATGAAACTACACCATCACTTGAAAGGTTGTCTAAATATTTTACTAGCGAGCGAATTGTGTTACCGTGTGATGAAATAATTACTTTATTACCACTTTTTAATGTCGGCGTAATTTCTGAATGCCAATAAGCAAGTACTCTCTTCTCCGTATCCTCTAAACATTCAGTTAATGGAAATTCACCTTTTTTGAGTGTTTTATATCTTGGATCGGTCGCTTCATATCGAGGATCGTCTTCAGTAAGAGCCGGTGGTCTTACATCAACACTTCTTCTCCAAATATGAACTTGCTCCTCACCATATTTTTGTGCAGTTTCATCTTTATTCAGCCCTTGCAATGCACCATAATGTCTTTCATTTAGCTTCCAAGATTTATGTATTGGAACCCAAGTAAGATCCATCTCATGAAGTACAATCCATAACGTCCGAATTGCGCGTTTTAATACTGATGTATAAGCCACATCAAAAGTATATCCGTTTTTCTTTAATATTGCTCCTGCTTCTCTCGCTTCACTTAATCCATTCTCTGATAGATCAACATCTGTCCATCCAGTAAAGCGATTTTCAAGATTCCATAAGCTTTGTCCGTGACGAATAAGTACAAGTTTTATCATTATAATTCCCCTTTCGGAAATGTGAATTTTATTGTTCCATTGCGTACACGTATAAAGTATCTAGTAATGTATCTTTTTATCCATTCACTCTATGACCAAATCATAGTTGCCAAATGTATGGATAAAATTTGTTCTTTTTCAAACGATAAAAACAGAAGTTTTTTCATTATTTTTGATCGACTGGTAGTTCACGTTTCGTTATCCAAGCATCAAAACCTGATCTGCTATTTGCCATTTCATTCATAACTTGGTGCCAATTGTCCTCACATGATTCACCAAATTTTGAAAAAATAGCACCCATTTGTTGTCTTTGTACATCACTCAGTTTTTTCTCTAAATCTGTACCTTTTTCTGTTAAAGACAACTGTTTCACACGTCGATCATGCATAGCTTCATTACTCTCAATTAAGCCCTTTTCCACAAGTTGACGTAGCGGTCCATGGAGAGCTTGTTTACTTATTTCTAATAGTGATAATAACTCATTTACACTTATCCCTGGAAAACGTGCGATAAAAAATAAAATTCGATGATGTACTCGTTGAATGCCATATTCTTTTATAATTTCATCTGGCTTTTCAGTAAATGTTTTATATGCAAAATAAAATAATGCTAATGCCTCATTCATCTGTTCTTCTTTATGTTGTGTCATCTACTTTCCCCCTGTATGTAAATTATACCACAATCTAGTAATGAATATTTTAATCAACGCATTAGAACTTATTTAGTCTATTGAAACATTCATTGCATAATTAGGAGATGATTCATTTGAAAAAACAATATACTGTAAGTACATATTTATTGGATAGACTACATGAATTAGGAATTGAACATATATTTGGGGTTCCTGGTGATTATAATCTTGCTTTTTTAGATGATGTGGTAGCACATGAAAATTTAAAGTGGATTGGCAATTGTAACGAATTAAATGCTGCATATGCAGCAGATGGGTACGCTCGCATAAAAGGAATCGCTGCTCTTATTACTACTTTCGGAGTTGGAGAATTAAGCGCTATTAACGGTATTGCTGGCTCATATGCGGAAAACGTGCCAGTTATAAAAATCACGGGTACGCCACCAACAAAAGTAATGGAAAATGGAGCAATCGTCCATCATACGTTAGGAGATGGAAAGTTCGATCACTTTTCCAATATGTATCGAGAAATCACTGTGGCACAAACAAATGTAAAACCTGAGCATGCTGCTGAGGAAATTGACCGTGTTTTACGTGCATGTTGGAATGAAAAACGCCCGGTTCATATTAATTTGCCGATTGATGTATATAATAAACCAATTAATAAACCTACAGAACCAATTTTATATAAACCGATTTTAAGTAATAAAGAAGCGTTGGATAAAATGCTACTACATGCCACTTCAATAATAAATAACGCCAAAAAACCTGTAATTTTAGCTGATTTTGAAGTAGATCGATTTCACGCTAAAGAAAATTTACATCAATTTGTAGAAAAAACTGGGTTTCCCATCGCGACGTTAAGTATGGGAAAAGGAGTATTCCCAGAAAAACACCCTCAATTTATAGGGATTTATACTGGTGATGTAAGTTCTCCGTACTTGAGAAAAAGAATTGATGAATCTGATTGTATTATTAGTATTGGTGTGAAGTTAACTGATACTATTACAGGCGGCTTCACACAAGGTTTTACAAAAGAACAAGTTATAGAAATCCATCCCTACACTGTGAAAATTATAGATAAAAAATACGGTCCAGTTGTAATGCAGGATGTTTTACAACATTTAAGTGATTCAATTGCGCATCGTAATAAAGATACTCTTGAAATTAAGCCATTTATTTCAGCACCATCACCTTTTACTGAAGAGTTCAATCCAAAAGCACAAATGGTCACACAAAAACGTTTTTGGCAGCAAATGTACCATTTCTTACAAGAAAACGACATCTTAATTGTAGAACAAGGAACACCTTTCTTTGGTAGTGCTGCTATCCCTCTACCTAATAACACTGCATATGTAGGACAACCGTTATGGGGATCTATCGGATATACACTGCCCGCTCTACTTGGTACACAGCTCGCCAATTTATCACGGCGCAACATTTTAATTATTGGTGATGGTTCTTTCCAAGTAACTGCCCAAGAGTTATCAACTATACTACGTCAAAATTTAAAACCGATTATATTTTTAATCAATAACAACGGATACACCGTTGAACGTGCCATTCACGGCCAAAACCAACCTTATAATGATATACAAATGTGGGATTACAATAAACTATCAATGGTATTTGGATCAGAAGAAAAAAGTCTAACATTTAAAGTAGAAAATGAAGCAGAATTAGCAGAAACCTTAGCAAATATAATTTTTAATAAGAATCAACTTATCTTTATTGAAGTTATAATGAGCCAAAGCGATCAACCTGAATTGTTAGCTAAACTCGGGAAAAGATTCGGTCAGCAAAATTCTTAATATAAAAGCATAACCCAATTATACAATTGGTAGTGTAAAACTTGTTTTGAGAATAGTTTCGACACTCAAAATACATAAGGAAAAGGATGGAAAGCACCATCCTTTTCTATTTTAAGAGCATTCTTCGACTAACGCCTCGTGCGACAAGCAAAAATTCTTAATCCATCTTTAACTTTATAGCTTTTGTCGCAATAAATGTTTTAATATGCTTATCTAATATCCTTGTCCCACCAAAATCATCCTCATAAAAACCTGTTATAGCAAAACCAGCTTCAATTTGGCCTTGGATTTGGTCTTCTAAAGTATGCGCATATTCTATTGTTTGATTTGAATCGATGTAATCTTGAACTTCATCCTCTGGTAAATAATCCAATGTTGATGAAGGAATTGAATGTTTAACATCAAGAATACCTTTTTGTTCTTGGTTATCATCAAAGATCCATAGTAACGGATTTGTAAATCCAGCAATAAGAATACCTTCATTCTTTAAAACCCTAGAAACTTCATTCCATACAAGATGAACATCTTTTACAAACAAATTAGAAACAGGATTTATAACAATATCAAAATATTCATCCTCAAAATCACCAAGGTCTGACATATCTCCTTGTACGGTTTTCAAAGTCAAACCATCCCGTTTTGCTACCTTTTCATCTTGTTCCAATTGCTTCTTAGATATATCAGTTACTGTTACATCTGATCCAGCAGCAGCTAGAACAGGTGCTTGTTGTCCACCACCTGATGCTAAGCAAAGTATCTTTAATCCATCTAATGACTTTGGAAACCACTTTCTAGGAACTGATTTTTCCGTAGTGACTGTAATCTCCCATTCACCTGATTTGCTTTTCTCAATAACCTCGCTACTTACAGGCTGCGTGTATCTAGAACCTTCTTCAACCTTCTTATCCCATGCATTACTGTTTTGTTGTGTAGTATCCATTGCGATTAGTCCTCCTAGCGATCTAGTTGTATTCAATGTGTAAGCTTAATGCTTTCCTTTTTCTATTAACCTGCCTAATAGTTCATACATAGTTGTCTATATTTACATTAACAGATAAATGCAAAAATTACTAAAAAAATTCTAAAAAGACAAAAAATTACACATCTATTCCATTCATTTAAACTAATCGTAGAATTGTTAAGTTTTAAACAACTCACTTCCACATAAAAAAAGCATTCCAAACCTGTTGACAGTTGGAACGCTTTTTTATGTTATTTAATTTTTCAAGCTTTTAACTAAATCGATTAAACAAATAAGCTACGCTTTTTCTTTTTTATTCAGCAAGAGTTAACTGCCAAGATACACCATACTTATCATTTAACCAGCCAAACTTTTTACTAAACGGATAAGAATCTAAAGGCATAAGAATTGCTCCATCCTGCGCTAGTTTATGAAAAACCGTTTCAATTTCTTCTTCTGTCTCACAAGTTACATAAAGAGACATAGCTGGAGTGAATGTAAAATTATGATTTACATAACTATCAATACACATAAACTCTTGGCCATTTAGCGTAAAAGTTGCATGAATTACAGTTCCCTCTTTACCAGGTCCATTTTCATTGTAACGAGAAATACTTACAATTTCCGATTGGTCAAATAGCGACGTATAAAAATTCATTGCTTCCTCAGCTTTGCCTTCAAACATTAAAAACGTAGTGATTTTTTGATTTGTGTTACTCATATGGAGACAGCCCCTTGTTATATATTTATGTAAAACATAAGTCGGCCAAAAACCGAACGTATATTCCTATAAGTGTATTGTCTATAAAAACGATGAGTTTGTCAATTATCTACTTTATTATTTCTTCTTAAATAACGCTGTCCAAAGAAATGATTCTCCAAACATTTCATTCGGTTGTTTCATTTGTTTCATCCTTCTAATCTCAATTACTTCAAATTCTTTAAATATCTCTCTTAACTTTTCTTCCGAGTATGCAAGACCACCTTGTAGACTCCATTCTCTATATACGTCCCAATCTGTTATTTCTGATCCATTTCGCTCATCTAAATCGCCTGCCGCAAAACATGTTAATCCAAAATAACCACCCGATTTTAATGAGTTTTTAATTAAATCCACATAATTTATTCTTCTATGCGGTGGAATGTGATGCAAACAGCCCGAATCGTATACAAAATCAAATTCGTTTTGAACCTCTAAATTAAAAATTGAATCACAAATAAAATGAATTTCTACCTCTTTTGCCAATGCCCTTTCTTTAGCCCAATTAATGCCTTCTACAGATAAATCCACTGCTGTTACATCAAATCCTTGAGTCGCTAAATAAATGGCATTTCTACCTGGACCACATCCAAGTTCTAATACTTTCCCTTTTGAAACTCTCTCTTTTTTTATATACGAAACTAAATTCTCATCTGGAATATTTTCAAAAAACGGAACATCTTTTTCTTTATTCTCATAAAACTCATTCCAAAATGGTTCTGCAGGTCTTAATAATGAATCAAGCATTTTTAAAATGTCTTCTTGTGTGTGTAACGTTTCAGTTTTCATTAATACCCCTCCATAAATTAATAGTCAGAAAATTATTATATATCTTTTCGAACTTTCAAACAAAGAAAAAACTCCTATATTCAATAGGAGTTTTTGTCTTTAAAATCCGAGTACAGCTAACCATTTTAACAATTTCTCTTCTCGCGCTTTTAAATCATCATTCCTAAACTTGCCTAGTTGTATTTCACTAACAACTTCTCCGTCCTCCATAAAAAGAACTCTTTTTGTTTTCTCTGCTACCTATACAACATGAGTCACTTAAGAAGGTTACTTTGCTGAAAAATAAAGCCGATTTCGTTAAGGGATATTTTTGCTAACGCCTCTTCTTTCATACATGTTATTTCATACAATCATACTTTTCTAATAAAATAACGCTTTTGTTCACTTTTTTGATACATTTACGAAACATTCATGTGTTACCTTCATTTAGTTCTTTTCTTTTTATAATGTCGTGTGAGATATACCAACAGAGGAAGCCCTAGATCCCCTAATCTTAGGGCTTTTTTATAAGAATTTTATACATTTTATTATTTCCACTAACTCTTTAAATTGTATATACATAATATAAAATTTTCATGTTGTTATATTTTTTGATGGCCTCTTATCTTTCCTTAAAAGGCTTTTTTTCAAATAACGCTTTTATTTAATTTATATTTAAAAAGTTCCTTTTCATAAAGACTTCCCTTATATGCTATACTCATTCTTAAATAATTGTATAAGGAATGTTAAAAATGGATGATAGATCGTCAAGACAATGGAAATTGCGACAAAAGTTAAGAGCACTGAAAACCAAAAACAACAATGACACAAACCCTTTGTTTAGTGAATGCCTTGAATCCCTAGGAAACGAAACTCTCATTTTCTCCCAAGAAAAAAGCCAACAGATTGCTACTATTTTAATGAATTCATTTCCTATAACTGTCTCGGGAAGAATAGATTGGGAACAGATAGATAACCAATTCATAGCTTCGAACAAAGAACAAATAATTTCCCTTATTAGAGCAAACCAACTAGATTTTGACGAACAGATTTTTATAATATGGGATAACTATGAAATCCCTGTAGTAAGTACAAATCTTGATAAAGTATTCCAATCACTAGTTGACGTTGATGCAGTCAGTTTTTATTACTGGCTATTAGACAAAGAATATAGATTCGTAATTGAAATAAATGATGAAGAATTGATTAGGGTTGGGTTTCGCTAATACTCTAAGCATATTTCCTCATTCTACTGATCTGCAAAATTTAAATTGTATTATTTATCAAAGACTTAAAATATACGAATGTCACGTAAACCGATTGGTGTTAATCATGTTTATGTTTATAATTACGTTGATTTGGATAACTTGCATTTATAAAATGTAAATGTTTTACAAATTCAAGTTAAACAAACATTGTTATATCAAGGTTTGTTTGACCTAACATGTTATATTCTTGATACTAAGACGGTTTTTATGAGCATTTCGTATAAGTGTGATTTAACTGATTAAGACTATTTTAAAAAACGACATATCAGCGATAATTTATGTCTATTCTGTATAAGTGTTAGCAAGATCGCTTGCAAACTTGTTAGCACTTTTTTAAAACTTAAACCAGAGGAGATTCATACAATTTAGTAACAATGTAAAATTGAATTTATCAAGGATAAACCATTTAACAAATAGTTTGCAGCACTGAATGATTTACAAAAGAATACCCATCGATACACTACGAATAAAAATAATCAGCTAATCGAGGGAATATAATTATTTTTATTTAATTCGCACTTGTACTTCTTGTTCTTGTATTACTTGAATGATTAACTCCAATACAATATTTTGTATTAACTGATGCTCATTATCATGAAGTTTACTTTGTTCTGATATGTATTCAATACATTGATATATATACCCTTCTACCAATAAGCTCCCTTTTTCAACTGTAAGTGTATTTTGCTCATTCTTTTTTACCTTTGGTATTAAAAATTCGGTTTTTGTCAAAATAATCTCCTGTTCAACCTCTTTTATTCCTATGACTTTTTCTTTAAATACAACCTTTTCTCGTAAACTAATTTCACCTTTATATCTTCCTATTTCTATTGGTAGTTTCGCTGTAATAAAATTATTTACGTCTTCCCCATTTTCACTCTCTAATATTATACTGTGAATAGGAATCCATGAAGATGCCTCTACCTTATTCTCTTCTTTATTCCCTTTATTTTTTTGGTTATATAATTCAAAATGAATTCTCTTCTCATGAAGATTTAAAGAAACTAATTTACAATAACTATCCGAATAATATTGTTGCACTGTAGTTAATAACTTACAATCTAATTCACGCCCTTCTACACCTTTTTCATTCCTAAATACAAATGCTTCTTGATTTTTAACATTTATTTTTGGAAATATTTTAAAACTAGTTACTTCTGAAAAAATAGAAAATGGAGTTTTGACCACCAGTGAGCGTATTAAAGGCCCTATTTGTGATCCAGACGCTTTACCTTCTTTCTCTAATTTTGATGCTACATATTCTCCCTTTAATTCAGGTGGTATTTCTTCTTTTCCCCCTCTTTTTTCGTGTAAATTATCTTGTATATTCAGTTTTTTATACTTGTAAATTTCATCCCATATCCCCTTACCAATCCATGGATTTTTCATCACCATCCCCCCGTCTGATGAAATTCAAAAAATTTGTTTTTTGTATGTGACCATTTCATCATTATATATGTTGTATAAAAATAAAAAAGAAATTGTCTTTTTAACAAAGACAATTTCTTTTTATTTTTATAGTGCTACTTGTACTTGTTGTACTTGTAAAACTTTTAAAGTAAGATCTAGTACAATTTTTTCACGAAGCGTATCAAATGGTTCGTTTAGGTTTGTAGGACAAGGTGAAAAGTCTAATTCAAAAAATTGAGCGCTTACTAATTCACAATATGGTTGTTCGTTATAAAAAACTGCATTTTCAAAGAAATATTTGTCTAGACGTGGTAAATCACCGTTTTTAGGATTTATAAAATGAGAAGTAGTGTCCGAAGAAGAAGCTACTAAAGCTAATGATAGAAAATCACCTTCTGTCAGATCTGCAAAACCAGAAAATGGAACATTTGCAATACGATCATATAGAACTCCATTACACTCGTCATTTGCATATTCAATATTTTTACGAATATAGCCTTGTACAAATAATTTCGCTCTTGTAACTCGTCGGTAAGGTGTACCTGGTACTGGTACGAATGCTACAGGCACTAACTTACATTGTGTTAAAAATACGTTTTTTAAGATGCGTTTAATTTCGACTGCTGGAGGCTCTAATGAAATATCGGACTCTACAACAATTTGAAGCGTTCTTTCAGCTAATACAACTGGAATCTTTACAATAGGTGCTCCTGGAGTAACAATTGGTGTTGCAGTCTCATCACTTAATGGTGTTTGGGTTTGTCCCGCTACCTGACATGGTACATTAATTGGACATTGTTCGCTCATGTTTTATGCTCCTCTTTTTATAAGATTTTAGAGTTTATGAAATTTTCAAACTCATAATACTTGTATATGTCTTTCTTCTACTAATGTTTGGGTTCTATAGTAGCCTTTTTAATCATTATCATTAAGTTAGTATAATCTAATCATTTTTATTGAAAATTCTGAAAATTAATATTTTTAGAGGGATACAAATTCTGTTTTCAACGTATCTCGCAGATTCGGTAAAATTATGAAGTCTTTATTACATGAGTTATCTTGAATTTAATTTTGAATATCACGATATGAACATGGTTACCAAATGATCATTTTTATTTTTATCAAGCTATATATTCGTAAAAAATCGCTTTACATATACTGAAGTTTTATTTGTTGTTACATAAAATCTTTTACCTATTCAATTTTGAAATATACATTCAAGACAGTATACTCCAAAATAAGAAATTATTTTAAATTAGAATATTTTCTTTGATAAATGTGTGTTGATTAATTTCATAATCAGTAGTTCTATCCACTCTCCCTTAAAAATTAGCATAGTTTTTATGAATTCTATATCTAGTAGAAAGCTCTCTATCATATAAAAGTATAATAATAGGTTAATAAACAAGCAGTTTTTTTACTAAAACATAGAATAATACTAACCCTAATTGAAGGGCGGCATAAAAGTATTTCCTGGAATAATGATTGCTGGAAATCTAAAGACAAGCACCATTGTGATGACGATAAATTTAGATATATTATTTATATAATTTGTGTTATAGTTTCAAATGTTAATTAATTACAATATTTTCTAAAAAGGAGTATACATAGTCATATAAATCATGTTATTTTGGATAGTTTGTTCTTTAAATTAGGAATTAAATAAAGAATTATAAAAACGCGCTAGGTACAACTAAGAAAGAAACAGGATAAAGAATAAGTCATATTACCTGTAGTAATAACACTAAGTGAATTGCCCCCCTTATAAGTGACTTGTGTATCTCTTACTGCGTTTGAAGTTAATTGCCAATATTTCGTGTCGTTCTTCCACAAGACATTGCGTAAAACCGTTTGGTTACCAATTCCACCAACGTAATCTTCAACATCTTTCATTCACTTCATTAAATTGTCCTGTTGCTTGATTTTGTGCCTCTTGAACTTTTTTATTCAACTCTGTTTTTGTGGTTTCAATATCTTTGTTGACTTGCTCTAAGGTATCTTTCTTTACTTTGTCCACATCAGGAACAACCGACTCCCAATTGCCATTCTTCCATAATTTGAGGATGCCAGGCTTACCGTTTGAAATATCTAACCATAAGGTTTTTCCATCTTCTAAACCGATTGTCGGTGGTTTTGCGCTTTCAATAATTTTTGTTTGATAATTTTTAAGGTTTTCTTGTACTTTTTCTGCTAACTTTTTTGCTGCTTCTGATTCCTTTTACACAACATCAACTTGTTCATTTGTCTCTTTCACAAGTTCTTCCAACTTATCTAACAAGCCTTTATTTGCTTTTCCAGCTAGACTGCCCATAACTTGGGCATACATGTGATTTAACAGACTTCTCGTATCTTCTACTTCTTTAAAATCACCAAAATACTATTTATCATTTGCTGCATTTGTATCACATTCATCCGCTGCGATAAGACGCGCTTCTAAAAACAAAGGTGGCGTAAATTTTGTATCTTTGATATGGACAATATCGCCCTTATTTACTTTTTCATTAGATAAACCAAATATCTTTTCTAATGCAATTGGAGTTACTTCATACTGTACAGTGCTATTAATACGTTTCTTTAGTTCCGCTTCCGTTAGTTGTTTTAATCTTTCAGCTGACATATTTTGATCTTATGTTTGTGGACTATAGATGTCATATTTGTGTGAACCATCTTCTGTCCAACGTTATATCAACTTTTCCATTTTTGAGGAAAATGTCATTGACCATTTTTAAAATCGTTATATTTATATCAATAATTTTATAACCTACATTTGAATTTAATCATTCGTATCTTTTTCTCTACTTTGACGATTTGAAATCATTATCTTCTTAATCCATACTATTTTCACAAAGTAATTAATATATCATTTCAAGTTCTCTATGACTTACCTATATCTTATATTGTGTGTAACTGCCCCCTTCGCTGAATCCCTTGGTATCATTGAATTTATAATACTTTCTTTTTTGAGTTACATAGTACAAAATTTATGAGTAACTGTAAGGAGTACCACCACATTGCTATCAAGCTAAGAATATGAATTTTATTAATCCATCTTTTTCTTTTGCATATTGGCTAGTATAGAACAAAAAGGTTATCAAATGCCGAGCGAACTCTCAGCAGATGATAACCCTTTGGACTAGCGTATCAATGATTTAATTAGATAACCTCACAAATATATTATTGAACCACTCCAAATACATTAATTTCAGCGGCACTTGTCCATGGATTGTTGTTTACCTCGCTTAATGCACGTAGTTTAATATAACGACCTGTCTTGTTTGCAAAGCTGACCTCTTTCAAGTTAGTATTGTTTGCAAAAGCACCTATGGATACCGCTGTTCCCCAGTTTACTCCATCACTACTGACGTAAAACTCATAGTCCTTAATCGTTCCATTTATTTGGCCGTCTTGCCTTGGCAAGTAGCTGAATTTGGAGAGGTTATAAGTTGCACCTAAATCAATTTGAATCTCGTGTGGCATTGGAGCTACAGGGCTCCAGTTTGTATGCCAAAATGTGTCTTTGTTTCCATCAAAGGCATACGTACCTAAATTGTACCAATTATAGCTATCTACATATTTTAGTGTCCAGTTTGTTTGCGGAATTAAGCTAGCTTCTTTTGTTGTGACTGCTACATTCATAGCAGAATTACTTGTACTTGTCGTTGTAATCGTTACTCCTGTTTTTTCTCCCGTGTAGGTATTACTATTCGGATTAGTGTCTGGACCAAAGGTAGCAGCATGATTTTGATTCGTGTAATAGAATGGGTCTTGGTATTCACTGACTGATTGCTCTATATCAATGAAAGGATGCGAATCACTGGAATTATTATTCATAGATTCATCAATATGCCAAACCGCAATACCACCAGAATTTGTTGGTAAGCTCGCATCATACCCAACCTTTGCGCGATTCTCAACTAAAAAATACGTATTATCCTTTAAAGGAATCTTTAACACATTATAGTTATTTGGGATTGCATTTAGAGTAAAGTTATTAGTGGTATTTACTACAGTTGGTGTTACAAAGCCCAGTTTTACCTTTGACCAAGCATCCATATGATCTGGGGTAGTTCCATACTCTTCCCCTTGAAGACTATTCCAAGCTCCATTCCCCATTATACTTAGACTACCTACACGGTTATTGTCACCATATAGATCTGGAAGACCAAAAGAATGCCCTAACTCATGAGCAGGTATACCAATTGTCGCCATATGACCATATTGTTTTTCACCCTGCGCTGTATACATGCCTGATACCGTAACACCATCGTGATTAGAATTGGGAGCATACGATTGATGTGCCCAAATATAAGGAAGTGGAGCACCAGGAGCAGCTTGTTCATTACCAGCAAGAAAACTTACAATGTAGAAGCCATCTTTAGAGTCAACGACTTGATCATTATTAGTATCAAGACTAGCAAAATTCACTTGAGAATCAGCTTTAGCCAGTGCATCTGTTATAACCGTACCCATACTTTTTCCCGATGTACTCGGATGAGCGTAATCTAATTTCACTTTAACCACTCCATCATTTTGAGTACCATATGTTTCAGGAGCTGGAGTTATCTGTACTTTTCCGTTACTTACTTCATTATAGTAATTCTTAACTGACTTTTGATTTGTAGAAAAGAATTTGTTACTCCAGTCGTTATCGTTATATGCAATATCAACATCTGTAAACCCAATTAACAAAACAAGTAATTTTTTGTTTCCTAAAACTGGAGTGACAGTTCCATCAATATTTTTTGGTGATTCTTTTTGTAATTTATTCATGTGCTCCTGTTTTTTCTTTGCTTGAGGGTTGTATTTTTTTATCCACTTATTCAAATTGTACTCATTTACCGCCATTGAAGGCTTCTTATCAATTTTATATTTTGTACCCGTTGATTTCAGTTCATCTGCTTTAAGCTCCGCGTAATTCCAATACCCCTTCTGATCTTGTAAAAGTACGTCGCCATCCTTTGTACTTACCCAATGGAACCATTCATCTCCATGTAACGTGCCCTCAAAAGATTCGCCTGAAGGCTGCTTCATTTTGACAACTCCCTCGTATGCTGGTGCGGCAAAAGCATTCGTTTGAACATACAAAACACAAATCAAAGAAAAAACGGACATGAACAGGAATTTTAAAATTCTTTGCATAAACTTTCCCCCTTTTTCAATTGTGTGTGGAATATTCTGTTGATTGCCAGACTAGATTCATACATGGAATAGATCGACAGATACATTTGTATAACACTAACAGAATACCTTTAATTATAATTACAGGAAATTGAAAAAATGTTATTTTTTTATTCAGATAAATATTTTCTCAAGATTATCGAACAGGAGTGATGATGATAGTTCTTCAGAGAACTAATATTTTTCTGCCTAAAATGGATCTTAACGTAACCTGCAAATCTTTTGCTGTGGTGATCCCGTCCCAATCAGACTAAGAATTTAAACTATCCTAAAAGAAAAAGCAATGATTAAATTTTAAATCTAGTCATTGCCTTATCCATTGCATCTTGATTTACACCTATATAACGTAACGTGACTTTCTCTGACGAGTGATTAAATATCTCCATGAGCAATGCTATGTTTTTCGTTTGCATGTACATGTGATACCCGTATGTTTTTCTCAATGTATGTGTTCCTATTTCATCTAATCCAAACTCTGCCGCTGCTCCGCTTAATATCTTATATGCCATGCTACGACCAATTGGACGATTCTTACCTTGTCTGCTTTGCAATAAATACTCATTATTTTCTCTTTCTTCAATAAACCATTTAAGTTCTCTTTTCAGTGCTGCAGTAATTTGTATTCGTTTCTGTTTCCCTGTTTTCTTTTCCCGCATAGATATATGACTACCTTTGACATCTCCTACCTTCAATTTCAAAATGTCCGAGATTCTCAGGCCTGTATTGATTCCCATAATGAAGAGAATGTAATTACGTAAGCACTTTTCTTTAAAATACTCTTTAAGCTGCTGTATTTGCTCTGGATCACGTATTGGCTGAACAAAATTCATTATTCATTACCTCCAGTTTCTTCTGTCTCGTAAACTTCTAATCTAAGAGCAAAAGCAAGTTTATAAAATACTCTAGCCTTAACACGTCGATAAGTACGCTCGCTCATGCCGATTTCGTTATATACCATATAATCACATACATCTTCATCTTCTAAATAACGCTTAATGATGATGTCTCTTTGATCCTTTCCTGCACGTCCATTACCCAAACGACTAAGAAACTGGTCAATACGAAATGATGTTTGCTTAATCCACTCTTCTCTTTTACTTTGTTGAATATTAGCCATCGCTATATCTTCTAGTGGCTTCCCTACATCATTTGTAGGCCCGTGATATCTAATTTCATAAGAAGGAGTGACTTTCATTTCTTCACGCATCATTCCAAACTGCCTATACAAACGCACACTTTCCAGAACACCTTCTAATTTTTTCTGCGTTGCTACTCTATCAATTTTTGGTAAGAAAGATAATTGTTTATTCATGTAAGACCACTCCTTTTTATTTTTAAATTACTTTTGTCTTATTGCTCCGCGTCTTCGTTCATAACAAGGTCTATGCATCCCCATTAAATCCTCAATTTCACGAGTACTTAATTTCTCTTTTTGTTTTTTCTTGTTTTTCTTCTTTCCTTGCTTAGAATGCTTTTTCCATTCACGCAACTGATCCTTTAACACCTTCATTTCCCCCTCTCCCTTTTCAAAATAAAAAGGACACCTATTCTTAAAACAACTTTAATTGCTGCTTTAATGAATTGGTGTCCTCTAGTTTTCTAGCCGGACTATATTCTGTTTGCTTTGCTTTACTTTAAAAGGAGTATTTTGTTTGAATTTTCATAAAAAATTTTTAAAATCTCTCAATATTGGAAATAGCTATATAATAAAAATGATTAGATGTTAGGAGTGCTATAAATGCCTGATATAATTAAGATCTGTATTGTAATAGTCGTTGCCTTATTTTTAATATTTTCCATAATATCAGAGTTTAAAAAACCTCAAAAAAATATGTTTTGGTTCTCGATTGACGTAATGTTTCTTCTTGTAGCTTTTTTACTAATAAAAGACTATATCGCCAAACATGTAACGTAATTACCTGAATAAAACTCAAAATTCCGTAAATACTATAGACACATGGTTATCTTTCTCCGATTTTCTTACATGAGCAGTTAGCTTTTGCTAGCTGTTCTTTTGTTTTTTATCACTTTTTCATTTTAAAGCTCATATATTATTTTGAAGCAAAAAAATCAATGCTTCTCAAATGAAAAAGGTATTCTTTTTACATTCATTTAATTAACTTAATTAACTCCTCTCTGAAGAGCACTGTTCAAAGGTGCTCTTTTTATTCACCCGAATAATCCTCACAATTCAGTACATACTACCCGTAAGCAGCTTTTTAACAGTGATTGCAGCTTGGAACCTTTCGGCAGTTAGCCTTAGCTAGCTGCCCTTTTGTTTCATTCCTGTTCCTGTTTCTTAAAGGATTCTTTATTCTTTATTCTTTCTCGAATAAAATCAATAATTCGGCATAAAATATCTGTGCATCTAGATTATCACCTTTGTATCGAGCAGTTAGACTGGGCTAACTGCTCTTTTATTTGTCGCAAAATGAAATTTTTATTTATTTTCATTTCCTGCATAATATTTTGTATTCCGTTTATACTATAGTTGAACTTTCTGTTACTGTTACAGCCATTTGTATCCTACGCTTCTTCTAAAAGCGTACAACCAAGCGGTTAGCTACTTCAGCTAGCTGCTTTGTTGTGTAAAATGAAGTTTTTATTTAGTTCTTTTTCACTTCCACATAATATTTTTAATTCTGCTTATAATATAGCTGTAACTTAAAGTTACATATCATTTACTTGTAGGGCCTAAATTTCTTTTGTACAACGAACAGTTAGTTTTATTAACTAGCTGCTTTGTTGTGCTTAATGAAATTTTTTTGCTTTCTTGCATAAGATTTTTGCTTCTGCTCATACTATAGTTGTAACCATAAGTTACAAAGTATTGTGGGTATCGTCATTGTTGGACGACAAAGCAGTTAGTTCATTGAGCTAGCTGCTTTCTCCTTTTTAATAAAATAGCGTTTTTGTTCAAATTAACGACCATACAATTGGACACATTCACCAGCGTTTTTACCAAAAAATTCATGATATGGTTAATTAGTCGAGTACGTCATTACTTGGCACTTACCCTTAGAAGCCCCGCGGACAACCGGGGATTTCTTTTTATCAAAATATAGTTGTCAAAATAAGCATTTGAGTGTTAAAATATCACAGATTCTCCTTAGGGAGCTTTCATGTAATTAAACAAGAGTTTAAAAGTTCTCGAATCTCAGCCCCTTGGAGCGCCCTTCAAGGGGCTGAACCAATTAAAATAAAGATTTGATTCAAACTTGCACATAAACTAAAAACATACATAAGATTTAATTGCCGATACTTTTCGATTTTAAACTTGGTCAAAGAGCGCTTTCCCGTGCGCTCTTTTTTCTTTTGAAATAAGAATTTTGTTTACTTACTATTAACGTTTTAGATTTCTTTGAATACATTAATATCTAAAGAATTTCTATAAGGTGCCCTGGTCCGGTTACCTTGAATTTCTTGCAGACCTTGTGTGAAGAATCCGTTTATAACAAACGGGTTCTTTTATTTTGGGTTATAAAATAACTATTTTATTAAGTTTCTAATTTAATTGTAATTATTTACCATATATTTTTTCATATTTCATCTACATATTTCATTTACTAATAATGAGTTAACTTTTGGAGGTGAATTATGTCAAAAGAAAATCAATTTAATTCTCACGAAATCTTACATGGAACTGCACTAGATCCAAGTTCTATTGGACCTACATTACCACCTACACCAACATTTACAATACCAACTGGACCGACCGGTATTACCGGACCTACCGGCGTTACCGGACCTACTGGCAGCACTGGACCTACTGGACTTACTGGATTTACTGGGCCTACAGGTGATACCGGACCTACTGGGAACACCGGGCCTACCGGGAACACCGGGCCTACCGGCGTTACTGGGCTTACCGGCGTTACTGGGCCTACTGGGAACACTGGGCCTACCGGCGTTACCGGACCTACTGGCATTACCGGACTTACTGGCGACACTGGACCTACTGGGAACACCGGGCCTACCGGCGTTACTGGGCCTACTGGCATTACCGGACTTACTGGCGACACTGGACCTACTGGGAACACCGGGCCTACCGGCGTTACTGGGCCTACTGGCATTACCGGACTTACTGGCGACACTGGACCTACTGGGGACACTGGGCCTACTGGGAACACTGGGCCTATCGGACCTACTGGCAGCACTGGGCCTACTGGGCCTACTGGCAGCACTGGGCCTACTGGGCCTACCGGACCCACATTTAACATTAATTTTCGTGCAGAAAAAAATGTTGCACAGTCTTTTACTCCTCCTGCAGATATTCAAGTATCGTATGGTAATATAATATTTAATAATGGTGGAGGGTATTCTTCGGTAACGAATACATTTACAGCCCCTATAAATGGTATCTATTTATTCAGTGCCAGTATAGGATTTAATCCAACTTTAGGTACGACTTCTACTCTAAGAATAACTATAAGAAAAAATTTAGTATCAGTTGCTAGCCAAACAGGAACAATTACTACTGGTGGTACACCTCAACTTGAAATTACAACTATTATTGATTTATTAGCTGGCCAAACAATAGATATCCAATTTTCTGCAGCAGAAAACGGAACTTTAACTGTAGGCAGTAGTAATTTTTTTAGTGGCGCATTATTACCATAATGAAAATCTTAAAATATATTACAATTACATTTGGATGGATAACATTATCATCAATTTTGCATACAGTATTCTTTAATTAATTCCCATTAGATTCATACAGTTAACCTTTGTTAAATTTTCTTTTTCTGTACTATTTATATACAACGTTCATATACTTACACAGACTTTAGTAATCCACATTATAGGTCTTGGCTTAAGAGCACCCCAATCTCTAATGGTGCTCTATTTAATTCAAATAACTATTTTTTTATGTTTCCTAACTTACAGTAATGTCCTAAAAAAAACATTCATATATATTTATCAGATGCACTTTGAAATCCCAAAGTATCAAATATTTTTAAGAATTGACTGACCACCAATATTCAACTTCTCTTTAAAAACTTATTAAAAATAACTTAGATACAAAAAAGCTACGTTTTATATAGGATAAAAAATTATCTTACGTAAAGGAGCTTGATTATTTGTGAATTACCAAAATGATAATAACTCTAACCTTCACAACCCTTGCACTTGTCCATCCCCCACGGCTAACAGTTTAAATGTTGTTCAAACTACCCCATCAATAGTTTCTGTAAATTCTGCAATTCCACTAGATACCGTGGTAAATTCTAATGGTACGGCAATCTCATTCACACCACCAACAACTGTTTTACTTGAAGGTGGAAGAACCTATTTGGCAATCTATGAAGTGCAAGTTATCATTCAACCAGGAGGTAATTCGGCAGGTATCACTATGTACCTTAATAATAATCCAATCATTGGCTCTGGTACTTCTCTGGGATATACTGCAGGATTCACTTCTGTATCAGCACCCGCTATTTTCACTACACCTTCAGGTATAACAAGTACTCTTACTGTTAATGTAGGACCATATTCTAATACATTAAATACATTGGGCTTAACTCTTGCTGTTGTAGCGTTAACATAATAAAATCTAGTTCTTTCTAAAATAATTTTCTTTGTTCTTTAACTATTTTTTGAGGCTAGCCTTTAGGAACTCCACATAACTACATATAGAAAAAGAACATTATTTGTTTCGATAGTACTAGGTGACTCGGCTAGCACAATTGCTGAGTCACCTATTTATCTATAATAAAATAAAGCTCTTTTTTAATTTATTACGTGTTCTTTTTGATACAGAATTCTAATACAATTAATTTTCATATTATAATTACCTACATCGCGTATTTTTAATAGATACAACAAATCTCATACATATAGGAGGACCTTAATGATCCTAACTCAAGAAAAGAACATAAAATTAATTATGTATTTTCTTACCTTATTATCTTTTTTTATTCTTATTTTCTTTAGCATCACAATTTTTTATATACCGTTGATTTTTTATTTTATATACAAATCACAAAACATTCGAAAAAATATCCTTGAGGCTGTGTTTTATCAACTATTTATTTGGATAATTACAGTGATTTGGAATCTTTTAATAATAAGAATCTTAATGCTATCCTTGTCTAATTTAGACTTGACTTCAAATAATACTTTGATTATTTCCAGCATAGCTCCTTTATATCTAATACTGTTCCTTTTGTTAATTTTCGGACCGATAAAAGGGATTTTATATGTGCTACAAGAAAAAGAGTTTCATTATCCTATTATTTCTAAATGGATTAACCAATAAAATTACGTGTAAAAGAATTCAGAGTTTTACTGAATTCTTTTTTTATGGATTTTCCAAATTCTTTTACATATTCCTCTATTCCTCCTTTTTAATGAAATTTAAATCACATACCAATTAATTTACTTACATTGAATTTTTTGGTAATTTATAGTAATATTTACCTATAAAATCATTACCCTTATACAAAGAGCTATGAGCCTTTCCACTCATGGCTCTTTTTTATTACGATTTTCACTTCACATCTACACGATTTTGACTAGCTTCTCGACTAAATCCGCCTGGGTATCTTTTTGCTAATTTAGATATATTCATTTGAGCAATATCTTCTAGGGTATACCCCATTTCGTGAGACATGATTGAAATGTAGTACAAGATGTCTCCTAACTCTAAAGCGATTTTATGCGTATTCCCTTCTTCTTCTCCTGGACAATGAGCCAGATCAAATCCATGACCATGAAAAATTGCTTTTTTTACAACATCAGCAATCTCGCCAGCTTCTCCCGTAAGCCCTAATGCTGCATTTAAAACATGTCCACCGAAATCATTATTTGTATTCCATGTGCATAATGCCGCTTCTTGATATTGATCTAATTCACTGATTTGATTAATATTCATTGCAGCTTTTCCTCCCTTTGATTTACTAACTAATTTAGTTGTTTCATATACACCATTTTCCATAGCTTTCATTTTATTTTCTCCTTCCTATTTAGCAAATTCCTAATCCTATCGGACGATTTTCAATTAAATACTTATCAGCCTGATCTATTACAAGGAGCGCAACCTCAGCATGATGTCTCCTTAGTGCTTCCGCCATTTCTGGTAAACTCATACCTTGATTCCACATTTCACGAAAACGAATTACATCTCTTTCATCCCAAATGAAGTTAGCTTCTTCTAAAGCCATGTATATTTTCAAACGTGATTCCTTCATCTCTTCATGACTTCTTGCTACACTCATAAGCGAACCCACTTTCTAAAATGATTATTTTATCTTTTCAGTAAACTTAGCATCTACACGATCAACTTTACCGTTTATCCAAACTGCGACTTGCTCACCGAATCCGCTGACTCTTTTTAACATTCTCCTAATCATATGAAGCTAATTCCCTTCATTTCTTAATATTTTCTTCATCACCACCGCTATTATTATCATTATGAAACTAATAGCACATATAGGTAAATAATTTTTCGTACTGAATTCTTCAAACATAAAACCATAAACGACTTGCCCAATCGGTGCCATACATTGAGATACCGCTGTTATAATTGCCATCACTTTTCCTAGATTTTCATTTGGTGTTTTCTTTTGGACTACAGTAATCACATAGATGGATACAATTGTCATAATCATTGCGATTAGAAGAGAAGAAAGTATAAAGAGGATAAATGGTGGATAGTATCCTAAATTAAGAATAAACGGTTTAACTGATAGTGCCACTGGCATTACTAATAAAGCTATGATAAGCATCCAATTATATAATGTTTTCATCTGTAACTTTTTAGCAAAGAAACCAATTGACAATGCCCCTAATATAGTTGCAAAATCAATTAATCCCATTCCAATTCCATACATCGTATCGCTACTCTGCATAGTTACTCGTAACATAATAGGTCCTCCAACAACAAATAACGGTGTCAAAATTAAGTTTAGTAAAGCTGCAAGTAACATAGCCTTCAAAATAAAAGGTTGCTTTAAAACATAAAGAAAACCTTCTTTCATATCTTTTACAATTGTCGGTATGATATGGCTTTCTTGCGCTCTTTTTATAAAAGGTATTGTAATAAACATTTCTAAAATCGCAGATAAAAAGAAAGCAAGACAACTTGTTATTACGAGCATTTTCAAACCAATTATGCCATATAATATTCCTCCTAGTACAGGTGCAACTATATTAGATAATGCTTGCACACCATTTATGATACCGTTTGCTTGTTCTAACTTTTTCTCTGGAACTAATTGCGGAATACTTGCCATAACAACTGGTGAGTACATTGCACTAACGACTGCTAGTAAAAACATAATTGTTCCAATCAATAAAATAGATACCGATTCAGTTAATAACAAAACTATAAAACTTAATACAATAGCAGCGTTTATAAAATCAAAAATGACCATTACATTACGGCGGTTGAAACGATCTGCTATTGCTCCGCCAAGAGGTGCTAGCAGAAACGGAATACTCGTTACCGCATATAACCCTGCGAATATATCTGCACGCCCTGTTATATCTAGCACATATAGTGAGAGAGCAAAACGTAATAGTGTTGAACCTAAAATAGTAATAATTTGACCACTTACCATTAAGTGAAAATCTTTCAAGGAAGATTGAATACTTGCTGGCATCCTCGTCACATCCTTCATTTAACCTAGACCGACTGTCGGTCGATAATACTCAAACAGAAAATCACTATTTCTGTTTAATTAAAACTTCCATCATATAATCAAAAGATCCCTCTTTCGCTCCGACAGATGCTTCCATCATTTTGATATAAGCTTTAGCTCTGTTTATCATTTCTTCAGGTTTCCACTGGAATAAACTATCATCAAATATGACTTGCGCTGAGGAAATTAACAGTTCAATCGTTTCTTGTGGGTATGAGGTACAAAATATGCCTTCTTCTATTCCTTGCTCTAAAACTTCCGTTAATACAGGAGATAAATGTATAATGGACTGCACTAAACTTTTCTGATGCATTTCTGCATTATTTGGTTGATGGAATTGTTCAATCATTTTTTCTTTTACATCTCCCGATTTTGGTGATTGTTCCATTAAAATTTTAAATAACTTATCTAAAACGGGGATATCGGGATTGGAGACAATCCTTTTCGCCTTAGTGACATCCTCTTTAATAATCCTCATAATGATTTCATCCATTACTTCCTCCTTCGACTTAAAATAATGATAAAACGTCCCCTTTGCTATACCTATTTCTTTTAAAATGTCATTTACGGTTGTTTTCGTATAACCTTTCGTAAGAAACAAACGCTCAGCTGTTTCTAAAATTTCCTTTCTACGCTCCTCATACTCCTTTACAATTCGCATTCAAGTTCTCCTTCCCACCTGACCGACTGTCGGTCTATTAAAATTATATGTTTAGTTTGCAAAAAGTTTCCTATTATTGTATATACAACATCCTACTTTCTATTTCCTTTATAAATTTTTATTTTTTAACGTACGCTCAATTTGTTTAAAACGTATCTCATGTTTTTTATCGTCATCTTTCATTTTAGGAAAAGAACGATGCCCTCCGCTTGATCCTATTTTTCTCGATTCTTCATCCAGACGCACAACACTTTGTAGTTTTTCAGCTCCTTCACCACAAGTCAGCGCATCTCCTTTACATCGATGACTTCAAAAAATGACAATTGATTCATACGACACGGTTCCCCTCCGTTCGATCTATGTTCTTATCAATGGAGTATTTTGTTGAGTTCCAATATGTAATATTGCATATTTTGTACTTTTAATTTTTGTACATGCGATAATTTATTTATAAAAATATAAATTATTAATAAGGGTGATTTATATGAGCAAGTTCCGAAAGAAAATGATTAAATATTTGCAAACATTTTGGGGATGCTTAGCATTTGGTGTATTAATGTTTGCTATCTTCTTAATTACGGATTTAACAGATGCATCTTTAAATACATTAGGCTGGAGAGACTGGCTAGGTTCTATAGCAGGCGCAACCATTTTATCTGTTGGAATGTTTACTTTAAATAAATCGAATTTAAAATAAATATTCGGTCAATACTGTATGTAGGCTGTATGCCAACATTCATTTAAAGTAGTCTTCTCTGTATCTCCTTGTATTGAGCAGTTAGCTTTTGCTAGCCGCTCTTTTATTTTGTTCCGGTTCTTGCCTCTTAAAGAACTCTTTATCTACTTTCCCCCAATAAGTACACATATCTATTCCCCATTGCTACAAGATGAAATCTTTATTTTGTTTTACGCGTCGCTTCTTCAATCAGCCAAGATACAATATTAAAATCATTAGCTTCACCCTTTAAAGATGTTCCGTTCCAAAAGCATTCTTTCATCACTTCAAGTAATTCTTCAACAGCTTCAATTCATCTCATATTCATTTTCTCTTTCTCCCAAATAACTATTTTGTTTTACTAATTAGCCGATTAATTTCACAAACACCTTTATCAAACATTCCACGTTTCTTCACCCCGTGAATATTTTTCAAATAAAAATACATACTATTTTCAAGCCGCCGTGTCGACGGCTAATACCTCTTTCTTTTGTTACAGCAAAAGCAGGTAGGTTCTTCACTTATCTGCTTTCTCTGTATATTTTTTAAGAAATCGAAAATAATACCAACAAGCTGTTTGAACTAGCAGCTTCACTCTTCTCGCAATGGGGATGCAAATTATCACAATTAGCTAACTCATTGAACTCACTGGCAGACAACCAAAATCGTTGTCTGCTTTTTGTATGAGATTTTTCGTTTTACATATACTACTTTTGAACCTGCAGACCAATACGAGCCATTTTTGTGCTTGGGATTTCCCTTCCGGGGATAAGTATTTTTTACTTATCCCTTTTTTGTATAGACACGTATATTTAGGGTAAAACTAATTACAAGCAGATTTTCTGTTTATGCGTAGTTCTAAACAAGATTACTTTTTCTCCTATTAAAGGACGGCAGGTACGACTGCTAGTCCTTTTTTCTTATTTCGCATATTATCACTACATTACCTTCATCGTCGTAAGCAATTTCCTCATAAGGATGGCAGTGTTGCTTCTCGAGTTCCTCATCGATCAAAACTAACAAATTAGTTTTCCAGTTTCCAACGATCGTACACCAATACGAGTTTAATCCTTCATAAACTTCTCTTGTTCTATTTCGATAATTGCGGAATGTGTAATGAAAATACTCGCTCGCTTCAATACCTTTTTTTAACCAAAGTGTTCTGCTGAATGATAGTAATACCCTCGCTCTAATGGTTTTGGACTATAAAATTTCCTTTATAAATTTCAAATACGGTGAATGAAATTTTTGTTTTTTTCTTGCCATCATCCTTGTTGTATACAAACAAAAAAAGAGCCACAATATTTTGCGACTCTTTTACAATTATAACTATTTAACGGCCACGTCTTTGCTGACCTTGCTTTGTACTACCTTTTTTATTACTTGGCTTATTAAATGATCGGTTATTTTCATTTCTAGAACTATTTCTTGAATCACTTCTCGAGCTATTTCTCGAATCACGTCTTGATTCACTTCTTGAACCTTCGCGGCTATCTCTGTGACGATTTTGACCTGATTTCTTCGGAGCCGGCTTTGGTACCGGTTTTCCATTTTCATCTACACGTTTTATCTTCGGTTGTTCGATTATTTCTCTTTGTATTGGTGCACCAAGCGTTTTTTCAATTTCTTCTAAATGTTTTTCATCTTTCGCTGCAACGAACGTAATTGCAAGACCTGATCCACCTGCACGTCCTGTTCGGCCAATGCGGTGAATGTAACTTTCTACATCTTCAGGGATATCAAAATTAAATACGTGCGTTACACCATCTACATCAAGTCCACGAGCTGCTACATCCGTTGCGATTAAGTACTGAATTTTAGCTTCGCGGAAACTCTTCATAACTCTTTCACGTTTCGCTTGAGGTATATCACCATGAAGTTCAGCACAATTATAACCTAGTCCTTTTAAATTATCATAAAGCTTACTTGCTCTAACCTTTGTACGACAGAAAATAACTGCTAAAAATGGCTGATCACGATCCATAACAAAACGAAGTGCATCTGGCTTTGCACGATCTGTTGTCTCAATGACACGCTGTTCAATTGTATCTACCGTTACTTCTTCACTTTGTACTTGAATCATTTGCGGCTCATCCATATAACGTTTCGCCAATTTTTTAATATCTTTTGGCATCGTTGCTGAGAATAACATCGTTTGTTTACTACCAGGTGTCTCATCTAAAATATCTTCAATATCATATAAGAAACCGAAATAAAGCATTTGATCCGCTTCATCTAGTACAATCGTTGAAAGATTACTTAAATCAATTGTTTCACGTCGTATATGATCTAATAATCGTCCTGGTGTTGCTACAACAATATGTGTATTACCTTTTAATTTTCTCAACTGTTGTGCTACATCTTGCCCACCATAAATCGCTAGTACATTAATATCTTCTCTTTGAACAAGCATTTTTTTAATTTCAGTTGTAATTTGCAGGGCTAGTTCCCTTGTTGGTGCAACAATTAAAGCCTGAACATCACTAGACTCTGGATCGATTTTTTCTAAAATCGGTAACACGAATGCTAACGTTTTACCCGTTCCTGTTTTCGCCTGCCCAATAATATCTTTACCTGACATAATAACAGGAATTGCCTTCTCTTGAATTGGTGTTGCTTCTGTAATTCCATTTTCACGTAATGTATGATTAAAAGTTTCACTAATTCCTAATTCTAAAAAGTTTTTCAAATAGACCACTTCTTTTCCTTATTTTTCACATTAGCTTTCATTGTACCATTTGTTTCGCCAAATATGAAAAATAAAAAAATTCTTATCTTCTTTTTTTATATTCATCCTGTACTAGATGAACAAATTCTTTTTGCTTTTTCTCAGATTTTATTAATGCTTCCATTACTACAATGAAGATATTAATGGGATTTTTAAAATCACTGTTTCACCAGTTCAAAACAAATTAGGCTTCTATGTACCTAGTGGAGCTAAGTTCTACAGCTTAAAAAATAATATAAAAGCATTATATAATCCTCATTTTGATTCAGCATATGAGCTTATCTTTCAGCAGAATGGTTTTCAATATACAATTGCAATTGGTAACAAACGCTATATACAAGGTAAATATAACGTAAAGGATTTAATTCAAATTGCAGAATCTATGAATTAAAAAACCAATCTTTTCTATATCAAAAAGATTGGTTTTTTATTATTTTATACAGTAAGCTTTCCTCCATGATAGCAATAATACTGTGCTGCTTTAAGACTTTTAATACTATTTAAAGACTGTTCCGCCCTTTCTATATCTAAACAAAAATTCGGATTAGCTATAACTAATTCTCGATTCTCTTGAACCGCTGCATCTCCTGTAATTACACAGTCTAAATTCGGAAAATATAATGAAATATGCCCCGAGGTATGTCCTGGCGTTGCCACTACTTGACATTCATTATTCAAAATCATTTGACCATCATGTACTTTTTCATCGACGGAAATATGTTTTATATTTTTTAACTGTTGTATAAACCATTTACCAAATTCTTTTTCTTCATTTGGCATACGTTCTAACATTTCTTCAGCTTGAACTAACCTCTCTGATTTTATATCACCATTAATATAGTTAGATTCAATTTCACTAGCAATAACATTAATATTTGGATATTTCACTTTAAAATCATATACAGCCCCTATATGATCGTCATCATAATGGGTAATAATTATATTCTTTAAGTTTTTCATCTCATATCCATGTTTTAATATTGCATTTTCAATTAAAGGTAAAAAACTTGGATATCCTGTATCAACTAACGTTAATTCATTATGTAATATAATTAAACTTGGATAAATACATTGTTTTTGCCCGTTAAATTCGAATTCAATTGGTAGTTCTATTATTTTCATTTTTCTTCCCCCATACCGCTTATAAAATGCATAATAATAACTAAATCACCCACATACATCTTACAATATATATAATATGTAACGGAACACTGTGAATCGTTTCATAATCCAAATTATATTATTTTGAACAGGTATTCCCCTATTTTTATGGAAATATATAATTAAGAAAAACAATAAAATTGATTAATCTCTCACTTCTTTGTCCATCCTTTTAAAAAATCTATGTTTTTGTAAAAGGAGTGTTTATATGGAGAAACAGACACTTTGGAAAAAGTTCAAAAAAAGCTCTGTAAACCTCGGTAAATCCAGCGTATATGAAAGTATTATTTTATTCTACACAATGAAAAAGAAAGAATTACCTACTAAAGCAAAATTCATAATATTAGCCGCTTTATCTTATTACGTATTAACAATCGATTTCATTCCAGATATAGCTGCTATTATTGGGATTGGCTTATTAGATGATGTTTTAGCAATCGCTGTAGCGCATAAATACGTTATGAGACACGCAGATGCTGAAATTCGAGAGAAGAGCAAAGTAAAGATGGAGTCATTATTTACTTCAGCACAAGCATAATTAAACTATCTAGTCATTTACCATGAGAGCATTGCAGAATAAATTCCTAAACAGTAAAAGAATTTCTCTTAGTCCTCAAACCGTAAACAAATAGGGTGTCAGCACTTATTCCTAAGTTCTGGCACCCTTTTATTTGTTCTTATTTCTATCTGTTATACAGTTGCATGTGTCCCCTTATACAAAACTGCTATTGCCGCGACTATAAGGATCACACCCATAAAAGCAGGTGCCGCATGACCAAGTGATACATAGATTTGTCCTCCAATAATAGGACCAATCATTCTTGCTAAAGCTTGAATAGATTGGCTTCCACCTTGAATCCTTCCTTGTTCACTAGAACTAACAGACTTTGAAAGCATCCCGTTGAATGAAGGCCCGAAAATTGAATCCCCAAAACCATACATCAGCATTCCAACGATAAGTAGTGGATAGAGTGAAAACAAAGCTGATGCCGCAATAAAACTGTATCCTATAATCTCCGAAACCATCCCAAGAATTGCTATTTGTTTATCACTAAGCTGGATCAAAAGCTTTGGCATGATAAAACTTTGTGAAAAGATGTCTTGAAAGCCCAAAATTGAAAACATAAGTCCGATTAATGCAGGTTTCCAACTGAAAGTATCCATTGTAAATTGCGTGAAAATTGCTTGTAAAGATCCGTTAGGTATCCAAAGTAAAAACGCTGAGACAAGTAACCATTTTAAACTTTTCATGGAAAGTATGTTTGCTAGCTGTGCAAAAGGATTTAACCTTACAAAAGTAATCTCTTTCAACCTATTATTTTTTTCAAGACTCTCAGGCATATATTTGATCCCATATACAACATTTATTAACGTTATGATTGCACCAAAATACATAGGTACAGTATCACCAAACTTGGCAAGTCCCCCCCCAATGGTTGGACCAATGATAGTTCCCGCACCTACAACTGCACTCACCCATCCAAAGTATTTCGTTCTCTGCTCTTTTGGAATGATGTCTGCAAAGTATGCGAAGATAGTACTTATGCTCCCGCCTGTTATTCCTTCTATTATGCGTCCAGCAAATAGTACCCATAAAGCTCCTCCTATTCCAAAAACTAAGTACCCAATTGCAGAACCAAATAAGCATATTAAAAGTAATGGACGACGGCCATACTTATCGCTTAAAGCCCCGAGTACTGGGGCAGCTAAAAACACGCAAGCCGCATATACGGAAGTTAGTAGTGTTACAACTAATGCTTGTTCTTCCGGATTACTTATATATGGCTGTACTAAGAATGGGACTACAGGCATGATGATACTGAAACCTATACCACAAAGAAATACAGAAATAAGTCCGAATAGTAAAGCATGTTTATCTATGCTTTTTTCAGTTTCCCTTTCATTTTGTGATCTAAATATAGACATTTAACTTCTCTCCTTAAAATACTTTGTTGCTTCGTCAACAAAATAATAACTCCGTTTTGTTGATTAGTCAACAAAAATGACATAATAAAAAAACAGCCTATTCGCATTAGAGTAGGGCTGCCATTTCATTATTAAAATGTATTACGATTTAATATGTATACCTTGTTTCTTTATTTCTGCATCCAAATGTCTACTATACTTTTCCACGAAACGAATTATACTGTCGAATTCTTCTTTAGTTACTTGCTCAAATACAGCTTTATCCCGCTCATGAAACTCTTTGTGCAGATTTTCATGGATTTTATAAATTTCTTTCCCTTGTTCGGTAAGCCTAAAATAAATTTCTTTCTTATTTTCTGACTTTTGGTAGCTTTCAATAAAACCTTTTTGTATGAGCTTCTTAGTCATTCTACTTATAGCACCGCGAGTCACATAAAAAGCCTCTGCGAGTTGTGTCACGTTAGAATCTGCATTGTTTTCAATATATTCAATGCAGTGAACTTCAGAAGACTTAAAACCTTTAAGACCTTCTTCCATCTTATCTTTATTAAGCCAAACCAGCTTATTATATAATTCCCTGAAACCGTTCATGACCTGTTCTTCTTTATTCATGACCTGCCCTCCTCACCGCTCATTAGCACATTAAAACTATTATATTAAATTTCTGCTCATGTTTCGACAATATTGAAATAATTATTGTAACATTCAAGATATGTGTAAAAATTGGCGCTTAAATAAAACCATTCATTAAACAGTAAATTTATTGCTACTTACAGTAAACGGTAGACAAAAAGTAAGAGCTAAGATTATTTCTCTTAGCTCTTCTTTCATAAAACTATTTCACTTCATTAGCGACAAAAAAGTGCTCACATACACTTGATATACGCTGTAAGTCTACGTTCCCACCAGATATAACCGCTACTACTTTTTTTCCTTTTATATAGCTATCAACTTTTCCTGCAAGAAGTGCAGCAGTTGCTAATGCACCTGCACCTTCTACAACAGCTTTCCCACGTTGTAATAAATCTTTCATCGCTACTTCCAGTTCTTTTTCTGATACAGTTACAATATCATCTACTAATTCTTTTACAATTTCAAATGTTAATTCCCCTGGTATTTTAACAGCGCAACCATCTGCAATAGTAGGCGCCTCATAATGTTCTACAATTGCTCCTTTATCGTAAGATGCCTTCATTCCATGAACATTATCTGCTTGGACACCAATTATATTAATCGATGGATTAAAAGATTTTAATGCTACAGAAATACCAGAAATAATTCCGCCTCCACCTATTGGTACAATGACAGTATCTACATCCCACATATCATCAAGAATATCTAATCCAATTGTACCTTGACCAGCCATTACCTCTACATCATCATATGGATGTAAGTATGTCTCACCTGTTTCCCTTATAATTTCTTCACATTTTGCCTTTGCATCATCAAAGGTTTCACCATGTAAAATCACTTCAGATCCATATCCTCTAGTTGCTTCAACTTTTGCCTGAGGTGCAGAAATTGGCATAACAATTTTACTCTTAATACCGAGTAAATGAGCAGATAATGCAACTCCTTGTGCATGATTACCTGCTGAACATGCAATTACACCTCTTTCTTTTTCTTGACCCGTGAGCCGCGACATTTTATTAAATGCGCCACGAAATTTAAAAGAACCCGTTAATTGCATATTTTCTAATTTCAAATGAATTTCTCCCCCCGTTTTACTAGTCAAGTAAAACGATTTTACTAATGGCGTTTTACGAGCATTTCTATCTAGAATCTTGTGAGCTTTTTTAATATCGTCTATATGTAATGGTAGTTTTCTAGTTATCATACTTACACCTCTTCCACTGTTCTATTCCTAAGTTTTCGTAAGTCGTAGCTCCTTTATACGAAAAGAAAAAGTCTTTATATATGTACCCCACTCTGAAATAAACACATTTGCAAACAATTTAACATCCTCTTCACATCACGTTCTTTATAATGATTTAAACATGCAATTTGGATCCAATTATTCTTTTGTAAATAAGATGACTCATAATGAACGATGTATCCTTGTAATGCTAATGCATCGCCTACTACTTTAGAAGAATGATCTTCGCTCAATACAATAGTAAGTATAATTGGCGCGGCATGTTCTTTAGGTGAAACAAGCTTTAAGCTCATATCAGTAATAACTTCTTCAACATAATCGTATGTCTCTTTAATTTTTACAAATGCCTTTTCATCTTCAAATCTCTTCAACGCTTCTTGCAATGCATAAATTAAATTCCATGATTGTGAGTATGGAATGCTTTCATTTTCTTCATACATACCAATGTCCATATAAGCCGGCACAGCCTCGTTTATTTTTACAATGTGGTTATGAAAAATGAAAGAAATTCCTGTATATGATTTAATCGCTTTACCGCTAACACCACTTGCAAAATACACATCCTTCAAGTCTATTGGTATTGCTCCAATTGAGCTTATGCAATCTACACATAGTTTCATTTGATTCTCGTTACAAAGAGTATTTAGCTCGTTTAAATCGTTTAACATTCCAGTAGATGTTTCATGATGAACAAACCAAAGCCATTCATAATTTCCGGTTGTCATTATTTCTTCTAATTCGTTATAAATAAACGGCTCTCCCATTTCCTTTTTATACGTATCAAAATGTAATTGTGCTCGTTTTGCATGCCCAACTAATCTATTTCCAAATTCTCCATTTGTTAATACTAGTCCTTTCCCTTTTAAAGAACGTAGTTGCAAAGCAATTGCATCATTTGCTAACGTCCCTGTTCCTAACATAAGCTGTACATGTTTTGCTTTTGTCATGTGAAGTAACCGTTTTTTCACATTGTCCATCGTCACTTGAAATGACTTAGAGCGATGCGAAATAGGCCGCGTAGAAAATGCCTTTCGAACATTCTCTTCAATATCTACTGGACCAGGTAAAAACGTGTATTCTTTCGTCATAATACTTCCAACACTCGATTCTTCAAACATAGCAGGGGTAACATACATTGGCTGGAAGGCTGCTTCTTCTGTACCAACTAACGTATGGAAAGATTTGAATCCCATTTGCTCATATAAAGCTAGTTCACGTGTTGTTGCAGAAATGAGTGCCAATTCATATCCATTTAGAAGCAAATAACGATGTAGAAAACGAATTAATCCTAATAACGCTCTTCCATTCCTATATTCACGTTCTACTGAAAGTAAACGAATTTCATACACTTTTTCTCCATGCTCTTGCAAATAAATATCTAAATTTGAAATTTTATAATCTAACGAGAATGGTCGTTTTCCCCGCACCGCGACCATACCTACTAATCTATCCTCATCTAAACAAATTAAATATGTATTTTCTTCATGAAACCGATCTATACGAAACCGGTCTTTCGTTTCTTCATGTTGCGGAATCTCTTCTACAAAAGTTTTATAATTCAATTTATGTATACTTTCAAATTCCCAATCTTGATCAGCAACTTTATAAATTAACCCCATGCCTTATCTCCTTTATCTATTTAATAAAAAATGATAAGTGGAGATTATCCCCACTTATTAAACATTCATTTTATTCTCGATTTACATATAGAATAAGTACAATAATCATTCCACTTAAAATAGTCGTAACAATAGAATAAGAATAAAAAATCATACAAATTGGTAAACAAGCAATCGTAATTAGTCCTGGCTTCGTAAATCCTTTAAATATTAAATAAAATACAATAAAAATGCCTATGAGGGTAAGCGCTATCAAATAATCAAATGCGATTAATCCTCCAATAAATGTTGAAATACCTTTACCGCCCTTACCTTTAAATAAAACTGGGTAAATATGTCCAATAATAACGGCCAATAATGTTAACATTACGAATGTAGGATCTTCAAAAAGATATTTTGCAACAGTAACAACGATTGCCCCTTTAATCGCATCACCTAAAAATGTAGCGATGAAATACCCTTTTCCATATACGCGCCCCATATTTCTTGCACCAGGATTTCCGCTTCCTTCACCCCTAATATCAACGTTATGTCTCAATTTTGTTACTATATAAGCGGTCAAGATGTTTCCAATTAAATAAGAAGCCATCAAATATAAAAACTGCATACTATTAATCATGTAATCATTCACTTTCTACATGGGATTACATATACAATATTCAATTACTACGTATATTGTACGTTTTAACATACATCCCTTTATACATTTTAACATCATATTTTTACAAATCATACAAAAATTCTCATACGCTATTTTTAAAAATATATATCCCTCATTAAATAATATGTTCCTTTCACTGCCATTTCTGCTTGTGATACAAATACAATTTCTTTAATACTTTCTTCACAGCATTTCTTAAATGCAGCAAATATTTCAGGAACTAAACGCAATATACTGCCACTTACTGCAATTGGAGTTGAGCGCTTAAATTGCATCTTGTTATAAACATCTACCGTAATTCTTGCTAATTCCTTTCCAGCTCGCATTATAATTTCATGCGCATAATCATTGCCATTTCTCGCTGCCTGAATAACTAATGGCGCGATTGCTGCAATTTTATCTTTAGAAGAAGTATATACTAAGCTTTTTATATGAGACGGTGTCAACAGTTGAAACTGACTTTGAATATTCAAACTCAATGGACAAAGACTGATTCCTTGATCGAATTGAATTGCCATTTTCTTTAAAGCTTGTAATGCAATCCAATATCCGCTCCCCTCATCACCTAAAATATGTCCCCATCCACCGCTATACTCATACACTTCTCCTTTCTTTCCGATACAAATTGCCCCTGTACCACCTATAGTTAATATTCCATCCTTACCTTTTAAAGCAGCTGCATGCGCAATCATTGCATCATTAAAAATTTCAATTTCTGTTCCGTATTTCTTTTTTAAACGTAATGTTAATTCATTTGTATTCGCGCCACTTATGCCGGCTAACCCTAAACAAACACAAACGCAATGCCCATTTATTAAACTCTTCTGGCATTGATCAATTGCTTCCATAATATGCAAAAGTGCCTCATCAAAATCTATTAATACATTTCCAAATCTGCTCATACCTCTTACAACTTCATTTCCATTTTGATCAAATGCAATTGCCTCTGTCTTCGTTCCCCCGCCATCTACTCCGATCATATACTTCATATGTTCGCCTCATTTTCATTTACATATTGGAGGGAATGTTACATTCCCTAAAACCACGGAATTCTTAGCACCTGTTGCGCTCGGCACATTACTCGGATTACGATAATACGTTTCGTTTGCTAAAACCGCAAAGGCGATCGCTTCTTTCGCCGCTGAGGAATAGCCTAAATTTTCTTGAATAAATATTTTGTATTTTTCTTCCTTTAATCCAAATCGTATCATTTCAACAAGTGTACGATTATAACTTCCGCCCCCGCCTAATATTACTTCATCGATTTCATAATACGGAAAAATAAATTCCTGATAATGATGAACAATTGAACTTGCTGTAAACATCGTGACAGTTGCCAATATATTTTCTCTACTATGCTTTTCAAATCGATTCAATAATTCAGTCACAAACGCTTCTCCAAACTGTTCTCTACCTGTTGATTTCGGTGGATTTATTTTCAAAAATGGGTGGTTCATACAATATGTCAAAATTTCTTCTACAACTACCCCCTGTTTTGCAATCTTACCATTTTGATCATATGACAACTGAAATAACCTTTGGCATACTTCATCCATTACCATATTACCTGGACCTGTATCAAATGCTATAACGCTCTTCTCACTTAGTTGACTTGGTATTACAGTCACATTACCAATCCCGCCGATATTTTGTAGTAGTCTATTTTTAGTTTGGTGACGATATAAAATAATCTCTGAATATGGTACAAGTGGTGCACCTTGTCCTCCAGCTGCCATATCCATCGTTCGAAAATTGGAAATAACTGTCGTATTCGTTTCATACGCTATTACTGCTGGTTCCCCAATTTGCAAAGTTGAAGAAAGAATATTACCTTCTTGCTTTGGCTGATGATAAATCGTTTGTCCGTGAGAGCCTATTAAATCTAATTGTCTCAAAGGAAAATTGGCCTCTTTACAAACTTCCTTTACAGCATTGGCGAAGCATAAACCAAGTTTAAAATTTAAACTACATATAAGTTGGACATTCGAAGTTTCAATTGATAACGCTTGTTGGATCTCATTTTTCATATCATTACAAAATGGAACAGTAGTAAAATGGATGAGTTCGATTTTAGAATCTACACCACTTCCTTCTATATGAACGAGCGCTACATCTATTCCATCTAATGAAGTACCAGACATTACCCCTGCAATATACATAACGTGCATGACCTCCTATTTACTAAAAAACAATCATGTAAGTAACGAACGTACAACCAATCGAAAACAATATAAATCTAAAAAACAACTGAGCTTTCGATGCAAACGATCCATCAATGAAAGAAACAACTACCGTAAGCAAAACGCTTGCCGCAATACTTGTAACGAGCCATATACTATGCATTTGTGATAGATTTAGCATGCCTAATAAAGGGACAAAAAGTAAATTTGCACAAATCACTCCAAATAATAATAAAAATACGCCTTTATAACTAAATTTTATATTCATTCTATTTCCCCCTTTCTAGTTTTAATGTGAAAGAAGTGATAGACAAAAAGTCTATCACTCAAAATAACAGCGTGCAGATTAAGGATTAACAGATTCCCCGTCACCATTCTTTTCAATTTCAAGCATATTTTTGTCGTACATTTTAAAGAATGGTAAATAAATAAGGAACGATATTGCTATATTTATAAAAACTAATACAATCGCACGCCAATCTCCACCTGTTGCTAAATATGCACCAATTGGAGCAGGTAATGTCCATGGCGGCATAATATGCGTTGGTGTTACAAATCCCATCGCAGTTGCTGAATATGCAACAGTTGCTGTTACAAGTGGTGTAATGATAAATGGGATAATTAAAATTGGATTTAGTACAATCGGTAATCCGAATATGACTGGTTCATTAATATTAAAAATACCCGGAACAATACAAGTTCTTGATAATGCTTTCGAATATTTCGATCGACCAAATATAATCATAGCTAATACAAGCCCTAACGTCGCACCAGAACCGCCAATCCATATAAACCATTGATATAACGGCTCTGGTGAAATAAATGGCAACTGATCTGCTCCACTAGCAACTGCTTCACCATTTTTCCCTAGGTATACTTCCCATAATGGCCGAGCAACAGTTCCAACAACCGACACACCATGGATTCCGAATGACCAAAAAAACGTAATTAAAAACACTGGAATCATTACACCGAAGTAACTATCCCCAGCTTTTACTAATGGTGCTGCTAATTTATCAACAACATGGTGTAAATCAATGCTAAAAACGACAGTTACTAGACTCATTATAATAATAACGAATGCAGCAGGTATAAGTGCTTCAAACGAACGCGACACAGATGGCGGTACTTGTTCTGGCATTTTAATCATTACATTTTTCTTCTTACAAAATCTTAAAATCTCTACGGATAAAATAGAAACAATCATCGTCACAAATAATCCATGACCTCCGAGATTTGTCATCGGAAGCATGAACCCTTTTTTATCAATTAACTCAGGCGTTAATGTTAAAAGTAGTGAACATACCGCAAGCTGTGCTCCTGATAAAGCATCTAATTTATAACTTTTCGCTAAATTATATCCTATTCCAAATGCTATATATAAGGACATAATAAACATAGTTAAACGATATGGTATCAATATACTTGTTTGATTCTTTAATGCCCAAACCGATATGAAACTATCTTTCGGCAGTGGTGGAAATGCTACTATTAAAAAGAAGCTTCCTACTATAATAAATGGTAACGCCGAAATAACTCCATCACGGATTGCTTGTAGATGCCTCTGCTCAGAAAGCCTTGCCATCGGGCCAGATAAGTTTTTATCAAGAAACGTGACAAACTTATTCATAACGCTTCCCCCTAACTGATTAATTCATTTACAGTTTTTAATAAAGTCGGGCCTCCAAGTGGCGTGTATGCTTGCGGTGGAATGATGCCACACGGAATAGATTCCTCCTCTGCAAATTTTTTTACAGAATCAAATCGGTGTCTTATTTGAGGTGCCACCATTACGACATCCCAGCCATTCTTTACTTCTTCCTCTACCTCATTCGTTCCAATTGCATGCACTTCCATGTTCACACCATTTTTCTCCGCTTCTTTTTTTAAAGCGTTTACAACAATTGCACTGGACATTCCTCCAGAACAGACGAACAAAACCTTCATTTATTAATCCTCCTATACTTATAATTTATTACCCTTCAAATGAAAGGAAGTTTCACTTTACTAACAAGCATATGAAGTAGTAAATGAATTTAGTTATAATGAAAGTAAATTTCATTAAAAATATTTTTCCTATTAAATTAATGTTTCAATATGCAATTTTCTCTATTGCAAGGTCAACCTTGCCTCAGATATTATTTTAAATAATCATATGATAGGGAGGCGTATAAATGATCGTTAAACGTTTATTAATGATATGTTGTATCGTTATCTTGTTCATCCCTTTCTCTTTCATTCCCCCTCACTCTACTTATGCTGAAGTAAATACTACGTACAAAAAACATGAATTACGTGCTGTATGGATCGCATCAGTTCTGAATATTGATTGGCCATCAAAAACTGGCTTACCTATTGAAAAACAGAAGCAAGAATTTATAAGGTTATTAGACAATGTAAAAAGCACTGGTATGAATACAGTTGTTGTACAAATTAAACCAACCGCTGATGCTTTCTATCCTTCAAATTACGGTCCTTGGTCTGAATACATTACGGGTACACAAGGAAAAGATCCTGGTTATGACCCGCTCGCATTTATGATTGAAGAAGCTCATAAAAGAAATATAGAATTCCACGCTTGGATTAATCCATACCGAATAACGATGAATCACACCGATATAAATCGATTATCAAACTATCACCCTGCAAGGCAACATCCCAATTGGGTTGTCCCTTATGGCGGAAAGTTATATTACAATCCCGGTATTCCAGAAGTGAAAAAATTTATAACAGAAGGTGCTTTAGAAATCGTACAAAATTACGATATTGATGCGCTGCATATGGATGATTATTTTTATCCATATAAAGTAGCCGGTGAAGAATTTCCAGATCAGAAAACGTACGAAACATATAATAACGGTAGATTTACAAATATAGAAGATTGGCGACGTAACAATGTAAATGAACTTGTAAAAGATTTAAATAATGCTATAAAACAAGAAAAATCATATGTAAAGTTTGGCATTAGTCCGTTCGGCGTATGGAGAAATATAGCTGACGATCCGACTGGCTCTAACACAACCGCAGGCCAAAGAAACTATGATGACCTTTATGCTGACACACGTGAGTGGATACAAAAAGGATATATTGACTACATTACACCGCAAATATATTGGAATATAGGTTTCACCCCAGCTTCATATGACATATTAGTAGATTGGTGGGTTAAAGAAACAAATAACAAACCGATTCACCTATACATTGGTCAAGCGGCCTATAAAATTAATAATAACTCCGTCCCTGCTTGGTCTGATCCAGAAGAATATCCAAGACAAATTGCATTAAACCGGCTATATCCTGAAATCAAAGGTAGTATGCATTTTAGCTTAAAAGATATTAATAACAATCTACTTGGAGTTAAAGATAGACTCTCAAAAGACATATATAAACACCCTGCATTAATCCCGCCTATGCCTTGGATTGATCATAATCCACCAAAACAACCGACTTTAAAAGGTGCCATTCCAAGAAATGAAGGTATTGCAATTGGCATCATTGACAATAGAGATAATGATTCTGCTTATTACGCTATTTACCGCGCGAATGGGAAAAATGAAGTGGATATACAAAACCCAAAAAATTTACTTACTACTGTAAGAAAAACAAAACTTGGAGAAATTTATGTAGATAAAACCGCTATTTCTGGAGAAACGTATACGTATGTCGTAACTGCAGTTGATCGATTGCATAATGAAAGTGTGGCTTCTAGTCATACTACCGTTAGAGCAAAATAAAGCCTCATAAAAAAAGCGCCTTAAAGCTGTGATATTTAGCTTTTAAGGCGCTTTTTGTTATTTATTCTTAAACTTCTCAGTCGCTGCTCTCATCTTCACATTTAAATCGTGATCAATCGAGTCGCGAATATCTCGCTCTACTACTTCCATTTCTTTTTTGAAATTTTCCAAGTAGATCTTCAGTTCTTCTTCCTTCTCTGGTCTTTGTGAAGGTGGTAATTGTACTACCAACGATAACATGGCCGTTAAATCTTTCATTAAGAATGTTTCAAGTTTATGTTGTTGTTCAAACATGCGTTGCTCTTGATAGTACGGAAGTGCATTTAATACTGAAATTGTAATATCATCAACCGTTCTTTGTAATGAAGGATTTATTGAGCGTTTATACGCTTGAATTGCATTTAATGCGTCTGGATAACGGTCATAAAAATACAATTTGTAAAATGATAAGTCTGTCGGTTTTACAGTTTGCTGCGTTTCTTGTCTTAAGAAATCTTTCACTTTCATCGCAGCCACATCAATATCTTCATTCGTAAGCTTTTTCGTAGTTTTTGCCATTACATGCACTTTTTTCTGCTTTTCTTTCGGTAACATCGAGAAGACTTGCTCTCTCGTACGTTGACCTGATGTACAAAATAGAGTATTTAATGTATTTTGTTCTTTCTTTCCTTCGGTGCGAATCCAGCGATAAAACAGTGGATGTTGTGTAAATTCTTGTAGAAACGGTATTGATTTGTTTGATATCTTATCTAGAGAATCTTGCGCTCTTTTATATGGCTTCGTCCATGAAAAATACAGTTTCCGCCCGAAGTATACGACTAAAACAACGACAGTAAATGCTATTAAAAGCAATGTACCGAGTAGTAATAGTACTGTTTGAATGAAACTCATTTGTTCACCTCCTCTAATAATCAGTTATTTCCTTGGACGCTGAATGAGTTTCTGCTTCATCTCATCATTAAATGTGTCTAGTTCAATAACGAACTTCTTACTTGACTCAATAATACGTTCTGAAGATTTTTCAGATGCTTCAATTGCAGCGAACACATTTTGGAATGATTCACGTAATTTATCCATGCTAATAGCAGGGTTTTCAAGCAATTTCGTCGTTTCTTCTGTATTTTGTTTTAACGCTTGAGAATTACTTAATACCATCGATTCAATTGCTTCATTCGTCGCATTTACTGCATCAATTGTTTTCCGTTGATTCGTTAATGCAAGCTGAATAGCAGCTGAAACTGTTACAACGTTTTGCGTCATCGTAATCGCATTACGTATTGCCTCTGTTAATTTTTCGTTATTTTTCTTAATGATGTCTACAGAAGCTATAGATTGTAATAATACACTTTTCGCTTGCTGCATATTACGTGTACGTACAAGTATCTTTTCTAATGCATCGTTAATTAACGGAATATCCCTTTGACGCTCTGGGTTTTGTTTCTCAGCTTCAAGCATGCCAGCAAGCTTTTTCCCTAAGTATACTTGTTTATCAAGAGCATGAATTTTATCGTGCGATTGTTCTTTTAACATTTCAAGACCAACTGTATCCTCTTGTAAGTTATCACGACCAATTAGAAGGGATCTAATAATTTCCTCGATTTGTTTATCTATAGATTGGTATTTATGCACGTATGTTTCAAGTGGATTTTTCTTGAATACTTTAAACATTATTTTCTTCATACCACTTGCTTTAAGTGAATTGGGATCAAGCTCTGATACCACTTTTCGTAATTCTAACAATGTATTTGGAATTTCTTCATTTTTCCCATTCATCATCGCTGTTACAGGGCGTTTTAAAGCTGATAACGTTTGTCCTGCTGCTTGTTGCTCTTTATCCCCTAAATCTCCTAGCTGAGACAATACTTTTGATAAATCTGTATTTTGCTCGCTATTTAACTTTTGTACATAAAGATCCGCTTCTTTATTTAGTTCCTCTAATTCTGCATCTTTTATAACTGTATCAACTACTACTTCTACATTATTATCTTTCACAATGGATACAGGTTCTTTTTTCTCGAGTTCAGTCAACAAAATCGCTCCTTTATTTATATGTGCGAATTTATATGCACTATATTTCATCAATTATATCGTATTTCATATACATTCTGACTGCTTGAAATCGACTTTTTTAGAAATGCCTGTTTATGCAGTCATTCCCTGTTTCTTACTATAAGTATACCTGTAATCAACATAATTTTCCTCAGACTTAAGACCTAGAGAACAACATGCTGAAGGCGGATTCTTCATATATTTCCTAAATAATTTACGTTCTTTCAATCGTGCTACACTCAATCTTTTGACATTCACCTGTTTTCAATGTGATAATTCTATTACACTCACTTCTATTTATTTTTGCGAGCTACAAATGCTCCCTTTTGAAACGCTAATAACACCGTTTCAAACGTATCATCTTCTTCAATCATTTTTATAAACTCATCTAATTCACTCGCATGAGAAGTTGCATTATCAACAACAAGAAAACCTTTTGGTTGTAACATACGTTTTATATGCTCAAACCACCACATGTATTGCGTGCGCTCTGAATCTAGGAAAATAAAATCAAATGAATGATCTAATTGCGAATCTAAAAATGCCCCGGCTTCTTGATTATGAATATCGATTCTTTGTAACAGGTTTGCCTTTTCAAAATTGACAAGTGCCTCTCCAACTCGTTCTGAAGAAAGCTCTACAGTTGTTACATTTCCATTTGTTTCTTCTACCGCATTAGCTAACCACAATGTAGAATAACCATTAGAAGTTCCAATTTCCAAGATATTTTTTGCATTACACCCTTTTACTAAAATTGATAAAAATTGCCCCATCTCACGAGAAACATTCCGTAATTTTTCTTCCCTTGTTTTTTTATTTCGATCATGCTCTTCTCCATATTGTTCAAGTTGCAATAATAATGAATCTACTGTATCCATTCTTTTCATCGCCTTTCCAAGCAATATGATGAAAAAGCTCTTGCTGCCCGTCTACTTTTTATTATATGCGAAACAAAAACCTTTTTCCTGTTATATGACAAAGATTTATAATTTTTTATAGCATATTGTTTCGTTTTTTGGTAAAGTTAATTTCTACGTGCAATTATTCCATTCATATTATTTCATATTAAAATTGCAGTTATTAAATTATATAAACCCCATTTAAATGAATCGGTATTTCAAATTCAATTAAGCGCCCTTTTCGGACGCATTTTCTTTGTTTATATATTTCCAGAAGAAAGGATGCTTACAAATGAACGTGATTAGCTTAGATGCTGCTCGAAAACGAAAGCAGCATAAAAAATTAATGATTACTATACCGATTATTACACGTATTTATGAAGAAGACGGGGAAATTAAATTTGAGGTAGCGGGCGAAAAAGATGTACCTCTTGAAATGTTAGAAAAATAATAAAAAACGCATTTCTGAAGAAATGCGCTTTTTTATATTTTTACATTTAAATGCATAAGTTTTTCAGGATTAACCATCATATAAATATTTGAAATTTTCTCATCCTCAAATGCAAACGAAAGAACATACGTTACTTTATTATTTATTGTAACTATAACTCCTGGTATACCATTTACCATTTTGAAATCAACAGTGTACTCTTCTGTCAATCGTTGTGCAATCCCAAAGAACAAACGTATAATTCGATCCGCAGAATAAATCGGATTAATCGCAGTCGTAACTTTACCACCACCATCAGCTTTGAGTATAGCATCTGTTTTTAATACTTCTAACATACCTTCCGCATCCCCACACTGTAATGATGATACAAACTTTTCAACATAAGAAGCCATTTTCTCCGTGCTTAATTTTGATTGCTTCGGTTTCTCCAAAATGCTTTTTCTTGCACGTTGAAAGATCTTCCTGCAGTTCACACTACTCTTATCAACAATTGAAGCTATTTCTTCGTATTCATAACTGAAAACCTCTCTTAATATGAAAACAATCCTTTCTACCTCAGATAGTTGTTGTAAAAGTAATAAATATGCGGTGGAAAGGGATTCTTTCATTATAAATGACTTTGATGGCTCATCACTCTCGTCTACAAGTGGCTCTGGTAACCACATCCCTACATACACGTTACGTTTATGCGCTGCCGATCGTAATTTATCAATTGAACGATTTGTCGCCATCTTACATAAATATGCTTTCATATTTTCTATAGATTGAGGATCTTCTATATTATTTAGCGAGATAAATACATCCTGAACGATATCCTCAGCATCCATAACACTCCCAAGGATTCTGTATGCTAACGAAAATAATAATGGTTGATACGCTTCATATAACTGCTCCGTTTCCATGATGAACTGCCTCACTTTCATATTGCTTTAAAATGTGTAACGCTGCTCGTTTCCCGCTTGCTACCGCAGCATCAGCTAATATTTCATCATGCCCTGCCCAATCTCCTGCAACATAAACACCTGGCATTTCAGGTATATTAGGACCCGGCTTTTCAACACGGTCAATATGAGGAAAATCATGTACTACTGTTATTTTCGGTAAATATTGCTGTGCAACAACTTCTCTTTTCCAATTTGGATGTAACAACTCCATCGTACTTTCCAACTGTTCTTTATCTTCATGAATATGATTCATCTCTAGCATAGGATTATGGTACTTAATTAGACTCACTGCAATTGATCCATCTTCACTTAATTTAGCTGCTCTCGATTGATTTGTGAAAAATATAGGTTGATCTAATCCTAATACAAATTGATGTGTAGGATTGGGTAATTGTCTCAAGCCAATATCTAATGCAGCAACAGTAACCGGTACCGATTGTTCATTCCATCTATGCAAATTTGTTCCTTCTGCACCTTTTATTATTTTACAAGCCTCTTTTGGCGGAGTCGTCACGATGACTGTATCTACTGCAAAAACCTCATCATCAACACAATGTATTCTTTGTTTATCTTCATAATGCTCTATTTCCAAAACATGCTTTTTAGCCAAAAATTTTACCCCGACATCATTCGCTAAATCTCTTAATTTTGTTATTATCGTCTCCCAACCACCATCTACATAAAGCACTCCTTCTTTTATAGAAAGCTGTATTTGCTTTAGTACAGATGATGCTAATTGTATTGTAGGAGCAAACGTATATGTTGTTGTCCGGCATAGCGCATAAAATATATTACGAACCATTGGATCTTTTATTTCATTTTCTGCCCATGTAGTTAGACTCATTTTCGGAACTTCTCCTACATCTAAATTTCCTAAACGAATCATAAGACGTGAGAATTGTACTTTTGCAGACCACGAAAGTAGTGGTGTTGATAAAATTGAGCGAAAATCTGTTGGGATGGTGAATATATCCCCTTTCCATATTCCATGTGCTTTTGTAGATGGTATTCCACCTGGAAGATTCAAACCGAGCTCATTAAAAGTTATAAACGCTGCCCCGCCTCTATATAAAGCATGTGCACCAAGATTCATGCAGATTCCATTTTTATTTATAGTCATCCCTCGGCCACCGAATTGACTGGATTTTTCTAATACAATCACTTTCTTTCCAGCTTTCGCTAAATATATAGATGCTGTTAATCCAGCAAGCCCACCGCCAACAATTGCTACATCAAATGTATTCATAATAAAATCCCTCCTTATCGTTCTACATACAAGACGAACGATTAAGGAGGGATGTGACATGAAAATAAATTTTTATTACCCTACTTTATTTCATTATTTTTTAATTCGGTCATATTGCATACGAAATAACTCAATTGCAAATGGAATATCCTCTTCACTCTTTATATAATAACTGATCCATCCTGATTCAGGTAATACGTGATGTGGTTTTACCAATCCTTGCTTCACTAATTCATCTCGCTTTAACTTCGGAAATGGTAAATCAGCTAATTTATCACCATGAAGATGGCCAAGTTCTTTCTTACCATAATTTATTTCAATACCACCAAATCGATGCGGTTTTTCAGAAACACCCGCCCAGCTGAGTACTTCATTTCTAATCATTTCACTAAATGACATGAACATTCACTCCTTATAAATGATTGATGTACTTTTAAATTAACATTTTCATTACTTTTTTCCATCAATCCAAAGTATGAATGGGAATACGAATATAGTTTAATCTTTATACTTTATTCTTTATGGAATAAGTGAATTTATTAAGCTACCGACAACAGCACAAAACAAAGACTAGACACATATCCTAATTTTGTAACCTAACTTACCTATAGAAAGGCGGGTAATACAATTGACTGCCAACATCGACTATACCTCCCCCTCAACCAATTTTACTTATGATGTAAATAAAAGTAATTTTTTTCGGAAAGATGCCCAAAATTATATAAATGTACTTGGTATTAAACAATTAAACACTTTAGAAAATACTTCTTTATTAGATATTTATTTAAGTACAGGAAATGTTGTAGAACCACATATTCATCAAAATGCAGCTGAACTTGTTTATTGTATTTCAGGGTCTGCTGTTGTTTCTTTACTTAATCCATTTACGAATCAAATATTAAACTTACCGATAAAACCGGGGCAAGTTGCCAACATTCCACAAGCGTGGTGGCATTATGAAATTGCTACAGCTGATAATACTCATTTATTAGCTATTTTCAATGCCCCAGCGCCAGAAGTTATTTTCGGTTCTGATATTTTAAGATTAACTCCTGCTCATATGATGGCCCATACTTACTGCCTCAATGAACAACAATGGAAACAAGCGGTTTCTCCTATTCAATCAACTACTGTTATTGGCCCTCCGGCAAACTGCAATCAAAACCGTGGAATGAAAAATTACCCAACCCAACCCCTCCCTCAACAACATAATCCGTATCCCCAAGATTCTTATTACTTTCCTCTTTACTGGGGCTATTAATTTGTAAATTTTTAAAAGAATCATCATTTATCTCCTAGGAAAATACCGAGGAGATTTTTTTATTGTATGTTCTCTTCCTATTAATAATAGTAACAATTGATAGTGTACATACATATAATATTTATATATTAAATTGGAGGTGATAGTACTATGAGTAATTATAACTATCGAAAAAACTACTCTTATAATAAAAATAGTAGCTCTTCAGCATCCTCTCAATCTTCCAATTCTCAATCTTCCAATTCCCAATCGCAAAGAGACTTAGCCGAGCAAGGCTATGTAAAGAAAAAAGGATGTAACTGTAATAAAAATAAATAGTTTATTTTATGGATGAATTCTTTTTTAAAAGAATTCATCTTTTTTTGCTGATCGGAAATTTTTAAAGTTACATAACTTATGCCTTAAATGAGAAAGGGTAAATTATACTTTTTTATACGAACTTAATAAAGAGTAATTGTTCAATTGATTTATTACTTATTTCCTCAAAAAATATAGTCCTTCCTAAATTTATTAGGAAGGACTATATACAAACCCCTGTTTAATTTCCTACTAAACATTGTAACAAATTAAACGATATTAATACCTGCACTTACAAATCCAGCAACTGCAGCTATTGGACTTGCTGCTGTTAATGAAACATACAGTAGTATTTTATCTCCAGCCGCTACTGGAATAGCTTCAGCAATGATTCCTGATGCTGTAGAACCAATCGCTATTGCGGCAAATGCTGGTGTTAATAAAAGAGGTGCGCCTTGTACTGTAAACGTATTGCTTGCTGCAGGTGCAGTTAATATTTGTATTTGCACTTGAACAGGTGATAATGGAGCTAAAGCAGCTGTTGCACTAAAGAAACCAGCTAATGACGTAATAACCCCTGCGCGTGGTGCTACAAATGCATAATCACCTACACCTAATGCTAATGTGATACTTGTTCCACCAGTTAAAGCTACACCAGGCTGACTAAATCCAAATCCAAGAAGAGTTCCTGTATTAGCTATTAACGCGTTAACTAACGCAGATGGTGTTGTACCTGAAGCAAATGGAATAATAGCTCCGCCACCAGTTGCTCCTGTTGCACCAGTTAAGCCTGTTGCACCAGTTAAACCTGTTGCCCCCGTTGGACCTGTTGCTCCTGTTGGACCTGTTGCTCCTGTTGGACCTGTTGCTCCTGTTGCTCCTGTTAGGCCTGTTGCTCCTGTTACTCCTGATGGACCTGTTGATCCTGTTGCTCCTGTTGGGCCTGTTGCTCCTGTTGGACCTGTCGCTCCCGTTGGACCTGTTGCTCCTGTTGCTCCTGTTACTCCTGCTCCTGTTGGACCTGTTGCTCCTGTTGCTCCTGTTGCTCCGCCTCCTGGACCTGTTGGACCTGTTGGACCTGTTGGGCCGCCTCCTGGAGTAGCACCAATTAATTGAGTTAATAAGTTTAATAAAAGTTGTAAGCTTGCAGGGTCAATAATTAAAGAGAAGAAGAATGGTGCAAGAGCACTGTAGAATTGTTGTAATAAAGAAAGTAATTGACTTAGATTTGGGTTAGGAGATTGTAGTAAATTAATAATACTTTGAATTAATTGTTTTAAGAAATTCCCTTCTGGAGAAGGTGCTAATTCATTTAGTAAGTTCAATAGTTGAGTAAACAAATTGAGTAAAGCTAATCTGTTTGCATCACTTGGATTTGCAAAAAACGCTGCAATAGCCGAAATTAAAGAGTTTAGTAAAGTAATTAATCTACCTAATTGCTCACTAGTAATTGGAACTGTTTGTGGATTGTTACAGCAATCTGGAGTGAAAACAATCGGATTATTGCAGTGGTTATGACCGAAACAATTATTACTTGTCATTTATGTCCTCCTTACTTGTTTTATATTTGAGTTTTTCCTATTATAAGGATCATAAAGTTGTAAAAGAGTATGTGTTATATATTGACTTAAAATAGGAAACATGAAATATAATTAAACTTGCAAACGCTATTTAATTATGTTCATGACTCACATATTAATTATATGTTTTTAATAATTGACTGCTTAGATTAAATACCTAAACTTAAGAGTTTATTTTATTTTTCCACGTTTATCTCTTAGGTTTAAATACACATATTAATTTGAATATACTCAACAATTAACAGTGCCATTTTTTTCATATAAATATACCTTATTTCTTTACTAAGATTGTGTTCTCTTTTTTAAACATGAAGCCGTTTGTATTATAGAGAACTCTCATATACTATGTTGCAAAATTCATTTTATATTTTATTCCAATACACTATGAAAAGGATTGAAGTTAAAATTCCTATCATTCAACCATTTATAACAGCTAGAAATTGAATGTACCTTCACTTAATTTTAACTATTCAAATATAAAACAAAAAGGACAGATTCCTTTTCATTAAGGAACTGTCCTTTTAATTAATAATGATAAATTGTAATATAATTGAAGATCCTTGCGATGGTGGTTGCGTATCCAATAAAGTTAATTTACCAGCACTCACTTCATATAATGGTTGTGGTTGCAGTATTCCGTTAACAAACAAATTAATATAAGAAACTTCACTAGGAGACAAAATATTCGTTGTACCATATTGAGGTATCCCGTCAGCATCTGTATATATAAGTTTCTCTCCATCTGCAAAAGTGTAATATAACAAATTGGTTGTGGTTATAGGACCAATGCCCCCAGTAGGACCTGTTGCTCCAGTTACTCCTGTCGGTCCCGTTATTCCGGTTGCTCCCGTTATTCCGGTTGCTCCCGTTGCTCCGGTTAGCCCGGTTACTCCGGTTGCTCCCGTTATTCCGGTTGCTCCCGTCGCTCCGGGCGGTCCTGTTACTCCGGTTGCTCCTGTTATTCCGGGCAGTCCCGTTATTCCAGTCGGGCCTGTTGCTCCG
>NZ_JBXAEZ010000001.1:590427-642705 GCF_058792475.1 Bacillus sp. MT94 | reverse complement strand
CGGTTGCTCCCGTTATTCCAGTTGGGCCTGTTGCTCCGGTTGCTCCCGTTATTCCAGTTGGGCCTGTTGCTCCGGTTGCTCCCGTTATTCCAGTTGGGCCTGTTGCTCCGGTTGGAATATAAATTGGTGGAAGAATCGGAAATGTAGGTCCAATATTTTCTGGTCCTATCATCCCCTTATTCAATGATAATTTGTCATTGCGTTTCAAGTTAATACCTCATTCCACATGTTTTTTAACCCATACATATCATTTAGAACTTATCATTAAAGAATAACTTTATAACTATTCTCTTTTCTTCTCATAATAATTATTACATGTATTAAACATTTTACCGTTGCTATAGCCACTATTATTAATATAATAAATTGATCATTCTATTTAAAAAGTAGTAAATCTATAACATTCTTATTTAAAAAGATGAGGTGATTTATATTCAAGATAATAATGAAATTAGAAAAAAGGAACTAATGTCAATGGCTCTTGACATTATTTTCCCTTACAGGCTTACGGGGCCTACCGGAAGTACTGGACCTACCGGAAGTACTGGGCCTACCGGAAGTACTGGACCTACCGGGAGTACTGGACCTACCGGGAGTACTGGACCTACCGGGAGTACTGGGCCTACCGGAAGTACTGGACCTACCGGGAGTACTGGACCTACCGGGAGTACTGGTTCAATCGTTACAACAAACTCTATGTTCGCTAATAATACATCAGGTGGTTCTGTTTCAGTCGTATTAGGAGGAACAAACATTCCACTTGCAAATAACCAAAGTCTCGGTAATTTTACAGTTAACGCTTCAAATGACGTATTTACAATTCCTGTAACTGGAAGATATCATTTAACCTATCAAGTTAATACGACAACCGCTCTACTTGCTGGAACTAGACTACTATTAAACGCTTCTACGCCAATTCCTGGCTCTATTTTTTCTCCCACTTTATCCACTTCAAATTATAGTAATAACTTAATTACTAATTTAAATGCTGGTAATACAATCTCACTACAATTATTTGGTATATTATCCGTCGTGAATTTAGTTGGAGGCGGATCAACAGGTGCCTCTCTTACAATTATACGAATTGATTAAAAAAATGATTCATTCTTTTTATAATAAACAATCTAAATACTCAATTGATAAATATTACGATAGTGATTAAGTAATAAAAATAAATTTTACTATATCCATAGTAGAAAACATCTATACTAAATTTTCCGTATATATATTATCAATTTACACTTCACCCATGTCGATGTTACATTAAAGATGAAGATTGTTTCTTCTTTACAGACCATCTCAATATGTATTTGAGGAACATCTCCAATCCTATACGCGAGAGCAATACTATATTGACACTCAATTGAGTGTCTTTTTTTATATTCAAAAAATAAAACCATCTCTTATAGATGGTTTTAACAATACATATTTACTTTTACTCTTTATATTATTGCCAGCTTATAAAGCTGGATAATAAATAGTCATACTTAACCGAGTTAATGTTCTTCCTGAATTAGTATAAGTATGCGGTCTATCCGCCTTAAAGCGAATTGAGTCTCCATTATTTAACGTATATTGACAATCATTTATGTCAATTGTCAATTTCCCTTCAAATACCGTTATAAACTCTTCTGTTCCTTCTTTATGCGCTTCTGAACTTAATTTCCCTTCTGTATCAATTTCAACCATATAGATTTCAAAATTCCTATCATCTTGGAAAGGAAATGAGGGATACACCTTATATCTCCCATTGTCTTCAGACAATACTTGAACATCATTTCGTAAAACTACTTTCGTATCAGGCTGTGGATTATTAATTAAAGAGGTAAATGATACTTTCAAACCATTAGCAATTTTCCATATTGTTGTTAGTGTCGGGCTTGAATCTCCTCTTTCTATCTGTCCAATCATTGTTTTACTTACACCTGTTAATTGAGAGACCTTTTCTAAACTTAATTTTTCTTTTTCACGTATTGATTTTAAATTTTTTGCCAGAATAAGTTGAATTTCTTCCATAAAAAACACTCCTACACTGTATACAATATAACGACCGTTATGTATAATAAAAAGCACACGTTATATTGTTCTTTTTGGTCATTATAACACACAAAAAATAGGGGGTTTTGAAATGCCTATATTTTCTTTTTTGTTATTTGTATTTATAAGTAGCTTCACACCTGGTCCCAACAATTTCTTAGCTATGACATACGCAAATCAACATGGATTAAAGAGAAGCATAAACTTTTGCTTCGGAGTAGCTTTTGGTTTTTTCATCCTCACTTCTTTATGTAGTTTTTTTAATATTGTATTAATTAATATTATCCCTTTAATTGAATTTCCTTTAAAAATTTTAGGTGTCGCGTATATGCTATATTTAGCCTTTAAAATAATTACTAGTAAAGGCGGTGCAGATCACAATGAAAAAAATAATAAAAACTTATTTACAGTGGGTATTTTCATTCAATTTGTTAATCCAAAAGGAATATTATTCGGACTCACAGTAGTCTCTACTTTTATACTCCCCTACTACAATTCATATTCAAGTTTTCTGCTTTTCTCATTATTTCTAGGTATAGTCGGTTTACTGAGTACATTTAGTTGGAGTTTATTTGGTTCAATATTCCAAAAATTATTAGTAAAACATAACCAATTATTCAACATGATTATGGCTGTTTTATTAGTTTTCAGTGCCGTTTCAATCGTTATACACTAATTCGATGCTCATTTTAGATTTTGTACTTTTTAATACCACTCTTTATCAATCAGACTACTTTATATACTAATCCATCCACATACCCTATGTGGTTTAAAACTTTTAAGAGGAAACCTTCTAACAATAGGTTTCCTTCCATATCATATTAAATAAGAAGCAGGTTAAATACGGAGGTGATTTTGATTAAGACTACTTTAATTTCTCATTTTTACAATGAAGAATATTTACTTCCATGGTGGTTAATGCACCATACAAAGCTATTTGATCATGGCATTCTTATTAATCGTGGATCCACTGATCGTTCAGTTGAAATCTGTAAAACATTCGCTCCTAATTGGGAAATACGAAACTCAAAATCACTCGAATTTGATGCTTATTTAGTTGATCAAGAAGTTATGGAAATTGAAAGAGAAATTCCAGGATGGAAAATGGTATTGAATACGACAGAATTCCTGTGCTGTTATAATAAAGAACAATTTTTTAAATCACTTAGCACTATGGGCGGCAATATGTTTTCAATAAGAATGATTATGATGATTGATGAACCGACTTATGGCTACACTAATCCAAGATATAGTTCTCCGCTTGTTAAACAACGTTATCACGGCATAATAATTCAACCTAATCCAAATCAACTATATCTTAACGGTAGATTAATTCACAATAATTCGCACGGGAACTATAGAGTCGGGAGACATGGTTCGCATTATCCTTATAGCATTTACATGGAACCTGCTTTTATTTTTAAATTTTTTTACAGTCCATGGAACGATCCAATGAAAAAACGAAAATTACAAATTGGGCCGACTCTTTCTCAACATAGTGTACGACGTGGATTAGGTTCTCATCACTTAACAACAATTGAAAAATTAGAAAAAAAATACAAATACTATGCAACCTTAACTACGGATCTCCGGTTATTCCCAGAATACCAAATTATATTTCCTGATCTTTGTCCTTAATGTCATGAATATTTAGTTTCGACATCTATCCGTTTTTTATTAACATACCAACTCCAACTAAATACTTTTCTCTAGTAGAAATCTGAGCTAGAACTCTTGCAGCACGCAAATTCCTCTTATTTAATCTCGTATCACTAGCCTATAATCTTTCATACCATTTCATTAAGCACTTGATGTTGGATCAGAAATAAAAAATGGTAATTCATTTGGAAAATTTTCAAATTCAGATTATATACCTTCTAAAACAAAGAATTCAAACAATAGAACCTAAACTAATGTTTTAAGTTATGGCTTTATTTTTTTATTATTCACTTTAAAATCTTTTTATAATAATATTGAAAAATACGGTATAATATAAATTACTGTGCTTTAGGAGGATTACAATGGCTGATAAGTATAAATTTTTCATTCTCATTGTTACCGCATTTTTTTCATTCTTTTCTTTAATAAAAGATTTTCGCAACACTTCAAAAAGTTTCTTTTGGGGTAGTTTTATCATTCTTACAAGCTTCATGATACTATTAATACATGCTCTAGATTTAACTCAAATACTTTTTTATCCAAAGCAAATTGCGCTTGAATTTATTACAATACCACGGAAATTATTTTTACCATCTGTCACTGAGGCCGCCAGTCTCCCTCCAACACTAAGATAATAATTTGATTAAGAGCTCTTTCTAAAAGCGCTCTCTTTTTTTTACATAAACATACCATATACAAAATCCAACCTTAACCACTTAATTACTTATAAGAACCTAACTTATAAAACGCATAATAATTATACTTATTTACTAGTATACAAGCCGTATCTCTTAGTAGAAGCACAGCATATTATACGATACAGGACAAAACTTTCAAAACACTTGTCCGAGTTAATTTTCAAAAAGGGGTGAACATAAATGCCTATCGTTAAACCTTTTATAGCTGGAAGACGATTTGTAAGTACAGCCGCAACAGGAACTGCTGCTGGTGCAGATTTAACTTTTGCTAACACAGACTTCACTGATGACACTGGTGCTGTAACAACATTCCCTGCTTCTTATGCCTTTTTAACACTTTATATTAATGGTGTTATTCAAACAGGTGATACTATTACTGGTGTAACTACTACAGCTGCTACTATTGTAGGAGGAGCAGTCCTAGATGGAGGCACTCCTATCGCAATTGAATTTACTATAACGTAAATTTAGTTTTCTTTTTAGAGGTTTCATTGAAAGAAACCTCTAATTTTAAAAATTCACATCAATTTTAGTAGCAACTACATAATACAGTGCACATACTAGATAGAATGATAGAATTTTATACTCACTCTCAAAAAGAGCACTTATCTATAGCGATCTTTTATATAGCGCAATAATTTTTCGCCTATTTGCTCTTGGAGAACCGACTAAGCAGTTAGTTAAATTAGCTAACTGCTTTTTCCATATAGTATTTATTATTATTCATAGCTTTATCCGTAATAGTAATGCTTGTGCACTATCTACTATAAATTTTCATATATTGTATTATGCTTGTCCAAAATGTGAAGTTAATACTCACGAAATCTAAATACAAGAAAGGAGTGAAAATATGCGCTCATCCATTTGTAAATTCGCTAATTTTAATTGTGAAGCACAAGCACCTAGTTCACTACCTGCCCTAGGTTTTGCCTTCAATGCTACTTCACCTCAATTTGCAACATTATTTACACCACTACTATTACCTAGTACAGGCCCAAATCCTAACATTACTGTCCCTGTAATTAATGATACAATTAGTACTGGAACTGGTATTAAAATTCAGGTAGCTGGTATTTATCAAATTAGCTATACATTAACGATTAGCCTTGATAACGTTCCATTAGCCCCGGAAGCAGCTCGCTTTTTCTTGACATTAAATTCATCGACTAATATTATTGCAGGATCCGGATCCGCAGTCCGTTCTAATATTATTGGAACTGGTGAAGTCGATGTATCAAGTGGGGTCATTCTAATTAACTTAAACCCTGGTGATTTAATTCAAATTGTCCCCGTTGAAGTAATAGGTACAGTAGATATTCGTTCTGCAGCGTTAACAGTTGTGCAAATTCGTTAATAAAGTGAAACTTTAATCAGCCCTCACCTAACTTCTTTGCTTCCGCTGAATTTTAAGGTGGGGGTCTTACTGTCCGGCAAATAGCAGGATAAAAACAAAAGACTTAGCTAATTAACATTTATTGTTCCTTATACACAATATCTTTTTATAGATTTGACACACATTTATATTAAACAAGCATATTTTATTGTATGACTATATAGTCATACAAATCTAAAGCGTTCATAAAAGCACACTTATATGTGTGCTTTATTTTTAATTAAAACCTACAACATTCTCACACAATATCCATATATTATCTTGATTCCTCTCTAAATGTATGGTTTGTCTCAGAGCGCTTTTAACAGCGCTCTTTTTATTTAAACTCCGATTTTTAAAGTTCGATTTTATGATTTACGTTATTATACACATGCCACGCTACTTTTGAAACAAGGTATACATCCAAAGACTGTAAGTGAACACTTCAGTTATAAAGATATGTTCATAACATTAAATCGCTATTCACATGTTTTGCCTGGAATGCAGGTGGATGCTGTTAAAATATGTAGTGAAAGACCATTTGGATAGTAATATTTGTAAATATAAAAAATGCGGTTTCTCCTCTCAAGAGAAACCGCAACATATCAATGCTTTTACTATATTTTAAACTGACTCGTATACAAATCAAAATAAAACCCTCTATCTTCCATGAGAGATTCATGATTCCCTCTTTCTAAAATATTTCCATCTTTTATAACAAGAATTTGATCTGCTTTTTCAATTGTTTTAAGTCGATGAGCGATCACAAAACTTGTGCGACCTCTCATTAAATTATTTAGTCCTGCTTGTATTTGTAATTCTGTTCTTGTATCAATATTTGATGTCGCTTCATCGAGAATTAATATATCTGCATCTGCTAAAATTGCTCGTGCAATCGCTAGAAGTTGTTTTTGCCCTTGACTTAAATTCGATCCTTCTGAAGCAATTTCTGTTTCATATTGATTTGGCAAATGCTTAATAAAAGAATGTGCAGATGCTGCCTTAGCTGCAGTGATAACTTCTTCATCAGTAGCATCTAAGCGTCCATAACGGATATTATCCATAATCGAACCAGCAAATAAATACGTATCCTGTAAAACTACTCCTATTTTACTTCGTAAAGAATTAATATCATAATCTTTTATATCTTTTCCATCAATATGAATTTGTCCTTGCTGTATATCGTAAAAGCGAGTTAACAAATTAATGATTGTTGTTTTCCCTGATCCAGTCGGACCAACTAAAGCAATTGTCTCTCCTGGCTGCGCTTTAAGACTCACTTCTTTTAAAATCGTTTTATTTTCTGCGTAGCCAAATGAAACATTCTCAAGTGCAACATGCCCTTGTAAATTTTGTACAACGAATGCGTCTTTTTTATTTTGAATTTCTGGTACCTCATCCATAATTTCAAAAACACGTTCTCCACCAGCAACTGCCGCTTGAATTGTATTCATTAAAGTCGCAAATTGACTTAGCGGTCTTGAGAATTGACGAGAATAATTAATAAAAGCCGCAATAACTCCTACTGTTGTCATTCCGTTTAAGACCATAACTGATCCAGTCCCAATGACAAGGCCCATACCTAAATTATTAATAAAGTTCATACTTGGAAAAATAAAAGCTGAAAATGTATCAGCCTTCGTAGCTGAAACTCTTAGCTGTTCATTAATTTTATTGAAATTTTGTACAGTTTCTTTTTCTTTTCCGTACAACGTTGTAACATCCGCACCTGTAATTGCTTCCTCAATAAATCCATTTAATTCACCTAAATCTTTTTGACGCTTCGCAAAGTTTTTACCACTATATGCAACTAGTTTTTTTGTAACGTAAAACATAATAGGTACTGTAATTAAAGTTACAATTGCTAAAATCCAATTTAAGGCGAACATTGCAATCGTTACACCTATAAAAGTTAATGCTGATGAAATAATTTGTACAACGCTTTGTGTCAAAGCTTGATTCAAATTATCTATATCATTTGTCACACGGCTCATTAAATCACCTTGAGAACGCACATCAAAGAACCGTAAAGAAAGCGTTTGGATTTTCTCAAAAATATCTTGTCGTATTTTTTGAATTGTTTTTAATGCAACGTTAATCATGACAAACGTTTGTAACCATGTTAAAAGTACAGTTACACCATAAATCGCGATAAGTAACATACACATTCTTGCTGTACCACTTAAATCTTTCGGTACAATATATTGATCTATAATGACTCCCATAAAATAGGGACCTAATAATCCAAGTAATGTAGTAACAACGACTAGAAATATAACAAACATAAGAGCAGCTTTTTGATAGCCCATATAGTTCCATACCCGCATTACAGTTCCTTGAGCATTTTTAGCTTTTCCCATCTTTGGGGTGTTTCGTCCACCTTTATTAGCAAATTGTCCTTGAAAATTACGCATGTTCTTCCCCACCTTCTTTATCTAAATTACCACCTTGGGAAAGATAAATTTCCTGATAAACCTCACTTTGTTCTAACAATTGTTCATGTGTACCATTGCCAACTAATTCACCATTATCTAATACAAGTATTTTATCCGCATCCATTATGGAAGAAATTTTAGACGCAATTAATAAAGTTGTTGTGCCTGTATATTTTGTTTTTAAAGCTATTTGAATAGTAGCCTCTGATTTTGCATCAACTGCTGATGTAGAATCATCTAATATGAGAATCGGTGGCTTTCTCACAAGTGCCCTTGCAATTGATACACGTTGTTTTTGTCCACCTGATAGATTTGTCGCGCCTTGTGTTAAATTATATTGATAAGATTCTTCCAGCTTATTGATAAACTCAGTCGCACAAGCTGATGCAGCTGCTACTTCCAGCTCGTCATGTGTTGCATCTTCTTTACCATAACGTAAATTTTCTTCTATACTGCCTGAGAACAACAACGCCTTCTGAGGTACAAACCCTATTGAAGCACGGAGTTTTTGCAAATCATATTTTTTAACATCTATTCCATCTATACATATTTCACCATGATCCACATCATATAGACGTGGTAACAGTTTCGCTAAGGTAGATTTACCACTTCCAGTTGATCCAATAATCCCTACTTTTTCACCTTTTTGTATGCTAAACGAAATATCTTTTAAAACGTATTCATTATTTTTCGTATAGCTATAACTAACATTTTTAAATTCGATATTTCCTTCAATTTTCTCAGGTTCGATCGCATACGCTTCGCTTATAATATCAACCTCGGTATTTAACACTTGCTGTACACGATCCGCAGATGGAAAAGCTCGCGCAATTTGAATAAATACCATGCTAATCGACATAAGTGACATTAAAATGATATTCAAGTAATTAATAAATGCCAAAATCGCTCCTACTTGAAGCGTTCCATCGAATACTTTTTCTCCACCAATCCATAATGTTGCGACAATCCCGCCACTTACAACTAGCATAATGATTGGCATCATTAAAGAAATAAGTTGCACAGCTCGAATATTTATCTTCGTTAAATTTGTATTTACATTTCCAAATTGAGCGATTTCGTATTTTTGTCTTACATACGCTTTTATAACACGCACACCAGATAAATTTTCTTGTAGCTTTGTATTCACTTTGTCTAATGCCTCTTGCACCTTTTTAAATGTACCACTTGCTTTACTTGCAATTAAAATAATCGCAAGTAATAAAATCGGAACAACTACAAGTAATATTGGAAATAACTCTCGCGCTGTTACAAAAACAATAATTATACTTCCGATAAATAACAGTGGACCACGAACGAGAACACGTAATGTCATCGTCATTGCCGATTGAATGGAAGTGATATCATTTGTCACGATCGTTAATAATTTACCTGTTCCAAATGAGTCCCGATTATTACTAGAAAATGTTTCTATTTTCGCAAACACATCTTTTCGTATGTCTGTAGCGAAATTAACAGCTGCTTTTGTAGAATACATCATACACCCAAGCCCTCCAACTAAACCGAGTGCTGCTGCTCCTATCATAAGAAGCCCCATTTTTATTACATAATTTAAATCCCGATTTGCAATCCCAACATCAATGATATGTTGCATAATAGTCGGTTGAATTAAGTCCATCGCAACCTCAAGTACCATAAATAGCGGCCCAATAATAGCGAAGAACATGTATGGTTTTAAATACTGTAATAACTTACGAAATGATTTCATACATAATCTCCTTTTCCCATGAAATTACCACTGAATAATTCATATCCCTCCTTATTTAAGCTATATATTTTGTAATTTCTTTATTACTTCTATTATATTATGTAAATTAATATTTAACATTATTAAATGATAAGTATTAATGACTTTGTAGTCAATAAATGTGCTTTATATTATATAAATACAAAAACCGTATTCTTAATGAAAAGAATACGGTTTTTCATCTATATTTCTTCAATTGTAAAATGTAAAAACTCAGTCTCAAATCCCTTATTTTTAGAAGGACTACACGTGTAAAAACCTATTTTAACAGGCTCCTTCCCTATATCCTCCATTAAATGAGCGATTCTTATTTGTTCCCATTGATGGCCCTTTTTCACATATATTGTGTAATCACCGCTTTTTCGAATAATTCGAAAACGAAGTTGTTGCTTAGCTGCTTCAGTTGGATAATTTTGCGTTGACCAGTCAGAATATCCATTATTCGTTACGACAGCACCTAAGTGAGATGGCCCTTCAGGGATATATTCTAAAGATGTTTTTAGCCAACAGTTCTCCGAAATCATAACAAAAAGACCTGCTTGATCGAATTTTGAATTTGGATTCATACGTAACTGAACTTCAGCTTGAAAGTCTGTCATCATCTCATTATAAAATACATGACCATTCATTACTTCAAAACCATAATGTGTTTTAAGCCAAAAATCAGTTTCTGCTTTCGAACGGACAATAAACGCATGATTATCATTAATTTTATAGTATTCAGGTACATTCATTATAGTGAGTTGCTCAATATGTTCTGGTATATACGATATATTCATAGCTCCTCCATAATAAAGCATTTATATAGACATTTAAAACTCCGCTAATACTGGGAATTTATAACCTTTAAAATCTAACTCTTTATCACTTCGAACCATTAAATACTTGCTAGACTGTACTTCTGTAAACTGTACATCCTCAACCCCTAATTGATCCGGAGAAAAATAAAATTCGATTTCCGTAAACCTTTCATTGATTTCTCCACATAATTCATCTAAAACCGGAAGTACTGGCGCAAATACTCCAAATAATTTCAACTTTTCATTTTCTACTTCATAAACGATTAGAGCATCTAGTTTCTCTGAATAATACAATTTCTCATTCCATTCCGAATCATACATATTCAAATAAAATGAAGGATGGAAGTTTAAAGTTGAAAAACTATTTGAAAGTCTTTGGCTACTATCAATAGTTTCATGTATTAACTGTCTATTCTCTATATTATAGTAATCTAACTTTTTAAGTAGTGAATCGTTATTATTAATATTTTTATCATATGGTATAGTCATCAAATATTCCTGCACAACTTTAAATCCAAATGCTGTATATAGTTCAGGGTTTTCCGTAAACAATAATGCACATTCACATTTCTTATCGATTTCTTCTATCATTTTATCCATTAATTGTGTCATTAACCCTTGTCTACGGAAATTAGGGTGTGTCATTACTGATTGAATACCCGCCGCATTTATTTTTTCACCATTAATTAATAATGGGAGTGAAAATGCCGCAACATTTGCAATCACTTTATCTTCTTGTAAAAACGATAAAGCTTTATATGTATCATCCCAATATCCTTTATCCGAAAAATCATTCAATGTTTGAGTTTTAATTCCAAACACTTCTTCAAATAAAGGAAATAACTGCTCTCTTTTCGGTTCTTCTATTAGAATACTTGCCAATTTTTCAACATTCCCCATGTTGTACCTCCAAATGTTAAATTCCATTAAATTAGATATACTTATATGACCTACTCTTAAAAATAGAGGTCTTACCAATCAATATACTATCATAAAACATAAAAAAAAAGTCTAATTAATTTTATGTTTTGACTATTTGAAAATAAGTCGAATAAAACAATATTAAGATTTCTGGATATTAATTAGTTTATTATATAAAAATAGCGCCTTCTAATTAGCTTTTACTAATAGAAATACACTATTTATAATAAAATATTTTTATTCTTTTATCCCTTCAAGTCTTTCCTTCGTATTAATTTCTTCTCCACTTATACGCTTTTCAAAAGACTTTCTCCAACTACTTGAAAGTGCATTTACTTCTAATATTCTTTTTACCCCTTCAATATTTTGTTTTTCCTTATGCATGATACGATTAGCAAACGCTATTGAAACACCTTTCGGATCAGACTGTAGACTTTTTAATGTATCGACTGATGATACCCATCCTTCTTTTAATACACGAAAATAAAATCCTGTATATCCTGTTTCTTGAAAATATAGTGGTAACTTTGGAATATTATATTTTTTTGCTAATTTAAAACAAGGTTGCCTTGGTTGTGTTACCTGTACGATTGCCTCTCCGAGCTCAAACGTATCACCAATACAAACATCCTCTTCGCGCATACCACTAACTGTTATATTTTCTCCGAAAGCCCCATATACAAGATCTTGATTCAATTCTTTTTCCCAGTATGGATAGTGATCACCAGTATAAACACAAACTGCTTTATCTACTCCTCCATGATGAACTAAGTCCGCCTGTCCATCTCCATTAAATTTTACAAAGGATAAATATACCGGTTCCTTTACTTGTTTCTTATTTATGCCTGTATGAATTACTTTTCCGCCGTATATAACCTCTTTTGGTAATCCTATATTTAAAGATAATAATTGATATTCATTAGCCATTCTATTTCCTCCTTTAAAGGTGTTACATGTATTTTCTCTCGATTAATTTTTACAACCCTCTCTGTTACATAAAGATGATTATAAAACCTCTAAAATCATTGTTCAATTCAATTATTTATATAATAATGATAGGTATAACCTATCATTATACTTGAGGTGATTCCAATCGAATTACGACAACTTGAATACTTTTTAGCTGTTTCAAAAGAATTACATTTCACAAAAGCAGCTGAAAAATTAAATATTTCACAGCCTTCACTAAGTCAACAAATACGTGCATTAGAGCATGAAGTAGGAATGCCACTTTTCGATCGAATTGGTAAAAAAATATCATTAACTGAAGCAGGGAAGATTTTATTATCACATAGTAAAACCATTTTTCATGAAGTCGAACAAGCTCGTTCAGCTATTCAAGACCTAAACGGATTACAGCAAGGTTCCTTAACAATAGGGGCTTTGTTAACCGTCGTAAATTATTTACTACCAACAGCTATTTTAAATTTTAATAATTTATATCCTAATATAGAGCTTTCTGTATTAGGGCTTCGTACAGGAGATATTCGTGAAAAATTATTACAAAACGAACTAGATATTGGAATTACATTTCTCCCGGTGCAAGATAAAGAGATTATCTCCATCCCTCTATACAAAAGCAATCTTACATTGGTCGTGCCCACTGGTCATCGATTAGCTGAACGTAATCATGTATCTATTGCTGAATTACAGAACTACCCTTTAATTCTTTTACCTAAAAATTTCTTTTTAACCGAACTAATTACATCTCATTGTCAAAAGTTAAACTTTAAACCAAGGCCAATTTTAGAAATTAGTACGATGGAATCTTTAATCCAAATGGTTTCCAAAGGAATGGGAATTACAGTGTTACCCAAACCATATATAGACTTTTTACAAAATAAAAACATTCAAGCTATTAAAATAGAAAACCCTACTCCAATAATTGAAATAGGGCTAATTTATAGAAAAGATAAATATATGTGTGCTGCAACTCGAGAATTTATTGAGCAACTAAAAATCACAGTACGTTCTTTCCAAAACTAAACAAAAGAGATTATCCTATGAAACCGTTTCACAACAATTTAGTAGAATAATCTCTTTTCAAAACAAAGTAAACATTATATTTAACTCTTATAAACTTTAATGTACCTTTTTAGATATTGGAATATATTTAGTAAAATATGCACCAACTAGCAATAATACAATTGAAAATAACCAAGTAAAAGCACCGCCAAAATGAAACCAATATGCAAACATATTTAAGATTGCAAGTGAAAAGAAGCAAATAGAAGTTACCGCACTTTTCAATCCTTTTATCCCAGACTTTTTTCTCTTTTGATAAGCAATATACATCGCAATGACAAGAAAAAAGATAAGAACAAATGGTAACATAACTTTTAGTATTGATAATCCCTCCAGTATAAATGCACTCTTTACATCACCATCTTATCCCATTTATCTTTTAGGTATCAATTCATTCTTATCTTCCTTCCAAAAGTCAGTATAAGTTTTATTTTTAAAGTTCACGTTCACCTCAGAAAACGGCATACTTCCTCCAACTTTCAATGAATACCAGTCGTTTAAAAGTGGTGATCCGAAACAAATCTTCATTGTACGATCATGTAAATCGAATAATACAGAATGTAAAGTTCCAAACCATTCTTCATAGTTATGCACAGTAAGTCCAGCAGGATATTCTTCTTCTACTAACTTTTTTAAAGACTCTATGCTTACTTGTTCACATCTATTTAAATGCTCATGTAAAAGGTGATATCTCTTTGTTGATTGTTCTAATTTCCTATTATTTAATTTCTGAATTGATGAACTAACTGCATGGTTTGTTGATACAATAAAAGCTTGTTTTTCACCATCAATCGTTATTGTGGATTTATGACCGTCAAATATTTCAATATATGCTGCATTTAAAGGATCAGCTATTATTAAATTAATATTACTAGCAATTGGGATTTCTTCTATTAGTAACTTAGCTTCCTGCACATTTTTACATTTCTCCAACAACAATCGAATTACCGCAAAACATTGTAAACCACTCACCATTGGCTTTCTTAAACCTGCAATATTTCCTACTGGTTGACCACATGATGAAAATGTAACAGCTAATCCATGCTCGTTTATCCCTTCCGTTCGGCCAAAATATTGAGTAGAAAAGCCACTATGTGCATACGCACCTTCAACATGAGTTGAACAAAAACGCATATCATCTATTACTGGTGACAAATCATAATTCCTTAATACATATGTGTGCTCTAAATCGGTCTTTTTAGGTAATACTGCACAATGACTACAACCTGCTTTCAATAGTGTTTGATAGTAATACATCATATTTTTTGAAGGGATTTTTAACACTTCACAAAACCCCTCAATTTCTTCATTTATGCCTGGACAATGTTTGTTTAGTATATTTCTCGATTCTGTCCAATGGTTATTAGATATTACATTTTCTTCGTGTATAAATTGCGGGATGAGATACGGATTTTGTTTCACGAATTCCCCTTGTTGCTTTCCAATCTCATAATAACTTCCTTTTAATGATGAAAAATACCCCTTTACTTGATACATCAAACTCCCCCTCACATTGGATATATCCATATCGTACCAAATGAATTTCATTCATCCTTGATGTTTTTTACTATCTTTCTTTAACACCATCCCATTTTAATATCTCCACTAATAATTATTTACTAGACAATTAAAGTTTTGTTAATATTGCTGTAATAGCTTTATTTCAAAATAAAGTAGTTTGGATATCAAATGAGCAAAATACTTTGTTAAACCCACTTATAAGCAATCATCTAATTCATGAAATCAAAAAACTTATTTATCAAAATAAAAGGAGAATTTATGTATGAGTAGTTGCAAACCAATTGATAAATTAACTATTGAGGACCTAAAACAAAACCCCATTTGGGAATGGGCAATAGATGAAGAGGAAAACGAAGAACATGACGAAACATGGGTAAAACCAGCGGCAACTACTAATTTTACAGAAGAATTAAACGGTTCAATCGTACTAGGCGAATTATTCTTACATAATGGTAAAAAATTCCCTATGATGTGTGAAATTGATATTGAAGGTGACGAGGCCGTAATTCGTTCTGTTGTTTATTATAAGGAAGCAAAAAATGAGTATATTGCTATAGAAGATATTGTGAAAACGGTCGAAATGCCGTTATCGATTATTATTAATCTTACAATTCATGCAGAATCCAAAACCTTACGCTTCACTGCACATAAAGTAGATATTTATAAAAATTCAATAACGACTAATTTTAATTAAAGTCGGCCGAAATAAAGAAAACAATTATGAAATACAAACTGGGGAGTCATTAACGATTCCCCAGTTTTTTAAACTATATTAAAGTATCCCCTTTTCCACTAAAGTCTCTGCGATTTGAACTGAATTCCAAGCCGCACCTTTTAATAGGTTATCGGAAACAATCCAGAGGTGGAATCCGTTTGGCGTATCAGGATCTTTACGTATTCTTCCGACAAATGTATCTATTTTCCCTTCTGCATATAATGGCATTGGATACAGCTGTTCACTAGGGTTATCCTGCAAAATAACACCTGGTGCATCCATTAGTATTCCCTTGATTTCCGCAACGCTTGCTTCTTTTTCCAGTTCTATATAAACCGATTCTGAATGCCCCGATACAACTGGAACACGTACACAAGTAGCTGCCATTTTCAAGTTTTCATCTTCTAATATTTTCTTCGTTTCTTGAATCATTTTGACTTCTTCAAAAGTAAAATCATTGTCTGTAAATATATCTACTTGAGGCAGTACATTAAATGCTATTGGATAATGTTTTTTATCTTTTTTCACCGGTAATATATCACTCTTCACTTCTTCACCTGCAAGTATAGACTTAGCCTGCTCTTGTAATTCATGAATCGCATGAATGCCAGAACCCGATACAGCTTGATATGTTGAAACGATAATTCTTTCTAAACCAAATGATTTTCGAATCGGCTGAAGTGCTGTTACCATCTGTAATGCTGAACAATTTGGAACTGCAATGATACCTTTATGCTGTTTTAAAGTGTGCGCATTCACTTCCGGAACAACGAGCGGTACACCTTGTGCCATTCGGTACTCACTTGTGTTATCAATTACAATCGCACCACTAGAAACTGCATGAGTTACAAATTGTCTAGATACTTCTCCCCCAGCGCTAAAAAAGGCAATATCTACACCTTCAAAGCTAGTTGTTTTTGCCTCTTGTATAATTATCTCTCGTCCTTTGAATCTTACTTTCTTACCAGCGGATCGTTTTGACGAAAGCAATGTAACTTCAACTATATTAAACTTCATTTCATTCTCTAACAGTTCAATAATTTTTTGCCCTACCGCACCTGTAGCCCCAACAACAGCTACATGATAGCCCTTTTTGATCATCTTTTCTCCTCCAATATCACCTGAATGAATATTTCTACAATTTCATTTTATACAGAATTTAATCATTTGGAAAATTAAAATACATGATATAATCATTCACAAATCATGATAATAAAAGAGGGATCGCTTATGGAAATGAGACATGTTAAAACATTTTGCGCCATTGTGAAGTATGGTAATTTTTCTAAAGCTGCGCACGCGCTAGGTTATGCGCAATCTACTGTTACAGCACATATGAAAGCTTTAGAGAACGATTTACATATTCCTCTTTTCGATCGGTTAGGGAAAAAAGTGCCACTTACAAAAGCAGGTCATCAATTTCATCCTTATGCATTAGAATTACTTTCAATATATGAAAAAGCGCAAGAAATCCCCCAAAATACAGATTATTTAGAAGGTACATTAAGTATTACATCTAATGAATCATTAGCGGTATACCGATTACCACAATTATTACGTACTTACAAACAGAAAAATCCGAAAGTAAATATCGTACTTGAAACAAACACAAATGAACAAGCATTACAAAAATTACGTGAAGGAGAAACAGACGTTGTCTTCATAATTGGAGAAAGTATAGAACATAATGATTTTATTACGCGTACTTTTAGTAATGAAACATTTGGATGGATTTTACCACCTTATTCCGCTGCACATACAAATCCATTCCAGTTATTACAGGAAACTCAGTTCATTTTTACAGAACAAAGTTGCGGCTATAGGACAATGGTAGATCGTTTTTTACGTCAAAGCGGAAATATTCCAGCTAAAACATTTGAAACTTCCAATGTTGAAGTCATTAAACAATCCGTCATGTGTGAGTTAGGCATTTCAATTCTTCCTTATATCGTTGTACAGGAAAGTTGTCAAAAAGAACAACTATGTTTTCAGCCTATCGAAACTCCATCCGTTATTCAAAGTCATGTAATCTATCATAAATCCAGATGGATTTCCCCGGTGTTACAGTCGTTTCTTTCCTTACTTGAACGAGATTAAGATATTAAGAAGTACATATAAAAAGAGTAATTGCCTAATAAGCAATTACTCTCTTACATTAATTAGTATATTATTTATTAGTCTGTCCGCCACCTGCAATTAATTTACTCCCTGAATATGTACCTTTGTTCATAAACACTTGATTAATTAATTCTTTTTGCTCAGCTTCCGACATTACTCCTTTTCCTTCTCCTAAATTCCCACTTTGTAATTTCCAAATCTTATTGTGATCCCCATCAACCTTTTCATATTTCCCTTGTTTCCATCGTTCTAAAATTTCTACATATGTACTTCCCTGTACAAGATCATTACTCTTTACAATATCAATTAAGCTTTCAATCCGCTCTTGTGTAATAAAAATATAACCCCACTTTTGATCAGCTTTCGCTTTTTGATGTGCCATTTCATGTAATGCTGTCTGTATGTTCTCATCTGTCCATTTAAAATTTTTATTAAAACCACTATTCGGCAATGAATAATTGCCATTTTCTAAAAGCTTTGCATCTTCTGCTTTTACGTTACTATCAGCTAGTACTTCTACTGCTGGAGCAGCTGGTGATGCCTTTTTCGCAGCTGGTTTACTATTATTTAAATAATGCAGCATACCATATGTTAAACCTACTCCGATTACCGCCATACCAGCTAGAATACCGATTATTTTAAATAGTATTTTCATCGCGCTTGTTTCCTCCCAAATATCTCTGTTCTGACTACCTAATTATTTTTTATATAAAAACTGTTACTTCATTTAAAATATCGCATCCCATCCCCTATCATATTATTTATATATACTTTCTCATATTGTATTTCTTTTTCTTTAAAATTGAAAGATTATTCTGTTAAATATTGAAAGTATTCTACAAATTTTTCCTTTATATTTATAAAAAAGCAAAAAAAACAACGAGCGCGTTCTACAACACTCGTTGTTTTTACTTTATGCACGATTTTCTTTTAACCACTTCGTAATAGCATCTAACCTCGAAACATCAAAACGTCTTTCTTCACACACGTTCAAATTTTTTGAGTTTCTCACTATTTCTAATTCATTATTTCTTACACTTTTCGCCTCAATTAATTTACAATACCCATCTGTAACAGTATTTAAATTTTCATAATAACGCTGAAACGATTTTGATATATGTAAATGTTTTTCAAAGTTTCTCCTTCTTTTCGTTTCATCATATACTTTCCGCTTTCTAAGTTCTTCATCGTTCGTATATAAATAAAAATATTGATCCGGAAAACCAATTTCCCTATTTAACATCTTTTCTTTATAAAAATTTTCTATTAAAGATAATGGCTGATTAAATATATCAAAATGAAAACACCAATTATAACTAAGTGGCTGAAATATATCACCATCGAGTATTACTAATTCATATTGCTCTGACTTCTGAACAGCTATATTCCAGCGCTCAACTTGTTTTTCAAAATACCATGTTCTATGTTCATTTTTTGGCCTTTCAAATAAAGAATTCACTTCAGGTATTATATAAGCACCATAATTCTTTTCTAATTCACGGCACGTGGTACTTTTACCAACAGCGCTTGCTCCCTCAAATGCTATTATCCCCATAGTTTCTCCCTCTTTCATTAACTAAAATTTCGTTGTTTCACTTTTCTTCCCCATAACTTTCTCCATAAAACAATTGAAGCAATAGCGAGCATGATTGTTGTAATGATACTACCTTCAATTCCAAACGTGCCTCCATGAAGGAATACGGGGCCATTTGTTGCAGGTTTAAATAACGGCGTTGAATATATGGTCATCCCGCTAACTGCAAAACCGTAGACGTTATATTGTGCCCAATTCCAAATGGAATGCCATGCGCAAATCCCCCACAGACTACTGTCTTTTAAAACGTAAAAAGCTGCAAATACACCAACTAATATTATATTCGATATTGAAAGAATTATAATACCTGGATTAAGTAAATGAAGAAAACCAAATAAGAAAGACGTCACAACAATCCCAACCCATATACGACTTCTAACAGAAAGAACCGGGAATAACCAACCTCGTACAATAATTTCTTCTGTTGCCCCTTGTATTAAAAATGCGACTAAAGAACCTACAATACCCAATATAGCGGTTACTGTAATTTTTTGTATTTGTAATGTTACAACTCCTGCTAATAGGAGTAAAATTACTGGTATTGAAATGAAAACAAATCCTATTAATGCACCTCTCAAATATTTTCTTATCCATTGATTCCCCCAAAAACCAATGGATGAAAATGATCTTTTCTCTACAAATCTAATCCATAAAAACACAAAAAATATTGCGCCGCCAAACGTTAATATCATCTCAATGTCGCTATAAATCGCCTTCATAAAAGTTGTTTCTGCTTTCGGTAAAATCAGCATAAACAACATAAATAATTCACCTAAAGTTAAAAATATAATCGCGAGTATGACAGCAAAAACAGGATGAAATTTTCTTCTTCCTTCTTTTGCTGCTTCAATTATTTTAAATTGTTTATTTTGCAATATTCTATCCTCCTAATTATGGTACTCATCAGCAATATTAAAATAATATTTAGCCTTTTATTTAAACTTATTTTTTCATATAAATGATTTTTGTTTGGAATAAATTCAAATTAGGAATAATATATAAATAAAAGAGATGCCTTTGTGCCTTTACTATTATCACCCAGATTAGTCAGTGGTATTACCAGCACTTGCTATTTCCCACCATTTGTTGTAAGATAGTAATTAAGGTCAATTTAACACTATATTTTCTTTGCATATTATCAAGTATCAATCAGGGACATTTTGTACTCCTTATGGGTTTTTGATAATATGTGAACTTTTATTTTCATTCAAATAAGGCCGATCATATTGTAATTTTTCTACTTTTAGGAGGCATTACCATGACATTAACAGGTAAAGTAAAATGGTTTAACAGCGAAAAAGGTTTCGGTTTCATCGAAGTTGCAGACGGTAACGACGTATTCGTTCACTTCTCAGCTATCACTGGCGACGGCTTCAAGTCTCTTGACGAAGGTCAAGAAGTTAGCTTCGAAGTTGAAGAAGGTAACCGCGGACCTCAAGCTAAAAACGTTGTAAAGCTATAATTCAAACAATAAAAAGGTTGTTACCAGCAAGGTTAACAACCTTTTTAATATATAACTAAAATTTTTTACATAAAAGGAGTGGTTACATGTATCGCAATCGAAAGAACGATGTAGCAGAAGTACCACCAGAACAAACCCCTGTTTGGGAATGTGAATCAGAGGATTGTTTAGGATGGATGAGAAAGAACTTTTCATTTGAAGAAGAGCCTAAATGCCCTTTATGTAAAAGTAGCATGAAAAGCGGAGAACGTTTATTACCTAAATTAGGTTAATTTATAATAAAAAAAACCTCTTTTAATTAAGAGGTTTTTTTTATTATAAATTTATGTCCTCAATATCAGTTCGCACTATAGAATACAATAATGCATCGTGTTGCTTATTTCCTTGATGAATATATCCGCGCAATAGACCTTCTTTTTGAAAGCCGATTTTAGATAACATTCTACAAGAAGTAACATTTTCAGGATATGTAATAGCTCCAATTCTAAACAAACCCAAATCTTTAAACCCATAATCAATAATTTCTCGAGCCGCTTCTGACGCATAACCATTTCCCCAATAACGAGGATGCAGGTCATATCCAATCTCAGATCGTTTACTCCATAATTGTAAATTGTTTAGTCCAATTGTTCCTATTAAAACGTTCGTTTCTTTTAACACAATTCCCCATCGTATTGCCTTTTTCTCAAAGTAATTTTTCGAAAAAGATTCGATCATACGTGAAGCTTGTCCAAACTCCGTAAAAGAATTCATACCGTAATAACACGTTACTTCATCCAATGAAAAGATTTCATATATTTTTTGACAATAAGATTGTTCTATTTCAACTAAACGTAAGCGTTCTGTTTCTAATATAGGAAATGCCATAGGATCACTCCTTTCTCTCTACTCATTCATTATATCAGAAAAAATATTTATAATTACTAAAGTCCTTATTGTTCCATAAATCAAACATTTCTAATGACGCATTCCCTCTTTATTCTATATACACGAATTGGATACCTTCTGATTACTACTCAAACATTACGCTATAATTTCCATAAATCGAATTTCAAATTATCAAGAACTGTAAAAAAATTGTTTCTTCATTTTCTCCTTCCAAACAACCACCCTACCCCATACATTTATGGTAAAATATAGTTAATATATTATTTTATTGTGGAGGTGTAAATTTCCTATGTATATATTCATCGGCTTATCCCTCTTACTCATATTACTTATTTTTTTATTCGCAAAAAAATTCACACCAAACTCTTTCATGATGACTAACTTTAAAGGCAATAGCTTTAAGACATTTTCAATCGGTATTTTAATCGCTGCCATACTCTCACTTTCATATGGAACTTATCATGCAGTAACATATCAACCTAGTTATTTAGATATTAAATTAAAAAATCAAAACTACACTGTTTTCGGTAATGTAGGCGAATTCGGTTATTTCTCCGAAGAATTATTAAAAAAAGATACAGAAGTTCAACTATATTTCGTCTCTTGGAAAAAAATGCAGTTAAAAAATCCGGTAATACTTATAGAATATCCTTCAGGAAAACAAGAAACATGGAAGCCAAATATCGTATTAATACCGATAAGTAAATTACAAGAAAAACATGATATAAAAGATATTTATCAACTATCACCGTATTCATTTAAAGAATCTGGAGAAATAACATTAACAATAAAAGAAAACAATGTAAAAAACAATAAAATTTCCATTCAAATAAAATAAATAAAAACTGTTCCTTCATTTTGCTGAAGGAACAGTTTTTATTTATTCTACAGTATTATTTATTTAATGTAGCCATTATTTCATTGGCAATATTCTTTCCATTTCCAATACACGCACCAATTCCAACACCGTAATATGAGGCACCAGCTAAATATACATTTGGATAAAGATTTGTCATTTTTTCTTGCAATGCTTGAACCGCTTGATTATGTTCTAAATGATATTTCGGCATTAAATCTTTCCAATTTGTAACTTCAACTACTTCTGGTTCACCTTTAATTCCGAGACTCTTTTCAATATCATATAAAGCTACTCGTACTAATTCTTCTTCACTGTAATCCTTGATTGTTTCATATACCGGATTGGTACTCTTATAAAACATTCTAACTAATAATTTTTGTTTACCCGATGTATGTTTCCACTTTCGACTTGTCCATGTACAAGCATCACAATGTAAATCACTGTTTTCCGTTACAATAAACCCCGTACCGTCAGCTGGTAGTTGTTCATCTAGTATGTCAAATCCTAAATAAATACTAATAAGAGATGAGTTTTTAAATGTATTAAACTGCTCATTTAACTCATTAGACTGTAATAAAGTTTGCGCTATATCATGTGGAGCTGCTAAAACAACATAATCTGCTTGTATTGTTTCATGATTTGCAAAAGAAATCTCATATCGATCTTCTTGTTTACTTACAGCCGTCGTTATAGCACCTTTTTTTACGACAGTTTCAGTCAGCACTTCTTCTAAGCGATTAATTATCGTAGATAGTCCACCTTTAAATGATACGAATTTTTTATTTCCTGCTGATTGAAATTGTTTTTTATTCTCTTCAAAACCTTTAATAATACTTCCATACTTATTTTTATAATCCAGTAAATACGGTAATGTAGATGCCATTGTAAGCTCATTCAATTTACCAGAATATACGCCTGAAAGCACAGGAGCAATTTGTCTTTCCACTAACTCTTTCCCTAAAAAGCTTTCTAAAAATAGAGCAAGTGATGTATCTTTCGTAAACTCTTTATTTTTCGTTATGAAATCTTTTAAAGCTACGATTTTCCCCTTCGTTGAGACTAGCGTACTGCTAAACAACGACCGGGCACTCATCGGTATCCCAAATATAGTATCAGAAGGAATTGGATGTAACATGTTTTCAGAATATATGTAAGAAATACCCGTTTCATTATATACCATTTCATTTTCTAAATTTAAATCTTTTACAAGTGGCATAACGTGTTCATTACGAGCAACGATTGAATCCGCCCCTGACTCCATAATGAAATCCTTTTCTTCCACACTATGGATTTTACCACCTAAATACTCTTCTTTCTCAATAAGAATTAAATTTAAATCGATATTATAATCCTTTTTTAATTTTTCTAAATAAAACATAGTAGAAAGTCCCGTTATACCTCCACCGATAACAACAACTGTTTTCATATGTGCTGCGCTCCTAACCGATACAATTAATAATTCCTTTTTATTATAACCAAAAGTCCTTATATTCGACTAGCAAGTTGCGCATTCTGTAAGAAATTAGACAATATATTTTAATATATTTTCAAATTACCTAATAAAAAAGAACTATAACATTTACAAACCCCGTCATAGTTCTCTTTATTTTAAAAACATAAAGTAATTGATTAATTTGTCTAGTTCTTGACTCAATGCCAATACTTTTTCATGTTGAATTCCATAATCCGATACTAAATATAAAAGTTCTTCTTTTTTTATTTCAATTACTTTTTCCAATTTCGCTAGTTCCATGTCGTTTTACATCTCTCCAAAAATAAAATGTATGTATTTCAGTATAGCCTACTTACATAATTAGTAAAAGTAAAATACGCATGTAAAATCTTACATATTTGAAAAAATAATATACTACTAACAAAAAAGAAACTAGATTAAACTTCCTTTTACAGATCATTAACGTTCATTAAGAATTAATAACATAACGGAATTTTTCTAATGTGATATCTTTATAATTTGGAGCTCTCTGTATATGATTAAAATAACTATATGAGAATTTAAATACATGACCAAAATCCCAATCGAATTCACTATAGTCTTTTATCCAAAATATATTTTCAGTTGGTAAAATATTTGCACGTTTAGATTGAATTAAAGGTAATCGATCTATAGGTGAGTGTAAAGTTATTTCCGTATTCAGCTTGAGCTTTTGGCTAGCTCTTAGTACGTATACTAGTTTTAACAGCGGACGTATCCCTCGTTGAAATATATCTATATGTCCTAAATCGTACATTATATTAATTGCGTGGGAGTATGTAAGCAAATGCCCAATTAAATCATGATGTGATTCCGCTCGATAAATACTATTAAATTTCGATAACTCATTTAAAATGAACTGAGATACTTGTGTTGGATTACTCAATTCACTTTGTATCTCATCTTCAAAACTTAATTGTTTTACTTCTTTCGTCGTATAACCAATCCACGATCTACCTGGAATTGTTTTTCGAAATGATAAAATAAGAGTAGTAATCCCTTCAATTGCTTGATTATCACCCCATTTTTGTAGCTCTTTCATAGCTAATAAACTCAATGACGCATAAATGACGTTATGCCCCACCCAATGAAGCTCATCAATCGTTTGTTCTAAAGATTTTATAATCATATTCTCCGCAATTTGAAAATTCATTTCTTTTTTATCATCAATCATCTCACCAATTTTTTTCTTGTTCAGCATCATCCTTGTTTGCGAATACATATTACGAGCTGTTTCTTCATCAATATTATTATCTTTCATAAAAAAATAACTAGCAATTGCAGCTGCTCCAAAATGCGCATGCCAAATATCATTTGTTTCTTTTTTACATTGAGAAATAATTGAAAGGCCGCCTTTTAAAATACTTTTGTTTTCCATTTTCTATCTCCCCTAATAAAGTGAAACTTTAATCAGTGGGGGTTTTGTTCATCCCCCCACTGATTATTAGTTGAACCAATCAGGCATTTACGGGCAGTTAATCCCCCACCTAACTTCTTTGCTTTCACTGAATTTCGAGGGAGGTCTTACTGCCTGTTAATGCGGGATAAAAATCACTATATTTTCATCCTAAAGATGGTGTCAGGACAAATAAAATGTGATTCGATTCATCACTTTTATTCAAAAATCGATGCTTCACATTCGGTGGAATACGTACAACATCGCCTTCTTCTAAAAAATATTCTTTTCCCTCCAATTCCACATACACTTCCCCTTTCATAATAACAGCAATCTCTTCCTTATCTTCATGGGAATAATGGCTTTCTGTTGTGTTTGCTTGTTTATTTAAATCCATCATTAGCATTTCAATACGTGCTTTCATAAAATCAGGTGTTAATACATCATATACAATGTGATCATTGTTTTCCCGATATACTTTTTTTCGATCTTTTTTCTTAGAAATGAGTGAATCTGTATCAATATCGTTAATAAAAAGTGTAAACAGCGGTACATTTAATGCTTTTGCAATTAATTCCAAAACATTTAAAGAAGGATTAGCATGTCCTCTTTCAATTTGGCTAATTAACGACGTACTAATCCCTGCATAATCAGCGAATTCACGAATTGTCATATTATTTTTCTTACGATAACTTAATACCGTTTGTCCAAGCCTATCATGTATCACAGTAAAACTTCCTTTCGTCCATCATAATGCATGTTTCGTTGTCTTTGTGCTGACATACTAAACAAAGGCAAATAACCCTTCCCTATTATCTCCGGGACTTATATACTTACTTTTGTACATTATATCGTATTAAGTTTATTATAATAAACATTCTATCGGAGGGACAAACTTTGAAATCACCTATTCTTTCATATTGCATCTTATTTTTTGGTGTATTCGCCTTATCAACTTCAGCTATTTTTGTAAAATTGGCAGATGCTCCTGCGACAATCATTGCTTTTTACCGATTATTCTTTGCCACACTAATTCTGTTACCGTTATTACTATTTAATAAAAATAGTCGAAATGAGCTAAAAACTTTAACGAAAAAACAATGGGCACTTGGATTCGTATCTGGGCTATTTTTAGCTGCACATTATGTACTATGGTTTGAATCATTACAATATACTTCTGTAGCAAGCTCTACAGTTATCGTAACGTTACAACCTTTGTTCTCAATGATTGGTGGTTATTTTTTATTTAAGGAGAGATTTACGAAAGGAGCAGTTATTGGTTGCCTCATCGCTATTTCAGGTAGTATCATCATTGGCTGGCAAGATTTCCAAATTAGTGGAGAAGCTTTATATGGAGATATTTTAGCACTTATCGCTGCCGGTATCATTACTGCTTATTTTTTCATTAGCCAACACGTTCGTAAAGATTTGTCACTTATACCATATTCGGTAATTAGTTATGGAAGTAGTGCTGGCTTTCTTGGCATATTTGCTTTCACTCAACAAGAATCTTTCATCCATTACTCTACACAAACTTGGTTGTGCTTTATTGGATTAGCTTTCATCGCTACAATTTTAGGACAAACCATTTTTAATTGGTTATTAAAATGGATAAGTGCTACTGTAATTTCAATGAGTATTTTAGGTGAAACAATTGGCACTTGTATACTAGCGTACTTTATATTACATGAGACCATTTCTTTACAACAAGGACTAGGAATTACCGTTATTTTTATTGGTTTAGTATTATTTTTAATACAGCCAAATTCTAATAAAAAAGCATGACAGTATACTGTCATGCTTTTAACTACTAATTATGTACAATTAAACCATCCGGTCTAAAACGACTCATCATAATTTCATTAATAAACTTTCCGTGAGCTTTCAAATTCCCTATCTTTACTCCCTCTTCTACAAATCCAAATTTTTCATATAAAGCTTTTCCTTTTGGATTCGTTTCTAACACACCTAGTTCTACTCTCTCTAACATTAACCAATTATCAGCCAAATCAAGCATCTTCGTAAGAAGTGCTTTCCCAATTCCTTTATTATGATATTCACTATCAACCCCAATGAATAAATCGCCTGAATGAGATCTTCGGCCCGGACTTTGTGTTAAACCTACAAATCCAACAATTTCTCCATCATATTCTGCAACAAATTCAAATTGATTTGGTGCTAAATTTCGAATTCTATTTTCCATAGCTTCTACACGCATGCTAGGTAAGAAAACCATATACGGTAAAACGTCATCCTGCATACATATACGATGAATTGCTCTAGCATCTTGTATTTCTACTGCTCTAACATTGATCTCCATCTTTCTCTCCTCCATATAAATAACAATATATTTGTGTGTATTCTAGAAACGTTCATGAATGACCTTCTCGTCCGTATTTCTTTATGTCATTTTTACATAATTATTTCGATATAATACTTAATTTCCAAAAAGATTATAATAACTATATCTATATGGTTAACTTTTCACTTTATTATATAAATTAAGCAAATTTTCGATCAGAATACCATTTAGTTTCATGCCGACTATATCACAATTTTCTATTTCAATATTTTTCAGATTACTATTACTTATGGTGCTACCTTCCAAATCACATTTATCGAATAAAATAGGTTCCTTCTCATCTCCGAGACTTGTATTTTTAAATTGCACTCCACCTAAAGTCACCAAATTAAATTTACTACCAGAAAGATTTAAATCTGCATATGATGACCATCTAAAATTTATATTTCTAAACTTTGATTGACTTACATTACAATTACTCATATTCGTATTCATTATATTGCTACCAACAAATGAACTGTTTTTTAAATTCACTTGATAATACTCTGTATTTGCTAAATTACAGTTTTCGTATTGACTATTTTTCATATCTTTATTTGTAACTACACTCTCTTTATTTGAGCTTGTTTTTATTCTTTTCACGTAACAATACTCATCTTCCGATTCAAAAATCATTTGGTAGCCCATCTTTTTATAAAAGTGATGATTATTAATTTGTCTACTAGATGTTTCGAGATCCCAAATCTTTATGTTTGGATATTCCTTTTCTATTAATTTCATAACATGTGATCCAATGCCTTTTCCTTGATAAACAGGATTTACAAAAATACGATCAATTCGACCGTACGACTTACCAGAAATCGTAACTATTATCCCTCCGATTATTTCTTTATCCATTACAACTTTGAAAGAATCCAATTCTTCAATGGAATATTCCATCATTTCAACTGAAGAATATCCTGGCGGTTGAATGTTATAATCAATGACATCATCTTGGCCGTATAGCCATTGTTTTGCTTCTGCATCAAATGTTCTTTTCATTATTTCTGTTAATTTCTCAGCATCTAAAATTGTAGCTTTTTCTATAGATATCATTGTTGTTTTCCCCTTCATTATTACAAACCAATAATTTTTGTGAATGCCATAATTATCAATTCACTTTTGTTTTTAATGCTTTTCCCATTATTACATATGGAACATCATTTTTACTTGGATGAAATGGCTCCAATACATTTATCCAATCTAATCTTTCATATAACGAACGTGCTTTTTCATTGTTTATTTGTGTTGTTAAAACACTCGTTCTATTTGAAACTCCTTCTAGTAATTTATTATGTAATTTCGTTCCAAGACCTTTATTTTGATATTGTGGGTGAACTGCTAACTCTACAAATTCAAAACAATCTTGCAACCATTCGTCTACTTGCTCTAGATGTAACGCTTCTCTCATTAATTGATTATAGTACTGTCCCTCCATTGAGCGATAACCATAAGTAAAACCAACTACTTCATTTTCATCATTTATTGCTACTATACCTTTAAAACCTGTATATTCTATATGCCTATTCATTCGCTTGATCATTTCATTGAAATTTGTTTTCTCAAATACTTTACAATACAAATTTGCCATATTCCCAATTAGGATCTCCTCTTTTACAATGCTTACAAATTTCACTTTACTCCCCCCTATTAAAACATTTATATCCTTTTTAAAAACTAAGAAAATTAACACTAATCACTCTCTTTACTATTAAACTACAAATCACCCTATATTTTCCACAGTTACTTAGTATTAATGAATAATAAAAAGAGACCATGTAATATAAACATGTTCTCTTCTTTTATTCATTTTTAATTTTATCCCGCTATTTGCCTGGCAGTAAGACCCCCACCTCAAAATTCAGCGAAAGCAAAGAAGTTAGGTGGGGGATCAATTGCCCGTAAAATCCCGATTGGTGAGGGCTGAACCCCCCCACTGATTAAAGTTTCACTTTATATAATTAAAAATTAGATATTACTTAAGCCACTCGTTGCAAGTATTACTTAACTGCTGTAAATCTTCTATAAATTTACTCGCATCATATCCATCACAAACCGAATGATGTACTTGCAATGAAACTGGTAGCATAACCTTGTTTCCTTCGTTAAAATATTTCCCACAAGTTATAATTGGCAATAGAAAATTTTCATCATTATTAATATTAAGATTAAATCCAGTAAAACTAGTCCAAGGTATGCTAGAAATCGGAAATACATTAGGCGGAATATTTTCTTTCGTGAAAAGACCATGAACACTAGCATAGTATCTCATATCATCTTCATACTTTTTATAGAAAGTGCGGAAATCACTTGAATAATCCGTCCATATACTTGAAAAAGACTTATCATCTTTATGAAAGATTGTATAACTCGGTATCATTTCCTCCCAATAGCCTAAAACTCCTTCATCGTTAAAACATGTTCGAAATTTTTTATGATTATTTACTACTCTAGAAATTAAATATATAAAAACGGGATAAAATTTTATTCCCTTTTGATATACTTCCTCTAATAACATCGTGATATCAACATTCACAGTCATACTAAATGTACATTTCAACTTTAAATAATGCTCAAAATACCGCTCTCTATTCCAATCTTCTCTATCAATTACATGAAACTTCATTCTAATAGCCTCCTAAAATTTTCTTTTTATTTTAGAAGGCTAATTCCCTTGCTCTCACCATACTTGTTCACTCCTAACAGTTTACAATTCACCCTAATTATTCATTTAATTATATAACATATGTAAGAATCAATTCACATATTTCTGGAAATCCATCCACATACTATAGATAAATCAAATGAAATTTGGAGGATACATACATGAATAACAAAAATATGAATAAAAAAGAACATGTTACTGAAAACACTACATCTATTCAAAATAATAATACTGCAAATCTTACTATCGAAGAACAAGCAATGAACGGCTTATATGGAATGCCCGAAACAACAATTGAAGATGCTGATCACGCTGCAGCTGATGATTTGACTTCAAAAAATTAATTAACTACATTGAAAAAAGCCAAGGAAAATATCCTTGGCTTTTTTAACTATGCATCCACCTTTTGTATTTCTTCACTCTTTCTTGAAAGTTTACCTGGCCAAAAAGCAAATCGGCCTAAAACTACTGTAATCGCGGGTACAAGTAACGGTCTTACGATAAACGTATCTAGTAATACGCCAATTGCAGTTACAATACCAAATTGAACTAATACTTGAATTGGAAGTGTACCTAACACTGCAAAAGTTCCTGCTAAAATTAAACCAGCCGATGTAATAACACTACCTGTTTGTATTACACCATTTTTTACTGCATCCAAGTGATTTTGTGTCTTTCTGTTTTTCCATATTTCTGAAACCATAAAGATATTATAATCTTCACCTAAAGCAACTAAAAATACGAATGCGTACAACGGTATCGCACCTTGAATGGCCGGCGCACCCATACCGTAATGAAGTAATATCCATCCTGCTCCTAACGCTGAGAAGAATGATAAAACGACAGTTACAATTAAATAAATCATCGCAACAACCGATCGTAAGTAGACAAGTAATAGTAAAGCGATAATGCTAATCATTACTGGAATAATTACTGATTCATCACGTTCCGTAATTTGCTTTGTATCATATAATGAAGCTGTTTCCCCACCAATCCATAATTGATCTTTAGCATTACTAATCCCAGCATCTTTTAATACTTTTTCTATACTACTTTTCAATTTAGGAATTTGATCTAACGCTTCAATTGAGTATGGATTTTCCGCTAAAGAAACTTCATACATTTGTATTTGCTTATTTTCTTTTCCCTCTTTTGGCTCTTTCACTGTATTTACGAAAGAAAATTTCTCTAGTTCTTGTTTAATAGGAAGCTCTTTGCCTTTCGTATCAACAACAACTTTTATTGGTGCTAGTTCACCAGCTGAGAAATGATCACTAATTAACGTAAACCCTTCACGAGAAGGCATATCCTTTGGAAACGACTCTAATAAGTCATATGTGTATTGAATACGTGGTACGAATGAAGCCAATCCGCCTAATACAAATACAGTTAGCATAATTATTGTCCACGGTCTTCGTACTACAATATCTCCAAGTTTTTTACTAAAGGAGCCTTTTGATTTTTCAACTTTTACAGCCCTCTTTTTCTTTCTTGCAAACTCCTCATTCATTGAAGTTGTTCTCGGTATAAACGGGAAAAATGCAATCCTACCGAATATTAATAATAGTGCTGGTAAAATCGTTAAAGCAGCGATTCCCATTATAAATACAGCAACACTAAATGGTACTGCAAATCGATGAAAGGCTCCATAATGAGCAAGTAGTAATGTTCCTAATCCAAGTACAACAGTTAATGCACTCATTATAATTGCACCGCCAGAAGCTTTAATCGCAAGTTGTAATGCTTTATATTTACTTTCTTCTTCTAACAAGTACTCTCTATATCTCGAAATTAAAAATAGACAATAGTCCGTTCCAGCGCCAAACAATAATACTGTCATAATTGATATCGCTTGGGCATCTACTTTAATCCATCCGTGATCAGCTAAAAAACCGAGTGTAGGACTAATAATACCGTATGCAAAGCCAACAACAAGTATAGGTAAAATCGCTAAAATTGGTGAACGATACAGTAAAATTAACAAAACTAACACTAGTAGTACAGTAGCCACTAACAATTTCACATCTGCTTGACTAAATAAACTAACTGCATCCGTTTGAATACCTACAGGTCCTGATAATCGAACATGTAAACCAGATTCACTTATTTTTTGTTTAAATGGATCTTCATCCACCTTACTATTCACTATTTTTCTAAACTCTTCAAGATTTCCTTTTAATATATCTGTACCAGCAGATTTATTAAAAAATACCGGTGTAACAAATGATGTACCATCTTTTGATGCACTTTTTGATAATACTTGCTCTGGGATTGTATCAAATGGTGGTAACGTTGATTGTTCTTTTAAAGGACTAGCTTTTAACTCCTTATAAACATCTTGTATGAGTTTATAATCCTGTGACTGTAATCCACCATCTCTATACCATACTACTAACAACGGATTCCCTGCATTATTCGGAAACTCTTTTTTCATAAGCGCTTCCGCTTGCTGTGACATAGCTGTTTCAGGTAAATTTTTCGGATTCGGTTCTTTCGTACTGTTTACTTGTGGTAACGTAAATGAAAGTAATAATGTAATAAGAATCCACACCGATAAAGTGATCCACTGCGTATTTCTCCCTGCTACAAGCCTCCCTAACATATGTAACGGGTGCTTTTTCATAAAAACCCACCTTCCTTTTTTTCTCCATTATTAATTATATATACTGGTCGGTTAATTAATCAAGAATGATTGAAAATTATGTTATAATTATCTCAATCATAAATGTCAGGAGCGAATGTATTTGGAACAAAAACAACGTCCTCTCGGAAGGCCGCGTCAAAATAAAAATACAAAATCTACAAAAGAAACCATTTTAGAAGTAGCAACCCGCTTATTTCTTACACAAAATTATCAAGTCGTTTCTATGGATGAGGTCGCAAAAGTTTGTGGTGTTACGAAAGCAACTGTCTACTATTACTATTCAACAAAAGCCGATTTATTTACCGCTACTATGATCGAAATGATGGTACGTATACGTGAGAATATGTCTCAAATACTCTCTACAAACAAAACGTTAGAAGAAAGATTATTAGACTTCGCTAAAGTTTACTTACACGCAACGATGGATATTGATATGAAAAATTTTATGAAAGATGCAAAACTGTCGTTATCTGAAGAACAATTGAAAGAATTAAAAAATGCTGAAGATAATATGTATGAAGTACTAGAAAAAGCACTCGATAATGCGATGCACATCGGAGAAATCCCGAAAGGAAACGCTAAATTTGCGGCTCATGCTTTCGTATCTTTATTATCAATTGGGAATTTTAAAGATGAAAATCACAATCCTATTCTTGCAAATATAGATGAATTATCACAAGAAATCGTTTCTTTTTATTGGAGCGGATTAGGTCATACATATTAAACTGATTTGCTTTAATAAAAGAGCATGTTTGAATTTTTTCAAACATGCTCTTTTATCATTTAAGTGTCTTATTTATATACCTTTAGCATCCATTATTAAAAAATTATTATCTTTACCTTTTACAAATTTTGAAGTTGAATCTTTATATTCCGCTTACTAAATCCCCCATGGTAACAAACTACAGATTCAATATGTAAATTTAAATACTTCTTCAAAGACTGCCGTGCTTCCATAATATTTAAAGTTGTTGGGGCATGAATTCCTCCTAACACTCCATTCACACTATACATCGAGTCTCCAGCGACAAGAATTTTACTTTGTTTCAAATATAAACTAATATGACCCGGAGTATGCCCTGGAGTATGAAGAATTAGTATTCCACCGCAATATGGAAGTTCTTGCCCGTCAATCACAGTATCACTCACTTTTCCTTTTGGTCGGTTCTCTATATTTCCGTCCTTCAATAAAGGTAAATCCCCCTCGATATATGGCTTATCTAGTTCGTGCGCATAAACTTTAATATTACTTCGACAGCGCTGCAACAATTCCGGAAGACTACCTATATGATCAATATCCTGATGCGTCAAAATCACGACTTTTAACTTATCAAATGATACCCCAACCTTTTCCATCTCTACTTGTATATCTTCAATTTGTCCTGGGAAACCCGTATCTATTAATACTGCCATTTCATCATCCCATAAAAGAATTGGATGAATAACAAATTCTTGAAATTCAAGTTGTAACATTTCTATCCCTTTAGCGATCTCCATACAGCCATTCTCCTTTATATTAAAGTTTAAAAATATGTACGAGTAAACTGAAAATATAAAGTGAAACTTTACTCAGTGGGGGTTTTACTGCCCGGCAAATAGCGTGATAAAGCTCCTCTATCTTATAATATGTTTTGTCATACCAATAGAGAATGCCTCAAACCCTATAGATTCATAGTAAGATTGCAATTTTTCTACACACATAAGTTGTGGAATAACCTTGTTTTGTTCACAGTGCTGGATTAATCGTTCCACTATTTCTTTTCCGATGCCACTAGACTGATATTTTGGCAATACACCAACTCCACAAATAATGCCTGTTATGACTCCATCTGATATGACACGCCCCATCCCTACTAACCTCTTATCATCAAAAACATAAATTGCATACCAACTTTGCTTACACATTCGTTCTAACTCGTTAACCGTTAATTTAAGAGAATTCCATCCTAAAGATTCGTATAAGGATAATAATCCATTAAAATCTGTAGGATGTTCACTTGTGTAGCGTATACTATTTTCCATGTAAATACTCCCTATTCTCTGGCTTGTTTATATTTCATAAAATTCCCTTTACACAAATCTGATTGATGTAAAAATAACTAGAACAAACTTCAATAAGAAAGATAGAATTCCTTCTCAATATAAAGTAAAAAGAAGTTATCTCACTTAAGATAACTTCTTTTATATAAGACTCTCATTATATTATCAACCAAAAAATATACAACTGCATACGATTAGCACAAACAAAACTAATAAACCATTTGAGAAATAACCCATAGAATACTACCCCTTTATTTCATTATGTAAAAGATTTTATCATAAAATTATTTACAACATAATAACCGAAAAAGACATTGTATTCATTAGTTATATATGTTAAGTAATATTTTATTTTCGGGTATATTCTGCTTAACTTAAACCACTTCCCATTCCCTTATACTTAAGTTCTGGTAACTTCAGAACAATACATAAAGAAGACCTCAACTTATTGACGTCTTCTTTTCAACTACACTAATAGCTAATTCACGTTTTTTTTCGAATATATATAGACCCTTCACTAACAGAGACATATATGAAATGTATTCCCACTACATAAACATCTATAATCTGATTATCAACATCCTTATAACCTTTAAATCTCATCCTCGGTTATTCTAATAGCTCTCTTGTTCGAAAAGATATTTTTAAAAATTCCTACTCCCACAATTAATAAACCTATACCAACTAATTTATTTATTTGTAATGGAATGCTCTCCATTCCAAATAATCCAAATGTATCAATACATAACGCAACGACCAATTGAGTAATAAGACTAATTAGCACCGTATATGCTGGACCTAAACTCTTTATTGCACCCATTATACAAATAATTAACCCGATGCCAAACAGTCCACTTACATAAAACAAATAATTTGCAGTATACACTTTAATGCTAATACTGTTTTCTGTAATGATATAAAATAGAATAGAACTAATGAGACCTATTCCAAGGACACATGTAGTCGTTAACCACTGTCCTACATTTTCATTTACTTTTGCATTAAAAACAGATTGTAAGCTAATTAATATTCCTGCTAATATAGCTAAACTAAATCCAATCAAAATCTTCCTCTCCCTTTCATTGCTCATATATATTATCTTTAGCGACTTCCTTCATTCTAGAAAAATCTTTAATGACAATAACTCCATTACTTTTTTCAATTAATTTTTCATTATAAAATCTTTGTAATACCCGAATTACGTGCCTATAACTTACCCCTATAAAGCCTGCAATACTCGTTACCGATGTCGTATCCAAATCCCCTTTGTACATATTTCCGTTACTATCTGTTGAAATTGAAAGTAAATAACTAGCTACACGTACTTCTACAGGATAAAGTAAATTAAGAGCAGTAAAACGAGTCGATATTTTTAACGTGTTCGCAATGTTTTCAAGTAAGAATTTCATAAATATAGGATCATGTAATAACTTGTTTCTAATAACCGTATTAGAAATGGAAATCGCTACAACATCTGAACAAGCTTCAACGACATTATGTGCTTTGCTATTTTGAATTAATTCAATATCACCAACAATTGCGAATGGATTAATAAAGCGAAGGATTAGTTTCTTCCCTTCAGGTGTAATCGTATCAACTTTTACTTTACCTTTAACAACAAAATATAAACGATTCATTTCGTCATCTATATTGCAAATAAGCTCGCCTTTTTCAAAATGATTTAATTGAAAATATGCTGTATCTATTTCGGAAAAAAACTCGAGCATTTTATTGATTTTCAAATAATGCGTAATTAAACTTGATCTATTCTCCATATTCATTTCCTCCTTTCATTTACATATTAAATACAACAATACCTATAATCATTACTATTGTTCCCACAATATGATATCTCTCCATCTGTATCTTTTTTATATGAAACAGTCCTTTCATTTCAATAACTGTTGCCGTTAACAATTGAGCAACCATTAGTGTGCCAGCTGTCAATGTAACTCCTAGTGAATATATCGCCATAGTTTCTGCACAAATAATGAATCCACCAAATGCACCCGCTACTAAATATATTTTTTTTACACTCTTTAAATCCGTTACTTTCTCTTCTTTCTTTAACAAAAATACAGTTGTTGCAATAATGAATCCAATTAAATGGGTTATAATACTCGTCGACCATATACCGATATGTGAACTAAGTTTCGCATTAAAGGTTCCTTGAAGTGTTATAAATATCCCCGCAAAAACAGCAAATAGAATACCTTTCAAAAAATCATCTCCTCATCCTTTATTTCTGACTTAATTAAAAACCATCATCCTATAATGGCAAAAGGACAAATGTCACATCACTATGAAAATAACTTGGAATGAAAAAAAACACACCTCAAAAATACGAGATGTGTTTTATAATTATTTATATATAATGTTTTATAAATAAAAATTACGCTACATTAAAAGATTTCTTTTTCATAACAAATTTTGCAAATAAGAAACGTACAAGCGGTCCTATAATAATTAATTGTAATGGATATGCCATTATGAAATTTTTAATAAAAATCGAAAAATAAATTGAAACAAATGAATCTCCTTGTAGTCCACCATGTAAATGCATCATAGCCATACCGAAAAATGACATAAAGAACACCATTCCGATTACCATAGTTGTCGCCATTGCAACGATAATATTTATTTTCTTAGATTTATCAAATGGCAACATGAATACAATTTTTTTCGCACAAGGTCCAACTATACTTATTTCAATTAATAGCGCAATAATAAAGCCAATTAATAGTTCTAATGCAATCTCTTTAATATAAATTGGTCCTCCTGTTTCATTCATTAGTAAATTGGAAAACGTCATTACGATAACCATTCCAAAGCACATCATCATGCCAAATTGGAAGTTTTCCTTTCTTGTTGTTGGCAAATTTCATCATCCTCTCTCTTTGAGTCTTTGTCATTATATCGACATTGGAAACCCCTTCGTAAGTGAACATTTTGTGAACAAATTTAAAACGTTTTCATATATTTTCTTTACTTTCAACTCAAATTCTCACTTTTACTTATAAAGGTTTTATATATTTCAAAGTTGAATTACTAAATTTAACATTGCATTACACTATTACTAGGAGGATAACCATGAATGAAGCAGAATTTTACGCATATCACATCGTAACAAGGAAAAGAATGCATATCAGACAAATGATTCCTTTTAACAAAAATCAACACAATACTCTATATCACTTCTTTTTTGAAAGAGAACAATTAAATGCTAATGGTGAAGATGGCATACAAATTTTAAATAATCACTATAAAAATGACGAATTACATATAAATAATGAAAGTGCTAAAGTAGTTATGAGTTATATGGATCAAACAATTAGAGCAGTTAGAGAAACAATTGTAGAAATGGTTAGACTACAAGAATTCCCTGAATACCCTTCCAGGTTATCTTGTTTATACGCTTCAAAAAGCTATGAAGATGCTTTAAAATGGAAAGCATTATTTGATTCTTACAATCGAGAAGTTTTACAGATTGTTAAACTACGAGTAATCGGAAGTTCTTTTGAAGGTGACGGTAATCTTTTACCGAAAGAAGATGGTATTCCTTTTTCTCAAAAAATCGAACAAGCTAGAGAGTATTGGAAAGGAAATATTAGAAATGAGCTTCCTGAGCTACTGATTAATGGAGAAATTGAAGTGGTGGAAATTATTGATGACTTTTCCTCAATTCATATTTAATTTCTAACTAAATCATATAGGATGGAGATTACAATGAAGAAAAAAGTGTACTTCAATCATGATGGCGGCGTAGATGATTTAATTTCATTATTTTTATTACTTCAAATGGAAAACGTTGAACTTACCGGTGTATCTGTTATCCCAGCAGACTGTTATTTAGAACCCGCAATGTCTGCAAGTCGTAAAATTATTGATCGCTTCAGCAAAGATAATATTGCAGTAGCCGCTTCAAACTCTCGTGGGCAAAACCCGTTTCCGAAAGACTGGCGGATGCATGCATTTTATGTAGATGCTTTACCAATTTTAAATGAGTCTGGAAAAGTTGTAACACCCATGGCAGCAAAGCCTGCACATCACCATTTAATAGAAACACTTCTACAAACGGAAGGAAAAACAACTTTATTATTTACCGGGCCCCTAACTGACCTTGCTCGTGCATTATATGAAACTCCCATCATCGAAGATAAAATTGAACGTCTCGTTTGGATGGGTGGTACATTTCTTACAGCAGGCAATGTACATGAACCAGAGCATGATGGAACAGCTGAGTGGAATTCGTTTTGGGACCCTGAAGCAGTAGCTCGTGTATGGGATGCAAAAATTAAAATCGACTTAGTGACACTAGAAAGTACAAACCAAGTTCCGTTAACTATAGACATACGTGAACAGTGGGCAAAAGAGAGAAAGTATATTGGTGTTGATTTCCTTGGTCAATGTTATGCAATGGTCCCCCCTCTCGTTCACTTCTCAACGAACTCTACTTATTATTTATGGGATGTACTAACTACCGCGCTTGTCGGAAACACTAGCCTTGCAAAAACTGAAACGATTAATAGTATCGTTCATACATATGGACCTAGCCAGGGGCGTACAGAGGAAACTGCTGATGGACGACCTGTAAATGTCGTTTATGATGTAAAACGTGATGTATTCTTTGAATATATTACTGAATTAGCAAAGAAAGCTTCTACTTGAACCACTATCTATACGAAAAATAAATAGAATAAAATCACTTCAGACGATGAACCCCTATATTTAGAATTTAGTTGAAACTACATATTTAACTATTGAAAAGAGTATTGAATTAAATTTCAATACTCTTTTTGTGCAATTTAATTATATTGGATTAATGTAGTGTCTTATTGATTATTCATTTCATAACCATTGACAAAATACGTTATTGTTTCTAACTCATCTTCATTTAATTCTCTATCTAGTTCTTGTTTATACGCTGCCTTTATCTTCTCTTCATCACCTTTATGAGCTTCTGTATAAGTTCCTACTGTTTTTAACATACGAATCTCTTGTAAAAACTCCTCTCGATTTATCGCTTCCCCATGAGAGAGAATATATGTCTTAGCATCAAATTTCTCTAATTCATCTATCAATTTAAACGTTCTTTTCGTCGTATAGTTCCACTTCGAAGAAAAAATATCTGCATATATACAGTCTCCTAAAAATAATATCTTTTCTTCTTTCACGTAAATAACAACTGAATCATGTGCATGATCTCCGCCCACATGTTTTAACACGCATGTCACCTCACCAAGATCTAATTCCATTTGATCCTGGAACGTTAAGGCCGGAGGAATAATGTTAATATTTCTCGCTTTTTCTTCAAACTCTTTCTTGATGCAATCCGCACAAAATTTAATTTCAGTACCCTCTTTTACGCGTGCATCCAAAGCTTCATCTGTCCATTCATAAGAAACAAGTGTACGCATCTCTTTTTTCGTTTCAGAATGTGCAATAGACAATGCATCTTGTAGTACAGGCAATCCAAAAATATGATCCCAATGCCAATGGGTTAGTGCTACGAAATCTGGATTCGATACATTTTGTTCTTTTAACATTTCTAAAAATAATTGTGCATGTTCTTCTGAATTCCCTGCATCGATCATTAACGTTTTTTCTTTTCCAACAACCATTCCTAATATAGGTCTATCTGTTTCAGAAACAGGTGTCATATACCAAAATGAGTTTCCTATTTTTTTAATTTGTTGCATAACCAATTCCCCTTTTCATTTCCTCACTTAAGTTTAATATATAGATTATAACGAATCACTACTTTTTTCTCTATACTCAAACACAATTACTTGGACTAATCTAACTTTTCTTTTCGTAAGCTAAAAATAAGGGAATATAATCGGAGTGTGATACTATGGAACGTTTATGGATCCCAATGATTGTAACATTTTTTTCGTTCGGTGGATTACTATTAGGCGGTGCTGTTGGAGTAGCAACACGCCAACTCATTGAAGAAAAGATGCATCGTTTATACGCATTATGTGGCGGTATTTTGTTTGGGTTATTGTCACTTGAAATTATTCCTGAAACATTTTCAAGCTATGAAATGATTGGACCTATACTTGGTATAGCTATCGGTATTTTAGTTATGGGCTTATTAGATAACTATTGTCACCATCCAATGATACATAAAAAAGATCAACAAGCATGGCAAACCTTTCTTTTTCTCTCTTTCGCTATATTTATTCATAATATACCGAGTGGATTTGCGTTAGGTACAGCTTTTATAAATCATAATGACTCTGCCATTCCCTTTTTAATAGCAATCGTCGTTCACCATATTCCAGAAGGATTAGCTTTAATTATTCCATTTCTTTTTACAAAACATAAATATATTTCCTTTTTATTAACGACTTTATTACTTTCTCTTATTCTCGGTACTGGCACAGTTTTTGGCATTTTGATGGAAGGAAAAGCTCTTCACCTGCAAGGCCTCATTATGGGAAGTGCTATTGGTTCACTTGGATATGTCACAATTCATGAAATGCTTTGGAAAGCTAAGAAACAGCTCTCTTTCCTTACATTTCTAATGTGGGCAACTAGTGGTTTTTTACTAATAACAGTGTTCACTTTATTCGCTGGTCATCATTAAAGTTGCTAAAGTGAAACTTTTGTTCCTCCCACACTGATTCTTGGATTACAAATAACCAGATAAATTTTCTTATTTGTATATTTTCCCTTTTTATCCAAAACATAATGTTATCTACCTATTATAAGGAGGAACAATTATGTTTGGGAAAACAGCCGGTGAAGCATTAGTTGATTTATTAATTGACTGGGGAGTAGAACACATATACGGTATGCCTGGAGATTCCATCAATTCTATCATTGAAGCTTTAAGAAAAAAACAAGATCAAATTAAATTCATTCAAGTTCGCCATGAAGAAGCTGGTGCATTAGCAGCGGCTGCCTATGCAAAATTAACAGGAAAACTTGGCGTTTGTATGGCAATTGCAGGGCCTGGTGCTATTCATTTATTAAATGGTTTATATGATGCGAAACTCGATAAAGCCCCTGTTCTAGCAATTTCAGGTCAAGTAGAAACCGATTTACTTGGAACGGACTTTTTCCAAGAAGTAAATTTAGAAAGAATGTTTGATGATGTTGCGGTTTATAACCAGCGTATTATGTCAGCAGAGCAACTACCTGCCGTAGTGAATCAAGCAATTCGAATGGCTTATACGAAAAAAGGTGTATCCGTTCTTACTATTCCAGATGATGTCCCAAAATTCGAAGTGAAAAATGGTGCCCGTGTTACAAATACTTCTTTTACTTTGCCTGAGTTGTTTCCACAAAAAGAAGATTTAGATGCAGCGAAACTCGCAATAAATGAAGCGAAAAAGCCTGTGATTTTAGCTGGAAAAGGAACAAAACATGCGCGAGAATCTTTACTTGCATTGGCAGAACATATTGGTGCTCCAATCGTACTTACATTACCAGCTAAAGGAATTATTCCTGATGAACACCCTCTTTGTATTGGTGGATTAGGATTAATTGGAACGAAACCTTCTTATGAAGCAATGAAGCATGCAGATACTTTAATTATGGTCGGTACTTCTTATCCGTTCACCGGCTTCTTACCTGAAAAAGCAAAAACAATTCATATCGATACAGATCCTGCCCAAATCGGGAAACGTTATGCGACAGATATTGGTTTAGCTGGTGATGCTGATAAAACATTACGATGGTTAATTGAAAATGTTGAAGAACACACAGACCATTCCTTCTTAGAACATCACCAAGAAATGATGAAAAAGTGGGAAGAAAAATTACACGATCAAGAAGAAGACTCTTCCATTCCAATTAAACCACAACGCGTTATGCATGCTCTGCAGCAAGTAGCACATGATGACGCAATTCTATCAGTCGATGTCGGAAATGTAACAGTATGGACCGCAAGACACTTCCGTATGACAAACCAGCAATTTGTCATTTCTAGCTGGCTCGCAACACTTGGCTGCGGTTTACCTGGTGCACTTGCTGGAAAAATTGCTTTCCCGGATAAACAAGTATTTGCAGTTTGTGGTGATGGTGGATTTGGAATGACGATGAATGACTTCGTAACAGCTGTAAAATATAAATTACCAATCGTTGTCGTCGTATTAAACAATAATAAAATTGCGATGATTAAATTTGAACAAGAAGTTATGGGTAATATCGAATTCGAAACAGACTTAACGAACCCAGATTTCGCAAAATATGCAGAGGCGTGTGGAGGTATTGGATACCGTGTTGAGAATTTAGATGAGCTACTTCCCGCTTTCGAAAATGCAGTAAAACAAAATAAACCGTGTATTATTGATGTAGTTGTAGATGCTAACGAAGCACCAATGCCAGCAAAAATCACATTTGGTCAAGCCGCTGGTTATACGAAGCATATGATAAAAGAATTATTTGAAGAAGGTAAGATTGATTTACCTCCACTTTAAACGAAAAAAGATAGCTGAAAACAATTTGTCTTCAGCTATCTTTTTTTATTTTTGTATCTCTTTATAAAAAGAAAAGTCATTCATAGTTGGTTGTACTTGTTTCTCTACTTGCAATTCTTTACTCTCCTTCTCTGTCCTTCTCACATTTCCTAGCTTAATCGCATCTTGCATGCTATTACTAATTAGGTTTCCAGCTAAGATTGTCATACTATAAAAAGCAATCGGTATAAGTACAATCCATGTATGAGTAGTTAAGTGCCGGAAGTTTTGACCAATTAATCCTGTCCATTCTTTTGTTACACTATCTGGATCCATTCCACTGAAGGTTATTGTTCCACCAAAAAATAATTGCAACAAACCAAGGTGTAAAAGAAGTAATAAAGTACTCACAAATTGTTGTGCTACTAATAAAAGAAATGATGGTAACATATGAGGCCATATATGGCGCTTCAACCTCTGCCATTTACTCCCGCCAAGCACAGTGGCTGCCAACATAAATTCTTCTTTCTTAATACGTTTAACTTCTTGCGCTACATACAACATAACTGTTGGTACAGCAAGACATGTAAGAACTATAATTTGAAATGTCACCCGCAAATACAACGGCACAACTTCCGCTCCACTATCAAACGTTAAAACTTCATTTAACATAAAATAAGAAATCATAACCATTGGTACAATACTAAAAGGATCAAAAAAGGATGAGATAACCGGAAAAGATCGCTTACCATACATACCAAGAAGTAAACCAATCCCTCCTCCAACTATAACTCGTAAAGTTGCTATAATTATACTCGCTCCAACTGTCCATTTCGCGCCTTCTATTATTAATTGGACAAGGTCACGGCCTTTCGTATCACTTCCGAACCAAAATTTACTTGATGGCGAAAATGGAGCAGCCTCTAGTTCTCCTTTTTCATTATACATCATCGTAAGTTCACGAATATTCCCATCGAAAAATAACGTATATCCAATACTAATAATCATTAGTACACTCAGAAAAGTAACACCTATCCAAAATCTCACATCTCTTTTTACAACTTGCCACATGTTACACACGCTCCCTTATAACATTTTGTAAAAGCGTATGTAATATACGAAATAGTATAAAAAGCGGAACGTATAATATAACTAGACTCACTGTAAATATTTCTAATTTAGAATTTTCTTTTACAAATACAAACATTCCATATGTATTAAAAATCCATTCGATAATATATAAATTGGATAGCATAAATAAAATATTTGTTTTCGCATAGTAAATTGTCGTCAATAAAACATTCCTTGAAACATGATGTGTTAAAATATGCTGCAAACTTAGTCCTTTACTCTTCGCAAATATACTATAATCTTTCTCCATTTCTTCTTTAAAACGTAATAACAATAGTTTAATAAATAATAACGTTGTTGGTATTGTAAGACATATAATCGGTAACAATCGTACTCTCTCTTCTCCTAATCCAGCAAGTTTTATTGGCATAAAACCTGTTTTTTGAAAAACAATTACGACAAGAAGTTGTGATAATAAAATAAGTAATATATCCGGTATACTCTCTAGCGTAAGAAAAACTCCATTCCACATTTTTTGCTTCATATGAGAACGCTGCAATACCCAAACAACAAGTACATACGCTATAAGCAAAGATAGTAAAAAAGCTGATAGAAATACAATCATAGTTTCACTATAATGAATCCATATTTGTGGAAATAATTTCCTCGAGTCTCGAAATCCAAATGTAATTTCCCATGGTCGGAGTAACTTTCCTCCAATAAACACAATCGTGTTCCAAAAACCGATTAAATCAATTTGCAATCCCTTAAATAATCGAGGGAGCGCACCTAAACAGATTATACATAGAATTGCAGCTAATAATTGTAAACAAGTAATCCAACACCACTTAGCAGTTCGCATGAACATAACTATTACCCCTTACCATTCGATAGAATATCTAGAAACAAAAAGAGCTAAATATGTCACATCTCTTTAGCTACAACATGTACTCGCTTTTGCCCACTAGGTAAAATAGCTTGGTATAAACACGTAACAAAAAATAATAAACCAAATAAAATAATATACAAAGTATCCGCCTCAATCCATTTTGGGAATAACATAGCTATCGCTCCAAGAGATAACAATTGAAACCCTGTCGTTAATGGACTTAGCAAACTTTGAACACGCCCCATAAACGATTCTTCTACGATCTCATACATCCATCCTGATATTGCAACATTAATAAACGGTAAAAAGAATGTCGCTAAAGCGATACATACATAAAAAGTCCATACGTAATTTACAAAGTAACACATACCAAAGAAGACTCCTGAGCCTGCCATACCAAAAACTATAATAGATTTTGGCGCATATTTCTTACCTATACTCGTTGCTACTATGCTTCCAATTAGTAATGAAATCCCTCCAACTACACCGCCCACCATTGCTAAACTTTCATACGTTTCTGGAGCTAGTTTGTATTTTAATATGTAAGTAGTGGATACACTTAAAACACCATTTAATAATCCAAATACGATAAATCCTAAAAGTAATTTTTTTAAAGTTTCATTTTGGTATATATACCTAATCCCTTCTTTAAACTCTGTTATTAACATCTTCAAATTAACTTCTTTCCATTTTGTTCTACCATTTGGTAAACGAACTTTTTCTGGAATGGAGATTGTTTGAATCAAAATACCACTCATAATAAAAGTGAGCGTATTTACTAAAATGCTCCCGTAAATTCCAAAAGTCCAGTACACCATCGTTGCAATTCCTACACCAAACAAAGCATACAAACTATTTACCATTTGATTAATACCCGCTGCTGCACCGTATTGGTCTGATTCAACTACTCCCTGTATCATCGATTGTTCTGCTGGAGAGAAAAATTGTATACACGCATTTTCCAAAAATAAAAATATAAAGACAAGTATAATCATCCCGTAATAAAGAGAAATTAGGATTCCAATATTACAGAGCGAGCAACATATGTTACTTACTGTACATATACGTTGTCTATCAAATCGATCCACTACTGTCCCTACCAATAGAAAAAAGATTAATGCAGGTAATGCAATCATAATTTGTGTCATCGTTGCGTAAACTGGTTGTTTTCCGTATTGATCTAGCAAATAAAACATTAAAGAAATTCCAGCAATCATAGAACCGAGTCGCTCTAAAATATTTGCTAGAAAAAAACGTGCATACACTTTGTTGCGAAATAACTGTAGCATTTCTTTCATACTTCGTATCCTTTCTCTCGACAAAATAGTATTGTTTTAGTCATTTCTTGGAAGTTACATTATATTTTTCGACCATTATCCAATTTTTTCCTTCTTTATAAAAAACATAAAAAAAGAGCCCTTATTCTCAACACAAGGACTCTTTTCATAAACTATTTAGCTACCTCTTCTTTCGGCATTACCATACCTTTATAAAGTTGAACAGTTATCCAGTAATAAATGAAATAAATGACTAAGAAAATCCCTATTGGCACCCACACTTTCACAAACGGGTCAACTAATATAAAGCTAAATAAGTTAAGCCCTACTAAAACGTGAGAAATGCCAATGATCGCTGGGAAGATAAATAAATATGAAATTTCTTTATATATACTTTTCGTTAACATACTGCGTCTCACACCAATTTTTCGTAACATTTCATAACGGCGTACGTCGCGAGAAGCACCTGTTAATATTTTGAACATAAGGGAACTTGCCATCATTGCTAAAAAGGCAATTCCGAGGAAAAATCCCATAAACATTGTTCCGCTCATGAAGCTGTTCATAAACTGATAAATTGTCATTTTCGTAAATAAGTCTACCTTTTCACCTGTTGCTTTTTCAATTTGTGCTTTTTGTCTCTTGTCTATTTCGATCAATAACGGTTTATATTTTTTCATATCATCTACTTTTGCTAATATTACAGTGTGTTCTGTTCCTTGAATTCCTTTATAATGCTCTTCGTCTGCAATTCTTACTGGTTTTCCGCTAAATTGATTATGCGTAATTTGTATCTCTCTTACAACTGCGTCTTCCCAATCCTTTGGCATTTGAGGGAATTTTGCTAATTCAGGAGCCTCTAAAGCTGAATATACAGGTTCAGTTAAAGGCTCAGTCACACGTTTACGAACAGGCTCTTTTAACGTTTTTGTATCAAAATGGTCTGAAACAAGTGGTGGTTTCGCAGTTAAGTCGTTACGTAAATAATAAACCGCTTCTCCATCTACTTTATAGTTGTACTTGCTTTCTTCAACAATTTCCATTTCTTTTAAGGCAGCTTTGTCTTGATCATTCGGATCATGAATTACAACATCATATACACGAGAAAAGTCTGTCATAATACCTACATTTTTTTGGAAAGCCATACCTGCCGTCATCGCACCTGCGCCTAATGCAATTAACATTGCTACAGTACCTAATACTCTCGATAAACTATTTACTCGAAAGCGTAGCTGTGCATATGTAAAACTATTTAGACCAGTTTCATTTCGTTTTTTATTCCCCTTAATTTTCATCACAAAAAACGGGAGTAATGAACTAAAGATAAAATATGTTCCAAGTGTTGTAACGATGGTTGCTATAATAAAACCTAATTCAGCATATATTTTTACATTGATCATAAAATAGTACCCTGTACTTACTAGTAATACACCAAGTACTGTCATTATAATAATGCGAGTTTTACTTTTCTTTACTTCATCTAGTGTTTCATCTTCACGAATTAACTCTAGTTCAGTTTTACGTAACAATCGGACACTGTTCATTAAGCCAGTAATGAAAAATAGTATTAAGAAGAAAATAGCTGTAACTAAAATTGCTGGTGTGTATACAGATGCATAACTACCTTTTGCTGAAATTTCCATTCCATTCATTAAAAAGTTTCCTGCTACACTTGCAAGTAACATCCCTACTAAAATACCGATAATAATACTGACAATACCCATACCGAATGTTTCAATAAATAATAACTGTGCTACTTTTTTCTTTTTTGCACCAAGCATCATGTACATACCGAGTTCCTTTCTTCTTAACGTAAGTAAGAAAGAGTTGGCATATATAATATAAAATACAGTAATGAAAGATAATAGTATTGCACCTACCCAAAAGACGAGTCTAATACTACTAATTAGGCTATTATCTTTCGTAAATTCACTATTCATCGCCATTGTTTGGAACATGTAGAAAATACTAATACTAATAACGAGGCCAATAAGTAAAACCATATAATCTTTTAACATCTTTTTCATACTATGACGTGATAATTTAAATAACATAGTTTCGCCCCCCTACTTAGACTCAGCAGCTGAGCCCATATGAGCGAGCACACCTAAAATGTCTTGATAGAAATTCTCTCGAGTGCCTTGACGATTTAATTCTTTATAAAGAAGACCATCTTGAATAAATAAAATACGCTCACAATAACTTGCACTAAATGCATCGTGTGTAACCATCAAAATACTTACATTATGATTTTCATGTAAATCTTGCATCGCTTCTAATAAACTTTTTGCATTTTTACTATCAAGCGCTCCTGTCGGTTCATCTGCTAATACAATTGCTGGATTATGTACTAAAGCTCTTGCCGCCGCTGTTCTTTGCTTTTGTCCCCCAGAAACAGCCGTCGGATATTTTGTTAAAATTTCAGTGATGCCTAATTTCTTCGCAACGTCATTTACCTTTCCAGTAATCTCACTTGATGGTACGCCTTGCAAAGAAAGTGGTAAAGCGATATTTTCATAAATTGATAAATTTTCTAGTAAGTTAAAATCTTGAAAGATAAAACCTAATTTTTGAGATCGAAAATCTGATAATGCATTACCTTTCATAGAAGTAATATTTGTACCAGCTATCGTCACACTACCACCTGTCGCCTGGTCAAGTGTACTTATCACATTAAGTAATGTCGTTTTTCCAGATCCAGAAGGCCCCATGATCCCGACAAATTCTCCTTCTTTAATACTTAACGATACGCCTCTTAATGCTTTTGACTGATTCTCATTTCTTTTCCCATACGTTTTTTCTACACTTTCTACAGTAACTACATTTGTTGACATCTCTTTCACTCCATCCCTTTTGTATAAAATCAATTTCTCACATATTTCTTATTATTTTGTCATGTAAATTCTTAAGAATTTTTTAATTATTCATCCAATAAGAGTTACACCCTTAACATGAACCTATTTCCTACTTCATATTCTCATTTTTCTACAACTCGTTCCCTCGATTTCGCTTACATTTACCTTACATTTTTGTAAGATAAAAAAGAAAACACACTAATTTCTAATAGTGTGTTTTCTTTACAATCAATATTTTCTATTCTTTATTTCTTCTTCAATACTTGCCACAAATACATCTAGCGCAACAACTTCTGACTTCTCTTCTCCATATTTACGTACATTTACAGCTCCGTTTTCCATTTCCTTATCCCCAATAACAAGAATATACGGTACTTTTTGCATTTGTGCTTCTCTTATTTTATATCCTAATTTTTCATCTCGTGCATCCTCTTCAACACGAACTCCAGCTTGTGCTAATTTATGTGCAATCTCATTGGCATATTGTTCATGTACTGCATTTGAAACTGGAATTACTTTCACTTGAACTGGTGCCACCCATGCCGGGAACGCCCCTCCAAAGTGCTCAATTAATATTGCTAAGAAGCGATCTAATGACCCTAAAACTGCCCTGTGAATAACAACTGGTCTTTTCTTTTCATTATTTTCATCTATATAATTTAAATCAAATTTCTCTGGCATTTGGAAATCAAGCTGGATTGTTCCGCACTGGTGACTTCTATTTAAAGCATCTTTAATATGAAAATCAATTTTCGGCCCGTAAAATGCACCGTCACCTTCATTTAGTCTATATTTATAATTTAGCGATTGTAATACATTTTCTAATGCTGCTTCTGCTTGCTCCCATAATTTATCGTCACCCATTGAATCTTCTGGACGAGTAGAAAGCTCTACTTCATATTCGAATCCAAAAGTTTTATATACGTAATCAATTTGCGCCATTACGGATTTGATTTCATTTTCAATTTGTTTTGGAGTTACAAATAAATGTGCATCATCTTGGCAGAAAGTACGTACTCTTAATAATCCGTTTAACGCACCACTAAATTCATGGCGATGTACTTGACCGAATTCACACATACGAATCGGTAATTCACGATAAGAATGCAATTTATTTTTAAACATAAGCATGTGCCCTGGGCAGTTCATCGGTTTTAATGCAAAACTTTTATTATCTACTTCAGAGAAATACATATTATCTTTATAATGTCCCCAGTGCCCTGATCTCTCCCATACTTCTTGGTTCATCATGAACGGAGTGCGTACTTCTTGATAATTGTACTCTTTTTGAATTCCTCTTAAAAATGCTTCCAATTCGTTACGAATCATTTGTCCTTTCGGTAAATAAAACGGCATTCCCGGAGCCTCTTCAGAAAACATAAATAACTCAAGCTCATTGCCTAACTTACGATGATTTCTTTTTGCTGCTTCTTCAACGAAATGTAAATACTCTTCTAATTCTTTTTGAGAAGAGAATGCAACACCATATATGCGCTGAAGCACTTGGTTATTACTATCACCTCGCCAATATGCACCGGAAACGTGAGTTAATTGAAATGCTTTCAAATAACCTGTTGATGGTAAATGTGGCCCTCTACATAAATCTACAAATTCGCCTTGTTTATATAGTGTTACACTTTCCCCACTAGGAATTGCTTCTAAAAGTTCTAATTTCAAGCGATCGTTCATTTCTTGAAACAGTTTTGCTGCTTCTTCTCGAGAAACCTCAACTCGTTCTATCTTTATATTTTCATTTATAATCTTTTTCATTTCTTTTTCGATTTTTCGTAAATCTTCTATGTTTACACTACTTGGAAGATCCATATCATAATAAAATCCATTTTCAATAACAGGCCCTACCCCAAGATTTATATCACCATACATTCTTTTTACAGCTTGCGCTAAAATATGTGCCGCAGAGTGTCTTGCAATTTCTACACCTTCATTTGAATCTATAGTAATGATTTCTACTTCCGCATTTTCTTCAATATTTCGGCGTAAATCATATAATCCATCATTTACTTTCCCCGCGACTGCTTTCTTTTTCAAACTACTACTAATAGATCCCGCAATTTCTTCTAAAGTAATTCCTTTTCCAAATTCTTTCACGCTACCATCTGGAAATTTAATTTCAATCATTTGTTCTTTCATTTTTCATCTCTCCATTTCATAATAAAAAGCACACTCATCCCTAAAATAGGGACGAGCGTGCTTATACCCGTGGTTCCACCCAGATTCCCATCACAAAATGCAATGGCTTCTTTTACGGTAACGTCGTTTATACGGCACTAGATACTTAATTTCCCCAGTGCAGCTCTAAGGTGGTAAGTT
>NZ_JBXAEZ010000001.1:338555-590328 GCF_058792475.1 Bacillus sp. MT94 | reverse complement strand
TATTTTTCTGCGTTAGGAAGTTCTCAGCTTTCCTTCCTTCTCTGTATAACCGGGTAAAATAACTCGTGTCCTTTTCTTCGCTTATTATGAAATTGAATGCAAAAAAGCATATTCATCCCTAAATATAGGGACGAATATGCTTATATCCGTGGTTCCACCCAGATTCCCATCACAAAAAACATAATGGCTTCTTTTGCGATAACGTCGCATACACGGCACTAGATACTTAATTTCCCTAGTGCAGCTCTAAGGTGGTAAGTTATTTTTCTGCGTTAGGAAGTTCTCAGCTTTCCTTCCTTCTCTGTATAACCGGGTAAAATAACTCGTGTCCTTTTCTTTGCTTTTTGTAAAACATCCATTTATTGTTATTTAATATATCTTATTCATTTTATTTTTGCAAGTGTTTAAAAAAATTATTTATTTAATTAAAAAAGTGAAACCAAATTTTTTTGGTTTCACTTCACAATTTTACCAATCTTGTGGTTCGTAATTTAAGTCTGCAAATAGACGTCTTTTCTCTTTCTTCGTTAAATCTCTCCACTGCCCAACTGGTAAATTATTCAATTCGATATTCATAATTCTCGTACGTTTTAACGTGTATACTTGATAACCTAAAGCTTCACACATACGGCGAATTTGACGATTTAGCCCTTGTGTTAAAATAATTTGGAACTCATATTTTGATAACTGTGTAACCTCACAAGGAAGCGTTTTTGTTCCTAAAATTTTAACACCCGCTGCCATTTTCTCTAAGAAATCAGGTGTAATTGGCTTATCTACTGAAACGATATATTCTTTCTCATGTTTGTTTTCAGCACGTAAAATTTCATTAACAATATCACCATCATTCGTTAATAAAATTAAACCGTCTGAGTCTTTATCAAGACGTCCAATGTGACTAATTCGTAAAGGATGGTTCACTAAATCGATAATATTACCTTTTACAGCTTTTTCACTCGTACATGTAATACCTACTGGTTTATTTAAAGCGATATATACGTGATCTCGAGCAATTCGAAGCTGCTCTCCATTTACTCGTACATCATCACCTGGGTTCACTTGGTCACCAATTTTTGCTACCTTACCGTTAATAATTACTCTTCTCTCATTAATTAGTTTATCCGCTCCACGTCGAGACGCTTTTCCAGCTTCACTAATAAATTTATTGATACGCAAATTAGGCACATCCTTTTCTAAAAAAATTTCAAGCTCACACTGCTTCTACCGTACAATACAAAAGGGTAAGCCTCCTATTATAACTTAAATATATTAACATGAAAGGGTATATAACGTCTTCTATTAATTACTTGTTTATAAGAAAATATCGTTATTATACAATCATTTATGCACTTTTTCAGCGCTTAATATACAAGCCATTCTTCCTTACATACAGCTTGTTTTCCTTGTATCTTTTCTATATCTTCATGAATATTAGCTAATTTATATAAATCTGGGAAAATCTCTTTCACATAATGTTGGTGCGCTATTTCATCTTTCCAATACGTTAACACTATGTAACGATTTTCATTTTTTAAAGACTTCCCAACTACTCCACCTAGCATTCCTTTTGCTTTTTCCATTCCTTTATTCCAAATTGTTTCTTGCTTATGTAAAAAATACTTTTCCTTTTCCAACTTTACATCACATATAGCAACTCTTACGAATGCCCCCTCTATTACAACGTCTTTCAAATGCATATCAGTTATATCATACAACGTTTGAAATAATTCAATTTCACATGAAAGAAACGTATCCTCTTGATTACTATTTAAATAAATTGTATCATGAGCTCCATTCATAAATGATTGATATACACTTCTATCTTCCCATAAAGTAAATACACATGCCTCATCTTCATTCCATCCACCAAATTGTCCATGAAAACCCTCTAGGTGTTGTATATCACGCCATTTTTCTTGCGCACTGGAAAACAATTCTTTTTTCTCTTCTTCCACCTTACAGTAGATTGTTTTTAGTAACATTTTTAATTCCCCCTTATGATTCAATCCATTTCCCACTCGCCATACTTTCTATTTTTCCATATACACAAACGTTAATTTATTTTGTTATCAACTCCATTACTTATTCAAAGTTTGATGCCCTCCGTAAATGTTGTAAGTTGATTATTGGAATACTTACCGTGTAAAAATACATCTAAAATATAAAAATTAAAATCTCTTGCTTTCTTACCCCGCTTATAGTTTACATAACATTATTATGTATTACCGATTATCTATATCATTCAATAAAACATATTATTTTATACTATACGCATAATAATTTTAATTCAAACAATTCAGAATTAAAATCCAAAAAAGATAGAAAGTAAACAATCTTACATTATCATCTACTCCCTATCTCTTTTATCATCAATTATTTTTCAAACAAATAATACGTAATTTCTCCTGGATAATGTAATACAGTTACCTTCCGCTCCCCCTTTTTAAAACTAACAGTATGCCCGTTTTCCCCTAAGTTCTCCCATCCACTCGCCTTTGTAATTGGCATTACACTTATATATTGATAATCCTCTTCCTTATCATCGTTAATATGAATTGCTGACATTGGTACTGGAAAACCTTTAATTTTAGATTCTTTATTCATAAATATGAATGCAATTACACCAACTAATAACATAGCCATTGAAATACTTGAAACTAGTTTTCTTCTATTCATTTTCACTAAAAACCCTCTTTTCTCACATATAACTTTCATCATTTTACTAACTTTAATTATTTATGTATAGAAAAGTTATAATTTAAATCATTTCCAACCTATTTTCTCTACTCCAAACAACATTATTGTTATATATTATAATTATAAGTTTTTAAATTTTGGAGGCGTTACATATTGCAGAAATTACTTTTTACTAAATGGACAGTTATTATTTCTATTTTCATCATTTTCGGTACAATTTTCTACGTTACTAATGTTAAAAATAACAACGAAAAAGCACCTGTAGAAACAGCGGATACAAAAACTTTCAAAACGAAATTACAACCTAAAATTAATGAATTGACTACTAATTATAATGAAATCATTGAAAAAGATTGGTTGCCTGCCTGGGAAGAGATTAACACGAATGGAGATTCAGTAGATCGAAATAAACTATTAGTTACAATGAATGCCGTTTCCAAGCAGTATGAAACAATTATGAACGAAATAGACACACTTAAAATTGAAGAAAACATCACAGATATAGATATACAAAAACAACTAATTCAATTCACAACTCAGTTTAAATCCGCATCAAATTTCATGAAAAATGCAGCAAATTTGATTATAGACGGAACAAATAACTCTATTCCAACCAATGAAACTATTGAAAAAACAAAACAAGCTTTAGGACTTGCGGATCAACATATTGTCATCGCTTTATCTACTTTAAATGAAGTTGAAGATAAATTAGGACTTACAAAAAAATAAAACTATTTACTATTTTAAAATAAAAAATGATTGCAATTCACAATTTGTATGTCTATAATATTTTTATTGATTTACAATCAATGTGTTTATAAATTTTATAATTCGGATGAACCATTCAGGAGAAGGTCTATTGATCTACCGACGGGGCAAAAAGTTGTTATACCAACTTTGAAACTCTCAGGTCTTGGTTACAAGTAGAACTGCATGGGGACGAATCTCTGGAGAGACTCCCTCTCGCTTTTATAGAGCGCGGAGGAAAACGAGCACCGAAGGAGCAAATCCGCTACTTTAGCGGATAATCTCTCAGGTAAAAGGACAGAGACAAGCGAAAGAAAAAGCCGATTGTATCGGTTTATTTTTCTATCCCTTGTTTCTCCAGAGACCATTTCATTTACTTGAAGTGGTTTTTATTTTTTCTAAAAAAGGAGAATAAAGATGGAGACAGTAAGTAAAGTATTAGAACAACTAAATCAATACGTGTGGGGATTACCAACTTTGTTGCTACTCGTTGGAACTGGTGTCATTCTCACAATGCGTTTGAAAGGTTTACAGTTTAGTAAACTATTATACGCTCACAAACTAGCGTTTAAAAAATCAGAAGATACTTCTTCTTCTGGAGATATTAGTCACTTCCAAGCACTCATGACAGCTATGGCCGCAACGATTGGTATGGGAAATATAGCCGGTGTTGCAACAGCTGTCACTATAGGTGGACCTGGTGCAATATTTTGGATGTGGATTACCGCATTGTTCGGTATGGCAACAAAGTATGCTGAAGCAATACTTGCAGTGAAATACCGTGTTAGTAATGAAAATGGTGAATATTCAGGTGGGCCAATGTATTATTTAGAACGTGGTTTGGGTAAGAAATGGCTAGCAGTATTATTCGCTATATTCGGTACAACTGCTTCTTTCGGTATTGGTAATATGGTGCAATCTAATTCAGTTGCAGAGGCAATGCGAATTAATTTCTCTTTCCCTCCTGCTTTAACTGGTATAGTAATGGCATTTTTAATCGCAATTGTTATTTTAGGCGGTGTAAAAAAAATCGGGAAAGTGACGGGATATGTCGTTCCTATTAAAGCTTTCTTTTATATAATTGCTGGTCTTATAATTATTTTCTATCACTACGACCAAATTCCTGAAGCATTTTCACTTATTTTTTCTGGTGCATTTAATGGTACAGCAGCTGCTGGTGGTTTTATTGGGTCAACAGTTGCATCAGCTATTCAAATTGGAATGGCGCGTGGTGTATTTGCGAACGAAGCTGGTTTAGGGAGTGCACCAATTGCTGCTGCGGCTGCAAAAACTGATTCACCTGCAAAACAAGCTTTAGTTTCAATGACTGGTACTTTTCTAGATACGTTTATTGTATGTACAATTACAGGACTAGTATTAATTACTACAGGTGCTTGGAAATCTGGTAAAACTGGCGTTGAAGCTACAACACTTGCATTCCAATCTGTATTTGGTACTGCTGGTAGTATGATTCTCGGTATCGCAATTATTTTATTTGCCTACTCTACTATTTTAGGCTGGTCGTATTATGGAGAAAAATGTGTAGCTTATTTATTCGGAGAAAGTGCTGTTAAATATTATAAAGCAATCTTTATCGTCATGATTGCAATTGGTGCTAATTTAAAGCTAGGAATCGTATGGACATTTGCTGATATTGCAAATGGACTTATGGCCATTCCAAACTTAATTGGTCTAATTGGATTAAGTAGTATTGTTGTTGCTGAAACGAATCGCTTTTTACAAGCAGAGAAATTGAAAGAAAATAATAAAAAACAGGCAAGTTAATCTATGAAAAAAGGAATGACTCATACATGATGAGCATTCCTTTTTTCATCCCCTCTTTTACTTAATTACTATCATTAAAAATATATTTATATCAATGTTTACTCCTTTTTATTCCTCCAAAAGTTTTTCACATAAATGTCATAAATCGTATGGTCTAACTATATAGTTGAAAAGGAATGCGACATTAAAGTGTCGCTGAAAAACTCATCCAAGAAAAGGGAGGAAAAATCTTTTGAAAAACAAAATCATTGTTTTCCTATCTGTTTTATCATTTATTATTGGTGGTTTCTTCTTTAACACAAATACTTCAAGCGCTGAAACATCATCTACTGATTACGTTCCTAACCAATTAATCGTTAAGTTCAAGCAAAATGCATCTTTAAGTAATGTGCAATCTTTTCATAAATCTGTCGGAGCTAATGTCTTATCTAAAGATGATAAGTTAGGTTTTGAAGTCGTACAATTTTCAAAGGGTACTGTAAAAGAAAAAATAAAGAGTTATAAAAATAATCCAGATGTAGAATATGCAGAACCGAATTATTACGTTCACGCCTTTTGGACTCCAAACGACCCATATTTTAAAAATCAATATGGATTACAAAAGATTCAAGCTCCACAAGCTTGGGATAGCCAACGAAGTGATCCTGGTGTAAAAGTAGCTATTATTGATACAGGAGTTCAAGGTTCACATCCTGATTTGGCTTCGAAAGTAATTTACGGGCATGATTATGTTGATAACGACAATACATCTGATGATGGTAATGGTCATGGTACACATTGCGCTGGAATTACTGGAGCACTTACGAATAACAGTGTCGGAATTGCTGGTGTTGCCCCACAAACTTCAATTTATGCTGTCCGCGTATTAGATAATCAAGGAAGTGGTACTCTTGATGCTGTAGCGCAAGGTATTCGAGAAGCTGCTGATTCGGGTGCAAAAGTAATTAGTTTAAGTTTAGGAGCTCCAAATGGTGGTACTGCATTACAACAAGCCGTTCAATATGCATGGAATAAAGGCTCTGTTATAGTTGCAGCTGCTGGAAATGCTGGAAATACAAAAGCTAATTACCCTGCTTATTACAGCGAAGTAATTGCAGTTGGTTCTACAGATCAATCAGATAGAAAATCTTCATTTTCTACTTATGGTAGCTGGGTAGATGTTGCAGCACCAGGTTCAAATATATATTCAACATATAAAGGAAGCACGTATCAATCATTAAGTGGTACATCTATGGCAACACCTCATGTTGCAGGAGTCGCTGCTCTTTTAGCAAATCAAGGATATAGTAATACACAAATTCGCCAAATTATTGAGTCAACTTCTGATAAAATTAGTGGTACAGGTACGTACTGGAAAAACGGTAGAGTCAATGCATATAAGGCTGTACAATACGCTAAGCAATTACAAGAAAATAAAGCTTCTTAAGAAAACTTTAATCAGTCGATCTACCATGAATGCGGAATAAAATAGAAGGAGAGACTTCTATAATTAAAGCCTCTCCTTCTTACAAACTATATTACTCTCCCTGCTTTTTAACCATATGTAAATACAGTACAAAATCCATCATTGTCGACGAATGACCAAGTTGACGGATCATCGCTGTTATATTTCCTCTATGATATGTACCATGATTTACGACATGTTGCACTAATTCTAAAATCGAAGTTTCTAATTTCCCTACATATGGATTCTCAATAACAAATACAGCATTCACATCTTGTATTGTAATTAAAAAATCTTTATATTGATTTGCCATGTTTTCAAACATTTTTTCTAATTCATGTAACGATTTAGTTTCAATTTGTTTTCGTAAATCTTCTCGGTCTTGTATTGCTTCATTCATACTTTTACCATGCAATATATGTAACCACACTTGATCTGTAATATAAATATGCACAAAAGTATCCTTAATGGATGGAAATACACTCTGTATCTGCTCCTTAAAAATGGTCTCATAGTTTGGTAACTCTTTTAATCGATTGAATAATCTTGTATTAGCCCAAGCATGATAATCACACTGTTTTAATATATAATCTTTCAATTTATATTACCTCCTTATTGTATGAAACGAATGGTTTGTTTCTTCATTTCTGATTCTCTATCAGCCTTTGCAATCCCTTTTTCTTTCATTTCATGCTTATTTATCGTTTTATATTTTACATACGTATAAAATTCCGTTTGAAATGGAAATGGTGTAATCCGAATTGTTTCCTCATCCACCCATTCAGCTTGAATAAGTTTCTCCTCTTTACTATTAAACATTTCTGTTCCTTCAAAACCATCTTTAAATAAATCAATTTCATCTTTCTTTTTGACACCAGGCTTATTCATACATACGTATAAAGAAAGTTCATCACAAAACTTTAATAATCTATAATGTTTATCGAACATCGCAAACTGTTCCTTTGTTAACGTTTTCAAGATTCTTTTTTGTCGTTCTAATTCATGTTTATAAAATGACATCATCTCTTCATCTTCCTCGTTTAGTGGAAATGATAAAAAATGTTTACTACAAAGCAATGCCCCGTATGGATTAGAATTTTCAATTTCATTCAAACCAATCGTATAAAAAACAAAACGTAATGGGCTTGGACAATCCATAAATGTATATGGAATATTTTTAGCATCATTTAAAATTGGTACTTTATCAAGCTCTATCCATCCTCTGTCATGCTCATATATTGCATCAACTGTTTCTTTTAAATATGTTTTACCTTCAAAAAAGTGTTCTTTTATATGCTTTGCAATCTCTCCAGCTAAAAAACCATGATCATGTTGACGAATTAATATACTTTCCTTCTCATTTTTTTCACGAAAAATCATTCGTATACTCCCCCTCATCCTCATACTAAAGCTTTTTATATGCATCGATTCTTAATTAATCCCCAAATAATAGAAGGGATTCAGTCTCTTGCAACGAAATTAACATAATTATATAGTATTCTTTCTAATCATAGTGATAGCTTTATCTTTACTATCTATTATACTAAAACATTCATTCCAAAAATTTTTTTATGAGGTGAAAACATGAACAAAACAGAATTAATTAAAAATGTAGCACAATCAGCTGATATTTCTCAAAAGGACGCTTCTGCAGCTGTACAATCCGTATTTGACACAATTGCTAATGCATTACAATCTGGCGATAAAGTTCAATTAATCGGATTTGGAACTTTTGAAGTGCGCGAAAGATCTGCTCGTACAGGACGTAATCCGCAAACTGGCGAAGAAATTCAAATCGCAGCTGGTAAAGTTCCTGCATTTAAAGCAGGTAAAGAATTAAAAGAAGCTGTTAAATAAACAAGAAACCAGCCATTTTATAGGCTGGTTTCTTGTTTTTATTTAAGCAATTGCTTTATATTCTCTGCATGATACACTTCACAAATATAAAATACACATTTGCAGTTACTGACAATTTGATACTTTCTAGTTGGATACACATTCGCTGTAACAGAACATCCATCAAACAATTCGATAATATTTCCAGATGGCTGATATCCTTCATATAATACGTTTCTTCTTACTTCCATCTTTTCTATAAGCTTTTCAACAGGAATATTTCCACTCTCTAATTCACTCTTTATTGCGTCCGGTAAAAACGAAGTGTCTGCAAAAATTAGATTTTCAGATAACACCTTGCCTTTATAACTAACATTAGATACACGGTAAAGAAATGTTCCATCTTTATCAAAGAAATTCTTTGCTTCTTTCGGAATGTACTGTCTACCAAGTGCCTCTTGTTCAAGAACATCAAACTGAACTGTATCATTTAAAAGCTTTTCTAAAGCATGAATGGATGATGTATCTCCAGAAAATAAAATATTTTTAATTGCTTGTATGTTATAAGTGAATTCATTCTTTCTATTTTCCGCCACTAACATGAGGAACACCTCTTCTATAATTTTTTTATTTAAGATTTAAAAGTGCTACCGCGTCTAATTGCGTAATTTCAGTCACTTCCTTACTGAATACTGCAACAGAAGCCATATAATCTAAACTAGGCCTTACATCTTCCATCATTGTATTATCTGCCAACTCTTGCTTATCTTTAAAAACTAACAATTTTGGAGGAGTATTTGGAGCTGATACTGTAATATGTACTGGTGGAATCAATAGTCCTTCGCCTGTCGCTTTCAGCACCGCTTCTTTTCGAGTCCAATATGTTAAAAAACCTTCTATTTTCTGTTCATTTGGTAGTTTCATAACTTGCACTATTTCAATGTCTGTTAATACACCTTCTGCCATTTTCATAACATCTACATTTGGATTCATTTGTTCTACATCTATGCCAACAGGTGCAGATTTTGTAAATGCAACGACAACCCACTCACCTGAATGCGAAACAGATAATTGCGGCATACCTTCTGGTAATTGTGGTCTACCATGTTGCAATTTACATACTGAGCACATTCGATCAATTGGTACTTGGACTGGTGACATAGAAAGTATTTTGCCGAGAACTAATCTACTAATTACGCAACCTATTATAAAACGAGCTCGATCTGCCGAATGATGATACGAATTTGCTTTCTCTCGCTCTATATCATTTAGTAAATTGTAATGCCATGATTGTAAATCTGAAATTCTTGCCCACCATATTTGACAATCATTCTCATTCAAAGTTGGAACAGAATCTGCAACTTTACTTTCTATCATGTAAACTCTCCTTTATTCAACGAATATCAATTTTCATAAAAAAGCATACGTATATTGTTATTCATTGACGAGTGCTTTCTCTTTTTTTGATACAGATAATGTTTTTTCTTTCTTATTTGACATTACCTCTTTATCGGAAATACGTAAAGAAAATAGTAGTGCTATGAGCAAAAATATTGCTGATCCAATTAATGCTGCTTGATATGGTAAAAAATCGGATTGAACGTTATTACTTCCAAAACCAGCTAGTATACTAGCTAAAACAGCTACTCCTATCGCTGAACCTAATCGATTTTGCACATTGAATATAGTAGTCGCTCTCCCCATGGAAGGCGGCGTGATATTGTTAAAGGCAGAAAATTGAACCGCACCGACAGATTGACCTAAGAAAATACCGATACCAAACAATAATGCCCGAATTTGCCACGGATTCGTATCGTGATTTACAAAACTTAATAAAACAAAGATAATCGCCGTACAAATTAATCCTATAGAAATTACCTTTCGAGCTCCTAATTTCTTATATGACCATGGCACAATTTGTGAAGAAATCATTAATCCAATCGCCTCTGGAAATGTCGTAAGTCCTGATTCTAGCGCGGAAACTCCTATCACATTTTGATACATAAGTGGAAAAATAAATAACATTCCTAGTAAACCAGCTGATGAAAATAATGATATAAGGCTCATCTTTCTAAAGACTGGTTCTTTTAATAAGCGTAAATCTAACATTGGTTGCTTTACTTTCAGTTCTACGATTATAAACAATGTAATGAATACAACCCCAGCTATCCCAGTACTCATAATTTCTGGAGAAATCCACCCTTTTGATGGTCCCTGGCTGAGTGCATATATGAGCATCGCAAATCCTGGTGCTGATAAAATAAAGCCGAGAGAATCAAAGCGACCAGCTGATTTTTCAACATGCTCTGCTAAAAATAGAAGTCCAAAGAGCAATGCAACGATTCCAAACGGTAGATTAATATAAAATGCCCAACGCCAAGACATTTGATCTACAAAGAAACCACCGATGATAGGACCAATTGCTGGTGCTACAGCAATTGGAAGTACAATGAACCGAGAAATCTTCGGTCTTTCCTCTGGTGAAAATGTTCGAAATAACATCGCCATTCCGACCGGTGTTAAAAGCCCTCCACCAGCACCTTGAATAATACGGAAAATATTCAATGAAGTAATATCGTTAGCCATTCCGCATAAAGCAGAGGCAATTGTAAATACGAAAAGAGCAATTAAAAATACTCTTTTCGTACCAAATCGATCTCCTAACCAACCAGAAATCGGAAGGAAAACAGCTAAACTAACTAAATACCCAACATTAACCGTCCCCATTGCAGATGGAGGTACTTGTAGTTCTTTACTTATCGTTTGTAGTGCTACATTTACAATCGTTGCATCCATCGCAGCCATAAACATCGCAGTTATATAAACGATACTTACGACTACTTTTGGATTTAGTTTTGCTTTCATTATCGTTTTCCTGCTAATGTTTTTTCACGAACTTGATTACTTTTTGGATTCAAATCTTTCCAGTTATATTCAACATATTCTAAGCAACTCTGCCTACTAGCTTCTTCATATACGACACTCCAGCCAATAGGTACATCGAGAAAAGCAGGCCAGAGAGAATACTGGCCCTCCTCATTTATTAATACTTTATATGTGTAATTATCATTTTCAAATGGATTCGTCATACTCTACTTACCCCTTTCTTATTCTGCAAATATTTCGCTAATACTTGTCCAATTTCCGTAAGTGGACCTGGCTGACATAAATCTTTATGTCTACAGTCAATATCATGCTGCACAATTTGCCCATCTAAATAATTTAGCCACGTATTTGGAGAAATAGGATCAAACCAGTCTGGTATAACAGTAGATCTAAAGAATAAGATGTCTCCGTTATAAACTTTCGGTACATATTTCCCTAACAACCCTACTGAATTTACATATGTTTCTTTCAAGTTCAATATAGTCTCTTCTTCAAGACTTGCTAATGCACTTCCATCTTTACGAAGGATTTCAACTGCACTTTCCATTGTAAGTGGTTTACCATCCATGTTATCTGGGTCATATCCGCCTAAAGCGAGTAATGCGATTAACGCTTCCTCTTCAGTAGGCGCTTCCGTATTCGGTAAGAAGTGTCCAGGATAAGAATCAAGCATAACGAGTAATTCTACTTCTTCCCCTTCATTTTGTAGTTGCGCCGCCATTGCATGCACAACATTTCCTCCAAGCGACCAACCTAATAAACGATATGGTCCATGAGGCTGTACTTCGCGAACGTGTTTCAAGTAATCCGCCGCCATCTCCTCTAAACTTTTTGGAAGTTCTTCATTTTTAGCGATACCACGTGCTTGTACACCATAGATTGGATAATCTGTTCCTAAAGATTTCATAAGTCCTGCATAGCACCAACTTAATCCACCTGCTGGATGTACACAAAATAGTGGTAATTGCTCCCCGCTTGCTCGTAATGGAAGCAACACATCAAGTGCACTTTGACCATTCCCCATCTCAAGTCTTTCAGCTAACCCTGCAACAGTCGGTGCTGCAAATAAAGTACCAATGTTTAGTTCCACTCCAAGCGCCTCTTTAATGCGGCTCATAAGCTGCACTGCAAGGAGTGAATGGCCACCAAGATCAAAGAATCCGTCATCAATTCCAATTTGAGGTACACTTAGCACTTCTGTAAACAAGTCACATAACATTTCTTCTTGCGGTGTTCTTGGACCACGACTAGAAGATGATGCGATAAATTCTGGAGCTGGCAATGCCTTTCTATCTAACTTACCGTTTGGAGTTAAAGGTAACTCATTTACTACTACAAAAGCGTATGGAACCATATAATCTGGTAAACTACCACTAGCAAACTGACGCATTTCATTCGTATCAATCGCTTCATTATTTGATGCAACGATATAAGAAACTAACCGTTTATCCCCTGGTTGATCTTCCCGTACAATAACGGCTACTTGCTCAACTTTAGGGTGCTTCATTATGACTGCTTCTATTTCTCCTAATTCAATTCGGAATCCACGAATTTTTATTTGATGATCTGCACGTCCTATATAATCTAGCGTCCCATCTTTACGCCAGCGAGCTAAGTCTCCTGTACGATACATTCTTGTACCTGGCTTTCCAAATGGATCTGCGATAAAGCGTTCAGCCGTTAATCCTGCTCTTCCTAAATATCCACGCGCAAGCCCTGCACCTGCAACATACATTTCTCCAACTACTCCAGGTGGCACTGGTTGTAAATAGTTGTCTAACACATACACTTTAAGGTCAGGTATACTGCACCCAATTAAACTATTTGCTCGTAAAGAGACGATAGTTTCATCTAATTCAATATAACTAACATGTACTGTCGTCTCCGTAATACCGTACATATTAATAAGCTTTGGTGCGTTATGAGGATGTCGACTATACCAATCTTCTAAGCGACTTAGCTCAAGTGCTTCTCCTCCAAAAACAACATATCGTAAAGATAATTTTTGGCCAATCTCTTCATTTTCACGATCTGCTTGCATCAATTGATAGAACGCTGATGGAGTTTGGTTTAAAACCGTAACCTTTTCTTTAACAAGAAGCTGTAAAAATTCTTTCGGTGAGCGACTTACAGTATGTGGCACTACAACTAAACGCCCTCCGTATAATAAAGGTCCCCAAATTTCCCAAACCGAGAAATCAAAAGCGTATGAATGGAACATCGTCCAAACATCGTTTCCGTCAAACTGGAACCAATGATCAGTTGCTCCTAAAAGTCTTACTACATTTTGATGAGGTATCATAACGCCTTTCGGTCTACCCGTTGAGCCTGACGTATAAATAACGTAAGCAATATGTGATGGAGATAATGGCTTAATTCGTTCCACTTCATCAATATTGTCATCACTATATTTCTCAACTTCTGCTATTACTTTCACATCATCAACTAAAACTTTTAGTGCCTCATCACATTCAATTTCCACTTCTGAATTCGTTAAAACACATGATGGTTTCGCATCGTGTAGCATAAATGAAATGCGGTCTGCTGGGTAATCTGGATCTAACGGAAGGTATCCGGCACCAGCTTTAAGAACAGCTAATAAGCTTACAACCATGTTTAATGATCTTGGCATCGCTAAAGCAACGAGTTGATCAGGACCAATCCCTTTTGCTATTAGGAATCGAGCTATTTTATTTGCTTTTCTATTTAACTCTTCATAAGTTAATTTCTTATTTTCAAAGACAACAGCTATAGAATTTGGATTTATATGAGCCTGCTTTTCAAACAATTGTGGCAATGTCATTTCTGGTGCAATTTGAAAACCACCATTCCACTTTTCTAACACTGTATTTTTCTCTGCTACAGTTAATATTTCTAATCTGCCAATTGATTGATCCGGATTTGTAGCTGCATCATCTAATAACAAAATGAATCGTTCTATTAGTTTTTGAACCGTTTCACGTTTATATAAATCGGTACTAAACTCTAGTAATCCATATAAACCGTTCGGAGTACCATCAACCTCGTTACTCTCACTAATTTCAAATGTTAAATCAAATTTTGCAGAACCAACGCTTTGAATTTCAAGGCTCGCTTCTAAATCTGGTGCATGAAACGTTGCTTCTGGTGTATTTTGAAAAGCTAACATAACTTGAAACAACGGGTGGCTGTTTCGAGTACGTACTGGATTTAACACTTCAACAAGCCTTTCAAATGGAACATCTTGATTTTCATAAGCTGCAAGATTTACCTGCTTCACTCTATTTAATAATTCTTTAAAACTTGGATCTCCTGACGTATTTGTACGTAACACTAATGTATTTACAAATAAACCAACGATATCTGAAAGTACATCATCATTTCTTCCAGCAATCGGACTTCCAATTGGTATATCAGTGCCTGCACCTAATCTTGTAAATAGTGCACTAAGCCCTGCTTGCAATACCATAAACAAACTAACTCCATTTTTACGTGCAAGCTCTACTAACCTACTATGCATACCTTCATCTATATGAAAATGAATTGTTTCCCCGCGGTAACTCGTCTCAATTGGACGCTGGAAATCTGTAGGTAACTCCATTTGGTCTGGTAAACCTTTAAGTTCTTCTTTCCAAAAATCTAATTGTGTTGAAATAAGACTCTCTGGTGTCGTTTCATCACCTAGCAATTGCTGTTGCCAAAGTGCATAATCTGCGTATTGAACTGGTAGTGTCTCCAGCTGAACTCTGTCACCTTGACATCGTGCTTTATACGCCGCTGTAAAATCTCTCGTTAACGGCTGTAATGACCAGCCATCACCTACAATATGATGTAATAAAATTAATAATACATGTTCGTTTTCACTCACTGTAAAAAGTTGCAAACGAACTGCCGGCTCAATATCGAGGTTAAAGCTATATCTTACCGCCTCTGAAAGTACACTTTCTAATTCATCTTTACATGTATTAGTTATAACCATTTCTAGATTTAAATTTTCCATATCTAAAATTTTCTGATAGGAACTACCTAATACGTTAGGGAAAATTGTTCTAAGTGTTTCATGTTTCTCAACTACATCATAAAAAGCACCTTGTAATGCTTCCCGATTCAATATTCCATTCATACGAATGACTAGCGGAATATTATAAGTAGGACTTGGACCTTCTAAACAATTTAAGAACCATAACCTGCGCTGTGCAAATGAAAGTGGAACTTCATTTGGCCTACTTGCTTTCTGAATAGCTGGTCTTGCGCTTTTTGCATGGTTTAATTGTTTCGCCAGTTCGGCAACAGTTGGTGATTCAAATAGTTTCCCAATTCCTAATTCCACACTTAACGTTTCACGAATTCTTGCCATTAAACGAGATGCGAGAAGTGAATGTCCACCCATTTCAAAGAAATTATCATCAATGCTAATTCGAGAAACACCAAGTACTTCTGCAAATAAATCACATAATATTTCTTCTTTCGGATTTCTAGCAACTCTCTCGTTGTTCATTCCATTAAAATCAGGAGCAGGTAATTTCTTTCTGTCAACCTTACCATTTGGCGTTAATGGTAATTCTTCTAGCACAACAAATGCCGATGGTATCATATAATTCGCTAAACTTTCTGAAACATAAGAACGAATTTCTGAAAGATTAATCGGTTCCTTTTCTTCTGCAACGATATACGCAATGATGCGTTTATCATTTGCACGATCTTCTCGTACCATTACTACCGCTTGTTGAATATTTTCATGTCGTTGTAATACCGTTTCAATTTCAGCTAATTCAATTCGGAATCCACGAATTTTAATTTGATGATCTGCGCGACTAATGTACTCTAACGCACCATCACTACGCCATTTCACAAGATCTCCTGTACGGTACATGCGCTTCCCTGATTCTCCATAAGGATTTGCAACAAACCGTTCAGCTGTTAACTCAGGTTTTCCTAAATATCCGCTTGCAAGTCCTTCCCCTGCAATATATAATTCACCAATAATTCCAGGTGGAACTGGTTGTAGCCCTGCATCCAATACATACACTTCTGTATTGCAAATTGGCTTTCCAATAGGTGGTATACCCTTTTCACCTTCATCAATGTTCATGAAAGTAGACCAAATCGTCGTTTCAGTTGGTCCATATAAATTAGTTATTGAACAACCTAATTCTTTTAATTTATTTGCTAAATGCGCTGGGAGAGCTTCACCACCAACAAGTATATTTAGCCCTTGTAGCTTCTCTGGATAATCAGTTACTAACGCCTGCCAAAGCGTCGGTGTAGCCTGCATAATTTTCACTCTTTCTTCTTGTAAAAGTGTCGTTAATGCTGATGGCTCTTGTATGTCTTCTTTTTGCGCAATTGTTAAACTTGCACCACTAATAAGAGGTAAATAAATTTCTAGAGCAGAAATATCAAACGCAAACGTTGTAACTGCTAATAAATGATCATTTTCATTTAATGAAAACTTTTGCTGCATTGCCATTAAAAAGTTACTTAAACCTCTCATAGGAACAATTACACCTTTTGGGTTTCCTGTTGAGCCTGAAGTATATATTGTATAGGCTGGGTTTAAAAGTGATACATCATTCTTACATGCTATATTCATACGAGAATATGTATGTAACGCTAGTTTCGTTTCTTCGTCATCTAATACAATTTTTTTCATATCCTTTTCTATAACTAACTTAGATGAAACAGATGAATGTGTTATGATACAAACTGGTTTTGCATCATTTACTATATAATTAACTCTTTCTGCTGGGTATTCTGGATCTATTGGTAAATACGCTGCACCAGCCTTTAAGACTGCTAGCATACTAACTACCATTTCTATTGATCTAGGGAATACTAAAGCTACAAACTGATTTGGTCGTATTCCTTCTTCTACTAAATAATGTGCTAGTTCATTCGCTCGTTCATTTAGCTCTTTATACGTAAGGATTACACCGTCACAAGTAATCGCTAGTTTATTTGGATTTTTTTGCACTTGTTTTTCAAATGATATAGGTAAACTGATTAACTCATCGTCTTCCTTCGTTTCATTCCATTCCAATAAAACTTTATGATTTTCTTCAGGCAGAGTAATGTTTATTTTTCCAATCGGCTCGTTTTTCTCATAATTATTTATTACTAATTCAAATAGATTCATAAATCTTTCTTTATGCAATGCTAGCTCTGCACCATTATATACTTCGGGATTCGCATCAAAATGAATCATTAGCTCATTTTGATCAAAACGTTTATATACATTTATCGATAAATCATCTACAGGTCCTGCTGATAAGTTATGCGTAATACCACGATTTCCAGCAAAATTAAGCCCGTAATCAAAAGGCATAACATTCACTAACGGTCCAAACAACCTTTGATTTTCACCTAGTAACTTTAAGTCTCTTCTTAATTCCTCATGACGGTATTTATAATGGCGACGTACATCTCGGATTTCTTTAGAAACTTGCTGCAATAATTCCACAAGAGTTATATTTGGAGTTACTGTAATACGAAGTGGAACTAAATTCATTACCATACTTGGTGTATGAATAGATACAGAACCTAGACGTCCCATCATCGGTAAACCTAAAACAATATCATTTTCACCTGTTAATTTATGCATATAAATACTTGTTACAGCCACAATGAATTCCGGCCAACTTGTTAACGAAATATTGATATCTTCTAGTAAAGTTTTCGTGCTAGAACTAGATAAATAAGCTGTTTCTCGTGAAAATCCATTTGATGTTCTCGGTGCTCGTTCTGCCAAACTTACAACTTCTGGGGCATCTGCAAACTTTTCTAACCAAAAAGTACGATTTTCCTGAAATTGTTTAGACTCACGATACTCGATATCTTCTTGCACGACTTTTGCAAGAGAACCAAATGGCTTTTCACTCTTGTTTGTTTCTTCTATAAGTGATGTATACTCATTCGCTACCTTTTGGCTAAGAAGTGAAAATCCATAGCCATCCATCACAATGTGATGGATGCGCTGATACCAAAAGAAACGATTATTTTCAACTTGAATAAGTGCTTCAGTAAATAATGTATCTTTTTTCAAATTGACTGGTATAGATAAATCATTTTTCATCCATACTTTAGCAGCTTCTTCAGGGTTTTCTTCTTTCCGAGCGTCAATAAAATGCATATGAAACTGTGATTCTTCAATAACTTGCCATGGGCCAATTTCATCCTCTTCGAAGCGAACGTGAAGTGCTTCTGCTTCCATTACAACTTTACGTACAGCTAATTCAAAAATGTCTTGATGAATATTCCCGTTTATTTCTACATATTCCCCAGTATTATATATCGGATTAAGCGGATCTAATTGTTGCGCAAACCACATACCAGACTGCGCAGATGATAACGAATGACGAATCTTTTGACTGTTAGGCATTCTTTACTACCCCTTTATTATGTAGACTATTTGTTACAGCACCTGTGCTGTTTGTGAAGATAGTAAGCTGTACCAACCTGCAACAGTTGGACGTTCTGCTAAATCTGCAAACGTGATTTCTTTCCCTTCACGACGCCACTTCTCTACTAAACTCATAATTCTGACCGAATCAAGCCCTCTATTTAATAAGTCCTCATCAATATCAATACTCTCTACTGACTCACGAAGTAGTTGTGCAACTAGTTCATGTACTTGCTGTATAGTGATTCCTTCACTCTCATCACCTTTTACACTTTGTAAATCTTTTAACAGTAGGTTTGTTGATGTCGTTACTGCGCATCTATTAGATGCATACTCCAATGCTTGTTTATGATGCTCTAGTGAAAAATCAGCAACTGCATCTGCTACAAAGAACGGCTCTATACCATCCATAAATGCTTCACAAGCTGTTAAAAGGCATCCAATATGCGCATAAATACCGCAAATAATGAGTTGATCTCTTCCTTTTTCATTTAAAATTTCTAATAGATTTGTCTTTTTAAATGCACTATATCTCCATTTTGTTAGGAATATATCATCCTCATCAGGAGTAAGTTCATCAACAATTTTCTTTTTATCTGGTCCAGCAGGAATACCGTCACCCCAAAAGTCTTGTAATAAACCTCTTTGTTCTAACGTTTGTCCACCAGGTTGCGCTGTATAAACAACTGGTATACCAAGTTGTTTACATTTTTCTCTTATCATTTTAATATTTGAAATAAGTTCTACTTTTGGTGATTCTTTATCGCTATATGCATCAAGAAAATATTCTTGCATGTCATGAATTAAAAGTACTGCACGTTTCGGGTCTGGTGTCCAATTCACTTTATTTTTTGGTAGTTCTGATTCAATTGGCATTTTATATACTGAAATAGATGGGATAGCCATCTAATCACTTCCTTCCGGTTTTTATTATTGTTTTACTGTAATAAGTTTTTCAGCAATGACTTTACGTAGTTCTTTTTTGCTGACTTTTCCGACTCCTGTTTGCGGGAATGATTCAATAAATTCAATTCGATCTGGAATTTTATAAGCCGCTATACCACGTTCTCTTAAAAACATTTTTAATTCACTTACTGCCGGAACTTGTCCGCGAGCTATAACAAAAGCACAGGTGCGTTCACCTAAATAATCGTCAGGCATAGATACAATTGCTACGTCATGGACCGCATCGTGTGCTAATAAATGATTTTCAACTTCTTCCGCAGCAACTTTCTCACCACCACGGTTAATTTGATCTTTATCTCTTCCTTCTACAATGATGTATCCTTTTTCATTTACTTTTACAAGATCGCCTGTGCGATAAAATCCATCCTTTGTAAATGATCGTGCATTATGCTCTTCAGCTTTATAGTAACCACGAATTGTATATGGACCTCTTGTTAATAAACTACCTACTTCGCCAGGTTGTACATCGTTGTCATTTTCATCAACAACTCGTACTTCATCGAGTGCAGACATTGGTCTACCTTGTGTATGAATAATAATTTCTTCCGGATCGTCTAATCTTGTATAGTTCACTAATCCTTCCGCCATACCGAATACTTGCTGTAACGTACATCCAAATGTAGGGCGTATACGTCTTGCAACCTCAGCGCTAAACTTAGCACCACCTACTTGAATAACCTCTAGGCTCGATAAATCGGTATTACGAGAAGATGCAGCATCAAGCCAAATCATTGCTAATGGCGGAACGAGCGCTGTAATTGTAACTTTTTCTTTTTCAATAAGAGCAAATGCCTCATCTGGACTACCACCAGTTGCCAATACCACTTTTCCACCCGCATAGAAAGTTCCAAATGTCCCTGGAGAACTCATTGGGTAATTGTGTGCTACTGGAAGAACTGCCATATAGACGCTTTCTGCATTCAAATTACAAATTTCAGCGCTTACACGTAAACTATAAATATAGTCATCATGTGTTCTAGGAATTAATTTAGAAAGACCTGTTGTCCCTCCTGATAATTGGAGAAATGCAACATCACTTGGCTGAACTTCTGGTAATGAGACGGGATCCATATACAGATCATTTATGTTCACAAACTCTTCTTCTTCCCCCACTACAATTACACGTTGTAAAGTTGGCACTTTCTCTTTCACTTCTCTTGCTAGTTTTCGATAATCAAAACCGAGAGCCTTATCTGAAATAACGTAAGCGCTCGCCTCGCCAAACTCACAAAAATAACTAATTTCACTGCTTCGATGTGAAGGTAGTGCAAAGACAGGAAGCGCTCCAATTCGAAATAGTGCAAAACATATTTCGAAAAACTCGATAATGTTAGGTAACTGGATTACAACTCTGTCCTCTTTCTTTATTCCTAAATTCAGTAAACCTGCTGCTAAACGATCTGCATTTTTATCAAGTTCACTATATGTTATATGCTTCTTACCACTTACAACCGCGATTCGATCTCCATATTTCTCAGCCCGCTCTCTTAACACTCCTCCAAATGTTTCACCAAGCCAACATCCTTCTTCTCGATAATGATCGGCAAATTCTTTTGGCCATTCTGTATAACCTACTAGCATTCTTTCTTCCCCCTATTTTTCATTAAGTGAACTATCTCTTAATCCTAAAGCTTTTAGCATTGTTTGGAATTTAGCTGATGTTTCTGCTAACTCATCTTCTGGTTTTGACTCAGCAACAACTCCAGCTCCTGCATATAAACGCAGTGTATTTTCTTGTACTTCGGCACAACGAATTGTAACAATCCATTCTCCATCTCCATTTAAATCGCTCCATCCTAGCATTCCTGTAAAGAACTCGCGGTCAAATGGCTCAATATGCTGTATAGCCTCTCTTGCTTTTTCCATCGGAGTTCCGCAAACTGCTGGCGTAGGATGAAGGGCAATTGCTAATTGTAAAGAAGAAGTATTTTGATCCTTCAGTTCACCTTTCACTTCTGTAGACAAATGCCACATCGCTTCACTATGAATAACTGATGGCTTTTCTGGAACATGTAATGTATGACAATACGGACGAAGTGCAGCGGCAACCGCTTCAACTACTACCGCATGTTCATGTAAATCTTTTGGAGAAGAAAGTAATTCCTCTGCTCTTCTTTTATCTTCTACTGGGTCCTCACTACGTGGCCTTGAACCAGCTAACGGATTAGAAATAACTTGCATACCATTACGTGAAACAAGTAATTCAGGACTTGCTCCAATTAGCGTCTTACTGTTCTCTTTTTCATCTTTCGGTAAATTCACAGCAAATGTATAACCATGCTTATTATGTTCTGCTAATTCTCGCAGAAGTTTTTGCTTATCAATCTTTTCCGAAGATTTAACATCTAACGATCTAGATAGAACGATTTTCTTTAAATCACCGTCCTGTATTTTTTTAATTCCTTGCTTCACACCATTCATATAAACTTCAGGGTCTGGTACTGGCGTCATTTCAAATGTTACGTTCTCATTTGTTTCAAGCTGATTTGTTGTATCCAATTGTAAACGCTCAGAAATCCTACTATATTCTGGTACGATAAGTTGGACTTCTTTTCTACGATCGAATGGCAAAGCACCCACAACGATAGGATTTGGATTTCCAGCTTGTTTCGCATTACTTAATGTCGCTTGCACAAGCTCTGGGAAATTTTCAATTTCACGATGCTTTACTGTAGTAAACTCTCCTTCTGCTAATATAGTTCGAGTTGGTGAAGCGAAAAAGAATGAAGATTCAGTCTTATAATCTTCTAAAAGTTTTTCTGACAATTCCTTTACAGCTATATGTTCATTCATAATATAATAACCTCCTGAATTTTTATTAAACTCCTAACGTAGCACCGCCATCGACACATAAATTGTGCATTGTAATATGACTTGCTCTATCTGAGGCTAAAAATAACACTGCTTCAGCAACTTCTGAAGGTTGTGCAATTTTTTGTAATGGAATTCCGAGTCTATATGTATTTTGAGAACCAGTAATTATATTTTTAGCTCCATTCTCATCAGCCCATAGTAATCTTTGCATCTCAGTTTCAGTAGAACCTGGAGAAACTAAGTTGCAGCGTATATTGTATGCCGCAAGCTCTAGTCCTAAACATTTCATAAACATCGTCGTTGCAGCTTTTGACGCAGCATACGCAGCCATCTCCATTCTCGGCGTATTTGCCGCATTTGAACCGACTGTAACAATTGCCCCTGATTTTCTTAACATCATATTTTTACTTACCGCTCGGGACATATTGAAAACCCCTGTAGTATTTACAGAGAATGTTTTATTCCAATCTTCATCACTTAACGAATGAATTGGTCCCATACGTAAAACCCCTGCAACATTTATTAAAATATCTATTGGCGCTATTTCATTTGCAATATGATTTACCATGTCTTCAACAGCAGCGCTATCACTCACATCTAAACGAAACGTTTTCATACGTGTATTATTTAATTCATTTTGATTTAAGAGTACATTTAACCCCTCTTCATTTTGATCAACCGCAATAACTGTGGCTCCTCTTTCTAAAAACATTTTGGCAACAACACTGCCTATGCCTTGTGCTGCACCTGTTACTAAAACTGTTTTCCCATCAAATTCCCCTAAGTTCATTTTCTCTATCCTTTCACATAAACATTAATTTCATTAAGCAACACCACTGATATTGATTTTCATTATCAGTGGTGTTGTAAAAAATAATACACTTACTAAACTAATTGGTCAAGTGCGCATTACTTTAAAATCCATCTTATTGATAATGTTTTTCATTTACTATCTTACACCGAAATGATAATGTTTCTCAATAAACTTGTCAATCTTTTTTTATTTTTCAGACAAAGTATTTTAATGCTTCTTAATAAAATCATATGTAAACGTATTAAATGTACTTATATTATAAATAAAATTCTAAATCCTCTTTTTAAAATTGAAGAAGACAAACTAGAGATACGTTCATTTACAATGCTTTATGAAAAACTCAAGTATATATTTTCTCAATATTTTTCTGAAAATATATCTTACAAATACTAACGAATGTCTTCTTTATCATTTAAGATTTAATATATATTTCAAATGCGATGTATCAATTCATTATATTCCAATATACCCCACTCACTTTTACATCTATAAAACTCCCAAAAGTAATTTAACCTTGTTAAAATAACTCATAAAAAAAGCATCCTAATTAATAGAATAGGATGCTTTTTCGTAATCATAGCGTTATAGAAGATTTGTATACTTACGCTACGCTGCGATACTCTTCTTCGTGTTCTTTTTTCTGTTTAGGTGCTTGAATTAAAATTGCGATAATGAATGACACGACACATAATACACCGATCACCATGAACGTTGGTTTGAATCCACCTAGAAGTGCACCGATAAAGGAACCTGCAAGCGCCCCGAATCCAAATCCTTGATACACAATTCCGTAGTTCTTACTATGGTTTTTCATACCGAAGAAATCACCAACAATAGCTGGGAAAATAGTGATATTTCCACCAAAGCAAAACGCTACACTTGCTACACATACGAAGTATATACCGTAATTTAAATCTACAAAACTTAGAACTAATACTGAACTCGCCATAACAACAAAAGTACCAGTAACGATTTTTAAACGCCCAATTTTATCCGATAACGGTCCTAAAATGATACGACCTAATGTATTGAAGATTGCAACCATAGCCACCGCATTAGCTGCTGTTGCTGCGCTAAGTCCTACAAGTTGAACACCAATGTCTTTTACCATACCAATTAAGTATAAGCCACTCATACATGATGTAAATAACATGATAAATAATAAGTATACTTGTTTTGTGCCTAACATTTCTTTCGTTGTGTATTCCTTAGTTTTTGTTTCATGAACTGCTCCTTGATCTGCAGCTTGATGGATTAAACAAGCACCAATTACAATCATAGCTGTAACAATTAAACCCCAGTATGTAAATGCTTGCGATACACCAACTGATTCAATCAACTGTGCGTTAACGTATTTAAAGATTAAGCTACCTGAACCATATGCAGAGACAGAAATACCAGCAATTAGACCTTTACGCTCTGGAAACCACTTTATTAAATTTGATAGTGAAGTGATATATGCTGTACCATCTGCATAACCTACAACAACTCCTGCTAGTGCATAAAGCAATATTAATGAAGACGCTTGTGAACTAAGTATTAACCCTAGTCCTAATGCTAATCCAGCTATCATAATAAGTTTACGAAGTCCCCATTTTTCTTGCAATTTACTCGCAAATAAAGTTGAAAATGCTAAAGAAAGACTAGTAATTGAGAAAGTTATCGCAACAGCGTTAAGACTCCAACCGTATTTACTAACTAAAGGCTGATTGAATAAACTCCATGTATATATCGTTCCAAGCCCCATTTGTACTATAACTGTGCCAAGGACAACAAACCATGGATTAACAGTTGATTTTTTCATATCTTTCCGCCTCCTCTTTCTATTTCAATGCTATTCGCTAAATTTACTTTTTTTATGTTCATTTTGGTCACCTCTTTTGATTTGACACCTTCATTGTATAAGATGTTTCTGTTTATGTAAGCACTTACAATACAGAGCGTCAAAAACATGGAATCAGTTACAAAAAACGAAGGATGAAATACAAAAAACTACTGATTAAATACACTAGAAAAATTTTTTATACTTCGATTCACCTTATTTTTTATAAAATCACAAATTTTTTCCCAATAAATAAAACTAAATATTCACTAATATATCTATCCGTGTTTTAATATATATAATAAAAAAATATTTCTGTCTTTAATGAGGAGGTACTATGAAAGCAAACGTAGGGGATACTATACTTTTTCAACGAAACAATTTAAAGATTACAGGATCTGTACTAAAACTTTATACTGAATCGGTCTTAGTTGAAATTACAAATGTAAGCGGTGGTACTTTTGAATTTGATCGAACAATTGTAAATCATAAAAACTATAAAGTTTTAAATGCAAATACATAAAACAACACAAAATAGCCCCTGCTCAACAGCAGGGGCTATTTTATATAAAAATATTTCACTAGTTTATATACCCTAAAACATTAACAATCTTACTCGCTTTTAAATTGTTAATATGATAATAAATTTCTAAACCTCTTCTCTCTGCTCGTAACACTTTACCCTTCATTTTTGATAAATGTTGTGAAACAGTAGATTGCGGAATATTCAGTAACTCTGTTAATTGTGTTACATTACAAGTTTTTCTCGTACTTAATTCATTTACAATTTGCAGTCGGATTGGATGCGCCATAATTTTTAAAATATCTACATCTTCTTCTGAAACTAAAGTTTTTTTCATTTCACTTGTATATGTTGTCATAAGACATTCCCCTTTTATATGAATTCCATTTTTATAAGATCTATTTCCAAAATTTTTAAAACCCTCGATTAAAACTTTCATATAGAAATAAAAGGATTTTAAATTTTTGAAAACAGAACTTACATTCACTTTATTTATTTGGTACATATACATAATACAATGTTAATATGTGCTCTATGTGAAGTTCGCATAAATTTGTGATGAAGATTTATTTAGCCACTCGCATCCTACTCATCTAATTACCCACTGCATAAAATCATCAGTTATTTTAACACATTTTAGGCGTTTGTATATACTATTTATAAAACAACTTTTATAAAGGGGAATTCATATGCCTACAGCGTTACAAGAAGAAGTCGAAGAAGCACGGGAAACATATGTCAGTCGTATCATCTTAGTTGGAGGATCCGCTTTATTTTTAGTAGGCGGGGTTATCTCAGCAATTTCAGCCTTTAAAACTTATAATCGTTTGGAGAATACGCCGCCTTCTACAGATAATTCATAGATATTTTATAAAATAAAACGTCGCCTCCAATATGAAGAGACGACGTTTTATGATTCATACATATGACACTAAAAGTATCGGTAGATTCCCTACTCCATTTTCTAAGCTTACTTCACCACAAAACTAGTCTGACTACACCCATCCTTCTGCTTCGTTACTTCTAATACAGCCGGCATTGCGTTTTTCAGCTCTTGAACGTGTGAAATGACACCGATAAACATTGCATAAGAACATGCATAAACTACAAAAAATTTCTAGTGAGCGACTGACTTGTAGTAAAGAATCATCGTATAATATCCTGACCAATTTCTTCCTATACACGAACGCTTTTTCTGTTATCCGCCATTCCCCTTACTTCCTTTCCATCATTTTTGACTCGATTGAAAAATAACCGTGTAAAAAGTGAATTAAATAAATGAACGTTCATAAATTATTTTCTTAAATTAAACGAACAGTTAAACACTTAGTAATCGAACAATTATTGATAGTTCATAAAGGTATACTTTTATGAACGGAGGTAACGGACGGCAGGGTTGAAGTTTTCAAGGCACGTCTCTTCCGAAGGGGTAAGGCTGGTGAAATCGGAAGTATTATGAAAGGTACAAAACGAGTTTCTTCTATACATAGGCGAAAAATAACCCACTTCCGAAAATTCCAGGCGGGTGTCTATCAGACGGCGGAGGCTGATAAAATGTAAAATTTTTGTAAACTAGCGAATCCATTTCCTACTATATAAAGCGTTAAAATAAACCGCTTTACATGTACGATGAAAGTATCGAATGCGCGTACGTCTGACCCTTGCACCTGATAAAAACCGCAAATTACTATACCGTACTATAGTCAATATGATCCGTTTCTTCCTTATATGACGCGGATTATCACCGTTATAGCTTCCTTGATAGTAAATTCGTTAAAGGGCGTATGTATGGGCCGGAAAGCTGACGAAACGGGAACGATTGGGAAGTCGATTGTGTAATTGCTTCTATATATACGAAGAAAAAAACGCTACTTCCCACCACAAAATATTTCTTCGGTTACGATGCACAGTTTCCGTGCGTGGGGAGAAATTATCGAAGGGTGAGGTTCAGAGAGTGAACGTACGTCACGAGCGTTCGGCTGGTAAAACGGGAAGTATGTAACGTAGTGTATAATGGTACGAATAGCCGAATTTGTTCAGTTTTGTTAGCTTTACGAGGAAAGAAGGAGAGTTTACGCGAGTACAGGCGGTTATAATATATAATAAAACAGAAACAAATTGTTTGGCATATGGTATGGAGAGGCCCCTAATAATATAAAGGAGCCTCTTTAGATAGATAATTATGTAGTAATATTTTGTTGGCTAAACCACTTTTGAACTTTTTCCCAAGTAACAGGTTCAAAAGGCTTACCACTAATCGTACTGATTTGATAATACTCTGAATCTATATTACTTAAAGTTTTTGAAAAATCTTTCTCAGGATGGCTAAGATACTGATGTATCATCCAAGCGTTATGTAAGACTATTCTAGTTCGACCTTGCATCCACATGACCGTAAATATATCCCACGGAATTTCCACTAGTTGTTCATCTGGTAGTGATTCAGCTTGTTTAGAAATCTTTACTAATTTGGAATAGTAATCTTCTTGGTGCTTAAAAAAGGACTGAATACGGTCTATTTCCATAATCATTATTTCTGCTAATCTCATAATAGAAGACTTTTTATAACTTTTTGTTTCAATATCATAGTCTAACAACTCTCCACTAGAGACTAATTCCTTAATTGCTTCGATTTTAAACATTTTTGTGTTTGCACCGTATAGACCTAAAAAAGCAAACCTTCTAACATCTTTTGCAGGGAATTTTTGTCCCTCTGGGTCCTTTGCATTTGCAAACCCTTGATATATCTGAGTAAGTGAATACGGAAACGCATCACCACTTGTAGTATAATCATCAAAACATGCTCTAATATTTTCTTGTAATTCTTCTAAAGCTAAAGTACGAAGAATTTCCATACGTCGATTTGTTTCTATGTTCATCGTCATAGACATTACGTCAACTATGTCAGAAAAACGAGAGAATCTCGATACCCATGTTCCTTTAGGATAACGCTGGCCTTGTTTCTGTGCCGTGATATACTCTTCATTTTTTGTAACCTCTTCAATAAATCCTCTAGTGAAATCTATGTCTTCCATAATTTTTGATTTATTTGTACCTTGAGATCGATTATATTCATTGATAATTGCCCAAACATCATCTCTAATAAACGTGAGGAGTGAAATATCTCCAGTTTGTTCAAACTTATTTCTAGCATATCTGAACTCTTCTTGAGTAATAGTACTTACTTCGTTTTGGTACCAACTACCTCTTTTGTGTCCAATCAAAAGTATATAGTACTGAGACTTATCTATTAAATCGAAGCATTGTTCGAAGTTAGATATAGTAGGATTTACGGGGAAGGTTGTCGTCTCCGACATGTATACCCTATACCCACTTTTTTCTAAATAAAAACCAAGTGCGCTTCGCAAATCAGCGAAATCACTAATTGTAGAACTGATAAATACTGCCGGTCGATTATCTTGATTTAACAATTGGGATGTTCCTCCTTATTAAATATTTTAGGAAAATACTACCTATAATAAATTTACTTCTTTTATAAAATTAGCGCAATTATTACCTAAAGGATTTCATAATTTAATTTCGTTTTCACTTGTATTTAATAGTGTTTTGCGGCTAGACTTGTAAATAAACTCGTAACAGTAAAGTAATTTCTGAATCTAGCATATGACGATTTAAGCCGCTTGAGATAGCAGCTATTTTTCGTATAGCTGAAATAATGCTTCAACATCAATTTCATCAATATCATCTATTATGATTAATGGCACTTCGTTTTTATGATTAACTGCGCAACTAATAATTGATAATATTTTATACCTACAAAAAAAGACCATCAAATTGACGGTCTTAAGATATCGTTACAATTATAAATATTAACGGATTGCACTTTAACAAATTCACTATAAATATGCTTCCGCTGCTAGACCAAAAGTTATCTTTAACGGAACTTCACTACCGTTGTTGAATACCTTCCTGCTTACGTTGCATTTTATTGTTTTAAATAAGAAAGGTGGACGGCGCTTACCCGTCTCATTCGTTTCCCTATTACGTATAGGTAACCCAGCAGGAGAAATTAGTATTAAAAGTTATGTCCACTTTAAAAATATTTTTTATAAAGATTAATTATTTACAACTGTAGTGGAAGGATCTAAAAGAATCTTATCCATAAAAAGGTTATCTATTCGATCTGTGACAAATTCTAAATCTCTATTCAGCTCTATCATCTCAAGGCTATCCGTCACATACGTCCTACCATTCAGCATTTCTCCTTTTATTTCTAAGGCTTTACGAATGATTATATGATCTTCTCTCGATAAATAACCTTTATATGTCATTCTATCCACAGTAAACATTCTATTTTCTATGCTGTCAAACTTATAAGTCGACTCATCAAAAAGTTCTATATAATCACTCAATGCTTTCATTAATAATTCATAATTAGTTATAAAACTACCGAAAATACCGAAATCACTTGTACTCTCTGCAATTTCTTCTTTTTGTGATTCAGTTAACGTTATCTTATCTAGACTTTCTATTGCTTTATATAATGTTTCTTTTATATCCTTCGACAATTTTACAATTTCCTCATACTCTTTACGAATCAATCCTCTATTATGCGCCACTTTATTTCTTAAATCATAAAGTTTTCCCCATCTTTTACTTAAATATTCTCCATCACAATCTACTAAGTCAGAAAAATATTTTTCCCAATTCGAACGCGGAACAAACTGCATTAGCTCGTCTAATTTAAAATCACTTTCATTATTCGCTTTTTTAATATTCTCAAAAAGCTTATCTACAGGTTTTGAAGAATATTTTTTAAATAGAAACTTTTCAAGTTGTATAAAATCAGTTTTATAAAGAAAATCTGGGGTTTCATCTTTAGAACCTTTGACCGAATTTTTAACTTCAGCAGGAATATTTTCTTTCGCCCATCCCATTCCTACATTTGTTAACATGAACTTAGTGATTAATTTTCTCATCAAGTTCTCTACTTCAAAAATTAAAGGGTATGCTTCTTTAGAATAATAGAAGCTGATATCGTCCCACAGGATTTGAGGTGCATTCCCTTTACCAGTCTTACAAATGATTTCATTAATGTCACTTAATAAGTTTTCGAAATCCTTAAGCTTTTTTAAATTTCCATATTTAAACTTAGTATAGAAAAAACGTTGATTCTCTTTTTCTAAATTATCTGTTTGAATTTCGTATTTTACTTCTATGCCCTTATAAGTTATCTTATTGTCATTTCCATCTATACTTATATTTTTATTTGATTCAAGAAGACTATTAAATCCTTTTATATCGGCACAAAAATCACTGTTTGCTTTAACAGCAATCAAGTATTCCACTTTCAATTCTTCCGCAGTCATTCTAAATTTCTCCTTTTACTTTTCATATATATATATATATATAAAGTAAATTATATAGTAATATTTTCCTCGATGCCAATATTTTATTACAAAAAGTTTCCAGAAAAAATATTCTCACTCTCCTGCCTTTTCTACAATTATTTAAATTTTTATAGTACGTTATGGCTTTCACTTTTCTTTGAATTGCATTTAAACTTTAAATTGCTGTTGAAGTTTCTAATTCTATATTAACTTGTGAGCTGCTTAATACGTTAAATTCGAATGGTTTGTTATTTGCCAATTAATTGACTTATTCCCCCAAAAAAATAGAAAAGCACTAGCTCATTGCTAGTGCTTAATAGAGTTATAGAATTTATTTTCCCTTTTTTGTAGCATCTGAACTCCTAATAGCTGTTGCTTGTTCTGAGAACTCACCCTTTTTAATCTTAGTAGTGCCTAAACTTTGTATAGGTGCCGTACCTCTAATTTCAGCATATGTATTTCTATTGCTGTTGTTATTGTTGTTATTATTAGTGGACATATTTTATCACCTCCTCAATAATAAAATGCACAGCAAAAACGATAAATCCCCAAAACATAAGATTTAGCCCTAATGAATATTCTTTCATTTTAGACTCTAGCATAGCTTTATTATTATCAATTGCTTCCTTATATGTAGCAGCGATTTGAAGTTTCGCTTCTTGTTCGGATGCTTCTGCTAAATCTCTTGTTACTATATTATCTAAATCTACTTGATCGTACTCTCCTGTTCGCACAGACCTTAGAAAAAACGAAATACTTAGCGTAAAACATACAAAAACAGCTAACTTAAATAGAAGTGTGTAAACCAGGTATGAACTATCTTTAATTATTGGCTTATACGAGCCTAAATAAGTGAGGTATGCTGCAAATAATACACCCACAAAAGCTAAAGTAATGTTTGTCTTAGCTTCTACCTGTTTGAACCTCTCTGATTCTTCATTATATATTGTTTTCGCAGTATCTAGTATCGCCTCATGCGCTCCGTGCAAACTACTATCCTCTAATCCACTGCTTTGTGAATTGTTATCAGCATTTTCTTGACTCATGTGCAAGCTCCTTAAAATTAAATTCATTAGAAAAATTGTACAATATTTATTAAATTTCAACTGTATTTCAAAATAATTCCTTGTATTCTTAATTATATTTACAAGTTTACATCTTGTCCAGTAAGGCTAGCGGAAAAAAGACTGCCATTTTCAGCAGTCTCAAAAGTAATACATATTAAACTGTTACCTTACATCCTCATACTCTTTATAAATTTTAGCATCTTTATCTGCTATATCTTTAGTAATTAAAAGTATCATTGTCCAATTCCCATTTTCAATATTATGGCCTGTAATCATTAGCGCATCTTCTTTTTCATATCTATCTGTTTTGTCAACTTTCCACTCTTTTTCTAAGTCAAAAAAGAGTTGTAGCACATGAGAACATGTTATAGCAATGTCAACTTCATCTGTGATAGTTATTTTGGTCCCACCTGTTAAATTTATTACGTCATACTCACGCTCCATAATCCCTCTCCTTTAAACAAAGCTCAAATCAATTACCATATTTAACCTTTTTAATTGTAACATATCTTCTAACCACCTGCACCCGTGTAAACTCCCGATATACCTTCCGTCTCTCCTCGTTCCTAGACTTCGCTTCCTTATCGATTTGCCACGTCTCTTTTCTCGTACATTTCCTACGTATCGGAGGTTTATAGTTACGTCTGTCCACCCCGTATTCTTCCGCTACTTTCATCGATACCTCTCCGCTATGTCTACCTAATAATTTTATATTTTTTCCTTTTACCCGCACGATTTCACTACTTTTTGCAACCTAGAAATACGTAAGCAATATAAGAACGGGAATAATAGATAACCGCCGCACCTAACCCGCAATAAATCGTAATAATACCTATAGTTAGATACACGACTGAAAGGGCGACGCTGTTGAATACTCTACTACGCGTTGGGCATCGTCTAAGAAATCCCGCAATCTATTTAACGTATTTTCATACTCGGCCTTAGATCGCCTATTTAACGTATGAAACTCACCTTCGTATTGTTTTAAGAATGCGTACTGTTTGATGAAATTACGTGTGTGCTCCGAAAACTCCATTACCATACCGGAAATTCCAGTTTCGTTCGTAATCCTGTAAACATTTTCGGATATATCCCCATAACGTTCACGATACAAACGTAATTGTTCTTCTGATTCGGTGTCTTTTACGTATTCCACTTCCGGTGTTTTATTGAGTTCCTCCGTTAGTAGTTGACCGAGTACTTGTTTATCTTCTTCGGCTTGTTTCAACGCCTTTTTTACTTCGCGTAATTCACGAACCGTCATTTCGTCTACTGTTTTAGTTTCGCCGGTTGACGGGATTGTGTGTGGGCGTTCTCGATTTTCATCATCAAACGAAGTTAATATATTTAAAGCATCTAAGCTAAATCGAGAAGTCGACTTCCTCGAAATTTTCTTACCATCGAATTTTCTGTAAACTCTCACATATTTATTTGCTTGCCTTCTTGTTATACTTAATGTTTCCGCACACCAGATTTCCCAATCTCGAAAACCGTTGAAACCGTATCTTTCTGGGGTATCACGGACAATACTTAACCATCTTCCTATCTCGAAAATAGCTTCACCCGCTACTCGTTGATAAGCGTTTATTTCTGCGGTGATTACTTTAATATCGTTTGATAACTCTACTAAATCGTTACCCATTAGTAACACCTCCTTAGTATTTCAAAACCTTACAACTTCGCTTACGCGCGTTGTATCTCATCATCTATTAGCGGTGTTCTTTTATATAAGTAATTACCGCTGAATATATTAATGACGGAAGGATATTTCGCTAGAAATAGACTTCAAGGTTTTAGCTCTTAATCTTTTTCTAGTTAAAAGTTAGTTCTTGTTAGTGTGAACTACAACCATGTGTGGAAGTCGCCATATGTGGTCATACGTCACATGGACTAATAGATTCCGGTTCATTTCCGAATATCGTTAGCTGGCTGATCGGTAGAATCGTATATACCGTATTTTCTCAAGGCTAGATTACCTAACTGACATTATTCTACTATATATCCCCTATACATTTTGTGACTTTAGTTTTAGAATACAGGTAATGGAAGATATAACCTCTTTCTTGTGACTTTTTAAAGGAGGACATAAGATTGAGTGGTACAGTAAGTAAAAATAAAAATACAGGTAAATGGGATTTTGTCTTCGCTATTAAAGATCCAATGACAGGCAAGCGTAAACAGATACGCCGCAGAGGTTTCACTTCTAAACGGGAAGCACATGAAGAAATGACGCTTTTAAAAGCTGAGTATCTTAAAGATGATTTCCTTAAGCTTTCTCATATGTCATATGAAGCATTTATGGAACAGTGGTTTAAAGAAAGGCAAAATCAGCTTCAAAAATCTACCTTTCGAGCAAATTACACGCATTACTTAAATATCATAAAACCTCGTCTCGGTCACTTGAGGGTTCAAGATATTACAACAATGCATCTACAACACTATATCAATTCGTTAATCGAGGACAATCGTTACTCAAAAGGTACAGTAAATTTAACTTTCAGTTTTATACGAACCTCTTTGAAAAGAGCGAAAGTACTTAAACTTATAAAGAATAATCCGGCAACCGATGTTGTTTTACCTAGAATAACTAAAACTGAAATGGAAGTATGGACGTTGGATCAGGTAAATTACTTTTTGAGTGGAAGTAAGACAATGAGGAACTCTACAAGATTTCGTATTAGCTTTTCAATAGCAATATTAACTGGCATGAGACAAGGTGAAATTTTAGGCTTACGTTGGAAAGATATCAACTTTGAAAATAATAGAATTTTTGTCAGACAAACGTTGTCTGAGCGTGGGGAATTAAAATATGGAGCAAAGAATAAAACTAGTATACGTACAATTCATATTCCGAATATTTTAGTAGAAGAGTTAAGTACTCACCGTAAGTTCGTCGTATATGAAAAAGAAAAAGCCGGTGATAAATACACCGACTTAGACTTAGTTCTCCCCTCGAAATACGGGAAGCCGTTAGATTCTCGTAGCATACGTAGATCATTTTATAATGTAACCGAAAAACTCGGTCTACCTAGAATAAGGTTCCATGATTTACGACATACTCACGCTACGCTATTGATTCAACAAAACGTTAATGTAAAACTAATTTCAGAACGACTAGGTCACGCTGATATAGGAACAACATTAAATACGTACAGTCCCGTGTTACCTGATATGCAACGTTCTGTAGCCGAGAAGCTCGATGAAGTATTCGAAAAGTGTGACCGCTAGTGTGACTCGACCTTCAAATTCCGAAAAAATGAGTGGGAAAACCGATGGTTACAGGTGTTACTTCACCACAAACCTAGTCTGACTACATCCATCCTTCTGCTTCGTTACTTCTAATACAGCTGGCATTGCGTTTTTCAGCTCTTGAACGTGTGAGATGACACCGATAAATCGGCCTGATTTTTGTAGGTCAATTAAGGCATCTACTGCTTTCGTTAATGATTCTTCATCTAATGAACCGAACCCTTCATCGATGAACATCGTTTCGATGGAAATACCACCTTCATATGCTTGAATGACATCTGCCATTCCTAGCGCTAAGCAAAGTGATGCGTTAAATTTCTCTCCGCCGGATAATGTTTTTACATCGCGCGTTTGGCCAGTGTATGCATCGTACACATCTAAGCCTAATCCACTTTGACGGTTTCTTTTTTCAACTCGTTCACTTCGTTTTAAATAAAATTGTCCATTTGATAATTTACGTAGTCGTTCGTTTGCGATTTGAACGATTTGTTCTAAATACTCAATTAAAATGTAACGTTCAAATGATATACGACTTTCGTTATCACCTTTCATTACTTCATATAAATCAACAAGTTCTTGGAAGGCTTTTTCTTCCTCGTGAATTTGTTCGTCAATACGTCTAATGTTTTCATGTAAATCAGAAATATATGTTACCGCATTTTGCGCACGTTGACGTTTTTCTTTAATTATATCGAGATTAATTTCTAGTTCTTTTATGTGTTCACCTAAAGATGTAATATCCATGTACTCTTTATCTTTTAATTCTGAGTTTAGCTCTTCAATTTGTTTTGCAAGCACTTCAAGAGATGAATAATAACCTTGAATTTCTTTCTGTAACATCTCCATCTCGGCGTCGCTTAATTTGGCTTCTTTATACGTGAATTGATCTGTAAATCCGCTTTGTTCTAGCTCTTTCATAAAGCGTGCGAAAGTCTCTTCTTTCTTCAATTTTGCACTTTCAAATTGATTAGAAGCACCTTTCTGTTCTGCTTGAATACGTATATTTTCATTTTGCCAATGTTGATACGCTTCCTGCACTTTCTTCCATTCGTCCTCCATTAACCTAAGTTCGTGCATAGCTTGGTCAAACTGTGATTTCCAAGCTTGTACTGTTTGCAAGTTTTCTGGAATATTTCGTTTATCATGTTCATATGACGTACGAAGTTGCATGCACTCTATTTCTGTACGGTGCTGCATTGTTTCTACTTCCCGTTTTTGTTTCTGAAGTTCTTCTATTTTTTCTTCTACGCTTTTCATGTTCGCAGCAATCTGCTTACGTGTTTCTTCACTTGCTTTTAACGTATTAACGTCTGCTGCTAATTGTTTTCCTTTTTGAACAAGTGCACTATATGTTTCAACTAATTTTTCGGAGTTATAGCCACGCTTCACAACTTCTTCTATCACTTGTTCATATTGTAGTCGATAAAAACTCCATTTCTCCTCTACTTGCACATGTAATTTTTCAGCAATGTTCTTCTTATCTCTTAAATCGTTTAACTCTTTTTCATCGATCGCATTACTTTGCTCTGTAGCTTTTTGCGGATGATTCGTACTACCACATACCGGACAAGATGCACCGTCATGTAAATGAAGAGCTAATATACCAGCCTGTTCACTTAACCAGCGGCGCTCCATGTTTTCATATGCACGAACTGCCACGTGCATTTTATTATTTGCCACTTCTTTTTCTTGCTCGAATTTTTGTTTTTCTTGCCAAACATCATATGCTTGCTTTAAAATTTTTGCATCTTCTCGCATATTCGTTAGTTCTTCTACTTTAGCTACATATTGCTCAAGTGCTTGTTCTAATTGATGCAATTCATCAGACATTCTCTGTTTTTGGCTTGTATGCTCTTCTAGTTGTTGATCCAACTTTTGCATACTTTCTTTTAATTTCCCTATTTGAATTTCGGCATTTTGTAAATTCAGCTTTCTCTCAGCTAATGATTCAATAATTGCTTGTAACTCTTCTAATCTTTGAACAAGTTTTTTAGCCTCTTCTCGTTCAGCTTCTTTATTCTTTACTACTTCATACTTCTCCTGAGCAAGTTCAAAGCTGTTCATTATCTGTTCTTGTTTGACGATTATCTGTTTTAACAAACTTTCAGCTTTCTGCTCATTTTGCATCGCTTCTTCATACCATTGTTCAAATGGTAATAAGCGCTTTGCTTGTTCCGCACGTTTAAAGGATTTTTCTTTCCTTTCAATTGCTGCACGGTTCTCTTGTAAAGTGTTATATTTCTCATTCTTTTGTTGTAAATCTATAAATTTCTCATTTACAGATTTTGCTGCATGAAAACGTGTTTCTGCATCCTTTAATTGCTTCGTTTGAACATCTTGTTCTACTTGTAATTGCTCAACCTCTGCCTTATACACTGTTGTTTCTTGTTCTAACGCTTCTACTACTTGATGCGTATTTACATGTTCTTGTGCCGCTAATGTCTCTAATAATGCTCCATCACGGATTGGTAATTTAAAAACATTACGGAAATAGAGCTCTCTCTCTTTTTGTTTTTCTTGTAAAACATCTTTCCATTGTTTTCTCTTTTGATCAAGTAACTCACGCATTAATTTATAACGATCCGTTTTAAAAATACGACGTAAAATCTCTTCTTTGTTTTCCGTCTCAGATGTTAATAGTTTTCGGAATTCACCTTGTGGTAACATAACAATTTGACTAAATTGATGTTTACTTAAACCAATTAAATCTTCCACTTTTTTGTTTACGTCTGTTACATGAAAACGATCGACGGCTGGAACGTTTTCTCCATCAATAACTTCATATAATTCTACTGCATGTCCTGTAATGGTCTTATTCCCTTGTTTTTTATGTCCAAGTTGTCTTTTTATTTCATAGCGTTTCCCTTTTAATTGAAAGGTTAATTCTACACTTGTATAAACATCATCATCAGCAAATTGACTTCGAAGCATGCTCGTATCACTACGTTCTTCTCCACTAGCCTCACCATATAACACATAACAAATCGCATCAAAAATCGTTGTTTTTCCAGCTCCCGTATTCCCAGAAATAGCGAAAATACGATGTTCTCCAAGATCTTCAAAATCGATTACTTCTTTCTGTTTATATGGCCCGAATGCTGTCATAATAAGCTGAATCGGTCTCATCCTCGTTCACCTTCCCGTTCTTGCACTGTTTGTAATACATCTATAAATAGGCGTTCTTTCTCTTCTGATAAATCTAACCCTTTCATTTCTTTATAGAAAGCCTTTAAAAGAGATAAATCATCCGTTTTATGTCTTGAAACCGTTACTTCATTTGTATCTGTGAGTTCTCGCCTTTGCATCGCTCTTTCAACGTGCATTGCATTTGGATATACAGATCGTATTTTCTCCATTGGCTGTAAGACAGGGTTTTCATCTAATAATTTTACAAATACGTAATCTTCACTTACTGGGTGCTGTAATAATTCATCTATTTTCGCTTCTACTGTTCGCATTTTACGACGTGGTGAAAGTAACCTTTTTTCAATTGCTACTTCACCAGTTTCATTCAGTTCTACAATGTAATAACCTTTTTTATGTTTCTCTTCAGAAATTGAATAGGCAAGTGGTGAACCTGAATATCTAATGGTCTCATTACGTACGAAATGCGCTTGATGTAAATGTCCAAGCGCAGTGTAATGAAACTTATCAAAATAATGACTATTTACATATTCAGCACCACCAATTGAAAGTGGTCGTTCTGCATCACTTGTATTCTCCTCCGCTTCTCCTGAAGAAGTTACAAATGCATGTCCAACAAATACATGTCTAGCTTCTTTATCCATTGTTTCAGAGAGCTCATTCATAAAAATGCGCATCGCATCATCATGAGAACGTACGTCTTCATTTTTCAACACGTGTCTAACTATGCTTGGGTCTGCATACGGTATTAGATGGAAGTGAACCTCTCCATATTCATCATTTAGTACAACAGGTTCATACGGGAATTGAAATTGGCCTGCAATATGTAATCCCTGTTTTTTCATTAAACTACTCCCAAAATGGATACGATCCGGACTATCATGATTACCAGCTACTGCAATAACTGGTGTTTGTAAATCAATAACTATTTTTTGCAGCACATCATTTAATAAGTCTACTGCTTCTGTAGGTGGAATTGCTCGGTCATATAAATCCCCTGCAATAATTACAGCATCTGGTTTTTCTTCTTCAACAGCCTGTACAAACTGATCTAATACAATCTTTTGGTCTTCAGTCATATACACGCCATGAACAAGCTTACCTAAATGCCAATCCGCTGTATGAAATAACTTCATATTTTTCTACTCCTTTTAATTTACTGATTTTAGTGAAACGAGTTGATAGTTTATTGTAGTTTTTCCGTTCTCCCACTCTAGCTTCAATATCGTTGCACTTCCAATTCTTTCTTCATTTGATTTATATAAAGGCAATATTTCTTGAATTGTAAATAAGTGATAACCATCCAATATTAATTGAAATATATTTTCTTCAATATGTAATCTTACTTCTTTTTCATTTGAAATAATTTTTGTGTGCATCTCAAATTTCATGATAGATACAACCCCTTTTTATAATCTCTACATTTTAATAGTATAGTGGCTATGCAAGATTGACAAGTACATACACAGCAAAGTACACACTTTTCTATTGTTATATGTTTTATGTATTTTATATAAAATACGGTATGTGAAATTTTATATTTTCTCCAAAATAAAAATGCCTATTGTGACATCTTTATTTTTGTATAAAGTCTTTCATTACATAATATAAAACGGTAATTAAAACGATTGCGACGAAAAATGAGAACACTGCGACAATGTACCCATCTTTATTTAATAAAATACAGAATGAAATAGATATTATAAAAATCGGAAATACGAGACGTACTTTATCCTTCACTTCTTCTGTCGTATCTGTATGATGAAAATACTGCGTTATCCCTATCATTAAAGAAGACAAAATAATAACCGACAATAGTAAAGGTCCTGGCATTCCGATTTCTCCTTTCTCTATTTCTAATTCAGTGTAAAATTTTTTATTACAATTGTACGATTCATTTTTTCTTCAAACACTCTTTTTAGAATTGATAATGAACAATTCACACCTATATAATAGCGCTTTTATCATTATAACTTCAAATAATTACACTTACAGTAATGTTGTAATATTCCCCCTCAGTCTCTGAAATCCTGCAAAGATAACTCGTCAAAATATGCGGTGACCAAATTAATATTTACCGTCAACTTTTGACAAAATTTATAAAGGACATTTCAGTACATATCAAGAATTAAGAATAAGAAGATATGTAAGGGAGGATGCATTATGACTGAACACGTTTTATTTTCTGTTAGTGAAAACGGCGTTGCAACAATTACTTTAAACCGTCCAAAAGCACTTAATTCTTTATCTTATGACATGTTACAACCTATCGGACAAAAACTTAAAGAGTGGGAACACGATGAGCGTATTGCACTTATCGTGTTAAAAGGAGCTGGCACAAAAGGTTTTTGTGCAGGTGGCGACATTAAAACTCTTTATGAAGCGCGTTCCAATGAAGTGGCATTGCAACATGCAGAACGTTTTTTTGAAGAAGAGTATGAAATTGATACATATATTTATCAATATACAAAACCGATTATTGCTTGTTTAGATGGAATTGTAATGGGCGGTGGTGTCGGTCTTACAAATGGTGCGAAGTATCGCATTGTAACTGAACGTACGAAATGGGCAATGCCAGAGATGAATATCGGCTTCTTCCCAGACGTCGGAGCTGCATATTTCTTAAATAAAGCACCTGGATATACAGGTCGCTTCGTTGCTTTAACAGCATCTATTTTAAAAGCTTCTGACGTATTATTTATTAATGCTGCTGATTACTTTATGACATCTGATTCATTACCAGAGTTTCTTACTGAACTTGAAAGTGTAAATTGGCATAAAGAAGATGATGTACATACTAATTTAAAAGAAGTTATTCGTACATTCGCAACTGCTCCAAACTTAGAAAGCGAGCTGACTCCTTCATTAGAAGTAATTAATTCACATTTTGCTTACGATACAATTGAAGAAATCATCCATTCATTGGAGAAAGATGAAAGCTCCTTTGCTCTAAAAACGAAAGAAACACTGTTATCAAAATCACCTATTTCACTAAAAGTAACATTAAAACAGTTTATTGATGGACAAGATAAATCCGTTGAAGAATGTTTCGCTACGGACCTTATACTTGCTAAAAACTTCATGAGACATGAAGATTTCTTCGAAGGAGTACGCTCCGTTGTCGTTGATAAAGATCAAAATCCGAATTATAAATATAAACAGTTAAGTGACGTTTCAGAAGAAGATGTGAATCGTTTCTTTAATTTACTTAATGCATAAAATGAAACTGTAATGAGTGGGTGTTTTGTTCATCCCCCACCTAACTTCTTTGCTCCAGCTAAATCTTGTGCGGTGGAAATCTTACTACTCGCAAATAGCGGGATAAAATCGAGGCTATATAGTAGTGTAATTACAGCTACTATATAGCCTTTTTTATTTAATAATTTTTAATAAAATTTAATTTTATTAAATCCATTTTTGTGCTACACTGATTTTAATCAAATATTCTAAAAATAAAAAGGAGGGGCGGCTATGATAGAAAATTATCTTCTTTTCATCATTATGTCTATTTGCCTTATCATTTTACCTGGTCCAGATACAGCAATGGCTACGAAAAACACATTGGTTGCTGGTAAAATCGGTGGAGTGAAAACAGTGTTTGGTACATGTATTGCACTATTAATTCATACTTTAGCTGCTGTAATTGGTCTTTCTGCACTTATTGTAAAGTCAGCTCTTTTATTTTCTATTTTCAAGTACGTTGGGGCTCTCTATTTAATATATATCGGTATTAAAGCCCTTTTAGCAGTAAGAAACAAAGAAAACTTAGATACAAATGATCTATCTTTGAATAATGAAAACGAACATACTTCTTGCTTTCGCCAAGGATTTCTTACAAATTTATTAAATCCTAAAGTTGCAGTCTTCTTTTTAACTTTTTTACCGCAATTTTTAAATCCAAATCATAATACATTTATTCAACTTCTTGTAATGGGCCTTACTTACCTCGTTTTAACAGTCATTTGGTTTGCATTTTATATATTTTTAATTGATAAAATTAGTGCTTTTATGAAAAAACCAAAGACGCAACGTTATATTCAAGGGCTAACAGGAGTCGTCCTAATTGGATTTGGTATTAAACTAGCTTTTGAAAAAAATAATTAACAAGATGAAAACCACCACCACTATTAATAGTGGTGGTGGTTTTCATTTAATAGCTGATTTGGCTGTTTACTCTATATTAAAACCAGCGCTCAGTTACAACTTTTTTACGTGTATAGAATTGAACGCCATCTGTACCATTTGTACCTAAATCACCAAAGAATGAAGCTTTATTTCCTGCAAATGCGAAGAATGCCATTGGTGCTGGAACATTTACATTTACACCGATCATACCAGCATCGATGTTATCACGGAATGTTTGTGCATGTTTACCATTTGACGTATAAATAACCGCACCGTTTGCAAATTTAGATTGATTTGTTAGTTTAATACCTTCTTCTAAATCTTTAACACGTACAATGCTTAATACTGGAGCAAAAATTTCATCTTGCCAAATTTTCATTTCTTGATTCACGCCATCAAAGATTGTCGCACCTACAAAGTAACCTTCTCCAACTTCTTCATTAATTTTACGGCCATCTACTAATAAAGTTGCCCCATCTGCTACACCGCTATTAATATAGCCTAAAACGCGCTCTTTATGAGATTCACGGATTAATGGTCCAACATAGTTATCTTCGTTAAAGCCATCGCCTACTTTTAATTTTTTCGTTTCTGCTACTAATACATCAATGAATTCATCAGCAATTTCATCCACTACTGCTACTACTGAGCATGCCATACAGCGCTCTCCACTACTTGCAAATGCAGATCCAATTACACCTTGTACTGTTTTCTCAAGATTGCAATCTGGCATTACAATCGCATGGTTTTTCGCACCTGCTAACGCTTGTACACGTTTTCCGTGTTTTGTACCTGTTTCATATACGTAACGAGCTACCGGCTCAGAGCCAACGAACGAAACAGCTTGAATATCTTTATTTTCTAAAATGCTATTTACAACATCTTTTCCGCCTTGTACTAAATTTAATACGCCTTTTGGGAAACCTGCTTCATAGAATAATTCTACAAGTCGCTCCGCTAAAAGTGGCGTTCTTTCCGATGTTTTTAATACGAATGTATTACCGCAAGCAATTGCAAGTGGGAACATCCATAATGGAATCATCATTGGGAAGTTGAACGGTGTAATACCAGCAACAACTCCGATTGGGTAGCGCCAAATTGATCCATCAATTCCGCTAGCAATATTCGGAAGCGCTTGTCCCATCATTAAATTAGGTGCCGATGTTGCAAGTTCTACTGCTTCAATACCACGCTGTACTTCACCTGTTGCATCCGTTAGCGTCTTACCATTTTCTAGCGTAATGATTTTTGCAAGCTCATCTTTGTTTTCTTGTAATAGCTGTAAATATTTATATAAATTTCTTGAACGATTCGGAACTGGTACTTTAGACCATGTTTCGAATGCTGCTTTTGCCGCTTCAACAGCTTTTTCAACATCCTCTTTTGGAGATAGTGGAACGTAAGCGATAATTTTTCCAGTCGCTGGATTTGGAACTGCTTCTACTTCCGTACCTGTCGATTCAACCCACTCACCGTTAATGTGATTTTTAACTCGTTTAATTTCAGTTGTAATCATTGTATTCTCTCCTTTGTATAATTTATTTTTGATTAGAAATTAATTGCTCGCTAACTTTCTTATATAAAGCAGCCATATCGTTTTCACCATATCCAGCTTGACTCGCTTCGTCATATACATTTAATAACATTTCGCTTACCGGTAAATGGAGTTCGCTTTCCTTAGCTAAGTCAACTGCAAACCCTAAATCTTTCTTCAATAAGTTCACAGTAAATCCTGGCTCGTAGTTTTCAGGTGCTATAAAACTTTTAAAATTACGTTCATAAATTCTGCTTTGGCCGTAACTTACATTTAAAATATCAAACATTTTATCTAAATCCATATTGTTCTTTTTCGCTAATGTTAAAGCTTCACTTACACCAGCTGTATAAAAACCAATTAATAAGTTATTAATTAACTTAACAGTTGTACCACTATCAATCTGCTCACTAACATGGAAAATGTTCGCGCCTAGAACGCCCATGATAGATTCCGTTTTCTCATATACCTCTTTTGATCCACCAACCATAAACGTTAATGTACGATTTTCGGCTCCAATTACACCGCCGCTCACAGGTGCTGCTAAAAAGTTTACTTTCTTTTCCTTTGCAGCTTCCTCTAATTGTTTGTTTAACTGCGGCGATACCGTACTTGTATCAATGAAAACTACATTCGAGTGACCATTTTCAAATAATCCTTCTGCTCCAAAATATACCGCTTCAACAGCGCGAGGTGAAGGTAAACTTGTAAAAACTACATCACATGTTTCTGCTAGTTTTGAGATTGATAGACCGATAATTCCGCCTTCTTTTTCAAAGGACGCTTCTGCCTCTTTATTTAAGTCCACGCCATATACTGTGTAACCTGATTTAGCTAGATTTTTTGACATCGGAAGACCCATGTTACCTAAACCGATAAAACCAATCTTTTTCATATCGCTTTCCTCCTATTTACACAATATATTTCCCGCGATTTATAATAGCTTTAGCAATTTCTCTCTTCTTCGTAAATACGTTCGTGTATAAAGGTACTAATAATTGACGGATTTCAGCTAAAATCACATGTCTATCTTGTTCTTCTGTGACAGCCGCCGAAAGTACAGAAATCGCTGCTTCTTCTACTTTACGGTATCCTTCTTCACAAATAACATCCGTTATGAGTTGCTTCGTACGTTCTTTTTCCTCACCATTTTTACTTACCGCTTTTCTCGTACGTAAAAACGCTGATTCCATGACGTACACGTCCGTCAACATATTTGAAATTACACGTGAATATTCTTGTTCTTGGTCGATTTTTAGACCTGGAGTTTTAGAGAGCGTTTTCAAAGATTGTTTCAACAATTTTTTCGCTAATAAAATGTAACGATGGTTTCTTTCGACATTTGCTACATCACTTTCTACTTCAGTATCTTCTAATTGTTCGATTTGCTTCATTAACATTTTGGCAACTGTTAATCTATTAATTTCATTCGTTCCTTCAAAAATACGACTAATTCTAGCATCACGATATAATCGTTCTACCTCATACTCTTGCATATAACCGTAACCACCATGAATTTGTACAGCTTCATCTACGATATAAGCAAGTGTTTCAGAAGCGTTCACTTTATTAAGTGCACATTCAATTGCAAATTGGGACATTTTCTTCATAAGATCTTCATCGCTCTCATGAATTGCTTCATCGATTACACCTGCTGTACGATAAGCTGCACTTTCTGCTCCATATGTAGCAATGATCATATTTGCAATTTTCTCTTGAATCATCGTAAAGTCTACTAATTCCGTTTGGAACTGTTTTCGCTCTTTTCCATATTGAACCGACAAACCAATTGCTTGTTTTGCTGTTCCAATATTTCCAAAAGCAAGTTTAAGTCTAGCAAAGTTAAGAATATTAAGGGCTACGTGATGCCCTTTCCCAACTTCCCCTAAAACATTTTCAGCAGGGATGACAACATCTTCTAAAATAAGAGTCGCTGTTGAAGAACCTTTAATCCCCATTTTCTTTTCTTCTAATCCAATAGATACACCTTCACATGTTCTTTCGACAATAAACGCTGTCATTCCTTTATTTGTCTTCGCAAAAACAACGTATACATCTGCCATATGAGCATTTGTAATCCATTGCTTCTCACCATTTAACTTCCAAGCTGTTCCCTCTTCATTCAATACGGCGCTTGTTTTTGCACTTAATGCATCCGAACCAGCATTTGGCTCAGTTAAAGCATAAGCACCAATCCATTCTCCTGATGCGATTTTCGGTAAATATTTTTCTTTCTGTTCTTTCGTTCCATAATATATGTAAGGCAATGTACCGACACCAGCGTGTATATTAAAAGAAACGCTAAACGCACCAGCGTAACCCATTTTCTCTGCTACAAGACCTGAGACAGCCTTTCCTAACTCGAACCCGCCATAATCTTCTGGTACCTCAATGCCTAATAATCCAAGTTCCCCAGCTTTCTCAAATAATTGACGAGAAACTTTATAGTTATGTTGTTCAATATTCTCCATTTGTGGAACAATTTCTTGTTTAACGAATTGTTCTGTCGTTTTTGCGATTAAATCTTCATCACCTGAAAAATCTTCTGGTGTAAAGTAAGTATGATTTATATCTTTGTTGAGTGAAAAAAATTCATCCCATGGTAACTTCGTTTTCTCCATATGTATCCCCCTATCATTCGGCTTTCATAGCTTTTTGCTTACGCTCGTCTACGATGAGTGGAATATCTTTTTTGAAAATAGAAGGCGATGATTTTTCACATCAAGCATTTTATTTTGCCAAAGATGTATTTTCATCGCCTTCGCTGCTTTATCTATTGATCTTCTGATAATACTGTTTTTGCAATACCAGTATCTAACTCTTCAAAGTCATGATATGATATTGTTTCGTATAATTCACTTCTCGTTTGCATATTAGAAAGTGCATCTTTTTGAGAACCTGTTTCTTTAATTAAAGTAAACACATTTTCATACGCTTTCGCTGCAACGCGAAGTGAAGTTACAGGATAAATAACCATTTGGAAGCCCATATTTGCAAATTCCTCTGCACTATAATATGGAGTTTTTCCAAATTCAGTCATATTCGCAAGTAAAGGTGCATTTACCTTACTATTAAATAGACGGAATTCTTCCTCTGATTGAAGCGCTTCAGGGAAAATTGCATCTGCACCTGCTTTTACATATGCATTTGCTCTTTCAATTGCTTCATCTAATCCTTCAACGCCGCGAGCATCAGTACGTGCTACAATGTATAAGCTCGGTGCAACTTCTTTAATCGCTTTAATTTTTTGAACCAATTCTTCTGTAGTAACAAGTTTCTTACCATTTAAATGTCCACATTTTTTTGGTAATTGCTGATCTTCAATTTGGACAGCTGCTACTTTCGCTTCCACCATTTCTACAGCTGTTCTCGCTACATTTAGTACACCACCAAATCCTGTATCAATGTCAACAAGAACAGGTAAGTCTGTAGCTCTTACTAAATCTCTTGCTCTCTCAGCCACTTCAGTAGACGTCACGATACCTAAATCTGGTAAGCCTTTACTTGCAGTATAAGCAGCTCCTGATAAATAAAGAGCTGAAAAACCTGTATTTTTTGCAACTAAAGCCGCCATTGCATCATGAGCACCTGGAATTTGCAAAATTTCATTTGCTTCTACTAAAGCTCGGAATCGATTCGCAAGCTCCTCTTGTGTTGACTGCTTTTTCACAACCCAAGCCATTCTAAATTCCCCCTATTATTAAATTAAGAATAGATCTACAAATTCATTTACATTCATATTTTCTAGCTTTTCTTCATTTAAACAAACTTCATGAATTTGTTCTTGTTGCTTACTAGAATAATGACCTGCCATATTTGCAGTGAATTTTTGAACAACTTTTGGAATTGCTTCGTCTCTACGGAAACGGTGACCAAGTGGATATTCACATTCCACATTTTCTGTTACTGTGCCATCTTTAAAGTGAACTTGAACAGCGTTGGCGATTGAGCGCTTGTTCGGGTCAAGGTAATCTAAACTGTACTGTTTGTTTTCAACAACAACCATCTTATTACGTAATTCGTCTACACGTGGATCGTTTGCTACTGCATCTTCATAATCGTCTGCAACGATATCTCCTTTTAATAAACCAATTGCCGTAATGTATTGTAAGCAATGATCACGATCAGCTGGGTTATTTAATGGGCCTTCTTTATCAATAATACGAATTGCTGATTCATGAGTCGTAATTGTAATGCGGTCAATTTCATCCAATCTCTCTTTAATTTCCGGATGCAACTTCACTGCACATTCTGCAGCTGTTTGTGCATGGAATTCTGCTGGATATGACACTTTAAATAATACATTTTCCATTACATATGACTCTAGTGGTCTTGCTAATTTTAATTCTTGTTTATTGAATAATACATCTTGGAATCCCCATCCTGGCGCAGATAATGCTGTTGGATAACCCATTTCACCTTTTAGAGCAGTCATTGCAAGATGAACACCGCGGCTCGTTGCGTCACCTGCAGCCCATGATTTACGTGAGCCCGTATTTGGAGCATGACGATATGTACGAAGACTAGAATTATCAATCCACGCATGTGATAATGCATTAAAGATTTCTTCACGTGTTCCGCCAAGCATTTTCGCAACTACTGCAGTTGTTGCTACTTTTACATATAATACATGGTCAAGACCAACTCTGTTTAAGCTGTTTTCTAAAGCAAGCACGCCTTGAATTTCATGTGCTTTAATCATCATTTCTAATACTTCACGTACTTTTAAAGCTTCTTTTCCTTCTGAAATGCGAACACGGCTAATATAATCTGCGACCGCTAAAATTCCGCCTAGGTTATCAGATGGATGTCCCCACTCTGCTGCAAGCCAAGTATCGTTATAGTCTAACCAACGGATCATACATCCGATATTAAATGCACCTTTTACTGGATCTAGTACATAAGACGTACCTGGTACACGTGTACCATTTGGCACGACTGTTCCTGGCACAACTGGCCCTAATAATTTCGTACATTCTGGATATTGTAGTGCTAAAATTCCACATCCAAGTGTATCAAGTAATACGTAACGAGCTGTACTGAATGCTTCTGCACTAGTAACCTCTTTATTTAATACATAATCCGTAATCTCTTCTAATAATGCATCTTTTTGCTTAATTTCATTTGTTTTAATCATGCTATCCTTCCCTTTCTGTCGAAAATTCGTTATTATTAATGATGGGTGTCGGTCAAACACCCATCTGGCGGGCGGTGCTAACAACTCCCCAGTTGTTCTTATTTACTAAGTACATGTCGCTCGCCAATATAATTTACACGCGGACGGAACAAACGATTATTTGCATGTTGCTCAATAACGTGCGCACATAATCCCACTGTTCTAGAGCTAAAGAAGATAGGTGTGTAAAGTTGAATTGGAATACCTAGCATCCAATATACTGGAGCTGCATAATAATCAAGATTTGGATAAATTCCTTTTTCCTTTTCCATAATCTTTTCTCCAGCTTCACACATTTCATATAGTGTATAATCACCTTTTACATCACATAACTGTTTTAAAGCTTCCTTCATCATAAGTGCTCTTGGATCCATCTTCTTCATATAAACACGGTGTCCAAAGCCCATAATTTTTTCTTTGTTATATAGTTTCTTCTGTAATAACTCTTCAAATTTCTCAACATTACCAGCTTCTAAAAGCATGTACATAACCGCTTCATTTGCACCGCCATGTAAACTTCCTTTTAAAGATGCAACTGCACCTGTTAAAGCACCGTATAAATCTGATTGTGTTGATGCAATAACGCGCGCTGTAAATGTAGAGTTTGGCATTTCATGCTCACTATATAAAACAAGGGAACGATCAAAGATCTTTTCCTCAAGTTCAGTTGGTTTTTTACCAGTTAACATATAGAAGAAATTCGCACTATAAGATAAGTCTTTAAGAGGTTCAATTGGCTCCTCATTATTTAAAATATGATAGCTATTCGCTACAATGTTTGGCACTTTACTTAACAGCTTGTACCCTCGGCTTTTATTCACTTCTAACGAGCGGTTTTCGATATCATTATCGTAACCAGCTAACGCTGACACACCTGTACGTAATCCATCCATGGGATGCGTCTCTTTAGGCAATGCCTTTAGTACGTTGAATACACCTTCTGGTACTGCATATTCTTCTTTTAATTTCTTTTCAAGTGTTGCTTTTTCATCTTCATTCGGTAGATGTTCCTCCAATAAAAGGTGCACAATGTCTAAATACTCTTTTGTTTTTGAGAGTTCGATTAAGTCATACCCTTGAATTACAATTTCACCTTTTACTGTGTCAAGAAACGAGATTTTCGTCTCCGCTGCCACTATACCATCTAATCCCGGGGAAAATTTTTCTTCAGCTTTCATCATTATTTCCTCCAATCCTAATAGATCTTCGTGCACATAACTGTAAGCCTTTACAATATTGTGAAACTACATTTCTATTTCAATGTATCAGAGTTTTTAGAAGATTTCAATTTATTTTATAATGATAAGTTTCCTACACTTTTCTTACTGTAACAATACAATTTTTTGAAAATAATTCTTATATTTTATAAAGAAAGAATAGACTTCTTTGCGTATTTTCAAAAACAAGATATAAAGATTTTTCATATAACACCGCCAAATATACAATTATTCTAATTTCATTTGAGAAATAAAAAAAACGAGCTGTACATAAATACAGCTCGTTACTATATGATATTTATTTCACTATCTCTTAAATATAATTTTTATATAAAACTTATTCATTTTTAATAAAGTTATTATTTTACATAATTAAATTGAATTTCTTCCATCTCCTCATGATAACTTACAAATAAATCATAGTTTTCAAAATACCAAAGATCATCAGAATCTACAAAAAATATAATACCTTCCTTCTCAACTGACACTATTTCCCCATCTGGTTTCTCAGCAACAACCCCTAAAGAATATCCGGGCTGAATCGAACTATCCCCTCCGACCTTACAGTAAAACGTACAGATTCACCGTGCTTTATACGTAATTCTTCCTGGAACCATTGCAGAGCTTTACGATCAATTGAAATTCTCATCTTTATTCCTCCAGTTTACGCAAACTCTTTTTTTCCTAATCGTTGTTTTACAAAGAAGACGAAAATGATTAAGGCTATTAATGCCGAAATTGCACTCCCTGAAAATAAAATACGATAACCAAACATTTGTGAAACAACTCCAAGTAAAATAGCACCTAACCCGATTCCTAAATCAAACGCTGTAAAAAATGAAGCATTTGCAACTCCTCTTTTACTCGGATCGACAATTGTAAGCATTGCCGCTTGCAAAGCTGGCTGCGCTGAACCAAATCCAATACCGTATAATGTTGCTGCGATAATTACACCTAACAAACCATTTGAAATAGTTAAAACAACTATAGCTAAAATAGTAATACATAATGCTGGGAGTATGATGAATACTTCTCCATACTTATCTAATAGTTTCCCTGAAATTGGTCTTACAATTGTTAATGCAATTGCATATACAAGAAAGAAAGTTCCTGGATTCACATGAATTGATGATGCAAATAACGGTAAAAAGGTTGTTATTCCTCCATATGCAAACGATAAAAAGAATACTACAATCGTGATTGTTAATACAGATTTCTCAAATAGCTGAATTTTCCCTTTTTCTTTTTGTGGCGTAAATGGCATCTTCGTTATTAGTGATAATACGACTGCCATAAAAGATAACAACGTCGCTAATAAAAATAGACCATGAAATGAATAATTTTGTACAACCCATAGTCCAATCATTGGTCCGATCGCCATTGCAATTGTCATCGCCATCCCGTACCAGCCCATACCTTCACCACGGCGTGAATCTGGAATAATATCCGTTATTGCTGTTCCAACAGCTGTTGTAGAAACAGCCCATGTTACTCCGTGAATAACACGTAAAACAGCTAAAAGGACAATAGTCGATGCTATATTATAGGAATACATCGTTAATCCAAAAAAGATGAGTCCGAAAATAATAAAGGATCTTCTACCATATTGATCTAACATTCCTCCAATAATCGGTCGTATTACAACAGCAGCTATTGTAAACATTCCCATCATGAGTCCAACTTGCGATTCATTGCCACCTATCTCTTTAATAAAGAGCGGGAGCGTTGGAACAAGTAAATAAAATCCTGTAAATAAAAATAACATTGCGAAAGTCATTTGAATAAATGATTTCGTCCATAATCGTTCCATAAAAATACCTCCATACACTCGTAAAATATTACGATTAACACCCTCATTGTACATTTTTTTTATCTCTTTTCCCTCCGCAAATAGACGTATCTTTTCATATTAAATAGTCCACCATCAGCTTACATTAGTCTTAAGACTTTGTACGCATGTTTTAAACGAAAGTCCTATATATGTGCCTTTATATGTGTGAAAAGAATATACTAATTTATTATCACAACTTAGGAGTGAATATTTCATGTGGGTATTATTAAGAGTAACTGCCGTAGTTCCTTCGACTCCTGGAATACATGTTCCTGCAGTTCATACAGCTAGCTCCGATGTAGGAATTGAACTTCCCGCAACTTGGCAGCAATATCAAATTCCCGGTCAAGTTACCCCATCATTTTGGCATCATGGTACACACCCCAGTAGTACTCCCATTCATAGCCATAGTTATCCTCCACTACCTCCGACTCAAGTCTTTTATCATTTCCCTTCAATTTTTTTTCAAAATTTTTATGGTACGTTTAACATTTAATAGCTATCACTGTATTACCCCTACATTTTAATAAGGCGAACCTTTAATCCAGTTTCAACATAAAAAGTCGAATTCCTTAAATAAGAAATTCGACTTTTTAATTGTTTTCCAAACTAAAGTAACCGTTAAAGAAAGACATTTATTAAAGATTTGAATATAATTCCCACTCATTTAATGGTTTATGTAATCCATCACAGTTAGTCCCTTTCCGGGATAACCCGCACGTACAATCATTTCTCTCTTTACGTTATATTTCACATAAACTACATTCACTCTTTTTCTATCCAGCCCTTAACATTACATTTTCTGTAGCAAAATGAAAAGAGCACTTAAGATTGTAAATTCCTACAAATCTTAAGTGCTCTTTTGAAAACTTTTCTATAAATTTTTCTTATTGTCCATTATTGGCAGGAACCTCTCCTGCATTTCCACCATTATTTGGTTGTACTGTTGCAGGTGGGGTTGGAGTTCCTTGACCTCCATTATTATTCGCTGGAGGTGTCGTTCCTTGACCTCCTCCGTTATTTGCTGGAGGTGTCGTTCCTTGGCCTCCTCCATTATTCGCTGGAGGTGTCGTTCCTTGACCTCCTCCGTTATTTGCTGGAGGTGTCGTTCCTTGGCCTCCTCCGTTATTCGCTGGAGGTGTCGTTCCTTGACCATTTCCGTTATTTTGTTCATTTTGTTTCTTTTCTTCTTCTTGTTTCTTTTGCTCTTCTAGTTTCTTTTGTTCTTCTTGCTTCTTAAGTTCCTCTTGTTTCTTTTGCTCTTCTTGTTTTTTCAGTTCTTCTTGTTTCTTTAATTCTTCTTGCTTTTTCTCTTCTTCAGTTTTTTGCTGTTGATCTTGTTTTGGTTGCTCCGTTGTATCCGGTACGCTAGTATTTGGCGATGAATCACGTTTTTCACCTTTTATACGTAGCTCACTACCTTCTTGAATAACGCTACTTGGCATTTTAAAGCGTGATTTATCTGTAGCCATTTCACTCATCATTTCTTTAAAGATCAACTGTGCAATTTTCGTATTTTTACTACTAATATACTCGTCTTTACCATCTTTCATATACCCCGTCCATACTGCCATCGTATATTGCGGTGTATATCCAGCAAACCAACTATCACGAGTTGCACTTTCTGGAATTTTATATTGAGCTAATTGTTTTGATGAGTAGTTTGTCGTACCAGTTTTACCAGCTACATCTAAAGATGCTATATTTGCAGATGTACCAGTACCTGATGTAACTACAGAACGAAGCATATCTGTAATCATATATGCCGTAGAATCTGTCATAACTTGTTTTGGCTTTTGTCCAAAACTTTGTGACTTACCATCTGGATAAACAACTTTCTTAACAAAATGCGGTTTCGTATATTTACCATCATTACCAAATGCCGCATAAGCGCCCGCTATTTCAGTTGGTGATACTTCATTTGTACCAATCGCTGTTGATTCAGTCGGTGCCGCATTAAATGTAATGCCTAATTTCTCAGAGAAGTCTTTTGATTTATTAATTCCAACTTCTTTCGCAGTCTTAATTGCTGGGATATTTCGTGACTTTTCTAATGCTACACGCATTGTAATAGGTCCCATATGACTTCTATCTGCATTTCGTACTTCTTGTCCCGTTGAATACTTAAATGGAGAGTCATCAATTTGATGGTACGTGGCCCATTTTAAATATTCAATTGCAGGAGCGTAGTCGAAAATCGGCTTCATCGTTGAACCAGCTGCACGATCTAATTCAATTGCCATATTATGCCCTTTAAATACAGCTTTATTTTCTCCACGGCCACTACCTATAGCACGAACTTCTCCTGTTTTCGTATCCATAAATGTAAATGCACCTTGGAATTTATCGTTCGGATAATCAATGATATTATTATTTAAAATATTATCAGCGAGTTTCTGTGCTTTCGGATCTAACGTTGTATAAATTTCTAAACCATCAGAACCAATATTAGCATCTGGCAATTCTTTTTCTACTTCTTTCACAACTGCATCCATAAATGCAGGGTATGGCATTGTTTGTAGTTGAGTTGCAGGCTTGAGTCCCTTTTCTACGTCAACTTTTAATGCTTCTTCCATTTCCTGTTTTGTTATATATCCATGTCGATTCATTAAGTTTAGAACAACATTTCTTCTTTCTGTTGCTTTTTGAACATTTTCTTTTTTCGTTGGATCATAGTTATTCGGTGCTTTCGGTAAACCTGCCAACATCGCAACTTCTGGTAATGTTAAGTCCTTCAATTCTTTACCATAGTAGTTTTGTGCTGCTGTTGCGATCCCATATGAACGGTTTCCTAAGTTAATTTTATTTAAGTACATCTCTAATATTTCATGTTTTGAATACTGTTGTTCTAGCTTATAAGCTAAATATATTTCTTGCGCCTTACGCTTTGGTGTTTTGTCCATTGATAAGAAGTAGTTTTTAATAACTTGCTGTGTTATCGTACTTCCACCTTGAGAACCGTAATCTCCTTTAAGACTTACTAGAACAGCACGCGCAGTACCTTTAAAATCTACTCCGCTATGCTCATAAAAACGTGAATCTTCTGTCGCTAAAAATGCATTTTCTACTAATTTAGGTATTTGCTCATACGTAACATTCGTCCTTTTTTCTTTTCCATATTCATATACCAAATCCCCGTTTTTATCATAAATTTTTGAGGATAACGGATTAACAAGTTTTGCTTTCTCAAGTTTTGGTGCATCCTTAATCATTACGAAAAAGGTAGCAACCCCCGCCACTAAACCAACAATACCAAGTAATAAACAAGTAATTAAAAACTTGCGAAAGAATGATGTTTTACCTTTTGGTTTTTGTGTTTTAGAAGCTGGTTGTTTTTTCTTTTTAACTTGTCGTCGTTCCTCTCGAGAACGATAATTTTCTGACATGTTACTTTCTCCTGCCTTTCAATTCTCCCGTTGATTTACTTAAAAATATTGAGGTCACTTTCTAAAATGCATTTGATTAAGAAAGTATATTGACCTGGAGCATTCAATATTTTCCCAATTCACAGATTATAAATTTTAGAATACTTCTTATACAAACTATTTTCACTTCTATTTTTCCTAATAACGCTGCCCCTTTAAGCATAGAATGTAAAAAGTGAATTTTTAATACCTCGTATAAATAATATACCTTTTTTTCAAATGGTCAATATTTTCTTATTTATAAATCAAAGGTGAAATAAAAATAGCACAACGATATGTACTTCGTGTGAACTTCCTTATAATTACGTATAACAAACATTTAATATATTGCATATAAGTATAATACCTCTTAATTTATAAGGATTTCAACTTCACAACCTCAATATCTACAAGAAATTATTAAAAATGAAAAGTGAGGAGTTGCGTAATGATGAAGCTATCTCCCGTGATTTCAAAAAATATAGTTGCTGTTGGCTATAATCCTTTTTCTATGATTTTGCGAATCCAATTAAAGAATGGTATGTACGATTTCTTTAATGTACCAGAAAGTATTTATACTGGCCTATTACATGCACAATCTAAAAGTTATTATCATAAAACTTATATTAAAAATTCTTTCCGCCACACAAAAATTTAAACTTAACACCCACTAAAAAAAGGAGGTTAATCCTCCTTTCTTTTAAAAACATTTCACAGATGAATTATCTTCGATTCCTCTTATTAATTTCATCATATGCTTGAATTTGTTTTTTCAAACGCCGATCAGCTTTTTTATCATGCACTACAAGAATTGCATGTATAACTCCTGGCACCCAAAATATTAATGTTAATATGAAATTTATTATTGCCTGAATTGGTTTTCCACAAAATAGTACAGCAACAGGTGGAAGAAAAATTGCTAATAAATACATCATCCCTTGAAAACTCCTTATTTTGTATTTTATATATCCCTTTTCAAAACATACGTAAAGAAACCTTATGATGTTGTTGTTACATAAATTTTCATTAAGTATATATAACATCTCTTACTTTATATATTCTATCTATAGGCAAAAAAACCTACTACTATTTTAATCTTAACGTACCTATAAAATTCATGTATCTCCTTCTATTTATATAAGTATTTCAACCTTTTCATTGTTTTCTAGCCTATTTTCTTCCTCTATTGCAGTTACTCCAATTGCAGAAATTAACGTTCCTATCGCTTGTATCCAAATACCAATGAGTGCAATTATTCTCTCATCCTTCTTATCAAAAATACTATCTTCATTTTCTCTCTCATCTTTCAATACATTTGAAACACCTTGATACGCTTGTAATCCAGCACCTAAACTTTGCATGGAGTTACCTAATATAATAATTTTCTGTAGTACATTTATATCCATCAAAGCTGCTTCTACTCCTAAAAAAGCACCGATCGATTGTAAATTGTTCCCTGTAATAATAAGATAATCATTTTCTTTCGATTGTTCATTTATATTAAAATATGTTCCTATTACATTTGATATATTCCCTAATGCTAATAGCTCAATTCCTATTTGATCAAGTAATTTACTTTGATTCTCTAAGCCTATATTTTGATTTTCTCTTTTTTCTTCCCCATCATCATAATTGCTCGCAATGATTTGTAATATATACCCGAGGGCTTGTAATGAGCTTCCTACAATAACGAGATCCGATTCAACTTTCTCTTCTCCAATAAATCCTCTTGTCGTTCCAATTGCAGCTGTAAGGTTCCCACCTACTTGAAACCATGCCCCTGTAACTTTTAAACCGCTTGGATTCATTTTTATCACCTATTTAAATATTTTCTAAACCTTTCAAAATAAAGTGAAACTTTAATCAGTGGGGTTTTCTTCATCCCCCTCCTAAATTCTTTGCTTTCGCTGAATTTTGAGGTAGGGGTCTTACTAATCGGCAAATAGCGGAATAAATAAATTCCACCCTTAATCTTTTATTTTATTTTTTAAATGTAATTTTGTGAATGATATAATGTGCTACTAATATAAAAAGCACCTTAAAGGTGCTTTTTATATGCATGCTGGGCATGTCAGTGAATCTCCATTTTTATCTATTGTTATATTCAATATATATTGAGTTGCTTTATGTGACCAAGTTTCAGGTGTAGGTGATTCATTTATATATTGTGGCGCACATGACTTCAGCATTGGAGTACTAATACTCCCTCCAGGATCTAAAGCAACTACAGCCATGCCATGAGGTAATTCCAGTGCCATAGATTTAGTGATACCTTCAATTGCAAATTTTGAGGCACAATATGGCGCAAGCTCAGCTTCACCTTCTCTCCCCCAACTAGAACTCATATTAATGATAATTCCTTCTTTCCTAGCTACCATTGCGGGAACAAACGCTCTTATTACATTTACTACACCATTCACGTTTACATTCATTACATTTTCGAATTCTTGAGCCGTAATTTTCCAAAGTTGTGCATTTTGATTTACAATCGATGCATTATTTATTATCATATCGGGAGCCGTATGTCTATTAAGTATATAATTTGCCCAGTTGTTAACTTGCTGAGAATCTGAAACATCAATTACTTGAAAATCATGTATTTTACTGTACTGTTTTTTTAGTTCTTCAATTTTATCTTTTGAACGTCCACAACCATATATGTTCCACCCTAATTCATCAAATCGGTCAACCATCGCACGTCCTAACCCTTGTGTCACACCTGTAATAATTACAGATTTACCAATTTCTTTTCTCTGCATTTCTCTCATCCTCCTTCCCTATATCTTACTCTCTTCATTTTTATTCAGCCATTTACTATAGTATCAACTCAACTCATACTTTAGTAATGGTTTTGATATTGCATACATAAATAAAAAAAGTAACCATCATGGTTACTTTTTGCTATATATCTAAAAATTCATTGTTTATTTCATTATCGTTTTTACATTTCAACTTCTCTTTTCCACATTTTTCACACTGGTAAATATAAACTACACCTAATGTATCTTTTTTAAAATCCTCATTATCCTGCATCTTAATAAAAATATATTTATGTTTACAATGCGATTCACCCAAATAATTTTCAAACCACTTTTTCAACACAACACATTCCACCTTTATGATAGAACCTTTATTTAGCTGCCTTATTACATACTTTTATTTAAATATTCAATCTCATATTGCAATTTTTTAAATTGCTCAAAATGCATGGTAATAGATTGGCTACTACCATAATCAACATTTTGTTTCACTAATATAACACCCGTATCATGAAAAAGCGCTTCAAGTTCTTTCCTAATAGACACTTTCGCAATATGAGCTGTTTTAATTGCAGATAAAATTGCAATTTCATTAAACTTTAATTTTATTTCATTTGGACAAAATGCGTCTTCAACTAATATAACTTCATTACTATAAATTAGTGCAACAAGATTACTTGATTTGGCATCTGTTAAATCAACTTTTTTCATAATATCTTTCATTACATTTTGCCTCCTTTATTTTCGTATATATCAATTATACAAATTTTTTAAAAAAATTACTCAACTTTATTATATTAATTTTAACACACTTTTATTGAAATCCATGCTCCAAACGTTTTACTATTCCACAATTTTTATTATATGAACCATCTGGACTATAACTCCATATAGTAATGTTAACAACTTATTATAAAGCAGGTGAAAATTATGCCATCAGTTGTAGGGAATTTAGTTGTACAAAATAGTAATGGTTCATTTAACTTAGGTGATTTCTACAACGTTTCTCCAAAAGAAAATACGAAAGCTTATAATGGCTCTGGCGCATCAAACGTTGGTTTTGTTGTTAATACTTTTAGCGGTGTTAGCGCGACCAATACATTTGATTCTGACCTTGCAGATCAAAACCAAGTGGGTACAGCCTAATCTTATGTTCAACTTTTAGTATAGAAAATCTTAATTTGTCTATACTATAATCAGGCTGTTTGACAGCTCTTGTTGATTTTGGAGTACCCTATCTTTTTCTCCCTTTCCCTGGGGCTCAGCAGCTAGCACGAAGCTAGCTGCTTTTTCTTGTATTATTTGTCTCATAAATCAGAAATAAAAGAAGCTGCCATTTAATATTCAGCTTCTTTTACGTTATTTCAATAATATCCATAGCGTTAAATACGTAAGTTTTATAAAAGGCGTCTGTACAAATTACAATTTGTTTTACCGGATTGATATGTACAACAGTCATGTAGTTTGTTAGTATGTAACCATCTTCAAAATATGTTACCAATATTTCTTTCTCAGACAGTAATGACGTTAATAATTTATCAGAAATTCTCTCTTTTGCTTCGTTTGTTAAAAGCGGTTTTTGTACTTTTAATTTCTCTCCAATAATCTTTCTCATATTTAAAAGTTGTTCGGATATTACTGTAAACGGAACCCACTCTCTTTCTTCCTTTTGTATCTTTACATCGTTCATTTTTATCTCCTTGATCATTTATACATTTATTTAGCCATACTATCCCTTAGTTATTTTTAATACGCACTAAACTCGGATTTACTTCTAAACTATAATTAGGTTACCTCTCAAAAGAACATTCGTTCTTATTATACACGAACTTACGTTCTTTTGAGAAGAGCCATACTTATTATTTTTTAACAAAAAACATAATTTTATTTATCTCCATACTTTTTTCCTTTATCAAATAAACTTCTCATTTCTTATGTAAAATGCATATAACAACTAAAAGGCGACTTCACACAAAGTGAAATCGCCTTTTCTTAAAAAATATTTCAATGTTTATTTTTCTATCCTAACTAATGTTCTTTCTGGAATACATAATTCATCTATATTAAAATGATTTATTTTTAATTTCAATTCCCCTACTCGTTCCTTATCTTCATCACCAACCCAACAACTGAATAATTCGAAATAGTCTCCATCTTCCAAATAACCTTCCATAATCTTGCATAAAGTTAAAAGTTTTTCTTTCGCTTCTTTTTTTTCCTTTACGTTTTGCCACTCGACAAGTTCAATTCCCCAACTAGTTGAAACCTCATATATGTAATTTTTTTGGAATTGATACTCTTGTACCATTTCAAGCATACTTTCCTCTGCAAAACATGATCCAAAAACAATTACATCATTAGAATCGGGCTCCGTTAACGGAATTTCTACATTACAGCCTATGTAACTTGCTAAACTCATTTTATACTCCTCCAATATTCGTATAAAAAATACTTCATAGTATATTTATTTACTTAAATATAAAATCCCTGCCTAAACAAAAAAGTTTTAAATTTTTTCGTTTATTAACCATCTATAACTGAACACATATACTATGATGAACGAACTCACAAAGCATAAGAAAAGAGAGCATTTACAACACTCTCTTTTCTTACATACTCTATGAAACTTTACAAAACTGAATCAGTGATTTTTATTATTATATTTCATTACATATACTTAGGTTGTACTATTATATGTAACTCTCTCTCTGTATCCGCTTTTTTCGGATGACGAAAATAATTAAGTTCGTACTTTAACACTTTATACTCAACAATCCCGATTTTAATCCCTTTCGTTTCTTTTAATATAGCTAATAAATCACTTACATTTTCATCATATGACTCAAAAATTTTCGCGCCGCCCTCTCCTTGAAAGATTACTTTCATATATTCTCCCCACCTTAATTTATTGATGTGGTAAATGACGCGTTTAATACGATTCATTATTTATCCTAAAATTTTCACACCAAAAAGAACATCCTTTCCATTCGAATGCTCAGCTTTTTACTAATTATCCATATTAAATATTTATTCAAAAACATTATATGTATTATTTTTTAAATTATGTTCGATATCCATTATTTCCCATTGTAATTCTTAATATTTAAATGTAATATTGTATTGTCTTACTATCTATTTATAACTCACACACTAATTAGAAAAGGGAACTCTATATGAGTTCCCTTTTCTAATTATGATTACAATCATTATTTCTTTTCTAGAAATTTAAATGTATCTTTAAATTCTTTATTATTCACTTTAATATCAGCATCTTTCAATAAATCATTGACTACTTGTTGTTTCCATTTACCTGTCGTATCTTGTAGTCTTTGTTGTTCTAAATCTTTACGAATTTTTTCCTTTACTTCATCAAATGGCTTCAATTCTTTTTTATCCGTCACTTTAATAATATGGTAACCGTAAGTTGTTTTAACTGGATCACTTACTTGGCCTGCATCTAATTTATACGCAGCTTCCTCAAATTCTTTCACAGTTTGTCCAGGAGCAAAACCAGATATTTCCCCGCCCTGTTCCTTTGAACCAGTATCTTCTGAATACTGTTTTGCTAAGGCAGCAAAATCTTCACCATTATTTACTTTCTCCTTTACTTCTTTAGCTGTCTTTTCATCTTTCACTAAAATGTGACTTACTTTCATTTCTGGTTTATAGTTATTTTTCACATCTTTTTCTGTGACTGTTGCTTTAATCGCTTTCTCAAATGCAATTTCTGGCTTCATTTTTTCTTTTAATTCATCTTCATTTTTCAATCCAAGTTGTTCTAAAGTTGATTTAAAGTTCTCACCCATTTTATCTTTTGCTTCTTCTACTTTCTTTTTTGCTTCCTCATCCGAAACTTTATATTTATCTAACAATGCCTTACTTAACATCATTTGATATAAAGTACTTTCTCCATATTGTTGTCTTAATTCTTTACTTAATTCTTTCTCTGTAACATTTCCTACTTTTGATGTTACTACGTTGTCTGAAGAACCACATGCAGATAATGCTAGCATCACGCATGAAATAATTGTTCCAATAAATATTTTTTTCTTTTTCAATTCAAATACCTCACTTTTATCATTATGCAAATTAACTATACACAGGCATTGTGAAAACAGTGTGTTTTCTGCATGTAATTCATTTCATATGAGTTGACTATGTATCATGCATTTCCATTTTTAAACATAAAGAGTCTTCTTACTATTATGTATAGTAAGAAGACTCTTTACATACACCTCAAAAACAATACGGCTGCTATAGTTACTTAATACTTACATGTTCTTCAGGTATCCAACTATTCTGCCCGATATCTACCGCATTTCCCACTCTACCCCACACTCGAAAAGATGTCGATCCATTTATATTTCCTTTATAATTCATACATTCAGGCTCTTCATAATAATTTACTCTGTAGCCGACAGGATATTTCGAAGTTGCATAAAACCATTTCACCTTAAAATGTTTTAAATATGCCCACTGCTTATCGTTCCCTAAACAAATCATATCTTGCTCACCGCCTCCCCAATAACCTGTTAAGATTAAATATGGAATTTTCTGAGTGAGTGCACCTGTAAATTGAGGATTCATGGGGTTCTCATATAAATTTATTCCGTATCCATCAGGATATTTCGAAACTGCAATACCAATGCCATTCGGTTGCTGTTTATACACTATGTTAGATTGATTTGCTTTGTTCGAATCTATAAACCAAGAAAGTGACTTATTTCCTACTAATCGATTCAGATCACATTTCCCAATCCCAGGAACATTCCCTGAATCCGTATATTGCCAAATATCACATGGATATGCTGGCTTATTCCCTCCATAACGAGGGATCCATACGAAATCAGCTTCAATATTACGTGCTCCAAATGATAAATACATGTGATGCCCTACATATAATCCTACTTTTTCCGCACCTAAACGGCGTAATTCATCAATAAATGCCTGTGTCCCGCCTTGCATATCTGCCATCGTTTGAACTTCTACGTCCGCCACCCAAAACTTAGCTGATTGATCACCACGATTCCAAAAATCTTGTGCCTCTTTCTTTGCATCAGCAATAGATATAAAACGGCAAAAAGCATAATTACCGAATGGGATACTATACTTTTTCATTTCACTAACATAATTTTGATACATAAAATCCACCGTATTAGAGCCATCTTGAACTCTAGCAATCACTAAATCTAGCTGAGATGCTGCAATATCCCAATTGATAGTTCCATTCCATTTTGAAATATCTACAATATAACCCATACATTCCAGCTCCTTTTTAATGTCTTATTCATAGCTTGTTTTATTGTAAGCCTTATCTCTCTAAAACTAGCTATCTATAATATAAATAAAAAGAATCGTTACTGTTTTAAAAAATATATTCTCTTTCAGAAATATTTCTATTAACTTTAACATATATACCATATAAAACATTCTCATATTTGAAATATACCCTACTATTCATTTGTTATGTAATCTCGTCCTATCAATCCAGGTATCAATCATTTTTACGGATATTAGAAAACATCCCCCTACATTATTAAATTAAAACTTCCAAACTTAACGCATGCACTAAAATAATATAATTACCACCAACAGGAATAAGCGGCCCAACTGTAACAGTTGGATCAGCACCTATTGAATTTTTTAATTCATTAAAATATGTGATCCACGGTGGCGAAAGCTGAGCTTGTACATTTTCTTCCACTATTTTATACTACCTCCTTATACAATTCTTACTAACATAATATGTAGAAAATAAAAAAATGCATTAGTTATATTAACCATTTGCGTATTTATTGATTATATTAATTAAACGTTTTATTTCGCATTCTCAATTTCCCCTTTACATCTTTAAGCAATTTTACTACTATGAAATTCTTTATTATAAGCAAATCCACTGAAGTTTCATATTATACTAATACGACTCTACATCCTTTAACTTATAATACTCAATATTAGGAGCTGATTTCATGAAAAAAAAACCTATCGTGTTCAAAATCCCACCAAATTCAAAACTAAAAGTTACATTTTTCGGTCCTTGTAACGAAGTAATTACAAATGTGTCTATAATTAATCAACTATGCACCCCTAAATGTCAAACTATCACGCAATATCCAGACTTTAAGAAATATGTGACTGAAGTACGATCGCTATCCCGTTGTTAGTTCGCATAATGTACGATTTTCACAAATTTGTTACCTAAAATAACTGAGAAAGAAAATAAATGCATTCCTAAACTAAAATTACACATTTTATGATATTCCATTGATAATTCATTGATTTTTTACACGTTTTTATTAAAAGAACATATATTATCGTATGGAGATTATCCACTCATAAAACCTATCTTTCTTTAGAGCGTACTTATTATGTATGCTCTTTTTTTATGCAACCGTCCCCCTTCTAAATTGACCAATAATATATTAAAATTCTTTATATACTCAAGGAGGTCAAATATGTTCAAGCTGCATCCAATACTACTCATCTTAGGATTGATTTTGTTTTTATATAGTGTAATCGCCTTTATGTTATTCTTTTCAGTGTATTAGTATTACCTTCACAAATCTATGTTCAATATATAATTTCTATATAGTAAAGAAAAAACGTAACGATACGATCTTTTATGTATTCCTTCTTTCTTGTTCTATAAGAAAACTAGTAAACTTACTAACAATGAGTTTGTACAAGCATGTTACTTATTATTCTGTTTATTATCTGAAGAAGATTGAAACCCTTACAAATTAAACTATACTTAACCTGTTTACTTATATATTTTAGAAAAACAATAATAATCCCCCACCATTTGGTAAGGGGATTAACTAAACCTACTAAAAAACATTTAATGATCTATTTTATTTAATTGGAGAAGGAAATCTTGCCACTTCAAAGTGAACCGTATTTACACCATTAACATTTTGTACAATTACGCCAGCAATACTACTTTCTGCAAAAATTTCAACTACATCTCCTGCTTCTAATTGAAGAATAGTAGTTACGGAAACATCATTATTAAAAAATACTCCTGTTCCAAAGAAATCATTATCTATCGCTATTGCTGGATTTCCATTCACACGAATTTCTACTCTAGCTCTGTAATTCACATTAAAATCATTTGGAGAAAATGTTATATTTCCTAATACACTATATACCCCTCTAGTTTTCGGAGTGAAAATGGATGTTACTGGATTATATTCATTCGCTAGATCAAATTGTTCATTTTGAAATAATACTTTAACAGGAGTATTTGCTAGAACAGGTTGATTAACTGTATTCACAGCTCTAAATGCCGATGCCCTTACAAGCTCCTCTTTCTTATCATCACAACACTTCACCTTTACATACTTCCTATCACATTTACTACTTTTCCTATAACAATCATGACTTTCCTTTTTGTAATCTTTACAATACTTACAGTAATAATAAGACATAGTTAGTCCCCCTTTACACTTATTTTTACATAGTATGCTATATAGATTAGAATAGCTTGGACGACCTGTTACTATTTTTAATAGAGTAAAAAACCCTCACCATTTCGGTGAGGGTTTACCTTTAAGCTTCTGTAAACTCATTGTTTAATGACTTTATTTAATTGGAGAAGGAAATCTAGCTGCTTCAAAATGTGCACCATCTTCTAAAGGACTTAAAACTCCATCTATACTACTTTGTGCATAAATCTCAACTTCATCCCCTGCATTCAATTGAACAATCGTCGAAACACTTACTACATTTCCAAAACTTATTGGACCAAAAAAGTCATTATCTATAGCTATCGCTGCGTTTCCATTCACACGAATTTCTACACGCGCTCTATAATTTAAAGTTGGATCGTTTGGAAAGAAACCAATCGTTCCAATAATAGAATATACTCCTTTAGTCTTCGGCATAAAAATAGATGTTGCTGGATTATACTCATTCGCTAAATCAAATTGTTCATTTTGAAATAACACTTTCACAAAAGTATTAGCAGGAACATTTTGATTTACTGTATTTCTAGCTCTAAATGCGGATGCTCTAACAAGATTGTCCTTGTTATCATGGCACTTACTAGTGTTCTTACAACAATCATGATGCTTCTTTTTATACTCCTTACAATACTTACAGTAGTAATAACAAGACATACTAATTCCCCTTTCAAACTTATTACTACATATTATGTAAGATTGATTTATAAGGTTTGGACTAGCTATTTTTATTATTCATAAGGGCGCTATTAACCTGCACCCTTATTTATATACACCACTTCATTCCTTACTAGTTATAAGTTGTATACAGTTCCATATGGAATAGTAAGAAAAGAACTTCCGTACGGTGTAACATGATGTACTGGGTAAAAATACTCTACGGATGAATAATACGGTTGTACACCTTGCTGCTGCATTTGCAATTGTTGTTGCATTTGCAATGCTTGTTGAATAGCTTGGACTGTACTTTGTGCTCCACTATACGTTATAGATGTACCATACGCTGGTCGCATACCAGTTTCAGAATTAAAATATGAATAAAACATGATTTTCAGCTCCCTTCCCGTATAAGTTATTACAAATTATATTATGATTCTTTATTTCAGTGGGTACTATAAAGCTAGTCCACTCGCTTATATTCAAATAACAAAATAAAAAAGTAGCTGCTAGACTACTTTGACTCCTTCTTATTACCAAATGAAATGATATACATATTCTCCTGTTACACGCTCATTAATTCCCGCAACCCTGACGAACCTAAGTAAATCCGCCCCTTGCAGAAAATATATCGACATCGTAACCGGTACTTGTGACCACATGAATTGAAAAAGCTCATTCACCCTCTGATTCGTCGTAATGATTAAATCATTTACAGGTCCATGATTCCATGCAGAGGTTTGAACTGAAGTGAAAGAAAGGTCTTTTCCATTAACCACTATTCTTGATACGCTTTGAGTTATGTCCACAATAATCCCCTCCAACATTACAAAAATCGGACCTTTTTTAGTTCATATTATTATAAATATTCTTAACTGCAATAAATGTTTAAGGCAAATCCCTAATAAAGTGAAACTTTAATCAGCCCTCACCAATCGGGCTTTTACGGGCATCCCGACTCCACCTAACTTCTTTGCTTCCGCTGAATTTTGAGGTGAGGATCTTACTGCCCGTTAATGCGAGATAAATTTTTTTATTCATATCCCTTAATTCCCGTTACAACCATATAATTTCTAACCTTATTCAATTTTTGTAATTAAAATAAAAAATAGCTAATTCACTACTTAAAAAGTAAAAAAAAGCATCAGATTGACTAGTATGTAGATGGTTAAATGAATGTAAAATGTTTTTAAATTATCTACTCTTTTTTTAGTTTGGAAGTAACTCTCATCTCGTCCCATCTTTATACACCACTTTCTTAATCACACTGAACGCAATATTCAATTGATGAGTTTGTCATTTCGTTACCTCCAATTAACGCCTTTGTTCAATGTAGTAATTTTCTTGTATAATAAAAGTTAATTAATCTAGAAGGGACTGAATTATGCGCAGATATCAATATTTTTAATCTACCTATCATTACAACATAACGGAGGTAAAAGTATTGATTACAGAACTACACTCACAGAGATTATATTTAAGGAAAATGAAAGCATCTGATTCACTAAGTATGTTTAAAATATGGTCTGATCCTGATGTTACTAAATTCATGAATATAAGTAATTTCACTGATGAGAACCAGGCAAAAGATATGATTCAATTCCTTAACGAACTCGCTAAAAATAATAAAGCTATACGTTTTACTATTATTGAAAAAGAATCTAATCACATTATCGGTTCATGTGGCTATAATTCCTTAGATTTTGAAAACTCAAAGACTGAGATTGGCTATGATATTTCAAAAACATTTTGGGGTAAAGGATATGCACCTGAAGCAATATCCTCTTTATTAGATTATGCTTTTACACATCTAAAACTAAATCGTGTTGAAGCAAAAGTTGAACCTGCAAATGTAAATTCCATAAAAGTATTAGAAAAATTAAACTTTACTTTTGAAGGTACTCTGAGAAAGAGCGAAAAATCAGCTGGAAAGCTTATCGATTTAAATATCTATTCGAAATTAATAAGCGATTAATTTTAGTCCCTCTGCCCATACTCAATCAAAGTGTGGGCTTCTTTAATTTTTGTATAAAATTCAAAAGTTTGACACAATCCTGGAAAAAGCTTATAAAGAAAAGTGAGGTTTCGTTATTTTCACACTTAGTAGCGCAGTCATGTTACATACAATTTTATAAGTGTGAACGAACTACAAAACTAAAAAACAAATAATAAGTTTGCAACATGTTTGCAAATACGAATTTTGCATATAAATTCGTGTGATATTGAAAGGAGTTTTACTTATGAAAGAAATTAAAACAGAACAAGAATTCAAAGACATCATCGCAAGCGAGGAGCCTGTAGTTGTTAAGTTCTTTACTACATGGTGCCCAGATTGCGTACGTATGGACAACTTTATCGGAGATGTAATGGAAGAGTTCAATAAATTTGAATGGTATTCTATTAATAAAGATGAGTTTCCAAGTATCGCTGAAGAGTATCAAGTAATGGGTATTCCAAGTTTACTTGTATACCAAAATGGTGAGAAGTTAGGCCACTTACATAGTGCTAACGCAAAAACTGAAGAGCAAGTTACTGAGTTTTTAGAAGCATACTAAAATAAAAGCCCTCTGGAAAATATTTTTCAGAGGGCTTTCATCTATTTTCACACTTACCTTTTGACGTTTTTCATCGTTTAATGAATTACACCTTGTCATTATAAGAATAATACATAGTAAGAAAAGTATTCGTTTCCTCATCCATCTCCCCTCCTATCTCTTTAGTAAATAAACTCCAATTCGGTTTACACCCTGACTTTGTACTTTTCAACATATTTTTCCTTCACGAAACTTTGTTATCCCCTTCTTAAAAAGCTATAAAACGTCAACAATGTTTGTATAGACCCACACGACTTTCGTTTGATACTCTATTTATAGAAAGAATTCCTTTAAAGAAAGGTGAGTGATTAAAATGGATACTCTTTCTCATAAAGAAGCTGATAAAGGTGCTATTGTCAGCATTATGGCCTACATATTTTTATCCTCTATGAAAATCATCATCAGTTATATTACCCTCTCTAGTGCATTACGTGCTGACGGTTTAAATAACTTAACGGATATCGGTGCTTCTTTAGCGATATTAATTGGTCTAAAAATATCTCGTAAACCTCGTGACCCAGATCATCCGTATGGGCATTCGCGGGCCGAACAAATCGCATCACTTGTTGCGTCCTTCATTATGGCAACAGTCGGATTAGAAGTTGTTATTAGTGCCATTCAATCTTTCTTAAATCCGAAACAAGCAGCACCTAATGTACTCGCTGCATGGGTTGCTCTATTTTCTGCTGTCGTTATGTACTGCGTGTATTTGTATACGAAAAAAATGGCAGCACGAACAAAAAGTAAATCATTAGAAGCCGCTGCAAAGGATAATTTATCAGATGCACTCGTAAGTATTGGTACTGTAGTAGGTATTGTCGGTTCTCAGTTCCAAATGCCTATTTTAGACCCTATTGCCGCTTTAATTGTCGGTCTTATTATTTGTAAAACTGCATGGGAGATTTTCGTAGAATCTTCTCATATGCTAACAGATGGAATTGATCCTGATAAAATGGAGGAATACGCTGATGCTATTGAACATATTGGCGGTGTGGAAAACATTGTAGATATTCGAGCTCGTATGTACGGGAATCAAACGTACGTTGATATTACAATTGAAGTAGATGCTCGTATGGATGTTGGAGAAAGTCACTGTATTACTGACAATATCGAGGCTATGCTTCGCAAAAAGTTTGGAATTTACCATGCACACATTCATGTTGAGCCAATGAAAAAAGAACCTATTATGACATAGGTTCTTTTTTTATGAACGTTTTATGAAATATAACACATAAAACGAGCCAGCTACCGCCAGCTGCCCATCCTGCTAATACGTCAGATGGATAGTGCACGCCAAGATATATTCGGCTAACTGAAATAGATAATACAACAAAGCTTGCTATAAGAATAATTAATAATTTTTTATGCAATGAAATACGATCTTCAGTAATTGTGACGTATGCAATAAATCCTAAAAAAGCAGTAGCATTCATCGTATGACCGCTCGGAAAACTATATCCAGTTGCAGTAACAAGCTGCGTGACATCAGGTCTTGCTCGTTCGTACCATAGTTTAAGCATACTGTTTAAATAACGAGATCCGTAGTAATTAATTGTTAGAAGTAACGCACTAAGCAACTTTTTTCTAACGAGAAAATACATTACAAGAATAATGAGTAATGGAAAATATATTCTTTTTGAACCGATAAAAGACACCCAAGTAAAATAGGTCGTCAAATAATCGTTTCGAAAGCTTTGAATAAAATGTGCGACTATATTGTCAAAATTCTCAATACAAGCGGTATGATACGAAAGTGATAATACGACAAAACAAATGAGTAACGTAAAACTTAGCAAGTATAAATGTCGATATCGTTTCACATACATAACCTCACTATGCAAAAAAATGGAGCGGTTGTTTTAGTTTTCCTCTCCATTTCTTTTTTATGCATAGTTTATTAAAAAATATAATTATTAATTTTTTGCTTCATCTCAGGGATATCTTCTCTTGTTACGGTAAAACGAATCACCTTCTCATCAAGATCAAGCGCCTCAGCGAATAATCCAGCTAAACCACGGGATTTTCTATCTACTTCCATAATAATTTCTAGTCGGTCGTATGCACGTGGCAAGATTAATAATTCTAATTCATCTAATTTCCCATAATGCTCTCCAGAAACCGGAATAAACTCAAATTCTTGTGCGAATGGAACTTGCTTACGTAATCGATGCGGTAATTCTTCACATTCTATATGACGTGCTTTAAACCCTAATTCATTTACACTATCTAAAACACTACTTAATAATGCATTGGGTAACACTTGAACGTAGTCGCGGTCACTTGGGTCTATACTACGTTTAATATCAAGACCTGTATGAATCCAAACCGTTTTCATACCAAGTGTAAGTGGTGCTTCAATTGGCATTGGAAAAGAAAATGGAATTTCAACTTTTTCATTCGGTTCTACAGAAAAAGGTTCTGTTAAGCGTACTCGCTCTAAATCATATGTTGCTGTTACTTTTTTATCATCCACTTCTCGTACATACGACGTCGATAATGTTAAGTAAATGCTTTCAATTTGTTGGCTAACTGAACCTCCAGTTATATGAACCTTTCCAACTATTTCTTCCCCAACAATATACTCATCTTTTTCAAGAACAGTATCTACCTTTGCACTTCCAATACCAACGCTTGCTAAAAACTTTTGAAACATGGAGTCTCCATCCTCTCTAAAGCAGAAGCTACATCTTGTTTTAAATCTTGTACATTCTCATAGTACGGCGTTTTTATTTGTAACATTCGCATAAGCATTTCGCGATTATAATTTTCCAAAGTTAATTCTTCGTACCATGGTTTTTCCTTTTTTTCATTAGATTCATATCCTGCATATAATAAAAATAATGAGAAATGACCGAGCGCATAAAAGTCACTACGAAAGTGAACTTCTCGCATCAAAGCTTGTTCACCTTCGTAAGTTGTAGCTCGCTCATCATCCTCACCTTTCCATTTAGCCAATCCAAAATCAATAATACTAATTTGATTTTCTTTCATTAGTATGTTTGGAATGCGTAAATCTCGATGAATAATGCCTTCACTATGAAACACCGATACAATTTCTAATATTTCATATAAAATCTCAAAAACTTCACGTTCTGTATATACATACCCATCTATGAAAATATAATCTTCAAAATTTTTACCAGGCATGTACTCCATTACAAAGAAGCTCTTTTTCTCCCATATGAAATGATCATATAGACTAGGAATTGCATGATGATTCAATGTTTGTAAAATCATTTTCTCTTGTTCAAATGATTTTCTACCAGACTCATATCTTTGTTTACTTTGTCTTAATTGTTTTAAGACTTTATATCTATTTATTTGTAAATCATTAACGACATATGTAACCCCATAACTGCCCATTCCAATTACTGATTCAATTTTATAACGTTCTGCAACAATTGTATTTTTTCGCAGTGGTCTATCAAATAAAGCTAGTACACGACGCCATTTCATCAGCTACTTGAAAAGAAGCTACGGCTTTTACGTTTTCTTTTATAATGTTGATGTCCATAACCAGATGAACGTCGTTTATAATCGCTACTTGAATAAGAGCGCCCTCTACGACGATAATCACTACTTGAATACGAACGATATTTTTTCTTTCCTAATAAAGAATCAATAATTTTTTTGAACATTCCTTCACCTCTTGAGTAAAATTTCCTTTTCATTATACCAATAATTATTGACTATATTTGTGACAGGTTTGTAAAGAGTAAAAAACGACGAGTTATGCCCGTCGTTACTTTCATTCATCCTCTTCATCAAAAACTTCATCAATCATACATTTCTCTAATAAATACTCAAATGTAATATCTGCGAGATCTTCAATTTCTTCTCGTTTTGGGACGTACCCTCTTTCAATTAGTTGCTCATAAAAAAACTCCGCAATCTCTTCCGTATCAATCACGACTTCAATTTCCTTCATGAGCATCACTCCTTTATTTCTGTTTTATGAAAAAATCTCAAAATTATGTATATGAGATTAGAAAAATAGATTTTATTTTTTTATAGGTCATAAGCTTTGGACGAGATGCATACGATTGTAGTACAAGCTATTCAAAGGGGGAAATAATAATGGAAAATCAATATGAAGTAGGACAAACAAAAGAAGAGTTCATGCATGAAGATCAATGGGCAGACTCTCTTATAAAGTGGCTTTTTATTTTTTTAATAGTTGTAGGCATACCTTATACTGCATATGTTGTTGTTCAATTTATTCTCTCTTTCTAGTTAACTATTTTTTCTCTGTCAATTTAACTAAATAATTATGAACAACATCCATTACAATTTTATATTCTTCATCTTTAAATGTATCGAACAATAATTGATAATCGTTATAAATATCAAGTAACCCATCAATGATTTCTTGACGATTCGTCTTAACACTCACTTTTTTCGAGTTGTTAATTGACTTTAACTTACCTAAATCTAATTTATTCATACCTGCTTTATCTTGTTTCAGTTTCTTCAAAATTGCATTTGCCGTTTGAGCATTCGCAAGTAACGTTAAATCTGACTCATCCGCTTCTAACCATTCACCATCCGTAATCCGTGACAATTCATAAATTGTATCTTCCCATGCGTCATTCTTATATCTCCATACTTCTGTACGAAAACCAACAATACGGAAAACATCTTTATCATATCCAGTTACTTGCACAAGATCACCAAACGTGAAATTATAATTTAATTCAATCCATTCCGTATCGCCCTTTTTCATATCTTGCTCTGTAACGTGCTGCAATGTTTGCTCTACGTAAAATCCATCGTGATTATTGACTTCGTATACATAAACTCCATCTAAAACCTTCATATTTGTGATTTTCCCAACGGTTCCATATAGCGTAATCACGACTATGTCCCCTACGTTGTATTTAGGTTGTTTTTTTCTTGCCATCTCTATCTCTCCTTTTTTTGACGTCGTGATTTTGATATCAGTATATGCAACCTACATAAAAACGCTTATCACAGAAGCTTATATTCATAAATTTTTTCAATAAAAATTATAATCTTATAAAATTTACGTTACACTCAAAAAAAAGCTAGTAACTAGACTAGCTTCAAATCAACAAATTTCGTATAAAAAAACATACAGAATACTTCACTTTAAACAAAGTAATGTATTCTGTATGTTTTCAAATAGTTTTTATCTATCTTGTATGTATAAATCCCAGGCTTCATCAAATATAGACATACTTTCTAGCATTCCGCTCAACTCTAAGTATGAACTAATTTCATCATAGTCTTCAGATTGCTTCGGAAAACTTAAATCATCATACATCGCCTCTGCTAAATCTGAAATTTCATTTCTAAATAAAGCTGCACGATGCTTCATCATATAATGGTAAAATGTTTTTTTCAAAAATATTCCCTACCTTTCTAACTTGGGTACATTATACAAGGCGAAAAAGAAAAAAACCAGCATAAAAGCTGGTTAAAAGTCGAAATAATTTCTTTTTAATAGACGCGGTCTTCCCATTAATTCTTCATACGTTAGTTGTTTTGGTAAATCTTTCGTGTAAATTAAAAATAATTGATCTTCAATTTCTTTTACTGTATGGTCTGATTGATAGTCCATCCCGCACGAGGAACAAGAAATACATGGTGTCTTTTGGATTTCAATGGCTTTCGTACCATCTGGTAATTCCCAATATACAGTATTCAAGCTTTCTTTCGCTTCTGTACTGTCACACCACATACAATTCATACTGCATCACCCTCAGTTTTTTTGTCGTTTTCTTCTAATTTAGCCATTTGTGCTTGATATTTTTTATCTTTTAATTGATCACGCTTATCACGTTTATCTTTTAAAGATGCATGCGTATCATTATCTTCATAGTCTTTACGACGGTTCATACGCTGTAAGTCGTCTGGAACGAGGTTAAATTTCTTATCGCTCATAAGACCTGCGATACCAACATCTGAACGTTTTTCTTCGTAGTTCGGATAAATCTCTTTAAAGTATCCTTCCGCTCTTCCTGGAATATAGCTCTCTGGCTCTGGATACGTCGTAATAACACCTTCAAAGTTACGAAGTACAACTTTATCTGCACTTTGTGAGATTAAATAGTTTGGTTGAAGTGCAATTTTACCGCCTCCACCTGGCGCATCAACAACGAATGTCGGAACAGCATAACCAGATGTGTGTCCACGTAAACCTTCAATAATTTCAAGACCTTTAGATACTGGTGCACGGAAGTGACCGATACCTTCAGATAAATCACATTGATAAATGTAATATGGACGTACACGGATTTTTACTAAGTCATGCATAAGTTTTTTCATAATTGGAACGCTGTCGTTAATACCAGCTAAAATTACTGCTTGGTTTCCGACTGGAACACCAGCATTCGCTAACATTTCACATGCCTTTTTCGATTCTTCAGTAATTTCAATAGATGTATTGAAATGTGTATTTAACCATACTGGATGGTATTTTTTAATAATGTTACATAAATTTTCTGTAATACGTTGTGGGAATACTACTGGTGCTCTCGTTCCGATACGAATAATCTCAACATGCGGAATCTCTCGTAAATTTTTTAATACATATTCTAAAATTTTATCGTTAATTAGAAGTCCATCACCACCGGAGATTAATACATCTCGTACTTGTGGTGTTTCACTAATATAAGCAATCGCATCATCTAATTGTTTCTTCGGTACACCCATTCCAATTTGTCCACTAAAACGACGGCGTGTACAGTAACGACAATACATAGAACATTGATTTGTTACTAAGAATAGTACACGGTCCGGATAACGATGTGTTAGCCCTGGAACTGGTGAATCTTCATCTTCGTGAAGCGGATCTTCTAAATCATATTTTGTTTTATATAACTCTTCCGAAATCGGTACTGATTGCATCCGAATCGGACAGCGTGGATCATCAGGATTCATTAGCCAAGCATAGTACGGTGTAATGTTTAACGGGATCGTTTTCGTTGAAATTTTAACGCCCTCTTCTTCTTCAGGTGTTAAGTTAATTACTTTTCTTAAGTCATCTAACGTTTTGATCGTATTCGTTAATTGCCAAACCCAATCATTCCATTGCTCTTCAGTAACATCTTTCCATAATTCGATATCCTTCCAGTGACGATTTGGTTTGTATACATCATGTAACATTGCTATTCCCCCTTTTTATACGCTCATCCTTTATATAAGCAATAGTTATGCCAACTTTACATTGTTGATAAGTAAATGTGCGGAGAACCCTATTACATAAGCGAAAAAATATTTTTAAGCGTTGTATGAAATCAATACTTAACATCATATTCATTACTTTTTATATATGTAAACGCTCTTTTATTCGTGCAAACACACAAAAACCGCCGATTATTCGGCGGTTTTGTCGTACTTGCTCAGTTTATATTGAAGCGTTTGACGAGGGATACCTAACATTTTTGCGGCTTGTAATATATTCCCTTCCGTTTCAATCAACGCTTGATCTATTAATTCTTTTTCTGTTTGATGAAGTGCTTCTCTAAGTGGCATTATACCCTTCTTCTTCGAAAAATTCTCTTTCCGAAATGTACGTGGTAAACAATTGGCTGTTAATGTATTCCCTTCTGCAATAATAACAGCATGTTCAATCGTATGTTTTAACTCTCGGACATTTCCAGGCCACTGATAAGTTTGCAGTCTATCTTTCGCTTCCTCATCAATTTGAAGTACACCTTTTTTATAACTTTTATTATATTCTTTCAAAAAATAAGATGCTAATAATAGTACATCCTCAGTTCTTTCACGAAGCGGTGGGATATATAATGAAAATACGTTTAAGCGATAATATAAATCAGTGCGAATTTTATTCTCTCGTAAACATATTTCTGGAGGCTGGTTCATTGCGGTAATAACACGAACATCTACTTTTCTCGTCTTATTATCACCAATTCTTCTAATGACTCCATCTTCTAACACTCGTAACATTTTTGCCTGCAAATCAAGAGGCATTGAATTCAGTTCATCTAAAAATAATGTACCACCATCAACAAGTTCAAATAGCCCAGCTCTTTCAATCGCTCCTGTATAGCTTCCTTTTGTCGTTCCAAACAATAAACTTTCTAATAGCGACTCTGGTAAAGCTGCACAGTTTTGTGCAATAAATGGCTTGTTTTTTCTTTTAGAAGCTTCATGAATTGCTTGCACGAACAGTTCTTTTCCTGTTCCTGTTTCACCATATATTAAAACATTTGCGTCTGTTGGTGCTACTTTTTGTGCTAACTCTTTCGTCTGTTTAAACCGCGTATCATTTGTCACTATCGTCTCAAATGCAGCATGCTTTTTAATCACTTTTTTTCTAGATGATCGCTTTATTTTCGACTGTAAGTCAACAATTGTGTCAGTAAGTTTTTGAATTGTAGAGTAATCCTTTGCAATTTCAACAGCCCCAGCAATATTCCCATCTATAAAAATAGGTAACGTCGTATTTACTGTACAAACATCTTCACCATTTAAATTTTGATAATGCTGTGCTTGATGTACGATAGGTTTTTTTGTATCTAGTACTTTCATCAATGTACTCGTTTCCCTTGATAAAGACGGGAACGCTTCTAACAGATGTTTCCCTAACACTTTTTCAATCTTCGATCCATCGTGTTTTGCAGCTACAGAATTATAAAATATTGTAATTCCATTCTCATCTACAGCGTGTATAGCCTCATCAATACTGCCCAAAATCGCTTCAATGACTTCTTGTGTCGAAACTGCTAGCAATGTCATCCCCCCTCTTGCCGAAAATCCAGCAATTACATGCCGAATTTTCGGCACACCTATGTGCGATTGTAAGCATGACGATTCCGTTCTATAATTTTGACCAATTTTATATTTTCATTAGATAACTCGAAACTCTAATTAGTACAGCTTTTCGAACACCCAGCTCCACCTAACTGTTTTGCTTTACAGCCGAATTTTGAGGCGGAAGTTTTACTGCTTTCGAATAGCTAGAAAGATCTTTCACCCATATATTCATATCTTCCAACTTATCGAAAATGTAGCAATTATTCGCCAGTCTTCCTGTATACGTATAACCTAATTGATGAAAGGCAGCATTCATTCCGAAAGAAAGCGATCGAGCAATTGTATAGGAGCAGAAAATAGATCTTTCTCGAAGCTCTTCCTCTAATTTAATTAGTAAACTTTTCATAAATCCATGTTTACGATATTCAGGTAAAGTAGCACAATTCGTTAATTCTGCATTCCCTTCTTTTATATTCATTTCTGCAGATGCTGTACTAATAATTTTTCCCTCATATTCATATACGTAGTAAATTGTATCGTCTTCTTTCATCGTCTGTAATACATAACTCGCTTCATTTAAAGGTGTCGGATACACTTCAAATACTTTTCCGAATACAGTTGCTAATTCTTCTGCATCTTCTTCAGTCGCTTTTCTCAGCAAAAATTTCTCTGGAACTACTTTTTCTTTTATTTCTTTTCCTTTTACACCGCTTAATATAGTATCTTCCTCAGTCCAATGCATACTATTTCGTCTTTCATCATTATTATATTTCACAAAAAAGTATGCATCGTGTCCTTGAAAATAATGAGGTATCGTTGCTTCCAACAAAAAACCGAAAGAGAGCCATGTTGAAACATGCTCTCCCTTTCCTTTAATAATACATTTAGTGAAAGAATGTTCCTCTGCTAGTTCGTCAATTGTCTGTATAATACTTTCAACATTTCCTGTATAGTGATCTACCCGAATACGCTTATTAAAATAATCTAAAACGCCTTCTACTGTATAACAATTCGTCTGTTCTCTAAAAGATTCATAGTATTTCATTTTTTCACCTCACACCAATCTAGTAATGTACATGCAATAATTTTTGCGGCAGCTATCATTTTATCAACTTCTATATATTCGTTTGGATAGTGTGCTACTTTCGTCTCTCCTGGACCAAATACTATTGTTGGTACGTTTGCAATTTGTGTAAATAAACCTCCATCAGTCCCCCACGGAGATGCTTCAATAATTGGTTCGTTCCCTTCGATTTCAACAAAGTTGTGATGAAGTGTTGTAATGAGTTCATGATTCTCTTCTAATTCACCAGGAACCCATCTCGCTCCAAACCACTCTACTTCTACTGGATTTTCAACAAACCAATTGTCCACATCATTTAATTCAACAATCCAATTCTCAAACTCTTCTTTTGCCGCCTCTATAGTCTCATTCGGCGCAACACCGCATCTTCCTTCTAAAATTAATTCATCTGGAACAGAACTTGGCCAACTCCCTCCTTCAATTTTCCCAATGTTAATTGGAATTGGAATCGGAATCCCTTTAAATAACGGATCTGTAATTCGACTATTTCTTTTCTCCTCTAGCTTTCTTACATGTTCTATAACAAACATACTTTTTTCAATTGCACTAACCCCTTCATAACGCGTTCCACCGTGTGCAGCTTTCCCTTTTACACGTAAACGAAACCACATGGAACCTTGTTGTTTCGGGAAAAACTTCATATTAGTAGGCTCTGGAATAATGACACCATCTGCCTTATATCCTCGTAATATAGTTGCTAATGTCCCTGCTCCGCCACTTTCCTCTTCTATTACACTTTGAAAATAGATGTCTCCTTTTAATTCAATGCTAGATTCAATAATCGCTTCCATCGCAAGCATGAGTGCGACATTTCCACCTTTCATATCCGTCGTTCCACGGCCATATATACGATTTCCTATCTTCTCACCGCTATAAGGATGATGTTCCCACTGATTCACATCCCCTTCTGGAACTACATCAATATGCCCATTTAATATCATAGATTTCCCGTCGCCACTTCCTTTTAAAGTTGCTACAATATTTGGGCTATCTGAAAAACTTGTACGGGGTGATACAAAATAAGGATGATCTTTCATTTTAGAAAAAGAAGGCTCCCATATATCGAGGTCTAAACCTAATTCACGTAATTTTTCAATTACAATCGCCTGCGCACCGCTTTCATCACCAGATACGCTCTTTTCTTGAATTAATCGTTTTAAAAATTTCACACTTTCCTCTTCATGGCTCTCAATATAATCACAAACTTGCTTTTTTAATTGCTCCATATATTACATCTCCCTTCATTCAATTACTAGTAAGTTAGAACTAATTTGAAAATCAGCTTCTGTATGTCGTTTTATATCTTCTACTGTGTATGGGCTCATTAATTCTTGTAATATAAGTCCACTCGGAGTTACCTCCATGACCGCCATATCAGTAATAATTAAATCTACACATTTCTTTGAAGTTAATGGCAATGTACACTCTGAAATAATTTTTGCATTTCCGTACTTATCAACATGATTCATCACAACAACGACCCGCTTCGCTTTTTGTGCTAAATCCATTGCTCCACCAATACCTGGAACACGTTTTCCAGGTACAATCCAGTTTGCTAAATCACCGTTTTCACTTACTTGTAATGAACCAAGAATCGTTATGTCTAGCAAACCTTTTCGAATCATACCAAACGCTGTACAACTATCGAAATAACTCGCTCCTGTTATAAGAGAAGTTGGTAAACCTGCCGCGTTACACAAATTTTCGTCTTCATTCCCTTTACTTGGCGTTGGTCCCATACCGACGATTCCATTTTCCGCATGAAACATAACATTTATATCGTTAGGCAAATGATTTGGTACAAGCGATGGTATGCCAATACCTAAATTTACAATCATGCCATTTTGTATTTCTTTCGCCGCTCGCCTAGCAATCTTATCCCTCACTTCTACGCCCATACCCATTTCCAGTTCACTCCTTCCGACGGTACAATATAATTTACGAAAACACCTGGAACGACAATTTCCTCTGGATCTAAACTTCCAAGCGGGACTATTTCTTCTGCTTCTACTATTGTTATATCCCCAGCCATCGCTACGTGAGGATTCATATTTCGTGCACTTTTGTCAAATACAAGGTTACCAAACGGATCTGCCTTTTTCGCATATACAATTGAAACTTCAGCAGTTAATGCTGTTTCAACTAAGTAGGTCTTACCATTCATTTCAACTGTTCGTTTTCCCTCTTCCACAATCGTATCAACACCAACATCAACTAAAACACCACCAAGACCAACGCCACCAGCGCGAATGCGCTCTGCTAATGTTCCCTGCGGAGAAAACTCAATTTGTAATCTTCCCTCGTTTAGTTGCCTTCCTGCATTTGGGTTGGAGCCAATATGAGAAGTAATTAGTGATTTAACTCTTTCATTTGTAACAAGACGACCGATACCTACATCAGGGAATCCAGTGTCATTTCCAATCAAATTTAAATTTGTAACGCCTTTTTCTAAAATTGCCTGTATTAAAGATGGAGGGGATCCAATCCCTCCAAATCCCCCAAACATTAATGTCATATCATCATGGAACAAAGAAATTACTTCCTCAATTTCTTTTAATTTACCGAATGTATTTGTAATAGTTGTCATGCGATACTATGCCCTCCTTTTTGCATCATCTCTTCCACACTTTTAGAGAAAATTGAAAGTAATTCATCTAACTCGGAATATGTAGTTGTCATTGGCGGTGCTACAAGCAGTGCACTATCTTCTTTTCCTGCTTGCCCTGAAACTGCTTGGTATAAAAGTAGGCCATTTTTAGCTGCAACTGAAATAAGCTCCGACGCTTTTGTAAACGGTTGCAATTCTACTCCGATTAGCAACCCTTTTCCGCGCACATCAGCAATGATTGTCGATTGTTGCTGAACTTTCTGTAAGCCTTTTATTAAATACTCTCCCTTTTCTGCTGTTTTTTCAGGGAGATTATGTTTCTCCATATATTCAATAACAGCTAAAGCCGTTGCTGCAGACAATGGATTGGCACTTAACGTATGACCGCTCATTACTGAACGTGACCCACGTAATATTGGTTCCATAACACGATCACTTACAACTGTCGCTGCCATCGGTGTATATCCCGCTCCTAACCCTTTACCAAGTGTCATGATATCCGGTTCTACACCCCAATGCTCCATTGCAAACCATGCTCCAGTACGACCAAGCCCAGTCATCACTTCATCCGCAATAAATAAAATATCGTAATGGTCGCAAATATCTTTAATGACTTTATAATAGTCTTTCGGCGGAACAACCGCGCCTCCAGCTGCTCCGATAATCGGCTCAGCAATAAAAGCAGCAATATGCTCTGCACCAATTCTTTCAATTGATCTTTCTAGTTCAGTCGCACATGCCAGCTGACAAGTTGGATATACCTTTTGAACAGGGCATCTGAAACAATATGGAGCTGGTATAGTCGGATAATCTTCCAAAATAGATACGAAACGTTGTCTACGTAGTGGGTGACCAGACATCGATAACGCACCCATCGTAATACCGTGATAACTCATCCATCTTGATAATATTTTATGTTTCCCTTGAATACCTCGCTCTTGAAAATGCTGAATTGCAATTTTCATAGCTGTTTCATTTGCTTCCGTACCACTATTTACAAAGAAACTCCAGTTCAAATCTCCTACACTTAAATCACTTAACTTCTTTGCTAATTTTTCAGCTGGTTCACTCGTAAACTGTGATCTATAAACAAAAGCAATCTCCTCAGCTTGCTTTTTAATAACGTCTGCAATCTCCTTTACGCCATGCCCAATACCTGCCGTAATTGCTCCTGACGAACCATCAAAATATTTATTACCATTTTGATCATACAAATAAACACCTTTTCCATGTGAAATCATTGGATACGGCTGACCAACAAGTGGTTTAATTAAGTAATCGCGCATAGCGCTCCCCCATTTCTCCAATTTGTATATATATATGAAGAAAATTGACGTTTCTTTCATAAAAAAGAATCCTCTGCAAAAGCAGTGAATTTATCAAAAAACTATTATAAAATATACAAATGAGTGCTTAAAAATATTTATAAAACAGAAAATTCAGAACTCAAAGTGAAGACCAATCCTTTTCTATACGCCCAAATAACCCTCCCTTTTATATGAAATGACTACATCACCAAATGTTTTTATAGCATAATGCCAGCTGCCCTTAAATGCCGACATTCTGTACACTTCGACGGAACTCCCGTTAAACTCCTTCCTAATATCTTACTTTAAATTGCATATTTTAAAACAAATTTCGACACCCCACCTTACTAACCAATTCAAATTCATATTTAATATGTAAACTTTTCATTTTTAAACTATAAAAAAAGAACCGATTAACCACACTAATCAGTTCGTCATGACGCTCTCTTATGGGTTAATACTGTCAATTGCTAAAATAAATAGAAAAATCATGTTTACAAATTCATCCTACAGCCTATAAGACAAAACCTTTTCATAACTTCATTCACAATTACTATCGGGATATCCCTATCCCGAAGTGGCACCCCTTTCCTCAGATTCAAACTACCTTTCCTTTATAATTTATGTAGGACAATTATCACTTTGTATGTGTATTTGCCTATAATTAAAAAAAACTCTAGTTTTCTAGCGATTGCTGGACATGTATTCAATATGTTAATTGAAATGCAGTTTCAATTTGGCATTTATTTTACTTTCGTGCAGTCATATGTACTGCTTTACTCTGCCAAATACTCGTAAGCACCAGCACCTCTTTATGAAAACATATTTGTTGTCAATTTTTAATTTTCCCTTTATAAAATTATTTTTTTCGCATAACCGCTTTCTTGCTTCGCATATAGTTTTAATGATGACAAAGGAGGAATGTTCATGTCTCAATCTGAAATTGAAAAATATGGACAAGAAGTTACGCAATACGAACAGCTCGCACGTTACTATCAGTTTCGTAATCCTAAAAAATATATAGAATTATATATGAAATATTGCGATGCACTTTCAAAACTTGTACAGGCGCATGAGAAAAGGGATTCACAAGAAGCTGCTTTACCGTCACATATAAGAATTTTTCATGCCGATCCAAATATATCAGCGGTTGATATTTTAGTAAACGGACAAAAGGTTATTAAAAGTATTTCATTTAAGCAATTCAGCCCTTATTTATCATTAGTGCAAGGTAAATACCGTATAGATATTGTCCCTGTCGGAAATGAAACTCCAATCTTTTCAGCATTGGTACCAATAATGGGAAATCATACTTATACTCTTGCTGCAATAAATAGTGATAATCACCTACAATTACAACCTATACTTGATAATACACATTTACCAGCTGGTCAAGCTAAAATACGCTTTGCACATTTCTCTCCAGATACCCCTGTTGTAAATGTAGATTTAAAAGATGGAGATCATTTATTTGAAAATGTACTCTTTAAACAAATAACAGATTTTTTACAAGTTAGCCCTGGTACAGCAGATATTGAAATTTCACTCGCAGATAATAAAAACGTTTTATTGACTATTCCGAAATTCAATGTTGAACCAAATGTTATTTATACAATTTCAATAGTAGGTTATTCAACTAAAGATCCTAAATTAGAAGCCGTTATACTTACAAATTAAAACAGTCTACACCATTCATTTGGTGTAGACTGTTTATTTTTGAAATGCAATTTGAAATTCTGTCCAATCGTTATCTGATCGACACATAATGGATCCATTATGTTTTTCCACAATTTGTTTACATACAAATAATCCAATACCAGTTCCTAACTTTTTAGTAGTTACAAATGGTTCAAAAATCGTTTCTACATTTTCAGCTGGAATCATTGGTCCATTATTTTTTATCACAATTCGAATAGCTTGATCTTCTTCAAATACATCAATGATAATTTTTCGTTCTTCTTTCATTGATTCAAGAGCATCAATTGAATTCATTAATATGTTTAAAAATACTTGTCTCACTTCACTTCGATAACCAACAAGCGGAATTGGATACGGTAAATTCTTTTCAATCAAAACATTCGCATTGACCAAACTCGGATATAAGAATTGTATAATGTCTTGAAACAAGTCATTAAGCCAAAACCGTTCCGATTCATTCCACATTTCTTTTTTCGATACGAGTAAAAATTGCGAAATGCGAAAATTTAATTGATCTAATTCATGCGAAATAATATCTAAATACGATAAACTCGGATGATCTGCCTTTAATAATTTGACAAACCCCATAATGGAAGTAAGCGGATTACGAAATTCATGTACAAAACTAGCTGACATTTGTCCTAAAATCGTCAGCCTTTCTTTATGTGTTTCGTTAATATATTGCTGTTTTTCCTCTAAATTCTTCGATATAATTTCCGAGTATTTTAAAACAGTATAATAAATTAATTTGTCAAAACAAGTATGTATTTTTGCCATAATTGGTTTCAATTCACGAGCGCTAACATCTAATTCACACATCGCTTCGAAAAGTTCATTTCTTCCCACGTTTGCGTTATAAACAAAATCTCCAATATTCGCATCTGCTCCAGCACGTTCAATAGCAATTTTCTCGCATAACGGTTGAAGATAATTTATATCTTTATCTTCCATAGTAAGTTCGATAATTAACTCTAGTAAATCCTCTCCATTTTGAACTACTTCTAGTTTAAATGGATCTTTTTCGGAAATTATCATTTTGTTTTTCCAGTTCTCTACGAATTGGTGCCTATTGTTTTTCAAGTGTGAACAAAATATTTCTTTAATATCCTTATCGATTGGAAAAACCTCCATTCCCTCCATTTCCATACGACGAATACCCTTTATATTTTGAATATTAACACAAAAAATACGATTCGTTAATAGATTTTTGTCACATTTTGTTAATTTCTGTTGATAAAATTATTTTTTCTTTCTTATTTAACTAATTGTATGCAAATTCCCTTTTTCCTTCACATATTTTCATTATTTCCGTAGTCAAAACGACTTTTTTTTGCATCATTTTTAATTCTTGCGTACAATAGAAAATGAAAGGTGTGAAAAATATGGTAAATAAAAATGTGGAAGATTATCTCCAAGAAGGCATTTACGGCCAAAAGCAAAACAAACCAGAAGAACGTAATATGTATTTAACTACATTACGTGAGCGTGTAGAAATCGCTTTAACGATCGGTCAAGTAATGCAAAGTAATGTATACTCTGAAGTGGCAGGTAGCATGCGCTCTTCTCAATCATTACAACTCCTCCTAAATGGTAGCATTGCTTACCCACATTTATCAAAATACATTAAATTAGCAAACGAAAAAAATGTTCCTTTTACAATTGTTCAAAATAAAGATACAGAAACACCAATCGGTTTAGTATTAACACATGCTACTGCTGTAGATAAAGAACAAATTTATGTAGAAGATACTATTTTCAAACAAGAAATGAAGTAAAAGTTACACTTAATTAAATAGTTACTAAAAGCGTAAAAAAACGAGTATGGAATCGTAAACATTCCCTACTCGTTTTTTAGCGCAAATTTTAAGTTTTCTATTTTATTTTTTAATACATACTAATTTCATTTCTGTCATTTCTTCTATTGCATATTTAATTCCTTCGCGCCCCGTGCCACTTTCTTTCACACCACCATAAGGCATATGATCTACTCTGAACGTTGGAATATCATTAATCATGACACCACCAACCTCTAGCTCATCAATTGCACGCATTGCTTTAAATAAATTATTTGTAAATACTCCTGCCTGTAAGCCGTAACGCGAATTATTTACTTGCTCAATCGCTTCATCAAATTCTTTAAATGTATTTACTGTCATGAGTGGACCAAATACTTCTTGGCACTGCACAGATACATGATCTGGAACATTTGTTAATACAGTCGGTTCAAAAATTCTTGCATCCCGCTTCTTACCACCGCATAAAACAGTTGCTCCTTCCTTGATTGCTTCTTGAACCCACATATCAATTCGCTCTACATCTTTTTTTGAAATTAAAGCTGATACATCCGTTTCCTCAAGCAGTGGATCACCAACAACAACTGATTCCATCGCTTTCTTTAGCTTCGAGAGAAATTCATGCATTTTCGTTTCATGTACAAAAACACGTTGTACGGAAATACAAACTTGCCCATTATTAACAAATGCTCCCCATTTTACACGTTCAATTATTTCATCTGTTAACTCTACATCTTCATCAATAATAACAGCAGCATTTGAGCCTAGTTCTAACGTAACTCGTTTTAGCCCAGCCTTTTGTTTTATTCCGATTCCAACTTTTGGACTTCCGGTAAAAGTAATAGAAGCAACATAATCATTTTTGACGATTGCCTCACCAACCGTGGCGCCAGGGCCAGAAATGATATTTAAAGCTCCATTTGGCAATCCTGCCTCTTCAAATAACTCAACTAATGCATAAGATGATAATGGCGTTTGATCAGCTGGCTTTAATACAACTGTATTTCCAGCAGCAATTGCTGGTCCAACTTTATGCGCTACTAAATTTAACGGGAAATTAAATGGTGTAATAGCCCCTATAACCCCAATCGGCTTTCGGATTGTATATGCAATACGCCCATCCGCACCAGGTGCGGCGTCTAATGGCAATGTCTCACCATATATACGCTTCGCTTCTTCAGCTGCAAATTTGTACGTTTGAACAGTACGATCTACTTCTCCCCTTGCAGCACGTATTGGTTTTGCAGCTTCTTTTGCAATAATCTCTGCAAATTCTTCTCTTCTTTCATCCATTTTTTGTGCAACTTTCTCTAAAATAGTCGCACGATCATATGCAGATAATTTATTCATTTTTATCATTGCATTTTTTGCAGCAGTAACAGCCTCTTTTACATCTTCTTCCGTTCCTTGTGCAATTTCCGCTAATGTTTCTTCAGAATATGGTGCGTATAATGGCTTATACGTGTTTACAGATTTCCAATTTCCGTTTATATATAAATGCTTTTTCATACTTCTTCTCCTTCCAAATATATGTATACAACAATACTTCACCTAGTGAAAGGTTCAACTTATGTCATTGTATCATAGCCCTTATCCCTCAAAAAACATTATGCTCAAAAAAACTCTGCTATATAGCAGAGTTTACGAGCTAATTTGCTCTTGTAACGGAATTTGTTTTTCATCTTCTAAAATAACAATCGATTCTACTATCTTTGTAACTTCTAATCTTTTTATATAATGTCCATCTAATTCTTTCACACAAAACTTATAATTTTCAATTTCAATGGAATCCTCTTCAGCAATCTCTATATTCTTCGTTAAAATCCAACCACCGATTGTATCAACACCATCATCATCAATCCCTAAACCAAATAACGTATTCACTTCACTAACAAGTACTTTTCCCTCTAGTATCGTCTTCGTTTCACTAACTTGTTGAATTTCTGGTTGCTCATCCGTATCAAACTCATCCTGAATATCTCCAACAATTTCTTCCAAAATATCTTCAACAGTAACAAGTCCAGATGTCCCACCATATTCATCTATCAATATAGCAATATGTGTTCTTTCTTTTTGCATTTTTAAAAACAAATCATGAATTGGAATAGAATCGATAACTAAAATAATTGGTCTCATATATTGCTCTACTGTCTTCTTATTAACAGCTTTATGTTGTACAAACTCAGTAAAAATATCTTTAAAATTCACAAAACCTATTACGTGGTCTTTGTCGCCATCAACAACTGGATACCTTGTATATTTTTCGCGAGACATTTTTTGCAAAGCTTCTTCAGCAGGCATTTCTTTACTTATAATATTCATTTCAGTTCGAGGTACCATTATTTCTTTTGCAATCCGATCATCAAATTCAAAAATTTTATTTACATATTTATATTCAGATTGATTAATCTCACCATTTTTATAACTTTCTGAAACTAACAACCGTAATTCTTCTTCTGAATGAACCTCATCATGCCCCTTCGGCGGTTTCAGCCCTAGCAGCTTCGTAATGATTCGAGCTGAACCATTTAATAGCCAAATGAATGGGAATGCAATACGATAAAAGAAAATTAACGGCTTAGAAACAAGCAAACTCACTTGTTCAGATTTTTGAATTGCAAATGTTTTTGGGGCCAATTCCCCTATTACAACATGTAAAAAAGTAATTAACAAAAATACTAAAGTTACAGCAAAAATGTCTGCTAGTTGAGTAGAGATATTCCAATTTGCAAAAAGCGTATCAAACATTTGCTTTAACGCAGGTTTACCAAACCACCCAATTCCTAAAGCTGTAACAGTAATTCCTAACTGACAAGCAGATAAATATTCGTCTAAGTTTGTAATGACTGTTTTGACCGATGTTGCACGATTATTTCCTTCTGCAATTAAATAGTCAATTCGTGAACTTCTCACTTTAACAATTGCAAATTCTGCTGCAACGAAAAATGCCGTTAAGGCAATTAAAACAATCACTATACTTATACTATATATGTCCAAATACTTTTCCTTACTTACATTGTAAGCAAGGAAGCCACCTCCTACTTAATTTTATTCAAGTGAAGTAAGCATTCTAATACTCTAACAAAATTCTACATTAGCAACCACCTTTTTATATATTATATGCATACATAAAAAAGATATTTATCATTATGATAATCTAATTCATTTACACTCGTCAAATTATTCTAAATGTTACGATAAAACATTTTTATTTAAACTAACTATTCTTCTCAACTCAATTTCGTGAAAAAACACTTTCTTTGCCGATTCCACACTTCTTTTGTCGCACTAGAAGGGAACTTACTTCATAGCTCGAAATCATTTAACAGGATATATATAGGAGGGATTATTTTGGAATATAAAACACCATTTATCGCAAAAAAATTAGGTGTTAGCCCAAAGGCTGTTGTCCGGATCGCGCAACAATTAAATCTTACGATAGAAAAAAACAAATATGGCCACTTTATTTTTACACAAGATGATGTCGATCAAATGTTAGAACACCATCTATTTCAAATAGAGCAGTCTCAAAATCCTCAACCTACTCAAAAGACTTCCTCAAATGAGGTTGAAGAATTAAAAACTCAAGTCAATACAATTGTTCAAAACATATCATCGAATGATTTTGAACAATTAGCTGATCAATTAAACACTATTACGAGAAGACTCGATCGAATGGAAGAACAAATGCAAGATAAGGCAAATGATGTCGTCACGTACCAACTTTTACAACACCGTCGTGAAATGGAGGAAATGTTAGAACGAATTCAAAAGTTAGAAGCTGCCCTAACGAAAGAAGAACCCATTTATATTACTCCTGATTCAAAACCAACATACGAACGAGAAAAGAAACCGAAGCGCCGCAAAATGATTTTTAGTATATTTGGATTATAATTTTTAGACCCTTATTAAAATAATAAGGGTCTTTTTTTATGAAGAGTTATATCTTATAAAAATATTATTCTCTTTATTATACATATTCACTTCGTTTTATTTCGTTAACATAATATTTTTACTGTATTCTGCAATTAATGCCTGTGCATGAGCATTCCCTTGAATCACATCGCGAAATTCTTTTAAAGAATACAAATGCGTAACCCCTTTTCGAGCATGAATTCTTACTGGTACACCTTGTAAAGTATCATGAAACTGAAATGGATTATCTATCGGTTCAATTGGAAAACCGAGTGTAAGTAAATACATATACATTCTTTTTGTTACTGCTGCAATGTACCATTCAGCTTTTGTTTCTAACGCATGTATAAATAAAATAGCTGTTAGCCTTTTGAAATGTCCTCTCCCACGAGACGTTTTCGAAATACTTAACTTGCCTATTTCATACACATTCTTCAAATCTTTTACTAAATCATTTTTAGAAAACGGATAGAAAAACTCAGAATTTGATTGTTCAGGTACCGTATACTTAATACATTCTACTGTACCAATAGGATGTTCATCTTCTATTAATAAAAATCGTGATGGATTTAAATTACGTTCTACGAACATTAAGTTTCTTTCTTCACAAAAATCTCCCCATAGTTGCTCGAACCCAAAATGTTCTTCCTTTGTTTGAACACGCTGGAACATATTTAACCGCCTTTCCCATCGTCGCTCTGTTTTTGATAACGCTTTCACTATCTATCATATAAGAACAAATCTTCGTATGCAACTAAAAATATTTATTACTTATTATATTCTGCAAAATGAATTAGATTCCAATTTAATCGACTTTTATCCCGCGCTCACATTCCTTTTAATAACACATTTGTATCACTTTTCAAATCTAACTTACAATATGTTTCTTTCCATACAGCATATAATTCTTCTTAATCTAAAAAAATCCTTTATGAAAAAGGATTTCTTTTACTTCTCAATGCTTTTTAACCACTTTTCAAAAATTTGTACCATCCCATGTTTTCCAGCTAATTTCTCTTCCCCTTGTTTCGTCTTATATGGATATAACTGCAAGAAAACACCGCATCCAGACTCAATTTTTTTACTATGCATATGGCTTCCTGGATATACACAAATGACTTCATAAATTGACCTTCGATAATAGACTCGCTTTCCATCCTGTTCTTCTACATACTTTATAGACCAATACTTATACATTTGCTCAGTTGCTTTCGTATTTCCGACGTGCTGAAAAATATTGTACATTGGACTATACTTCACTTCAATAATAATAGAAGATTTATATACGTATTTCCCATCTTCTTTTACATAACAGTCTAAGCGAATATCTGGCTTCTTCGTATCCTCACCATTGTAAAAATTACTCCCTTTACTTAATGCAATAAGGGGATGTGTTTCAATTAAGTCATTAAATGCGACATGCACCTTTAAATCATCTCGTTGTAAAACTACTGTCGTTCCATCTTGTAATCCATCTACATAAAAATGTTCTTGTATTTGTTCACGAATGGAATTTCTAGCCTCAAAACCAATTTGCTCTAAAATTGAAATAACGATAAAAAAAGCGTAATATTCATACACTAAAAACGTTGGCTTATAAACAAATAATAAAGATGGAGATTGATCCGTATATTGCGGGAGTACTTCTAAATGATGTAGTAATTGTTGATGTGGTATCGGTAAATCATGTAAGTTCATGTTACTTGTTTCAGTAACTTCCCTCCAAAACGAGGAGTGCATTAACATTTGAAAGTATTGTACATTTTCATGAACAATGTGCGCCAATATTTTATATTCTTGTATTTTCATTGAGCTCTTTCGTAAATCGGCTTCTTTTAGTAAATGTATATTTTTATATTTTTGCTTCTCTCTATCGGTTACTGATCCATTACGCTCAATTGTTTGTATAATTGTTTTTACGGCTTGAAACTCTTCTGATTTTTTCTTTTTTTCTCTTTCTAATATTTCAATTGTTTGACGTAAAAAACTTTTAGCTTCAATTAAATAATGATAAAATTGCATCGATTTATATTTAAGAAATGCATTTTCCTTACTATTTTTTTGTTCCATAAACTTACGATTATAATGTTTTGCATAAGGTTTTCTTTCTGCCACTATGGTTCCTTTTCTTGTTGGCTTTCTCTCTTTTCCTTCCCATTTATATGCATTTATAAATTTTGAGCTTGATTCTATTTTCTTAAAGATTTGCTTTATCATCTTCATTTTTTGGGGTAACTTTCTAAGCAACACTAAATAAGAAGAATCCTCAATATCGCTAAGTGCAGAGAAAGTCTTTTTATAATAACCTCTATCCAAAATCAACTCATTTAAAATTGACTTCACATAGTCTTGAATCATTTCAAATTGATCATCAAAAAAGTTTTTCGGTACGATTTGAAAAGCACCATAATACGTTGTATCTTCTATACGAACTTCAAAATGGTATAAACCACAGCGCCATGGATAAAAGAATTCTGTTTTCCCATGTTCATATATTAATACTCTTTGTTTTTTTTCATTTATTTCATATTGAGCCTCTTTTATATTTTTCTGTCCCTCATATACTTTATTCCATATAAAAGTAATATTCATTGGGATTTCATAATTGTACTGCAATCTAATCGGTTTTAATTCTTGTACTTTATAAATGCATTGAACTAATGCTGTAGTAGATGTACAAAGACGATTTAATAAAATATAATCTCCTTTCCCCTCATTTCCAATGATTAACTTTAATACAAAAGGGAGCGTTTCATTCGTATCAACGATTTTTGTTTCGTAACGCCCTTCATTTTGCATATCCATACAGCTCCAGTTCCCTACGTTTTTCTCGTATATATGCTAAAGAGTGTTCAAATGTAGATACTCTGTTTGCAAGTGCAGATTGCAAAAGAGGTACTAAGGTCGCTCCCCTTTTTGCTTCTTCAGAAAGTAAAGAACCAACCATCATTTCGGTCCCTCTGATTTTCGTCAATACACGCTGCTTTATTTGTAAATCAAACCCTTCTTCTCTACTAATCATATAGGTATGGTTATTTTGGAACGGTATATTTTGCAAATAAGTCGCAATTGCGTTTGCACATCGGAAAGAAATTCCCTTAGACGCATCATGTGATGACAATACGACATGCAACTTATCTAATAGCTCTAATTCTTCTTCAGAAAACACTTCAATCATCGCTTTATTTCTCATCCAATTTATCCGAAATTCTCCCGCTGTTACTTTCAAAGGTGGGTGTAATACGACTTTCCCCAGTTCCATGCCCATCTCACAAAACGGAATTTTTTGTAACGTTATTAAGTTCGTTCGGTCTAATAATCGATCGGAGAGCTCTTTCGTTGTTTCATCAAAATTCACAGTACCTATAAATATAATATTTTCTCCAATTTCAATTGTTGATGGAATTGAATTCTCAATGTCCTGAACACCCTCATACAAGTTTAAAATACGATTTTTTGTTTCAAGTTGAAGAACAGATAAAAATGGAGTAAACCAATGCTCAATATGTGACATGTTCATTTCATCAAAAACGATTATATACAGTTGATTGGGATTTTCTTTCGCCTTCATTAACGTCCTAACTAACTTCGTTTCACTTTCAATAAAAGTACCATTTGGATGAAGGTAACCAAGTAAATCATGTGGTTCTTGATACGATGGTGAAATTGGAATCCAAACCAATTCTTCCCCATACTGTAATCCTAATGCTTCTGCATAAGTTTGCACAAAACGTGATTTCCCAACGCCCGGTATACCACCAAGAATCGTTAACATATTTGTTTTTACACTTATATGGAAATTATATATATCCGTTGCATCCAAATATAGCCCTTTATTATGCACCATACTTTGTACATACTGTAAAAAGGACGATTCACGCTCATCCCATTCCCATTCATCTTTTTGCACTTTTATATCCTCTACTTCAACTAGCTTACCTTCTTCATGCATTCGTTTTTTTAATTGCTCATACACATGATCACTTACAAAATATAATTGATCTTCTACCGCTATTTCTACATACTTCGTCCAGTCACTGCAGTTTATATATTTACATTCACGTTTCTGTTCAAAATATGCGATTGAGCTAATTGATGACTTTAAGGATATGTTTCCATACAGTCTTCCATCGTGCCACAATAATTCGGGAGGCTCAAAGTCCTTCGGAAATTTAGGCATAAGAAATGATAAATAACCGTTGCTAAGTTTTCGTTCTAAAGATTCTCTTTTTTTATTATTTGTAACTTTAGGTGCCGGAATCATTTTATAGCTGCTTGCTATTTCTTTCGGTTCTTCTGTACATATTAACTCCACGTATACATTTCCTCTTTCATAATAAAGACGAAACATCACTAATTGCTTTTCTAATTTCCTCTTCTTTAATTCCAAAAAGATTTTTTCATTCTTTTTATTACTACATAATCCTTCAAATACATAGGGTTCATTTGCAAATTGTTCCTGTAAAGTGAATGGTATTGGCGATACGCATTGTACAAAGAAATTCTCTCCACTCTTCTCTTTTTCAGCTTTTGTAAATTTCCCTAAAAATCTCATATAGTACATTCGTTTTATAAAACTTGGCTGAAGAGCTTTATGTAATTTCACCTTAGTCACCTTCTTTTTTCATACTATTCTTAGTGTATGAAAGAAACGAAAAACTAGAAATAAAAAACCTGACGTTATCCGCCAGGTTCAAAATTAAAACGTATATTAATGAGAAGGAAATGCTTTTTTCTCTTGTAAAATTGCATTATGAGCAATTTTCATTTTAGCAAGTACGTAACGTAATCGATCTTCAGCATTTTCATCTTTACTTTTTTGCAATTCCGCCAAATTTTCAACAGAACTTGCTAAATTCTCAATGACTCCTCTCAGCTCAGGATGATGATTAAAAAAAGATTCTTGCACTAATACTTTCCTTAACTCACTAGCTAAATCAATTATTCTAGACAGCTGTTCTTTTTCTTCCATTCTCATCCCTCCTGAATATCTTATGTAGTAAATATTCTCTAAACAAAGAAAAAAGCCCTTTAAATGAAAAGGACTTTTTACATTTTTATATTTCCAGTTAATAACATATACAGTGATGTGATAGCCGCAATAATAATTGCCCACATCACATATTTCTCTGCACCTGCAAAGCAACGGTTCCCTTGTTCTTTTCTTGCAAACGTGTAAACAATAATTCCAATTCCATACACAATTGAAACTAGTAGTAAATTCTTTAAACCAGCTGCATAAAGAAGCCATACAGAGTAAATAGAAGCAATTAAAGCTAACGCTCCATTTTTTAATTTAGCGTCTTTTAGCTCGTTTGTAATGACTAATTTAAATTGGAATAACGCTGATAATAAATATGGTAATAAAATTGATGTTGATGCAATGAAATACATAATTTGATATGTTGATTCTGAAAACAGAACGATGATAAATATAATTTGGGCAACACCATTTGAAATCCATAATGCCATGTGCGGTGTTTGCTTTTTATTTGTTTTCGTAAAGACTTTCGGAAATACGCCATCTTTTCCGGCTACATGAGAAATTTCAGAAACAAGTAAAAACCAGCCAATTAATGTACCGACAAGTGAAGCAACTAACCCAATGTTAATCGCAACTGCACCCCATGGACCAACAACATGCTCTAATACATGTCCCATTGACGGAGTTTCTAGCACAGAAAGTTCGCTTCTTGTCATCGCTCCCATTGACAGAACAGAAATTAAAATATATATGGACATTACTAAAATAAGTCCCATTACTGTTGCCTTACCAACATCTCGGCTATTCTTCGCTCTTCCGGATAATACAACCGCTCCTTCAACTCCAATGAAAACCCAAAGTGTTACAAGCATTGTATTTTTCACTTGACCAAGTATAGCGGAAAGTGAGAAGGTTCCTTCTCCCCAAAAATCATGTGTAAATGTGTCCCAGCGAAAGGCTGTTACCATTACAACAATAAATAAAACGATTGGAACTAACTTCCCTATTGTTGCGATAACATTCATAATAGAAGCTTCACGGATTCCAAATAAAATTAGAAAATGAAGTGTCCATAATAAAAGTGATGCCCCAACGATAGATGCAACATTATTTCCTCCTTTGAAAATTGGAAAGAAATAACCTAATGTACTAAACAGTAACATAATTGTTGCGACATTACCTAAGATTCCTGCTAGCCAATATCCCCAAGCACTATTAAATCCAATATATTCACCGAAACCAGCACGTGCATAACTATAAATTCCACCTTCAAGTTCCGGTTTTTGTCTTGCTAACGTTTGATATACGAGCGCAAGTGGAATCATTCCCATCGCTGTAATACACCAGCCAATTATTATTGCACCACTGTTTGCTCCTACTGCTAAATCATGCGGTAAACTAAAAACACCTCCACCAACCATTGTTCCAACTACTAATGCGATTAACGGAAAAAATCCTAACTTCTTTTCTATTTGTACCACCCCATCTGTCATTCTAGGTGTTATGTTCGTTCAACTATTAAAGTCACCTTTTTCTCTAATAGACGTTTCTCTTATATTTTTTCAGGAAAACATTACTTATTCTAAAAGAAAATGAACAAAAATGGAATACTTTTTTGAAAAAATGTATAAGTATGCACAAAAAAACCGCTCATTTTGTAATGAACGGTCATTTCAAACATATAAATTTGTATATTTCTTGTAAATTTAACGAAGTAAATTCTCTTTTTCTAAAAATTGTTTTGCGACTTCTTCACTACTTTTACCATTTACGTTAACTTCATAATTCATTTTTCGCATTTCTTCATCTGTAATCTTTCCAGATAATTTATTTAATACCTTTTCAAGTTCAGGATATTTCTGTAACGTTTCTTTTCTTAATAATGGTGCCCCTTGATAAGGTGGGAATAACCCTTTATCATCTTTTAGCACTTTCAGTCCGTATTGCTCCAATTCACTATCTGTTGAATATGCATCAATTACGTTAACATCTCCAGATTGAATTGCGCTATAACGCAGCTTCGGCTCCATCGTTTTAACATTCGAGAACTTATAGTTATATAATTTTTGCATTCCTTTATAACCATCTTCACGATCAGCAAATTCCAATGTAAACCCTACTTTGGCTTCCTGCGCAACATTCCCTAAATCAGAAATTGTATTTATATTCTTTTGATCTGCTATTTTTTTCGGCATGGCTAGTGCATATGTATTGTTATACTCCATTGGCTTCAACATAACCATATTATATTTCTTTTCCATTCCAATGCGAGCCTGATCATATACTTCATCACGATTTGTGCTCTTTGGTTCTTCTTTCACGAAAGTAGATAAAGCTGTTCCTGAAAATTCTGGGTATATATCTACTTCCCCGGATTTCAACGCTTCAAATACAAATGCTGTTTTTCCAAGACCTGGTTTTAATTGTACGTTTAAATCGGTATCTTGTTCAATAAGCTGCTTATACATTTGAATTAAAATTTCAGGTTCTGATCCAAGTTTGCCCGCAATAACAATATCTTTCTTTTCTGTACTCCAAAGAAATGGAGAAGCAATCATTACTACAACTATACATATCGTCAATATAACACGCTTAGAAGAGCGTTTCGGTCGTTCAAGTATGCGAAGTACTATATCAAAGAATAAAGCGAGTAACGCGGCTGGTACGGCCCCTAAAATGATAAGTGCATGATCATTTCGATCTATGCCTAATAAGATAAGCTTACCGAGCCCACCAGCACCAATGAGAGCTGCTAATGTAGCCGTTCCAACAATTAATACCATCGCTGTACGAATACCGGCCATAATGATAGGCAATGCAAGAGGAAGCTCTACCTTCCACAGCCTTCTCCAACTATTCATCCCCATAGCTCTCGCGGCTTCTATTAGTGATTCATCTAATTCCCTTATTCCTGTATATGTATTTCGTAAAATAGGTAATAGTGCATACACAACTAATGCAATAATCGCTGGAAGTTTTCCGATTCCTACTAACGGAATTAATAGTCCGAGTAATGCAAGTGATGGCACTGTCTGCATTACTGCAGAAGTTCCTATTATAAATTCAGCCATTCGTTCTTTTCTTGTTAATAAAATGCCAAGTGGCACCGCTATAATTACTGCAAAAAATAATGAAATAAGCGATATTTGTAAATGCTCACTTAATGCAGTTAGTAATTCTATTTTTCGTTCTTGGAACGTTTGTATAAAATTAGTCACTGTTTAGCCTCTTTCCTTCATTTGTTCAACAATATAATTGACGATATGACGACTTGTTAACGCTCCAATATATTGACCGTTTTCTTCAACTGGAACGATTTCCTCATCACGCACACGAACTAACGCTTCTTGTAAAGAAGAATGTAATGATAGTGCCTGCCCTTCTAATTGCACACTTTGATCAAGCGGCAATACATCTGCTACACTTTTCTCCTCATACCAAGTTCGTCCACGATTTCCAATGAACTCCTCTACAAATTCATTTTTCGGATTATGTATAATTCCTTCTGGTGTATCTAGTTGAACAACTTTTCCTTCTTTCATAATACAAATGCGATCTCCAAGTGATAATGCTTCTTGCATATCATGTGTTACGAACACGATTGTTTTTTGAATCTTTTTTTGCAACTGTACAATATCCTTCTGAAGCTGTTCCCTACTTAATGGATCTAACGCACTAAATGGTTCATCCATAAGAACGATTTTCGGGTTTGCGGCTAATGCTCGCACGACACCGACACGTTGTTTTTGTCCTCCTGACAATTCATCAGGCATACGATCTCGATATATATCCGGATCTAATCCAACCATATGTAACAAGTCATCGACGCGTGCTTTTATTTCCTTTTTGCTCCATTGCCTCATTTCAGGAACAACTGCAATATTTTCAGCGATTGTCATATGAGGAAACAAAGCGATTTGCTGCAACACGTATCCTATATCCCAACGTAATTCGTTTATATTATATTGTTGAATATCTTTTCCATCGATTAAAATCGATCCTTCAGTCGTTTCGATTAAACGATTAATCATCTTCATTGTCGTTGTTTTCCCGCAACCACTCGGACCGATGAGAACGAAAAATTCTCCCTTTTTAATTTCTAAATGCAATGAATCCACTGCTTTCGTGCCATCTTCATACGATTTTGACACATGATTAAATTGAATCACAAACACAACTCCTTTACTGTTGTTTCCTTTATTTTGATGGAATATGGCATTCATTTCAAATGATACGCTTTTAAATTAAAAAAGAGCTCGCATTTGAGCTCTAACGGTCGAACAATATTGTTTTCATAATAGCAGCATATTCGCGAACATACATTTTTCTCTTAGAACGAATTGGTGTTTCAGCAGCTAGCGCCTCCATCTTCATGCCTAAACGCTTTGCAATTATTTTCGTTCGATATAAATGATATGTATTACTTACAACTACCGCATGTTTCACATTATATAAATCCATACTAAATTTTAAGTTTTCATACGTATTTGTAGATTGATCTTCTATTAAAATACGACTCTCATCTATACCGTGTACCATTAAATAATTTCTCATGCTATGAGCTTCCGGTATATCTTCATCTTCTCCTTGACCACCTGAAACAATTACTTTCGCTTCAGGATGGGAAAATAAATACTCCAACGCTACATCCAAACGATTTTGAAGAGATAAAGACGGTCTATCTCCAAATAACTTTGCACCCAGTATAAGAACGTACGGAGAGTGATAGCTCAACTTTTCACGAGCAACTTTGTTCATTCGAAACGTCATATAAATGATGTATAGTGGCGGTAATAATAAAATTATAAGAAAGATCCATTTGTTCATAAATAAGTATTCACTCCCTTTCTTGTTATTATATAGAAAAAGAAAGGGAGGCAGAAGTGTTTTTTCAAACGATTGATTTATTAGAAACATGCGCCGCTACTTTACGTTGTGATAGTACATAATAAATAGCGATTCCTAATGAGAAGATCAATATGCAGCTTAGTACGTAAAACGGCAGCATGACTCCCACTTTAGATACACCCGCTGTAAACAACATTAATAATAAAATTCGTATTCCAGTACCAATTAGGCGAAATAAGCTGTCTACACGTCCCATTACTTCATTTGGAATTTCCTCCATCATCAATACATTTCTCGCCACTCTTGTCCCCGCATTTCCAATTGCATGAAAAATCGCTAGTCCATATAACAACATTACGGAAGGTTCAATACTCATTGCGGTAATTGAAATTACATAAATGAACATCGTCATAACGATTGAAACTTCTGTTTTGACATATTTCATTATGAGTGGAATACAAATTCCTGCAACAACCGCTCCGACACCGTACATCGTGCCCTCTACTGCGTATACAGAGGCATTGGCTTTGAGTATATCCGAAATATACACGGGTATTAAATAATTTGCCATCATGACACCTATAAACGGCATATAAGTAGCCAGTAAGAACCAAAAGAGCTTAGGACGTTTTTTCATAAAGTGAATTCCTTCAAACAATTGCTTCTTAAATGTTATTTTTCTTTTCACTTCTTTTTTCTTTACGTACGGTATACATAAGAAAAGAAAAAATGCTCCAGCAAAAGTTAACATGTCTACTAACAAAATCCACTTCAAAGATACAATTTCAATTAAGAAGCTCGCGGCCGCTCCAGAAATAACTTGTGTTAACTGTCCTTGTATTTCCATCGTTCCACTTAAACTTTTATAATGTTCCGCTTGAAATATCTCTTGGTTGAACGCAAATATTGTAGGATAAAATAATAAATAGTAGAATGATCCGGCTATATAAATAAGAATATAGTGAATAGAATGATAAGGTTGCCCAGCAAATCCCCATATAACCATTATTCCAATTACGGCAATTCCGATTCCTTCGTTACATAGCAATAAAGATTTTCTTGAAAAACGATCAATACTTTGCCCAATGAATGGTGTTAATAAAAACATAATGAGGGTTGCAATGATAGAAACATAACCAAACGTTGTCTCTCCTCCACTCTCTTTAATTAACAGCCACGGAATCGTTATCATAACAATTCCGGAACCAATAGCAGATAGACTATTGGCCCCTAGAATGTAATACAATCGAGAATCATGATAAAGTGAGGACATATCACTCCACTCCTAGTTGCTTTTTCACCTCTTTATATACGCTCATATATGCTTTTAATTCTTTAACTACATCATGAATTAATGGTTTGGCATCTTCCCCAAGTTCACCATCTTGCACATGTAATCCATCAAGCACAACTTGTTTTGGAATGGCATTTGCATAAACACCTCTAGCGACCGTTCGCATGCTGTTTAATGCATTTATTCCACCTTTACCGCCACCAGCAACCGCTAACAACGCAACTGGTTTATGAATAAATTCACTACTACTTAAGTAATCTAAAGAGTTTTTCAGCGCACCGCTCATCGCATTATGATATTCTGGTGTACATAATACAACCCCATCCGCAGCTTTCACTAACGTTTTCAATTTTTTTACTGCCTCTAAATCACGTTGTGACTCTTCTCCATTGTATAAAGGTAACTCCTCAATTGCTAAATCATATAATTCCCCTTCAAATTGATCCGCAATATATTTTGCCACCACGCGAGTTCTACCAAATTTTCTTGGTGTACCGTTAATAACGACTAGTTTCATGATTATTTCTCCCCTTTGTTTTCAAGTTCTACTTATATATTATCAGAAATTTCTATACAAAACACAATATAAAGAGTTAACTTGTTTCATAAAATAGTATGATAAACAAAAAAGAACTCATACTTTCGTATGAGTTTCGCACAATTACTTCGTTTCATCTCTCAGACTCAATGTACCTAAACTTTCATTTGCTTCAAAATGATTATATGCTTTTCCCGCTAATTTTTTCCGTTCTTCTGGTAATTCTATATATTTCATTACGTTTTCAATTATTTTTTCGTACGGAGTAAATACAATTCCCGGCCACTCTACCTCATCTTCTGGATTACTATTTTCAGAAATAATAAATTTCTTATTTGCGACTGCATAAGACACGCGAGGTGTTTCAAGAATTCCTGATAAGTAAAAATGAATATTTAATATAATTTTAGCTCTAGCAATCAATTCATTTCTAACAATTCCCCACGCATTATTTTTAAAAACTATATTTAAATTTGGGGCAATCGCTTTTAGATGATCAAAAATAGCTTGCCGCCTCGGATTAAGAGCACCTATAAACAGAATATCAATATCTTCAGTAATGTCATCTTCAAATGCATCTTTTTTTATTTCCAAAGTTGGAGCATAGTTCATTTTTACATGTTTTATTTCTTTTCCTACCCCTTTTTGTTTTAGCCATTCTATATTTTGTTTACTATAATCCCAAATCACTCTATCTTTTAATAATATTAAATAAAGGGGGTGTGCATATGGACTTCCTTCGTATAGCTGTTCTAAATTATAAATAATTGCATCTTTCGGAAGAAGATTCGGGTTATATGCGTATGTATGTGCTCCAAAAACAACTGTATTCTTTACATTTTCCAGTATTGTTTCTGATATAATTACTGTATTTCCCTCCTGCTCCAACCGCCACTTTAAAGCTCGCGCAACATCTATGAAACTACCGTATGTCTTTGGGCATATAAAAAGACAATAATCATATTCTTTATTCAAATAAGCTTCCATTAATTTTAAATTATTTTTATATAAATCTACATCCGGATGTTTAAGCACTAACTCATTTGCATGTTTTCTTGCTACTTTATATAATCCAGCATAATAAGCAGCGATGCATCTTCTTAATTCGATTCTTTCACGATGTTCATCTAATACATCCATGTTTAAAAGAAGATTTGCGATACAATACGCTTTTAAATGATCACGGTCATAATAATAGTCTAGTAGTGGCATCAATTCTTCATACGTATTTCCATGCACCGATTCTCCTAGTTCAATCGCCCATCGCATTAATTCCATGATTACTCCACTACTCCTTTAACCGAAAATGTATTTAATAAAATTTCGCATTATTCTCTACTACATTTGCTATATGAAATGGAATCTCTTCTTTAATCGATTCCAAATACTTTTGCGACACGGCCCCTAAATGTTTTTTATGAGGTATATAGAAAGCACTAATAGAAATTTCATAGTCAAATAAGTAATCATACACATGATAATCTACAAATAAAAGATCATCCTTTGGAAAAGGAATTTCCTTCCCTTGCAGAGCATACATCAAAGCAATATTGTTTTGAGATCGTAATCGATACAACCTTGCAAGTTGGTATAATGGTTCAGCCCGGGTTGGTCTATATTCCCACGCTTTTTGAAAATAAAAAACAGCTAATGCTAAATATTGCTCTTCTTGCCCTTTAACAGTTTCTTTTTCATCAGCATCTGTCACTTCATTTTGTTTATTTGCTGAACGATTTGCTAACTGCTCATAACAAAATCCTATTCGCAATAACGAATAGAATACCTCTTCAACCCACCCCCCTGCTTCCACTCGTTTTTTATACCATTTAATCGAATCTTCAAATTGACTTAAATGAAAATAAGTTTGGGCTAAATAAAATAAATATCTTATATGCAAATCTGGCGTTGTTTCTGGGTCATTTATTCCTTGTAACAACAACCTCTCATCTCTTTCAAATTTATCAGCTTTACTCCCGCCATCTCCGGGATCATTCACGACAAGAGTCTCTAACCGATCTACCCTCGTATTGTAATTCGCTCCAACTTTTGAACGATCTATATCCCAGTACTCATGAGTAACACCGACAGATTTCCATGGTAAAGAAGCTTTCAAAAGACGTGTAAGCCAATATTTAATATGAACATCATATTGCAATGTAAGATAATGATCTTCCGTTAAGCTCGTTTTATCGAAATTCGGATCAACCTCTAAAATCATATCCGCATCTAATATTAATAAATAATCTGCTTCTGGATATGTTTTTTGCGCTAATGAAACAGCTAAACTTCTGTTATAACCAAAGTTTTTAAACGGCTCATGATGAACCGTCCCGGGTATCTCATTTTCCTTACACCAATTTCCAATAATTTCAGGCGTATTATCCGTCGATCCAGTATCACAAATAGAAACATAATCTACAATTGATTTTGTTGCATTTAAACATCTTTCCATAATTCTAGACTCATTTTTGACAATCATACAAAGACATAACTTTTTTTCTTCCTTTACAGACTTCACTTGCTCATTTCCCATTTAACCACCTCATATTTTATTAACACGCTCTTCTCATATGTAACAACATTTTTTAGCTATACTGATGACATAAGCACCCTTTTACTATTTATGAAAACTTCATTTTATTTATTCTTACTTTTATGTTGGGACATATTTCATGCTTCGCTTTATATTTGATACAATCAATACAAAAAAACATAATACGGGAATCCGTACATTTCAAAGTCTAAGAGGAGGTTATATTTTGTTGGATTACATTTGGCTAGATGACAAATCACCAATTTTAGAACAACTACCAAGTAATTTTAAATCTGCAGCTATATTGCTACATCCATTTGTCCAAATGCCTTTAGGATGGGAAAAGTCTGTGAGAAAAAGACCATATGAGCACATCTATCCTAGCGCTGAAGAAATCATTCACAATGGGAAATCCGTTTCTTGGAAGGAAATGATGTCTTGTAGTGGATTACATTCATACGCAGACCTAGCAATGGCCATGTTGACTTCCATTAGTGCCTTTTCAGAAAAATATAAAAGAGAGGATTTAGCTGAAAAGCTACATTCAAACTTAAAAAAAGATCTTTATTATCCAACAGAAGATTATACGTCTATATTTTTATTACACAAATTACTTAAACTCCTCGGTTCTAAAGGTGCAAAAAATCTATATTTCTCTGAACCAATTCTTAATACAAACGGATTATTACAGGTAAATAATACTACTCCATTAGATATTTGGGACATTAGCAATAATGAGTTAATTATTACTGGAGAAGACAATGAGTATGCGTTTATGAGTATATACGATTCCTTTACAACCTTATTATTAGCTAAAGAAGAAAATATAGAATATATTGTTCAATCAATGAATGTTGAAGCTGTCATTTGTGACAAAAAAACGATGATTGATTGGTATTTTTAAATTAGTAATTTCTTAAACTATAAAAAAGAAACTTGCGCTTATGCACAAGTTTCTTTTCAAAAACATCCTTATTTTTTTACAACTTCATGTCCACCGAACTGATTACGTAGTGCTGAAACTACTTTTCCATGGAATGTATCATCTTCCTGAGAACGATAGCGCATAAATAATGACATCGCGATTACTGGTGCCGCTGCTTGTAACTCAAGCGCAGTTTCAACAGTCCATTTCCCTTCTCCTGAAGAGTTCATTACACCTTTAATGCCATCAAGTTTAGGATCATCTGCAAATGCTTTTTCAGTTAAGTCCATTAACCAACCGCGGATTACTGATCCGTTCGCCCATACTTTTGCAACATCTTCATAATTGAAATCAAAGTCACTCTTATCTAGTACTTCAAATCCTTCAGCAATTGCTTGCATCATGCCGTATTCAATACCGTTATGAACCATTTTTAAGAAATGACCACTACCAACGCGGCCAGCATAAGAATAGCCATTTTCTACTGCTAAATCTTTAAATAAAGGTTCTAATTGGTCGTAAATTTCTTTTTCTCCACCAACCATTAAACAAGCACCGTATCTAGCTCCTTCTACACCGCCAGATGTACCGATATCTACATAATGTAATCCGAAGCTTTTTGCTTCTTCAGCACGGCGTAACGTATCTTTATAGAATGAATTTCCACCTTCAATAACGATATCACCTTCATCTAATAACGGATACACATCTTTTAATACTGACTCTACAACTTCTCCTGCAGGCACCATTACCCAGATCGTACGAGGAGCTTCTAATTCAGCGATCATTTCTTTTAATGTATGACGTGCAGTAATTCCTAGTTTTCCTGCCTTTTCTACAAGCTCTTTATTTACATCGTATACAACTACTTCATGCTTGTCTTCATGTAAGTGTTCAGCTAATGGGAATCCCATTTTTCCTAATCCAATTAATCCTAGTTTCATATTAATCAATCTCCTATTCTATACAAATATATTTAATATCGAAATTAGCCCAAGTGCTACTACAGATAATATAGTCTCCATTGCAGTCCATGTTAATAACGTTTCTTTCACAGTCATTCCGAAATACTCTTTAATCATCCAAAATCCTGAATCATTCACGTGTGATAAAATTAATGACCCTGCACCTGTTGCAAGTGCTAATAATTCAACATTTACACCTGGTGTACTTGCTGCAATCGGCGCAACAATACCAGCTGCTGTCATCATAGAAACAGTTGCCGATCCTGTCGCAACTCGGATAAGTGCAGCAATTCCCCATCCAAGTAATATTGGTGAAATATGTGATTCTTTCGCCATTTCAGCAATTGTAGTACCAATTCCAGAATCTAATAATACCTTATTAAATGCACCACCAGCACCAATTACTAACAGTATGTTTGCAATTGGCCCAAGGCAATCATTTGTAAATTGTAATACTTTATCTTTAGAAAATCCTTTTGCATAACCAAGGCTAAAGAAAGAGTAAATGGTTGCAATTAATAAAGCCACAATCGGATCTCCAATAAAGTGTAATACTTTTGCTAGTTGACTCGTTTTATTTAATGCAACTTCTGCTATTGATGCACCAAGCATAAGAAATACTGGAAGTAAAATTGTAAACAATGTATTCCAAAAGCTAGGAAGCTCTTTTTTATTATCTTTTTCAACAAATTGCTCCGCTATATCTAATGGTACTTCCTTATGTATACGAGCACCAATCCATTTCCCGTAAAGTGGACCTGAAATAATTGCAGTTGGAAGTCCGACAATTAACGCATATAAAATTGTCTTCCCTACATCTGCTTTAAAAATACCAACTGCCGCCATTGCTGCTGGATGCGGTGGAACAAGTCCGTGTACGACTGACAGTCCTGCTACTAGCGGAATACCGATTGTAATAAGTGATACCCCAGTTTCTAACGCAATTGTAAATACTAACGGAATTAATAGTACAAATCCAACTTGGAAAAATACCGGAATCCCTACTAAAAATGCAACGAACATCATCGCCCAGTGAACTCGTTTCTTCCCAAAACGATTAATTAATGTGTTAGCGATACGTTCAGCACCACCAGATTCGGCCATCATTTTTCCAAGCATCGTTCCTAGTGCTAAAACTATTGCTAAAAATCCTAACGTATTACCAAGCCCTAGTTTAATAGAATCAATAATTCCTGGATCTTTTGGTGAAGTTCCAATTAAAGGCATTCCCATTGCTAACCCTACACCAATTGCTGTTAAAATTAATGCGACAAATGGATGCCATTTTACTACCGTAATAAGTAAAAGTAGTATGACAACTGCCGCTAGTACGATCCCAACTACCATTTCTCCCAATCCCCCTATTGTTTACGTTGGAAAGCAGCTATACAATCAAATTCTTCTTTCAAGCGATTGTAAAGTCGTTCATACATATAAAACATTTCTAAATATATAGCCGTATTTTCTTTATTCGGTACATGATGATGGACAATATCAATCCAATCCTTTACCTCTTCAAGAGAATCAATTTTTCCTACAGCATATAAAGCAACTGCCGCTGCCCCAAGCGCAGATGCTTCATGACTTTCAGGTACAAACAATTCTTTTCCCATCATATCGGACAACATTTGTCTCCAAAATGAAGATTTTGCAAACCCTCCTGAAACTCGTATTTCAGTAAGTGGCCCTGTACAATCCCTGATTGCGAGTGCTACTGAATATACACTCATACAAACACCTTCCATCACTGCACGTATAAAATGTTCTCGTTTATGTTGAAGATTGATTCCAAAGAATGTACCACGAGCGTTGGCATTCCAGTAAGGTGCGCGTTCTCCAGATAAGAAAGGTAAAAACAATAGCCCATCCGCTCCAGCTGGTACGCTTTCTGCATATTTAATTAATAAATCATAAGGATCAATGCCGAGCTTTCTTGCTACTTCTTGCTCTGGACTACCAAATTCATCACGTAACCATCTCAGTAATATTCCGCCGTTATTCGTTGGACCACCGATTACCCAGTGCTCATCTGTTAATGCGTAACAAAACGTTCTCCCTTTCTCATCTGTATTTATATTTGATGAGATTGTTCGAACCGCACCACTCGTTCCAATCGTAATTGCAGCCGCACCCGGTGATATCGCACCAACTCCTACATTTGCAAGAACCCCATCACTTGCTCCGATGACAATTGGTGTTTCTGCACTTATCCCCATCTTCTGTGCTAATTCTGGCTTCATACCTGATAAAATATATGTAGTGGGTACAGGGGTTGATAATTGTTCTGGTGACATATGTAACATAGTCAAAACATCTTCATCCCAGTTTAATGTTTCTAAATTAAATAACCCTGTAGCAGAAGCAATCGAATAATCAACTACGTAGCGTGAAAATAATTGGTAAATCACATACTCTTTAATGGAAATGAATTTATAGGCACTTGTATATAACTCTGGTTCCTCTTCTTTCATCCATAACAATTTAGAAAGTGGTGACATCGGATGAATCGGTGTACCTGTACGTCTATAAATTTCATGCCCATTCATTTGTTGTAATAATTTTTCTGATTGCTTCGTACTTCGATTATCTGCCCAAATGATAGAACGCGTTAATGGCGCACCATTTTCATCTACTGCAATTAATGCGTGCATAGCTGTACTAATACCGATTGAAGAAATATCTTCTGGTAATACATTACCTTTTTCAATGGCAACGCTTACACTTTTGTATACAGCGGCACATATTACATCAGGATCTTGCTCAGCCCATCCTACATTCGGTTGAATAATTGGGTAATCGATTGCATGTGATGCAATGACTTTTCCTTTTTCTGTGAACACAACCGTTTTTGTACTTGTGGTACCGATATCAATCCCGATTACTCTCCCCCTTGTTTCCATGCGAATCTTCCCTTCATTTCTAGCAAAATACGATTTAGTAAACCGTTTACATGAATTAGTATATAAAATATTTTTTCATTTATCAAGTTATAAAAAGAAAATTTTTTTCAAAACAAAAAGTAAATCCCCTCATTCCATTTCACTTATATACTAAATTTAGCTTTTCCGTGCGGTAAAATTACGTTATCTTCTTTACGCAATACACTCTTTCCTCTCATTAACAACACATACATAGTCCTCCATACGTTCTACTCATTTGCATGAAAAAGCGTTGAAAAGCAATATTCATTTTTAGGGATCACGTTACATAACCATCAAGCCAAGAAAAGTAACTACCCGCAGAATGAGAATTCTGTGCATTTTGCTCTTGTTTATTGTTTTAGTTTCACTAGTCTTTTATCTTGATAAACATAGAGCGCGGCCCCCTACTATCAATTTTTTATCTTGTAAATATATCTTGCATACTATAAAACCGAAAAGTATTTTTATTTTTCAGAAAAATAAAACAATAATATAGAATTTATTGTATAATGTTGTAAAAAGATGTCGGAGGGATTTAATGTTAAATAAAATATCTCAATTCACAATCAAGCTTTCATCAATTCTTTTATCACTCTTACTATTATTAAATTTACCTTATTTATTTATCACTCAACAAGGGTTTACCTTTCAACCAATTTATTTTTTTAATCAGATCGTTACCATGTTAAAACAGGTCTTCTCCCCTGAATCATTAGTGATTATAGGATCAGACCCGAAGTTTGGCCATTTCAAAAAAACACCATTATTTCCAACTGTTTTAGAACCTTACCTATATTCATTTACTATATTATTTTTAGCCTTTTTTCTTGCTCTCTTTCTATCATCTAGCATGGCATTTTTTTATTTTTTAGCGAAAGATTATATAAAAAAATGGATAAACCGAATTGTGTTCATATTAGAAGCTGTCCCTGATATGATGATGATGATTTGTTTGCAAATATTCTTCATATGGGTACTTCAAAAATTCGGGGAATCTCCTGTCACTATTATTTCTTTTAATGAAAATCGAGCTTATTTACTCCCTATTTTATCATTAGCTGTCTTACCTACATTACAAATGTTTCGGATGATGGTGTTATACATAAAAGAAGAAGAAGGAAAACATTACGTAGAGGTTGCATATGGAAAAGGCCTTTCATCAAGTTATATACTCTGCATTCATTTATTCAAAAATATATCTATCCACTTCTTTCACCATTTAAAAACGATTTTTGTTTTCTTACTTTCTAATTTATTCATTTTAGAATTTGTTTTTAATATGGAAGGCATTATTCAATTTCTATTTAATAAGGCGTTTGTTTCACCTCCCGCTGCATTTATCATACTTGTTATGATTATTTTACCGTTTTATGCCCTTTTCCACATAGTCTCATTCATGATGAATAGATGGAAAAAGCAATTGAAAGGAGTATCATTATGAAATCTATTTGGAAATCAAAACGATTTTTAATCGGCTTTACTTATCTATTCATACTTATTTCAGCTAGTTTTATTTATAGTTGGTTCTTTAAAGATAACATCCCAAAACCTCCTCAGTTACTTTACAATGACAATAACGAATTACTTGGAAAGGCCCCCTTTCCGCCTTCGTTAATTCCACCTTTTGGATCTGATCGTTTTGGAGAGTCTGTTTTCTTACAAATTGTAGAAGGAGCAAAATTCACTATTTTATTAGCCGTGGCAATTAGCTTCTTTCGAATTTTATGCGGAACATGTATAGGAATCCTCTTAAGTTTATTTGCTCCAAAACTCAAGAGATTTTTCCAGTCATGCTCAGAAGTTTTTTATTATATTCCAACTCTATTTATCGCATTCATACTCATCACGCCTGTTAATATTATAATCACATCAAATGCTGATGGGGTAGATCCAAATATTTCATTTACGTTTTATCAAGTACTCGTACTTATTTTCGTCGCTCTGCCTACACTTTCTTTATACATATCCTCAGAGGTTGATGAATTTATGAAACAAGATTACATCTTAAGTTCACAATTACTGGGGGCTAGTCGTTTTCATATTATAAAAAAACACTTACGAGTCTTATTACTTGACCGCTTATTTGTATTATTTATGGAACATATCGTCCAAACACTCATACTCGTTATCCATTTAGCGTTGCTTAACATTGTAATTGGCGGCATACAAATGCGTGAACTCTATGACGGAGTGCTCAAACCTGTTTCTCTATCTAATGATTGGGCAGGCCTTATTGGATTAAATCGTAATGAAATGAATCTTTCATGGTGGATTATTTTTTATACTCTCGCTTCATTCTTTATTACGATTCTATTTATTAAGCTTATGACCATCGGGATTCAAGATGCACTGAAAGCAAGAGATTCGCAAATTGTAGCAATTCAAAACGTTCCAGATCATAAAAAATTTGTTAAACATAAAGATTCTTTTTCGTTTGCAAATAAAGTAAACCTTTAATCATTTCTCATTAATCAAGTATTAATTGGCATCGATATTAGTAGAAAATAAAGAAGATGATCCCTATTAAATACAGGGATCATCTTCTTATGCTGTCTAACTTTTTTACATGTCCTTTGCTAGACTCATGCTTTTTATATTTAAAGTGAATTATTTGCAATCACAATTATGTTTTTTAAAATCAATTACCATACGCCCTTGAATTCTACCTTGTTCCATTTCTTCGAATACATTTTGTACTTTATCTAGCGAACAAGTTTGAACAACCGGCACTACTTTTCCTTCTGCCCCAAACATAAACGCCTCTTCCAAATCTTTACGAGTACCCACTAGAGAACCAACTACTTCAATTCCATCCAGTACAAGTCGCGGGATGTTTAAGTCCATTGTTTCTACTGGTAGCCCTACTGCAACTACTTTACCGCAAGCACGTACTGCATCAACCGCTGAGTTAAAGGCTACTTTAGAGACTGCTGTTACTACCGCAGCATAAGCGCCACCAAGCTCCTCTTGAACAATTTTATCAGCAGGACCTTGAGAAATTGGATTGATAGTCATATCAGCACCAACTTCTTTCGCTAAGGCTAATTTGTCGTCATTAATGTCTACTGCGATTACCTTTGCACCAAATACATTTTTAGCATATTGGATAGCTAAGTTACCTAATCCACCGCAGCCATAGATTACAATAGGTTGACCAGGTTTAATATCTGATACTTTAATAGCTTTATATGTAGTTACACCAGCACATGTAATTGATGATGCTTGAGCAGGATCTAATCCTTCTGGTACTTTTACCGCATAATCAGCTGTAACGATACATTGTTCAGCCATACCACCATCTACTGAATAACCTGCGTTTTTAACTTCACGGCAAAATGTTTCTCTACCAGTTACGCAATATTCACAACGTCCACAAGATTGGAACATCCATGCAATACTTACACGGTCACCTATCTTTAGCGAATTAACATCATCAGCTATTTTCGTAACAATACCTACACCCTCATGACCAAGAATACGGCCATCAGTGTTACCAAAATCATGATTCGCAACGTGTAAATCAGTGTGGCAAACTCCACAATACTCTACATCTACTAACGCTTCGCCTGAGCGTAACGGACGTAATTCTTTTTCAATCACTTCGATGTTTGCTTTGCTGTTTTTATTAACCACTACTGCTTTCATATGTGATCTCCCCTTTAGTGTTTTAGCGTTTTAATGAGTTTATCTCACAACTACTTTCCTCACTACTTTGGCTAGTTATTGTACCAAATTTAAGTGTTCAATCATCATTACATCTTCATCATAACATGACACTTCATAAACAAATTGTGAAATTATGAACAATATTTGAATTATTACACAAATCGGTCTTTATTTTAAATTTTTAAAAATGAAAGTTTATCACTGACTATAAGTAAGTCATACATTTCTAAAAGAAAATACAGTAACAAACTTCTCATCGATAAAAAAGCTCTTCACTCAATATTTTCTATATTTAAACACTTAGTTTCACAGTAATAGCCTTTACCGCCAACATAAACTTTTTCTATTTTATTTTTGCTATTGGTTGCTAATTTAACTAATATTTCAGAAGGCAAGTGTAATGAATAACCTTGTTCAAATACATAGACTTCTTTTTGCAAGTAGTGCTGTTCATAAAGGTAGCAAGCTAATGCACCGTTTGAAGTTCCAGTCGCTGCTTCTTCATTAATGTCGTATAGTGGAGCAAAATTTCTGCATATAATTCGATTGTCATTAAAAGTATATAGATGCATCCCGACAACATTATAATACTTGCTGATTTCTTTAATTTTTTCAAAATTAGGTTGTAGCGCATGTAATTGTGTTTCGCTTTTTATAGGAATTAAAATATCTTTTAAGCCCGTGGAGACAATTTGAATTGGGTAATTATTGTCTATATCTTTAATGTCAAAACAGTTGATGAACTCGTTTGGAGATACAACATCATAGAATATCGGTTTGTTTTGTTCCATGAATATGATGTCATCTTTTATAGTAATAGTAAGAACACCGCTGTTCGTTTCAATTGTATAGCGATTCTTGAAATTTTTATTTAAATGCATCAGTATCGTGAAAGAGCCAATTGTGGCATGACCACATAAATCAACTTCTTCTTTTGGTGTAAAATACTCAAATTTATAATCAGCAATTTCAGATTCTGATATAAATGCGGTTTCCGCATAACCCAGTTGTTTCGCTATTGTCATTTTTTGAGTAGTGGTCAATGTATTTGTATTCTCAATAAATACCACTCCTGCTTTATTTCCGCCTTTATGATCCTTGCTAAATGCACTTGCAACATAAACAGATATTTTCATAAGACACCTTCCTCGCCTATAGTAAATTCCAATATAATAATCACTATATATAAATATAATTGGATAAATTATCAATAAAACAAGAGACAAACTATTTTTTTTAGCATTTGAACTCTCCAAAAATAGTTTGTCTACAATCTGAAAGCTCTTCATTTGAAGAGCTTTTTTATATTCGCTTCATCGAAATCGTTTCACGTATACTTTGTAAATTTTTTAGTGTTTCTTCTTGTCGCTGCAACGACAACCCTACATACAAAGTATCTAATAAGCTTAACTGTGCTAATCGTGATGAACTTGCTTCTGTACGGAATTCAGTCTCACGTGTTGATGTATATAACGTTATATCAGCAAGCTGACTTAATGCTGATTTCTTATAGCTCGTAATCGCAATAATTTTGGCCCCTCTTGCTTTCGCTACTTCTAACGCTTCAAGTAACCCTTTATTGCTACCAGAATGAGAAATGCCAATAACAACTGAATTTTCCGAGAGTAAACCTGCTCCCATAATTTGAAAATGCGAATCAGTATGAGCGATACAAGAAATACCCGTTCTCATAAACTTATGATACGCATCCATCGCAATAATACCAGAGCCACCATTTCCATAAAACTCAATTCGACTGGCTTCTTGCAAGGCTCGTACAGCCTGCTCAAGTGCTGTTTCATTTAGCAAATGTAAAGTATCTTGCAGTCCTGTAATATGCGAATGAAAAACTTTTTTAGCAACAGTTACCATACTATCTTCTGCTGATACCTCTTCATGAATATTTTGCATCGGTGTATGTACAATTTCACGAGCTAATGTAATCTTTAAATCTTGAAAACCTTGCAAACCAAGGTGTTTACATAAGCGGAATATCGTCGCTTCGGAACTACTCGTAACTTCAGCTAATTCTGTAATAGATTTATGTACAACATCTTGTGGATGTTTCAAAATATGTTCGGCAATACTTCGCAATTTCGGTGATAAACCATTCAACGAAGCCTGAATCTTTCCAATCCCACTCCTTGTACCAGGCATAGCATATCCTCCTCTTCCATCGTAGCTTTATCCTGTAAAAACCGATTAGTTTAACTTTATTGTACCTAATTATTGAAAGAAGAAAAACCTATATTAGGGATTACTATAAATTTTAATTGCTCCTATGTATTCTATCATACGATGTAACAGAATTATTCATGCTTATGAATAATTCTCCCCATGTTTCACTGCGTATAATGCGGCTTGCGTACGATCATCCACTTCCAATTTAGCTAAAACGTTTGAAACGTGTGTTTTCACAGTTTGTTCTGTAATATGAAGTTCTGCTGCAATCTCCTTGTTGCTTCTTCCTTTCGCAATTTCGCGAAGTACCTCTTGCTCTCTTTTCGTTAACATTGAAAAAGGATTTTCTATTTCCTTCTTTACTGCGGTACGCCCCATTAATGCAGGTGTTACTTTCGGGTGAAAATTCGCATTTCCTTGATGTACTGCAATAATAGAAGCGACAAGTTGCTCAGGTTGTACTTCTTTTAATTGATAACCATCTGCTCCAGCTTCAAGTGCTGGTATAACATAATCTTGCTCTGAAAAACTACTTAATATAAGTACCTTTATCGTCTCATCGTATTGCTTTAGACGTTTTGTTGCCTCAATTCCATCCATTTTCGGCATCGATACATCCATTAGTACGACATCCGGTCTTTCTTTTTGCACGAAATGTAATGCCTCTTTGCCATTTTCTGCTTCCCCAATAATTTCAAATTCTTCTCTCGTTTTCAAAAAGAATACAAGTCCTCTTCGAACGATATGATGATCCTCAACTAGTAGCAATTTAATCTTCAATCTTATTCTCCCCTTCAAATCGGCAATTGAATTTCTATTTTTGTACCCTTTCTCAGCTCTGTTATAATTTGAAACGACCCCTTCATTAACTGAATACGTTCCTTCATACTTTTCAGGCCAAGTGCTGACTCCCTTACTTGCTCTTGTATAAATCCTATTCCATTATCTTCTATGTAAAAATGTAACTGGTTATTTTCTATTTTCAAAAGAACATGTACCTTTTCACACGAAGCATGCTTTTTACAATTATGTAGCGCCTCTTGGCTAATACGCCATAAAACTTCTTCTATTTCATCCCCAATTGAAACCATCCCATCAATTCGAACTTCCACTTGAACTCCTAATAACTTCCCGTAATTTTGAATTGCTTCTGCTAACCCTTTCTCTAATCCTTCAGGTCTTAATTGCCAAATTAATAGAGTCATCTCTTGTAATGCTTCTTGTGATAATTCTCCAATATAACTTAACGTCTCTTGCAATTCTCTATCTTGCGTCATATTCAGAGTACCTTTCGCTGTTAGCATAATAGAAAATAACAATTGTTTTACTGAATCATGTAAATCACGTGCAAGTCGATTTCTTTCCGCTACCACTACATATTTACGTTCTTTCTCAACTAACTGAATACGTTGTATTGTCGTTCCAATTTGAAATGCAATTGATTCTAATAATGCTAACTCTTCCTCTGAAAAATGAGTCTTATGAGGCGCAGCCACATTTAGTAGACCAAATTTTTCTGATCCAGACCTAAGCGGAATTGTCGCATGATGTGTAACATCTTCTGTCTCTCCCCAATTACATTCAATTGCATCTTCTATTCGCTTACATTCAATAATATTAGTCGCTTTTTCTAATCTCCCATTCACAAAACGTTCTACACACCAACAGTTTCCTTCACACATCGGCTTCTTCTCTTGCCACGTAAGAGCCTCTGGTAAATTTTCGTCTACAAGCATGCTATGCTTTCCACTTTCATCAATAAAGAATATCCACCCTGTTTGTAAATTCATTACTTGTAACAATGTATGCAACACTTTTTCTAACATATCCTGTAAGTTTGTTGCTTCATTTAATAATTCAGCAATTTCTTTTAATGCTTCTAAACGATGCATCTCTTTTTCTTCAAAGTTCATTCTCATCACCAACTACAATTATAACATTAAGAAATTTCTAAATTCTATAAATAAAAAAAGAACCGAATCTCTTCAGCCCTTTCTTTATATCAATCATTTTATTATTGTTATTCTATCCAATGTTGGAATCAGAATTTTTGTTAACAAACGATTCTACTTTAGCTGTCCGATAAAGATTTTCCACCATGGATATGCTGTAAATTTTCAGTAGTAACAACCATATTCGCTGCTGGCATTTGCACTTGATTCTTATGAAACATAGACATTAATTCAAATCTTACTTGTCTAGAAGTTTCAAAATAATCTTCTGGCTTTATTAAACCTGTAATACAAAATTCATAGCCAACATATTTCAAGTTAGGATTTAAGTCTGTAACACCGACGTATTTAAATGGCTCAACAGCGTCATCCTCTACTCTATAAAGAGTTTGATCCAATTTTTCATTGCATATAACACATACTTCTTCTAACAATTCCTTCACTCTTGTTGGATCTTCCTGATAACTTACCGTGATGCGTTCAATTACACGCATCCATCCTTTATTAAAATTTTGTATTGTTCTAATCTCTCCGTGCGGGATGGTAAGTAGTTTTCCTGACCATTCACGAATTTGCATAAAACGAATACTAATCTCTTCAATAGTTCCTGAATTTGTTCCGTTAAAAGTTACAAAATCACCAACTCGAAACTCTTTGTCCGCTAATCTTGCAAAGCCTAATATAACATCTTTTAGCATCTGTTGTGCTGCAAAACCGATGACAACTCCAGCTATCCCTGCACCTGCAATAATACTTTTTATATCTACAAATTGGCTAATTAAATATATGATAAGACTGATGATAATGATATATCTAAAAATAGATCGAATTACACTTTGAATCGTCTGCTCTACCTCTTCATCAAAAAAGCTTGATTTCCTAAAAAACCAATCAATAATCCGGTTTATTACAAACGAAATAATGATTAAAACTAAAGCAAATAGTAAAAATCTTAAAAGTAAAAACTCCCTTACATAATTAAAAAATTCTTCAGTATACGTTAATAAACTCATCCATCCACTTCCTTAACTAATAAAAATTCTATACAAAGCTGCTATATTTTTAAAATTCATTAGACATTCTTCTATAAATATACCCTTTTTCATAACCTAAAGGGAGCTAGCAATTGAATTTTTTTATGACTTCACTTTAAGACTACACAACCCATCCCAATAAAAGGAAAACATTTACATAATATCGAATAGTTCATTTGAAAATATTATTACTCACGAGGGTTACAAGCAATGGGATATATTGAAGAACTAAGAGAAGTTGTTGGATCAAGACCGCTTAATTTAGCAGGCGTTGCGGTAGCTGTTTTCAATGAACAAGGACAAATACTACTACAACAAAGGTGAAATGGCATGTGGGGCGTTCCAGGAGGTTTTGTAGAACTTGGTGAATCTATAGAAGCAGCTGGAAGACGAGAAGTACTTGAAGAAACCGGAATCGAAATTGGTACACTTCAGCTAGCAACTGTGTTTTCAGGTAAAGAATGTTTTGTGAAATTACCGAACGGAGATGAATTTTACCCTATAACAATCGCTTACCTTTGCAAAGATATTACAGGTGGCTTGCTAAAAGCTGATGGAGTCGAATCATTACATGTACAATTTTTTAATTTAAATGAGCTACCACAAAATATTAGCCCATTCATAAAAAAATTAATTGAACAAAATGTCGTCTCAGTTTAAACGCAAAAAAGAGACCTTTTTAAAGGCCTCTTTTTCATTTCACTTCTGCATGTAAACAAGATTTAAAATGTCCAAGTGCAAATTCATGCCCTTGCGCATTAAAAGATGCAACTGCCTTTTCATAAACAACAATTTTAAATCCTTTATTATAAGCGTCTACTGCTGTGTGAAGAACACAAATATCAGTACAAACACCTACAAGATGAACTTCTTCTATTCCTCTTTCTCTTAACTTCATTTCTAAGTCGGTTCCTGCAAATGCACTATATCGTGTTTTATCCATGTAATATACATTTTCAGCATTTTTATATGTTTCGTATACATCTTGTAATTCCCCAAACAAATCTCTTCCACTTGTACCAGCTATATTATGGGGTGGGAATAATTTTGATTCTGGATGATATACATCATTTTTTTCATGTTTATCAATCGCAAAGACAACGTAATCTCCATTTTCAATATATTGCGTCGTTATATGTACAATTTCCTTCTCAATTTCTTGACCTGGTTTTCCGCAAGTTAAAGCACCTTTTTCCGCTACAAAATCATATGTATAATCAATATTAATAAGAGCTCGTTTCATAACTACTATCTCTCCTTCTTCTGTTTCACAGTAAACAATAGAAAATTTGTTATTACGACATCGTATGTACTATTCGACATTTCAAATGAAATACCTACATTTTTCTTGTAAAACTTACCTTAATTCGAGTTTATCATAAAGTGAAACTTTAATCATTGGAGAGTTTGTTCATCTCCAATGATTATTAGTTAAACCAATCGGACAGTTGATCTCCCACCTAATCTCCTCACATATACCGATTTTTAAGGCGAGGTCTTACTGCCCATTAATGCGGGATATAATAGATACACAATGGTAAAACAACTAGCTCCTATTACTAAGTCATGAATTTGGTAATTAAACGTAATTTGAATCACCTCTTGTATCGTAAACCAAATTACTGCCATCATTATACTAATCAAGACGATACGAATACACCGATTCACATCTTCAACCTCTTTCTCTGTCATAGTAGTAGCAAGTGATTTCTTCCTATTTAATCGTATTAGAAAACGAAACAAGTTATTCACTCTTGCACACTCTAGTCCAAATAAAAAAGCACACTACTTTTTTGAGTAATGTACTTTTTATTCTTATTAAGACGCAGGCTTTGTCTCAAATGTTGCTTGATTAAAACTAATAACCTTTCCTTTCGGGTCATTGTTTTCATACTGAACTGCAGTAATCGTATGACTACCTGTTTCAAGCGTCTTTTCTTTTAATTGTACTGTTGTCTGCGTTGTACTAGTTACTTGATGTCTATCTGTATACATTTGATCTACAAATATGAAGGTTTCTTTATCACTTTGAAAATTAGAAAGTTCTAATTCAACTTGCTGAATTAAAGTATCCTTTTTTATGAATACAGTCGGTATATTGCCATTTTCAGAAGTACCATCTGGAGTAATAACTTTTACTTTCCCTTCTCCAATTGACATTGCACCTTCAGGAAATACAACCATATTCTCATCACTTGCGTTTACAACTTGTTCTTCCTGTTTTGATTGCGCGTCCTCTTTTTCCTGTGGAGCACCGCAACCTACTAATAACAATACAGACAATCCAGTGATTATGAATTTTTTCAAAATTCATCCCCCCTGTCATTTGATTATAATTTATTATACAAAAATAACTTTTAAATTTTAAGACAACTTTTAAAACTTTTATGAACATATAGAAGCTTGCTCACGATTAATGTATCATACTTTCCTTAATAGAACATTAATTTTTTTTATGAAATAAATAGTAATTCCTTCTTATTTATCATTTTAGCCCAACAAATCGATATAATACCCGCTCAAAAATAAAAAGACATTGATATGTCCAATGTCTTTTCTATGTAGCACTTTAAAAAACAAATGTTGTGATTTCTTCTACTTCTTTTCTTGGAAGTTTTTTTGGCTTATCTTTCGGAAATCCTAGTGAAATAACCATATTTATTTGTTTTTCAGGCTCAATTTGTAAATATTGGCGCAGTTCATCTTGAGCTAGCAATACTGGCCCTGTCATTGGACAAGTACCAAGTCCCTTTGCATGTGCAGCTAACATTAAGTTTTGTGCCGCTAAACAGCTACTCTTAATCCCTTCTTCTTCCCAAACTGAATCTGGAACAAAAGCAATTGGATCAAATATCTTTTCACGGAACTTTGATTCATATGGTGTTGCCAAACATACGATTAATACTGGTGCCTCCGAGAAAGCTGTTGCATATGGTCCGAAAGAACGTGTAAGTAATTTCCCTGCTTTCTCTTCTCCATTTTCTGCTGCTTTTGCCGCAAGTTTATGTAATGCATCCCATGTCATTTGTTCAATTTCTTTGATCTTCTCTCGATTCATGATAACTAAGAATTCCCACGTTTGCGAATTCGTATCACTCGGTGCGTAACGCGCACAATCAATTATTTCTTTTATATCATTAGTAGATACTTCTTGATCTGTAAACTTTCTAACACTTCGTCTTCCGTGAATTACTTCTTTAAAATCTTCATAATTCATATATTAAATCCCCTTTTTACAGCGTTTTCAAAACTTGTCCTATGCTTGAATTATATCATGAAAAAAAGCCGGAAGAATACCAGCTTTTTTCTTCATGATTAATTTGTCACTTTAAACAAACGAATACTCTCTTCATATGCAGCTTGTAATTTTTTCGTAATTGGTCCTCTTTCACCAGCTCCAAACTGTTCATCACCAATTTGAACGACTGGGAATATTTCAAGTGGCGTCGCTGTAAAGAAGCACTCATCAGCTTCATATACTTCTTGTAATGAAAACTCTCGTTCTTCTACTTCAATATGTAACTCTGTCGCTAATGTAATCACGTAGTGACGTGTAATACCATGTAAAATAAAATGATCCGCTGGATGTGTAATTAACTTATTATTTTTCACGATAAAGAAATTGGAATGACACCCTTCAGTCACAATGCCATCCCGTACTAATATTGCTTCTTGATACCCTTGTTCATTTATTTTGTTTTTGATCATGATATTAGGAAGCAAATTTAAAGATTTTATATGGCAAAACTTCCACCTGATGTCCTCTTCTACTGTTACCTTAATCCCTGCCTCCATTGAAGCAACTGGTCTTGGGAACGAAACAAGATTTGCAAAATATGTCGGTTGTAAATCTGATTCATATACATGATTGCGCGGTTGTGCACCTCTTGATATTTGTAAATATACATTCCCATCTTCTTGAAATTGATTTTTTTCAATCATTTGATATAACTCTTCTACTAATTCTTCCTTCGTAAATGGTGGAATTAGTTTTATTTCTGCCATAGAGTTAAAGAATCGTTCTAAATGTAAATCTAATAAATGAGGCTTGCCATCGTATAGTCTAAATACTTCATAAATACCATCACCAAATTGGAAACCGCGCTCTTCTAATGCGACCATCGGCTGTTCTTCCTTCGTATTAATCATTCTCCCATTAAACAAGATCCAATCTTTATGAGTAGCTTTCATTCTTCCCCACTCCTTTATCACATGATTGATTTTATTGTACAACTTATGTCACCCCGAAAGAAGGAATTTTCTGTATTTTCACAAACAAAAAAATACATCACTTCGTAAAAGTGATGTATTTTATCATTTATTTAAGGAAATATTTTTCAATATCATCTAACATAAGGTTCGCAGCTTTAATACCGCCTGCTGTATTCCAGATTACCTCATCTACTTGGAATACTTTATTATTTTTAGAAGCCTGTAGTTGCTTAAAGAGTGGATCTTCTGTCCATTCCTTTGCTAACGAATTTCCTTCATTATTCTTATCTGCATCTTTATCAGACGTGAAATAGAATAAGTAGTCTCCGTCCATATTTGGAATTTGCTCTTTTGTAATTCCTTTTATCGCAAAATCATCTTTATCTTGTAATGGTGGTCGTTTAAATCCAATATCATTTAAAACAACTCCCGAGAATGAGTTTTTTTGATAAATACGAACATCACCTGGCACGAAACGAATAATAGAAACTTTAGAATTCAATTTATCGCCTAACTTCTCTTTCATTCCTTCAATACGTTTTTTATAATCATCAAGAGCTTTTTGCCCTTCTTTTTCTTTATTTACAGCTTTTGTATAAAGCGTAAAGTTTTCTTTCCAATCACCGCGTAATGTTTCTGCATAAACAGTTGGTGCGATTTCTTTTAGCTGATTATATATTTTTTCGTGACGCATTTTATTTCCGATAATTAAATCTGGCTTAAGCTTCATTACTGCTTCTAAATTAATATCACGTTCAGTTCCTACAACTTCCGTATTTTTTAACTCTTTCGCTACATGAGGATACCATTCATCACCAGCACGTGGTTTCGTAGTCCCCACTGGCGTTACGCCCACAGCTAGAAGAGCCTCTGCACCTTCATTTGTTAAAACAACAACTTTTTTAGGTGTACCATTTACTGTCGTTTCGCCCATTGCATGCTTTACCGTATATGAATCTTTTGCTTTCGCTGATATATCATTTTCCTTTTTCTCTTCTTTACTACATCCTGCAATTACAACCATGAGTGTCATAATGCAGAACATAATTAGTTTTTTAGTATGTATCATATGTCCTCCCTAGATGAAATCGATTATCATTAACAATTAAAGATTAATGTATCCTACATACATTGTCAATGTATATCAGAAAACTTTTTTAATATATACTATTTAGATTCTATCCGCTTTTCTAATGTTTCTTTTTAAAACATAGTGCATAAGTATGAAAATAAATGTTGTTATTAAAATGCGTACCCTTGTTATACATAACAAAGATACGCATCCATATTGCATTATCATTTTAATTGCTAATATTGAGTATACTTAATATACGATGGATCATTATATACCCACTGCTTTCCACCAAGGTTTAACCAACCATTTTCATTTATATATACTAAATAAGATTCTGGAGAATTTAATTGGCGGATAACTGCAGATGTAGTTGATGGACCACTTCTTAAATTTACATTCATCCCTTGTATATATGCAACCCCAATCGGACTTCCATCACTATTACTTGTCTTTACAAAATTAATGTAAGAAGGATCATTATACACCCATTGTCCATTCCCCAAATCTAACCATCCGTTACTTTCCTGATATACAACGTAAGATTCTGGAGAATTTAATTGACGAATAACTGAGGAAGAAGTTGATGGACCATTTCTTAAATTTACATTTTTCCCAAGGATATAAGCGATTCCCTTCGTTTGAGGTGTCGGTTGTGGGTTAGGAGGTTGTGGATTTGGAGCTACTCCAAAAATAGCCGCTATTCCATTCGCATACGCTTGACTTAGATCTTCAATAAATTGTGGATTTTTTAATAAATTTGCATCAAACGTTGTATCAATAAAGGCAGTCTCAGTTAAAATTGCATCCATTGTGGTTTCTCTTAATACCGCATAATTTTCTTTTTTTGCTCCTCGATCACGAAGACCGTATTTTGTTAATACAGGATTTACTGCTGTATGCATCTTTTGTTGCTTTGCATATGCAGTGCTGCTGTTGGATAACGCATTATAAATATAGCTTTCAAAACCTGTCCCCCCGCCGCTATTAATATGAAATGAAATAAAATAATCCGCACCAAAAGCATTGGCAATATTAGCACGTTCCGATAAAGAAATAAACACATCACTATCACGTGTCATTTTAATTGTAATTGGGTAATTTACCGTTAAAATGTCTCGAACGCGTCTCGCAATTTGAAGTGTTAAGTTTTTTTCTACTAAACCATTACCAACAGCACCAGAATCATATCCACCGTGCCCTGCGTCTATAACAAGTTTCATTTTATTGCCCCGCCCCTTTCTTGTAATATGTTTGCATTGCTACTCGTCCTATTTTATGTGAAATGTACAAGTTCTGTTACAATTACAAATAAAAAAAACGCCTTATGTAAGGCGTTTTCTATCATCTTGCTTTAACCAATTTAAAATAAATATATACGATTGATAGTGAACATAACGTATGCAAAATAAAATAAATAAAAGTGTTATTCCAGCACCACTATAAAGTAAACCGAACTTTAAAAAAACATTCACAAGTGGTGGAAAGTTCATTAGATTTTGTAATGTACTAAGCATACAAAACATAATGAAAAAGACAGGGACGTATTGTAATTCATACGGCTTTTTTTTCTTACTCATTCTTTTCCGAATGAGTATATGACATAATTCTGCTACTATAAAGCACCCTCCAATTAATACAAGACCAGAAGTCATCGTCATACATCCACCTGCCTTATATTTATTTTATCGCATAAGTAATCATCGTTATATTTTCTTTACATACTCTTCATCTTCTGAAGTAAAACCAAAACTCTCTATGAAAGACTTCGCCTTTTCTGTTAATTCCTCTTGTAGCACTTTTATTTCTTTCACATTTCTTTGTTTCATCATTTCTTCAAATGTAAAATACGTATTTGCACCATAACCGTAACCTTGGTAATCAAAATGAATAATTAGCTGTGATAAAACAGCTCGTTCCTCTTGAACACTATAATCTATTACACCAATATATGTATCATCAACTTTCACACAGTACTGTACCTTTTTCTCACCTAAACTATGCGATTTAAACATTTCTTTAACAACGCTTTCATTTTCTACAGTAACTTTCTCAAACGTAATCATATGTCGTCCATCCTTTTACTATTATTGTATCAATAATATTTCCTATTTATGAAAAAAACCTTAAGACCGTATGCGATCTTAAGGTTTTTCTAATTAAACTAAGCTATACGCACGTTTTGTTTCTTCATGGAACTTATTCGTATCGTATTTATGCTCAACATAAATTTGGTGCCATACCATAAACGCAAGGACAGTCCAAATTTTACGGCTATAATCGCCTTTATCTGCACAATGTGCTTCCAGTAAGTTTAATACATACTGTTTGTCGATTAAATGCTCTGTTTTACTCTCGTTTATAATATTGATAGCCCAATCATGCATTTCGTCTTTTAACCAGTGACGAATTGGTACTGGGAATCCAAGTTTTTTACGATCTAATACGTGATCTGGAACGATTCCGCGTGCTGCTTCACGTAAAATAGCTTTCGTAGTTCCGTTAGCAATCTTAAATTCAGTTGGAATTTTAGATGCAACATCGAATACTTCTTTATCTAAGAACGGTACACGAAGTTCTAATGAGTTTGCCATTGTCATTTTATCAGCTTTTAATAAAATGTCACCACGTAACCATGTGAACATGTCAATGTACTGCATTTTGCTTACATCATCATAATCTTTAATCTCGTTATACAATGGTTTCGTGATATCCATATAGTTAACACTTTCATTGTAATACTTCATTAATTCAACTTTCTCTTCTTCACGGAAGATTTTCGCGTTTCCATAGTAACGCTCTTCAATTGGCGTACATCCACGCTCTAGGAAGCTCTTACCTTTAAATCCTTCTTTAAGAGCACCACTTAATGCTTTTAGAACGCTCTTACCTGGGCTAGGAATGTAAGAGAACATTTTTAGTGAGTTTGGCTCACGATAAATGTTATAACCACCAAATAGCTCGTCTGCACCTTCACCTGAAAGAACAACTGTTACATGCTTACGTGCTTCTTTTGCAACGAAGTACAATGGTACAGCTGCTGGATCTGCTAAAGGATCATCCATATGCCAAATGATTTTTGGGAACTCATCCATAAACTCTTTCGCTGAAATGAATACGTTATGGTTTTTAACGCCTAATTTCTCAGCAGTTTCTTTGGCAACATCAACTTCACTGAAACCACGTTGTTCAAAACCAATAGAGAATGTTAAAAGATTTGGATTCATTTCTCTTGCGATAGAAGCGATAATAGATGAATCGATACCACCAGATAAGAATGAACCTACTGGTACATCACTGCGCATATGCACTTTTACTGAATCGTATAACACATCACGAATTGCTTGGATATGCTCCTCTTTCGTTGCGCTTGAAGCATTGAAATAAGGTTTCCAGTAGCGATGGATCTCCATCTCTTTACCGATTTCTTTTACGAAATAATGACCAGGCTCAATTTTATTAACATCAATTGTTAATGTTTCTGGCTCTGGACCATATTGGTACGTAAAGTAATGTTGTAGTGACGTTGGATTAACTCCTTTATCTTCCATCACATGCATAATACTTTTCTTCTCAGATGCGAAGAATGTAGTATCACCTTGTTGTGCGACGTATAAAGGTTTAATACCGAAGTGGTCACGTGCACCGAAAAGTTTCTTCTCTTCACGATCCCAAATCATAAATGCAAACATACCACGAAGATAGTCTACACATTTTTCTTTCATATGTGCATACAATGCAATGATAACTTCTGTATCAGATTGTGTTGCAAACGTTGCACCTTTTTCAAGTAACATTTCACGTAATTCTACATAGTTGTAAATTTCACCATTAAAAATAATTACATATCGATCATTTTCATAAGTTAGCGGCTGATGTCCTGCCTCTAAGTCAATGATACTTAAACGGCGGAAGCCAAATTGTACATGTTCATCACGAAAATATCCTTCGTCATCTGGACCACGGTGGAAAATCATCGTGTTCATATTTTCAAATTGATGTTTTTCTGTTTCTGAAAACTCTCTAGGGTTTTCACATAAACATCCTACAAAACCACACATACTTCTTACCCTCTTTCGGTTTTCATTCTGTTTCTATACTACTATATCAACCCTATTTATACTAGCATAATCAACTGAATATGGCGACCAAAAACTATAAAAAAATCACTCCATTTCACATTTTTAACAATTTTTTATGAAAACATGAAAACTAGGCACTCACCTTTCTCCGCTTTTGTCATATGATATTGCAAATTGATTTCTAGGAGGGAATACCATGAGTGAAGAAAAAAAAGATTCTTCTCGCCCACCGGTTCGTAATTACTTAAAGCAAATTGATGATTTCTTCGAGCAAACACCTCTTCGCAATGTAATCGCTGATTTAAATCATTTTTTCCAAAAAGGAAACCGTTTATTAACATTCCCTGTAGATTTATATGAAGTTGGTGAAGAACTCGTTGTTACAGCTGAACTACCAGGTATACAAAAAGAGCAAATTCAAATTGAAATACAAAGTGAATACTTAAAAGTCTCTGTAAAAGAAGAGATACTCGAAGAAGAAGAAGAAACATCCCATAACTATTATCGCCGGGAACGTTCCATTTCAGAAGCATCAAGATTGATTAAGTTGCCGTATTCAATTAATAAAAAAGCAGCAAAAGCTTCTTATCAAAACGGCGTATTAGAAATTCGGGCGCCGAAACTTCCCCAACAACATGACATTTTATCCATAGACTAATGCAAAAAAATAAGGGTGCATAGCACCCTTATTTTTAATCCACTAATCGCTTCATATCACGTATAATGTCTTCATATGGCGTATTACTAATTCCACTATACTTTTTCATTACTTTTCCGTTTTGATCAATTAAATAAAATGATGTACCATGCATGACCTGACCATTCTCCGGCTTATCTACAAGTGATTGGAAATTATCTTTTGAAAACTTCGTAATATCTTCTAACGAATATCCCGTTAATAAATTCCAGTTACTAGTATCCTCTGTAAACTTTTGAATAAAAGCTTTCAGATTTTCCGGCTTATCAAGGTCTGGATCTACACTAAATGAAACAAACTGAACGTCTATCTTCTCTTCTTTTGCCATCTTTTGCAGCTTGGCCATATTTGCAGTCATTGGTGGACAAACTGTTTGACAATTTGTGAACATAAAATCTGCAACCCAAACTTTCCCTTTTAAATCTTTTGTACCAAATTGCTTTCCATCTTGATTTGTAAATTGGAAAGTTTCTAAATCCCAATTTAATGGTTTACGAAGCTTTGAACCTGATTCACTACATCCAGCAAGTACAAAGAGACAAAATACAACCATAAGACCAATTATTTTTTGATAACGCTTCATTTATAAACCTCTTTTCTCTATCCTAAATTTAAATAGGTTATGTTTATAATAACAAAAGTTAACACTACGAGAAAATTGTTTACTACATTTGTTCACGAAATCGTACGAATTTACGTATGTTACTTCTTTATTTCAAGCGAATTACTAGACAAAATATATTTTTTTACTATTATTTCTATAAATAGAATTGATAAAACTAATTTTATTGTTACTTTTGTAAATACCTCTCCCTATTTTTTAACAATTCCTTAAACATTAATCCATGTTTTACACTGTATTCCTTAACAACATTTCGGTACAATACAAATACAACGATTGTAAATGAGGTGATGTTCATGGCAAAGCGCTATGAAAATATGGATAATGTTAGTACAAAAAAATCAATTCGCTCTTTTTTACGCTGGCGTAAAGAACGAAAGCAAAACAAAAAAGATTTTTCTTTCTTAGTAGAACAATCACCCGTTAAACAAAGTGCATTTTTGCAAAGTAATGTAAAAAAAACGACTGTCACATGGATTGGGCATTCTACTTTTCTTATCCAAACGAATGGACTTAATATATTAACAGATCCAGTATGGGCCAATAAATTAAAGCTAGTTACAAGACTTACAGAACCTGGACTCTCTATAGAAGCACTGCCTAAAATTGATATTGTCCTTATTTCACATGGTCATTATGATCATTTAGATTTTTCAACTCTTCGTCAGTTGAATGATGATGTTCTATATCTTGTACCTATCGGATTGAAAAAATTATTTACTCGTAAGAAATTTAAACATGTAGAAGAGTATAAATGGTGGGAAAGTACGATAATTAACGAAGTTTCTTTTCACTTCGTACCTGCTCAGCACTGGACGAGAAGATTCTTATTTGATATGAATACGTCTCACTGGGGCGGATGGATTATTGATAATGAAACGACTATGGAAACCATATATTTTTGTGGCGACAGTGGCTATTTCCAAGGTTTCAAAGAAATCGGTGAACGCTTTTTAATTGATATTGCTCTTATGCCCATTGGCGCTTATGAACCAGAATGGTTTATGAAAGTATCTCATGTTTCACCTGAAGAAGCTGTGCAAGCTTATTTAGATTTAAACGCTACGCATTTTATACCGATGCATTACGGAGCTTTTGCACTCGCCGATGAAACACCTCGTGAAGCAATAACTAGACTTCGAAATAATTGGAATTTGCGCATGTTACCATGGGAACAACTGCATGTGCTCTTTTTAGGCCAAACTTTTATTTATAGTAACGCAACAAATGATAAGCAAGTAAATGAAAAAATTGAAACTTTACATGTGTAACGTAACGACTGATTTTCTATATCCAACATATAATATAGAAAATCCTATAATGAAATTTTAATCAGTGGGAGTTTCTTTATCCCCACTGATTATTAACCTTCACCAATCGGGCTTTTACGGACAGCCCGCCACCTAACCTCTTTGCTCCAGCTAAATTTTGAGGTGGGAGTTTTACTGTCCGCAAATAGCAGGATAAAGGGTGTTATCTATGAATGAATATTTACAGACTCGCTATATCATTAGCGGTAGTGCCTGTATAGCTCTTCTTATTTCTTACTTTCTATTTACATAAAAAAGCTACTTGAAATATATTTTCAAGTAGCTTTTTTATTACTCTGCTAAATACATAAATCCGATTGCACCTGGACCTGTATGAGTACTAATTATAGGCGTTGTATAGAAAATTTCTGATTGAGCAAACCCACTCACTTTTTCAACCGCCGCTTTCATACTTTCAGCTAAAGGAATTGCTTTCGCATGCGGAATTGCAACAGCCTTTACAACTTTTCCAGCTGTATCTTGCTCAAATAACTTAGCTAATGTTTTTACAATTTGGCCTTGGCTACGAACTTTCGTTACAGGATTATAAACACCATCTTCAAGACTAGCAATTGGCTTTATATTAAGCAGCGAACCGATAAACGCCTTTCCTTTACCGATACGTCCACCCTTCACTAAGTTTTCTAATGTATCTACTACTACATATAAACGAGTATTCTTTCTTACTTCATCTACACGTTTTAAAATTTCTTCTAGTGAGCGTCCTTCATTTGCCATTTTTGCAGCTTCAATCACTTGATATGCTAAAGCATGTGTAATAAATTGAGAATCAACAACTGTTACTTTTGTATCAGTCATTGATGCAGCACTATTTGCAGTTGCTACAGTACCACTCATTCCACTTGTCATATGAATGGAAAGTACTTCACTTCCATCTTCACCTAACTTGTCGTACATTTCTACAAATGTACCCATTGCAGGTTGTGATGTTTTTGGTAGTTCCTCTGATTTAATCATTTCTTCAATAAATTCATCTGGTTGTAGATCAACGCGATCTAAATATGTTTGTCCATTTACAGAGATTGATAATGGTAGAACATGAATGTCATACTTCTCGATTACCTCTTGTGATAAATCTGCCGTTGAATCTGTTACAATTTTAATTTTTTGCATATTATATTCTTCCCTTTCCAATACGCTCTCCTTGTTATTATACTAGTATTCCCACTGCTTTCAACAATTTGGAACGAAATTTCATCAAATTAATTATATTTTTATATCTAAAATGAAAAAGACAGAGCTCCTAACCCTGTCTCTACTCTATATCATGCATTTTTTTCAAGAGTATTTGTTTTATATACATTTAAATAATCATTCCACTTCAAACAATTTTGTAAATATTCACGGAAAGAATATGAAAATCTTGGATGTTTTTGTTTTTGAATTTTTGCAATAAATAATTGAAGACGAGACTGAATTAGAAACGATAATGGATGCTGTGCCTGTAGGACAGGGATTTCGAATATTTTAATACAATCCCCTGTTGAATGAGTGAAATAAAAACTTTTCGTAATCACAATATCAATCCTCTTTTTCATTGGATTTTTGAACTTCCTCTACTTTGCGCTGTAAGACGTGGTTTAAAGTGGAGTAAAATCAGACTTATATGATTTCTGTAGTCCTTATGGCTAGAAGATTTATACTCTATTCATCTCCACCTAATCCATCTTCCCGTCCTAAATATCTCTGAGACGGGAATCTCATTATCCATCAATTGTTTAATACATTTAGTATAAGCTTATAAAAGCGCAAAGTTTGTCTAAATTTTGGAGATTCTATAATTTTTTTCTTCTATATATTGTATACGTTTATAGCTATAGTATAACAAATAAATAAAAAAGTGCCTTTATAACGAGGCACTTTTCGACTGCATTTCTTCTCTTTTCTTTTTCCTCTTACTTACAACCTTTGATAAAGCAATACTTACTTCATAAATACAAATAAGCGGCACCGCAACTAAACTATGAGATAAAAAGTCAGGCGGTGATATACAAGATGCAATGATAATTAATGCTACGTAAGCATACCTTCTTATTTTTATTAAAAATTCCGCCGTAAGTATTCCAATACTAGTTAAAAACATTACAACGACTGGCAATTCAAAAATCACAGCAAATGGAACTGTTAAATTAAGTACAAAATGAAAATACTTTTCTGTCGTAAACATCGTATTAAACATTTCATTACCTATCGTAGTTAAAAAGTGAAATAGAAACGGCATTACAATAAAGTATCCAAAACATAAACCTGCGATAAATAATATAGACAATACCGGTATATACATTATTGTCATCTTTTGTTCATTTGGATGTAAACCCGGTTTTACAAATAACCAAATTTGTATAGCAGCAAAAGGAATTGTACAAACGATAGCAAATACTGTAGCAATCGAGAAAAAAATCCACAATACATCACTTGGACCGAGAACAGTTAATTTCATTGGTAAATCTTTTACAAGCCAAAAATAAATATCCTTTGTAAAAGTAAATCCAATAATTAAAAATAGTACAAAGGATAACACTGTATATATTACTCTTTTTCGAAGTTCAACAATATGTTCTACTACGCTCATTTCCCGATCTTCCATCTCGTTCACCACACTTTATTTATCCATTACAAGGAAAATACATTACAGTTTTTCTTTCTTTTCCTTTTCTTGAAATGCGTCATCTGTCAATTCTTTCGTTGATTTTTTAAACTCTTTTAACGTTTCCCCTAAAGCCTTCCCGATTTCCGGCAATTTTTTAGGTCCAAATAAAATGAGTACTGCTACTAAAATTAAAATTAACCCTGGAAAGCCAATATTTGAAAACATTTCCCCATCCCCTTTATTAGTAGTTTCCTTGTCCTACTATTACATAATTTTATTTTGTCAAAAAAGTTTGAAAACGTCAACAAATCCATTGCCTTTTGTCAAAAAAATTCAAAAATATAATCAATTATACAAATTTCATTTTCTATTGCTCTTGTGTATGATATGGTAAGGGAAATGACATATTATTTTATGATAGTAGAAAGGATTTGCATTATGACTAAAAAAATGACACGAATGACCCAATTTGTAAAAGAAGAAATTGCAAATGCAATTACACATGGTATCGGTGCCATTTTAAGCATCCCTGCCTTAATCATATTGATTATTCATGCTTCTAAGCACGGTACCGCATCAGCTGTAGTCGCATTTACTGTTTATGGTGTAAGCATGTTCTTACTGTACTTGTTTTCAACATTGCTACATAGCATTCATCATCCTAAAGTAGAAAAAATATTTACTATTTTAGATCATTCAGCCATTTACTTATTGATTGCTGGCACGTATACTCCTTTTCTACTTATTACACTTCGTGGCCCATTAGGATGGACGTTGCTTGCTATAATTTGGACACTTGCAATCGGAGGTATCGTCTTCAAAATCTTCTTTGTACGTCGCTTTATAAAGGCATCAACTTTATGTTACATCATTATGGGCTGGCTCATAATCGTTGCCATTAAACCACTTTATGAAAATCTAACTGGACATGGTTTTTCACTACTTTTAGCAGGTGGAATTTTATATTCTGTCGGAGCTATATTCTTCCTTTGGGAAAAGCTACCTTTCAACCATGCCATATGGCACCTGTTCGTTTTAGGTGGTAGTACGATGATGTTCTTCTGTGTACTCTTTTACGTCTTACCTACAGCATAATAAAAAAGGTTTCAGCTTACTATAAGCTGAAACCTTTTTTATTACTTATGTAATTGTGATGCGATAACTTCCTGTGTATGCTTCGTTAATTCTTTAATATCCATATTCGCATACTCTTCAGGTGTAATCGGCTTAGAAATTGTTACTGTTGCATGAGCTGACTTCATACGATTTCCATTCGCTTCAAACATCTTATATGTACCATCTAACGTTACAGGTAAAATTGCTACACCTGATTTTACTGCAAGATGGAAACTACCAGCCTTAAACTCTCCAACTTCGCCACCTTTACTTCTCGTTCCTTCTGGGAAAATTACGATAGAATGTCCATTCTTTAATAGTTCGATTCCATCTTTAATTGCTTTAAGAGATTGACGACGATCGCTACGATCCATAAATACACAATTCATAAGTTCCATCCAAGTTGGTACAACTGGGAACTTTTTAATCTCTGCCTTTGACACGAATCCAATTGGTTTATTTAAGTAACCTAGTAAAACAGGGATATCCATATTACTTTGGTGATTACTTACAACTAGTACCGGCTTGTCTTTCGGAACATTTTCAAGCCCTTTCACTTCTACTGTCCCTCCAGCTACACGTACCATTTTCTTACCAAACCAATTTGTCGTTTTATACACAGCATTATCTTTTTCTTTTGGCGCCATCGTATTTACTTGTCTTTTAAGACGCCACATTCTCGGTGTAATCGCAATTACAATTAAAATTAAATAAAAGATTTTAAAAAACGTTTGAATCATACAGAACCCCCACCTATTATCATTCCGACCTTCATTATACTAGACAAACGAAGGAAAAAGAAGAAAAAAAGTCCAAACAGCAAGTGTTTGGACTTTTTAAGCATTCTATATTAGAAACGTTTTGCTAATTCACGAGCATTAGCAATTGCCGCTTCTTTAATTTCTTGTGCTTTTTCAGGGTTTGCATTCATACCCTCAACTGCAATATAATCAGTATCATTTACACCGACAAATCCTAATACAGTTTTTAAATGATTGCGTCCGAAGTCTACAGCTGCGTATGCTCCTTCAGAATATACGCCACCTGTTGCTTGAATGTGAAGTGCTTTTTTACCTTCTAATAAGCCGACTGGACCATTTTCAGTATATTTGAATGTTTTACCTGCGATTGCTACGTTATCTAAGTATGCTTTTACTACTGGTGGATAGCTAAAGTTCCACATTGGAGTTACGAATACATAACGATCTGCATGCATAAATGTTTCTAAGTTTGTGTTCATTGCTGCTACTTTTTGTTGTTGAGCTTCCGTTAAAGTTTCAAAGCCTTCACCTGCTGCAAATTTACCCCAAGCAGCAAATACATCTGCATCGATTGCTGGTACAGTAGTATTGAATAGATCAATTGTTACAACTTCGTCTTGTGGATGCTCGTTTTTATAAGCCTCGATGAAAGCTTCCCCTACTGCCATTCCGAAAGAACCTTCTGCTGAATTTGGATTTGCTGTGATAAATAGTACTTTTGTCATTGTATTCTCTCCCTTTTTTCTCTTTATCTTCAATTCAAGATTTGTTTTTTAAAAGTTAATAACTTACCTTATGTAAGTATGATACAAAAAGTTTTATTCAATGTCAATAAAAAATAGCTACTTTTTTTTCGTAAGTTAATGATTTATTTTGTTTCTCTAAAATTTAGTATACAGATATTAAGACTTCTCATACAAAAAGGCTACCTCTATAAATTATAGAGATAGCCTTTTATTACATATTATTTTTGAAAAACATGTTTTACTTTTTCAGCTGGAATGTTACTTCCACCTCTACCTTTTACATCTTCAATCATCATTGTAATGACCATATCTGGCGCATTCAAATCAAATGCAGCGAACCAGCCTAGTTCTTTTCCTTCGGCTTCTTTAGATACTTTTAATTCCGCTGTACCTGTTTTTCCAGCAAGAGTCATTCCATCAATCTTAGCAATTTTCCCTGTACCATCCGGATCATTAATTACTTTCGTCATAGCAGTTTTTAATATATCCTGATTTCCTTTAGAAATTACATTTTCTTTCCAAGCTTTTGGTTGTTTATCTGTTTTAATAATATACGGTGATGGAATCGTTCCATCATTTACAATTGGCGCATACGTTAAAGCTAAATGAAGAGGAGTCATTAATACTTGTCCTTGTCCATATCCTGTATCTGCCATTTGAATATCATTTTTAATACCGTCATTTGCAATTTTAGAAGCAGGGAATCCATATTCAATTGGTAGTTTCTCATCGAATCCGAATTTTTTCGCTTCACTCATAAACTTGTCTTTTCCGATTTTCAAAGCTTCTTGTGCGAAGTAAATATTATCCGAGTATTTCATCGCCTTATCAAAATCAATCGGATTTGCATCTTTCACACGCGTTACATAATAATTACCCCAAGAAGAATCTTTTGTCCATTTTAATCCTTCAATTTTCAACTCTTCTTTTGGATCGATTGTTTTCGTTTCAAGACCAATTGCAGCTGTAATTGGTTTAAATACAGAACCCGGTACCGATAATTGTGTAAAGCGATTCGTCATCGGTTTTTTCGGATCATTATTCCAAGCTTCGCGTTGCGCTTTCGATGTTCCTCGTGCAATTAAATTAGGATCATATGCTGGACTACTTACTAGTGCAATTGTTTCTCCACTTTTCGGATTGATTGCTGCACTTGAACCAGCTTCGCCCTTCATTTCATTATACGTTTTTTCTTGAACAGCACTATCAATAGTTAAAGTTACATTTTCTCCATCAACAGCATCTGTTTTTGCCAAGTTTTTAATTTCTTTTCCTTGCGCATCTTCTACAAAGACACGGCCACCTTTTTTACCGCGTAGCTTTTCCTCTAATACTTGCTCTAAACCAGCTTTACCAACTGGGTCATCAGCTTGATAGCCTTTCTTTTGTAGCGTTTTTAAATCTTCAGCATTTACCTTTCCAATATAACCAGTCAGATGAGCTGCCGCTTCCCCTAACGGATATGTACGAACATTTACAGGTTTTGTTGAAACACCTGGTAAATCAATGTACGTATTTTGCGTTGCCCCTTCAGGCAAAATTCCAATTGGTACGAGATACCCTGGTTTTACCCATTTAGCAGCTAATTTTTGATCAATTTCTTCTACAGACATATTTAATAACTTCGCTACTGTTTCTTTCGTTTGCGGAGCAGTATCGCCTAACTTTTCAGGAATCAATCCGATTTCAGAAGCTTTCCCATTCGTTGCAAGACCTTTTCCATTACGATCGTATATTTCACCACGTTTTGGCTGTGTTGTCTGCATACGCACTTTACTATCTTTCGTCATGCCAGGGAAAATAAAATCAGGAGTCCAATCTATTTTCCAAGATTCTTTATCTCCATCTTTTTCTTTCACCATTTTTGCTTCATGGCCAAAAGTAATTTTACCACCAACTGTATCCATGCTTACTTTAAAAGGAACAGGGCCTTCATCTTTTTTATCTTCTTTTACTTCCCCTATTTCTACCTTTAAGTCTTTCACTTCGATACCAGAATAAATTTTTTCATATTTCTCAGTAAACTCTTTCTTTGAAATATCTTTTTTTGCATTTTTTGATAGTTGATCATACATATCTGCAAATTTTTGTTTATTCCACGCTTTTACATATGTATCAAACGCTTCTTGTGGTTTTTCTTCTTTACCACATCCAACTAACATGAATGTTAAGCAAAGAAAAAGAATCCCCCATATCTTTCTCAATCGATTCTCCTCCTCTTTCTATATTAGTACTTTTGAAAATTTTAGCATTTTTACATGCTACCTATCATTATAGCACTATCGAATCTCATCTATAAACTTATATTGGTGAATATAAATAAAAAGATTGATGCGAATTCTCACATCAATCTTCTTTATTATTGTTGTTTCTCATATACGTGGTAATAATACGTATACGGGTTTTTTTCATCTGTTAAACCTTTTTCTACAAAAATCTCTTTCCAATTTGTCATATCCATTTCTGGGAAGAATGTATCTCCTTCAAATGCATAATGAATTTTTGTTATATACAACTTGTCTACGTATGGTAAAAAGAGATCGTAAATTTGCGCTCCGCCAAAAATAAAAATCTCTTCTTCATTTTTACATAGTTCGAATACTTCTTCTACAGAATGAACAACTTCACATCCTTCAACGTGATATCCTTCATTACGAGTTACAATAATATTACGTCTTCCAGGCAGCGGTCTACCAATCGCTTCATAGTTCTTTCTTCCCATAATAAGCGGGTGACCCATCGTTGTTTTCTTCACGTATTGTAATTCACTCGGTAAACGCCAAGGTAAATTATTATCTTTACCAATTACTCTATTTTCGTCCATTGCGACCATAAATGAAACAATCATTTTTTCATCTCCTCTACAATTATACTGCAACCGGTGCTTTAATTGCTGGATGCGGATCGTATCCTTCAATCGTTAAATCTTCCATTTCAAAATCGAAAACAGATTTCACATCTGGATTTAATGTAAGTTTCGGGAACGGACGTGGTTCACGTGCCAATTGCTTTTCTACTTGTTCAAAATGATTTGTATAAATGTGTGCATCACCAATTGTATGAACAAATTCCCCTACTTCAAGACCACATTCGTGTGCAATTAAATGTGTTAGTAGTGAATAACTTGCGATGTTAAATGGTATTCCAAGGAATATGTCACCACTTCTTTGATATAGCTGACAAGAAAGCTTTCCGTCCGCTACATAAAACTGGAATAATGTATGACAAGGGGGTAATGCCATACTTGGTACGTCTTCAGGATTCCAAGCAGAAACGATTAAACGACGTGAGTCTGGTGTTTTTTTAATCATTTCAATTACATCTTTTAATTGATCAAGTGTCTCACCAGCTGTCGTTTTCCAAGCTCGCCACTGTTTACCGTAAACGTCTCCTAAATAACCATATTTATTTGAGAAATCATCATCTTCTAAAACGTTCTTTTTAAACAATTCCATCTGCTCATCGTACTGTACTTTAAATTCTTCATCTTGTTGTGAGCGAAGACCAAAATCCGTCATGTCAGGACCAGTATACTCATCACTTTCTACCCAGCTCTTAAACGCCCATTCATTCCAAATATTATTATTATGCTGCAATAAATAGCGAATATTTGTATCACCTTTCATAAACCAAAGTAGTTCACTTGCTACAAGGCGAAATGGTACTCTTTTTGTCGTTAATAAAGGAAATCCTTTACTCAAATCAAAACGCATTTGATATCCAAATACAGATACCGTTCCTGTCCCTGTACGATCTTCTTTCTTCGTACCATGTTCCATTACATGGCGGCATAAATTTAAGTATTCATTTTCAGCATGTTTCATATGTAGGAAAACCTTCTTTCAATCGTATATGCAATTTATCATAACATGAAAAATGGTAAATTTAATAATCCTAATTAATAAAATTTCTTCCGCTAATTCTTACAAAATTATTAACTTTCCAAATTTAAAAAGGTTTTCATTTTCTATTACCGAAAGTATAGTGCGGTAGAACAAAATTTATATTTGGAGGTTAGAAGTATGTCTAAAATTGAAACGCCTGTTATGACTTCTTTACAAACAGCGGTTGAAAAAATGATGAAGGATTTAAATGTTCCTGGTGCTGCTGTCGCTGTTATAAAAGACGGTGAAGTTATTATTTCAGAAGGTTTCGGCTATCGTAATATAGAAACAAAAGAGGCTGTTACACCGAATACTCGATTCGCAATCGGTTCCTCAACGAAAGCATTTGGCACACTTTCATTAAGCTTGTTAGCACAGCAAAAAAAGTTTAATTGGGATACCCCTATCCAGTCTTATATACCTAACTTTACTTTATCTGAACTACTTGCTAGCTCACAAGTTACAGGACTGGATTTAGCTTCTCATCGAACTGGAGTGAGTCGTCATGAGGCTCTTTGGTATAGTTCTTCCTTATCTCGAAAAGATCTCGTTGAAAAAATAAAACATTTACCACTTGATGCACCGTTCCGGACTGCATTTCTATATAACAACTTAATGTATGCAACAATTAGCTACATTGTTGAAAACATTACAAATCAAACGTGGGAGCAATACACTACAGAACATATTTTAGAACCTTTAAATATGAGACATACAAACTTCTCTGTTAACGATTCACAAACTACAGATGATTATGCTTTACCTTACATTGAAAATGACGGTGAAATAAAAGCAGTTCCATTCCGTAACATCGATACAGTTGGCGCTGCTGGGTGTATTAATTCCACAATTGAAGATATGGCAAATTGGGTACTTCTCCACTTAAATGAAGGAAAATTTGGAGATCATGAATTAATCTCCTCTGAATTATTACAACAAATGTATACACCACACAATTCAATTCCAGACCAACCGGTTTTATCACTCCCTGAATCTCCATTAAATAGTTACGGTCTTGGTTGGTTTATTAGCGCTTATCGTGGTAAAAAAGTGATTCATCATGGCGGTAATATCGATGGATTTTCAGCGCTTGTTTCATTTATACCAACAGAAAACATAGGCCTTGTCATTTTAACGAATGCTGGAGGAACATTACTTCCTACTTATCTCGCTAATCAAATTTATGACGAACTACTTGAATTAGAATCCATTGATTGGCATAAACGTGCTGTAGAAGATACTAAAAAAATGAAGGAAATGATGAAAGAAGCAACTGAATCCCTCCCTGAACAAATTAAAGGGACTACACCTTCGCACAAGTTAGAGGATTATACTGGTACTTTTGAACATCCTGCATACGGAACATTACAAGTATACAAACGAGATGATTCGTTATATGTACAATTTATGGAAATGGATATTCAATTAGGGCATCATCATTACGACATCTTCTCTACAAAAGTTGACTTATTCCAAATGAAAATGAGCTTATTATTCGCTTATGAAATGAATGTAAGTGGTGAATTCCCATCCCTTCAGTTACATGTACCTGCTATGTTAAGTACACAGCCGCTTACATTTAAGAAAATTAAATAATTATTTTGATGGTAAAAAATAAAGGTAGGTGCAAATCACACCTACCTTTTCTATTTCATATCAATCTTATCTGGTTGAAACCAACTTGGTTTTGATAACTCAAAGTTTTTATGATCTTCCAATACAATAGTAAGACGCTCTAACGTATCATCCAACATATGTGGTGCTGCTCTTAATGTCCAGACAACTGATGAGAAAACTGTCATGCCAACGTACACCGCATATAATTTCCAGAACTCCTCTGGTATTCTCCTATTAAAGTATCCTTCTATTTGTCCGATTGAATACGGAATACTAATGTCCCTTGCAAATAGTGCAATTTTCACGAAATCATGCAGTGGATCGCCCCAGTCATAACCATTAAAATCAACTACACCTACATATTTCCCATCCCGTACAATTATATTTTCTAAATGAAAATCATCGTGTTGAAATCGATTTGGGCGATCCTTTACATACATTTCATTTTCATCTATAAACTTAATAATCTTATCATCATTTTTTATTTTTATTCCGCATGTTTTGTATGCTTCTAAATATTTACTATGTTTTTTCATTGCTCTTTCATGCCATGGAAGTATATCATTAGGAGCTTCATATGTATGCATTTTTGCTAAATCTTTTCCTGCCTCTATGCCAATATCATATTGTTCTTTTGGTGAATACGTAGGCAATAGCTTCTTCGCATCTTCCCCTTCTAAATATGAAAAAATACTATAGCATACACCTTCTTCTTCCAATATACCTATTTCAATTGGCCTTTGTGCCTGTACGTTACGTTTTACCATTTCATTTAAAATTTGAAACTCTATTTTCTTTCTTTCATACTCTTTTATATCTCCTGTCCGAAATAAATATTTTTCATTATTTGCATTCGTAATTACATATTTCTTATCTGGAGAGAAACCTTTAGAAATTTCTTCAATATTCGCTGCATCTTTTACAATTTGTATATTGTTTTGCCGTGCTGTAATTATCTTCATATCTATTCCCCTCACATTTCTGCATTTGGTGTATAGGCTACTTCTACAATAAATCCATTCGAATCGTAAAAATCAATCGTATAGTACCTTTTTGAATAATGATTCATTTCAATTGGACCACGTATTACCTTCACTTTCGTACTAGAAAGAAAATCTGCTACTTCATCAACTACTTCTCTATGAATAGCTTGATAACAAATATGTCTAGGACCTAACGTCCTTACGATTTCCTCATCTACTTCTTTAAAGTATATTTCACTTTCTCCCGTGCTATATGCTACTTCATTTAACTTTCTCCATCCAATTATCGGAAACAACTTATCATAATAAGAAATGGATTCCTCTAAATTTGCTACTCAAAATTCAATATGATGAATACACTCCTTGTACTACTTGCACAATTTCCATCGGCTTATGAACCATATAATCGGGTGCGTCTTTTTTCACTGTTTCAATAACATCATATCCCCAAGATACCCAAATTACATTCACCCCAGCCTTTTTACAAGCTGCTACATCTCGCTGTTCATCACCAATGTATAACATATCTTGCTCTGTTATCTTTTTCGATTTTAAAAATCTTTTTATCATTTTATCTTTACCAAACAAATTTTTAGAACAATACACTTCTTGAATATTTTCGATACCATTATTGTGCAAAAACGCCCGAATATGCTCTTCTGAGTTAGATGATATGACCGCAATACCGTATCCTGTTTTATGTAGTTCATCTAATACATCCTTCATCCCATGAAATAAAACAAGATTTTTTATAGCAGGCTGATACAATTTATAAAATTCCAAAGCTAATATCGGTAATTTATACAGTGGTACATCGAGTTGTTTACATCTCTCTGTCATCGTTAATTTACGTAAATGTTCAATTTCGTCTTCCTTTACTGCTTTATACCCATGTTTTTCAGCAAGTTGATTATAAATCGGTACAAATATATTTTGTGAATCTACTAATGTGCCATCAAAGTCAAAAACAATATATTTTTGCATCTCCATACTCCTTTTGCTTCTTTTTTCTAAACCTATGTTATTCAACAACATAGTTGTCTGTCCCTTCTATAAAAATAAAAAAGAACAAGATTTTCTCTTGTTCTTTTTAAGACAACCATTTCGGCGGTACATTCGTATTCCAATAAATATTTCCTAACTCATGATGTCCAGAGTATCCATCATCAAAACGGTGATAATGGAAATTAAAATAATAACCATCTTGCGGCGGATGATCTCTTCTTACATGGAAACGCAATAAATCATTTCCTGATTTCGTATCGTAGACGTGAAAAATCTTTTCATTATTTCCACCAGCTGGTTTTTGAGAAATCGCTAATGATTGTAGTGAATCTTCTGGTACATCACTAGCAAGCTCAGCAATTGCCTCTTCAATTTTCGGTAATATTACATCTTTAAACTCATCTTCAATTACTGGACCAATTTTAGTACCAAACTTTTGCATCGACTGCTTTTCTGCTTCTTGCATTGCATAAGTAATAAAAGTATCGGTGGTTAACCTGTCATTCGTTTCTTCATATGTATAGGACGTGCTCTCCAAACTTTGTTGCCCAGCTGTGCTCGTAGGCTTGTCCGCAGCTTTGGCATTATCAAGTAATATGGAAGGAGGCGTCACTAAACCAAATGTAAATACGGTAATTAATGCGACTAAGGTTTTTCTAAACCAATTTGGCATTTATGTTCCCTCCCCTTTCACTCATTATTTTTTTATATAACGGTGGTTTCTTCTATTATACAAAATGATTGTAATTTTTGCACTTTACAATTTTGTTAACGTTCACATATTTTTCACTTGAATATGAAATTGTAAGGTTTCATACAATAAAAATACAACAATAATAAGGAGGCGATCAGATGACTTTAGATGTCATGTATTCCGCCGCAAGCATACTCGTTTTAGTATATTTTATTTATCAATGTGTTACAGACTAGAAAAAGAGCCGTCAATGGCTCTTTTTTAATGGTAAAAATACAATCCATACAATTAATAAAATAAAAATAATGCCACCAATCACAGCTGGCAATAAATAAAACTGGGCAAGTATAACTATTCCATACAAAAGTATTGCTGGTAGTAGTAAATAACGATTTTCCTTCCATCTTAACAAAAGTAAGTTCCCTTCATCACAATATAAATGAAGAAACATCTTATTCGTAAATTCATTCCAATAATCACGTGCATAGCGAGAAATTGCAACTACAGCAAATACGAGAACAATAGCTGCAATCCACCTAGGAGTCATAATTATACTTGCAGTACTGATACATACAATTTGAATATAAAATATTCGTGCAGTACTTGTACGGAAAAATTCTTTCAAAAAAGATTCGACAATACGAGAATCAGCTTTTTTTCCTAAAAGTCTTTTAGAGTACGGAAACATCCACGGTTTTTTATTCGAACTACTCGGTTTAGCCGCATGACCACCAACTTGCATAATTCCGCTCGTCCAGCGCATGCTTTCCTCCTTTTCTTTCTCAATTTCTTTAAAAAAGAACTTTTTATAATTCATTTTCGCTTTTACTAATACACTACTTAAGAAAATTACTAAACCGATAAATAGAATTGAATAAAATGGATTTTTATAAATAAAAAATAAACTAATTCCAAAAAAGGACACGCTCATAGAAAATACTACATTTTTTACAATCCATAAAACCCATCGTTTCTCCGCATGTACATGAATAAATCTCGTTAACAACGACATCATAAATCGAAATATAGTAAAGAATACCCAAAATAATAGGACTTGTATCTCTGTTACTCCGATACTTTTCATCAACACCGGTAACATAATAACGACTAATATTATATTCGTTATCGCTATTCGAACAAATGTGTACATCATGCCATACTGGACTAATTTTTGCATATGTGTTGCATACGAAATTAAAAATAAACTATCCGCTTGCTCAAAAAATGAACGAACTCCTCTCGGATATGTTACTAGATAAAATGCGAGTAATCCTAATCCGAAATAAATCGTCTCTTCCGTTGATAATTCATTTATCCATAGTGACCTATAATAGATTCCCATAAATATAAGTGCTGGTATAATAATATATAATGCGACTGTCCAATCTGTTACCGAACGTATAGACTTCCACTTCCGCTGAAGCTCATGGCGTAATCTTTTATAAAATTGTTGTTTAATCATGTTGTTCACGCCTTACGATTACATCAAAGCAGTCTAGTAATGAGCTACCCGGCATTTCCGCTAACATTTGAATAGATTCTAAATGTCCATCTGCGACTAATGTACCTTGTGAAATGAGTAAAAATCTTTCACAAATTTTTTCAGCAGTATCCAATACGTGCGTACAAAGTAAAATTCCTGCTCCGCGCTCTTTTTCTTTATATAAATAACTTAAAAACTCTTTCGTAGCTACTGGATCTAAACCGATAAAGGGTTCATCAATGATATAAAAATCTGGCTCAGTTAAAAACGCCAATATTAGCATCGATTTTTGTTTCATACCTTTTGAAAACTTTGATAAATACTCATGTTTATGCTTATCCATTCGAAAAGTATGTAATAATTGTTCCGCTCGTTCTTCCCAGCTTCCCATTTCACTTCCACGAGCAGCCATTAATAATTCAATATGTTCCCAGAGCGTCAAGTAATCATAGTATGTTGGATGTTCTGGCACGTATGCATACGGATTTTTCTTTTCACCGAATGATATTTCACCGTCCATATTTACAAGTAATCCGAGCATCGTTTTTATCGTCGTACTCTTCCCAGCACCATTTGCTCCAATAAGAGCAACTAGTTCACCTTTTTCGATAGAAAAAGCTATATTATGAATTGTTTCTTCGCCTATTTCATATCCAGCTGAGCGGATATTTACTTCTAACATGTATTTCCCCTCTTTCCATTTCCAATACAATCAAGGAAAAGAATAACATATAACTATCTATATATCATTATAAAATATTTATTTTCATAGCAGGAAAAAACATTTTTTAACAGAATATTAAATGTTTGATTACATTTTATTGGAGTGGATAATATGTCTTTTCAAATTCGTGAAGCAACGATAGATGATATAGACGCACTTTGTTCTTTAACGAAAGAATTAAAAGGTTCCTCTATTTCCTATGAAGATATGAACAATCGATTACAATTCGTACAAATGAGTCCGTTTGATTTTTTATATGTTTACGAAGAAGAAGAAGAAGAAGAAGCTATATTTGGATTACTTGGATTTCGTATACGTGAAAATTTAGAAGATGTAACACGTTATGGAGAGATTTCAATTATTAGCGTCGATTCTAACATACGACGGAAAGGCATTGGACAAGTGTTGATGGATTATGCAGAGCAATTAGCAAAGAAACATAATTGCATTGGCACATGGCTAGTTAGTGGAACAAAAAGAGTAGAAGCTCATCCTTTTTACAAAAAATTAGGGTATGAAGTAAATGGCTACCGATTTGTAAAACATTTTTAAACTACTTATAATTGAAGGGACTATAACTATGACAAACATTAAAGCAATTTTCATTGATCGTGACGGTACAATTGGTGGTGACACTACAATACATTATCCGGGATCTTTTACATTATTTCCATTCACAAAAACATCCTTGCAAAAACTAAAAGCTAAAAATATAAAAATTTTCTCTTTCACAAATCAACCTGGTATCGCAGATGGAATAGCAACTGTAGCCGATTTTGTACAAGAATTAGAAGGCTTCGGTTTTGATGATATTTATGTATGTCCTCATAAACACGGTGATGGTTGTGAATGCCGTAAACCAAGTACAGGCATGCTGCTTAAAGCAGCAAAAAAACATGGGCTTGATTTAACACAATGTGCTGTAGTTGGTGATCGCTGGACTGATATTGTTGCAGGAGCAAAAGTAAATGCAACAACGATTCTAGTCCGAACAGGCGCTGGGTATGATGCTTTGCATACGTACCGAGACAAATGGGCACATATTGAACCAAACTACATTGCAGATAACTTTGAAGATGCAACAAACTGGGTTTTAAATCAACTATAATACAAATGAAGATTTTGATTCACTCAAAATAATTTAAAACATAGTTAAAATAGCCTTTTTGGAAAATAATTGTCTTCCATAAAACGGATCACCTCAAAAGATAGCAAGTTCCCTTTTGATACGCAAACATTGCAATTCAAATTTTATTTTTTATTAGTAACAGCAATTAACGTAAAGAAGGAATAGCTTAGTGGCTATCCCTTCTTTATTGACTTCTATTATTTACATTTGTTATCTTTTTTTATTGAGTATTCTCATCGTTTTTATACTCCAAAATATCCCCTGGCTGACACTCCAAAGCTTTACATATCGCTTCTAATGTTGAAAAACGAACCGCTTTTGCTTTCCCATTTTTCAAAATAGAAAGATTCGCCATCGTAATTCCAACCTTCTCCGAAAGCTCCGTTACACTCATCTTTCGTTTTGCTAACATGACGTCAATATTAATAATAATTGTCATATCAACCACCTCAGACTGTCAAATCATTTTCTGATTTTATGTTAATTGCTTCTTGTAGAAGGCGTTGAAGGATAGCGGCAAAAACGGCGATAACGAGCGAAGCAAAAACGATAATAAGTCCCACTAACCCAATAGGAGGGTCCATTTTTTTCGCTATAAAATGAAAAAGTGGCAAACCCAATACATACAAACCACTGATTGTAACTGCACAGTGCTTTATATTCTTTAACGCTTTTACAGATAATTCCGAGAACGCTGTGTTCTCGTCAATATACTGTAAAAGATTGAAAGCCTGATAAAGAGCAACGTAAAAAGGCACAGCTGCTCCATACATCACAATGAAAACAAGATATTTTATCGAAGCAATATTAGGATACAAATTCTCTGTGAAATCCGCCATTTCCGGCACTAAAAATATGCATAAAGCAAGTACTGAAATTCCAGCAAGAAAAATAATTACTTTTAAGAACGTTGTTGAACTTCGGTTAAGATTCATTTACAATACCTCATTTATTTAATGATAACATAATTTTATCATATTATTTATCGTTTAACAATAAATAAATATCGTTTTCTTCATGTTTAATTTAGGCAAAAATAAAAAAGAATTTCTCATTACAAAGAAATTCTTTTTCTTGAAAATGTCTCTTTCAACTTAATTTTTTAAAACGTTAATTCGTAATGGAAATAACGATTATCTCTCAAATAACCATTTTCAGCATATAATCGTTGTGCTGATAAATTATCAATCTCTGTTTGCAATTTTACACCTTTTGCTCCATTCTCTAATGCGTATTCTTTAGCAGCTTCTAATAATTTTTTACCTGTTCCGGCTCCACGCTTCGCCGCTTGTACAAATAAATCATTTAAAATCCATAATTCTTTCATTGAAATGGAAGAAAATGATGGATATAGTTGTGTGAACCCAATATATTCGCCGTCTTCAACTGCTACGAAAATAACGGACTCTTTTTTCTCAATTCGATTTCGTAAAAATACTTTTGCACCTTCTAAATCAGAATCCTGCCTATAAAACATGCGATAGTTATTAAAAACTGATGCTAGTCCATCTAAATCTGCAATTGTTGCCTCATATATTCTCATTTTACTCCATTCCCCTTCCAATACTGTCTCATTATATCCGTTGCCCATTTAGGCTGGTGTATTTCTTCTTTCGGCATAAACTCTTTCATTATTGGTTTTATATCCAATATAGGAGTACCATTAATAGCATCTAATCCCTCAACAATAATTGATTTACCTTCTCTTTTGATCACCTTTACAATTGTTACACCTATGCGATTCGGGCGATTTTTTCCGCGCTGTGCAAAAATACCTACTTCAGGATAATCTTTATTATTTCTAGGATGTCTAGCAAAATACTGAATTTGCTCGTCAGTTACTTTATGAAAATAAAAAACAACTTCAATATGGGAAAAATCTTCAATCCCTTGTATACTTTCTTCTGCATACATTTCAGTTAAAGTTATACGGGATCTTACTTCTCCCCAATCATCATCTTTTATTTCCTTTCTTTCATTATGTACAAATGCGATTGGTTGAACTGAAAACATACGCATTCCCCCTTAAATGTAACCACTTACATTATAAAATATTTTCTGAATGTTTTCCAGATATATGAATTAAGTTTACATAATATAATTATAATCTATTTATCTAAAGCTACCTTGACTGCTTCAATTGCATGTATATAAGTCGTATCAAATATCGGGACTGATACGTTTTCTTGCTTTATTAATAACCCTATTTCTGTACAACCTAATATGATTCCCTGTGCTCCTTTTTGCACTAACTCTTCCATGACTCTTTTATAATATTCTCTAGATTGAGATACTATTTTTCCTAAACATAATTCTGTATATATTACTTTATTTATTTCTTTTCTATTTTTTTCTGATGGTACTATTACTTTTATATTATTTTCTTCTATACGTGACTTATAGAAATCTTGCTCCATTGTATATTTAGTTCCAAGCAGACCAACCTTTTGAATGTCTTTTCTTTTAATTTCTTTTGCAGTTGCATCGGCAATATGTAAGACTGGAATATCAATTTTCTCCTTTATTTTTCCAACTACCTTATGCATTGTATTTGTACAAATGATTATAAAGTCCGCTCCTCCCTTCTGTAATGAATACGCCGCATTCGCTAAAACTTCACCTGCTCCATTCCAATCTCCTCTAGACTGGAATCTTTCAATCTCTTCAAAGTCCACACTATTAATCAAACATTTTGCTGAATGTAGCCCTCCTAATCTCTCTTTTATTTCTTCATTAATAATTCGATAATATTCAGAAGTTGATTCCCAACTCATACCACCTATAAGACCTATCGTTTTCATACAAACACCTACCTAAACTATTTTCATGAAACTAATAGCAATGTTTTATTATGTATATTATACATAATAAAACAAGACTTTAAGTTTGGAATATAAAGTCTTGTTTTAACGGAAAATACGGAAATATTAAAGAATAATTCTACTTTCATTTCCAAGGAAATTTTTATAGAATATTCTGAAATTAACAATCTGATGTTTTTATAAATTCTTTATACTTATAATTAAAACACTCTCGATACAGCTCTTTGATTTCATCATATGATGGAACACGTGGGTTATTAGCTGGGCTACCACTTTCAATTGCATCTGATGCCATTTTAGAAATAGCATTTTCAAATTCAATTTCATCGATTCCGTATTCTTTTAAATTTGGAATACGAAGATCAAAGCAAAGTTTTTTTATTTCACCAAGCGTGTAGTCTGCTACTTCCTCATCAGAATTCGAATACAAATCCTTATTTAAACTACGTCCAATTTTTGCTAACCTTTTCATTGCACTTGTTTTTGTAAACTCTAACACTGTAGGTAATAGTATGGCATTTGATATTCCATGCGGTACATGAAATAATGCTCCCACTGGCCTTGACATTCCATGAACTAATGTAACTGATGCATTAGAAAATGCAATTCCAGCTTGTAAGGAAGCAATCATCATCGCTTCTCTTGCCTCCATATTACGTCCATCTTCATATGCTATACGTAAATGTTTCATAATACTTTCAATAGCTGAAAGAGCTAGTACATCTGTAAGTGGTTGTGAAACTTTAGAAATATACGCTTCAATTGCATGACATAACGCATCTATTCCTGTTGCTGCCGTAATTTGTGGTGGTAATGAACTTGTCAAAACTGGATCTATAATTGCTACTTTCGGTATAAAACTAGGATGCTTCATCATCATTTTTACATCTGTTTTTTTATTCGTAATTACTGCTACGCTTGTAACTTCCGATCCAGTACCAGAAGTTGTTGGAATTGCAATAAGTGGTAGTGGGTTGTTTTCTATTTCAATATCCTTTTGGACATAATCCTCAACTTCTCCACCATTTGTATATAAAACCGCTACTGCTTTCGCAGCATCAATACAACTTCCACCACCAATACCGATAATAAAATCACACTTTTCCTCTTTACAAAGAGATAACGCTTCTAACACGTGTATATTTGTAGGCTCAGCATCTACTTTATTATATGTACTAACAGTAATACTTTTCTTATTTAGTTGTTGTATACACTTTTCAACATATCCTAATTTCTCCATAATTGTATCAGTAACTATAAAAGCTCTTTTCCCTAACTTTTTTGATTGTTCCCCCAGTTTTTCAAGCGAATTCCTTCCATATAATACCGACTTTGGCATACGAAACTCAGAAACTTCTTGCAAGTACTCCACCCCTTCTTATCCTAATTAATATTTTATGATATAAATTATCGATTTGATGAATCTTTACGATTCGAATGTTTAATAGAGTCCTGTTAAAGTATAGAACGCGATAACTAAAAATACAGCAACCGTTTTCAAAATTGTAATAGCAAATATATCTTTATAGGACTGTTTATGTGTTAATCCTGTTACTGTAAGAATAGTAATAATAGCCCCGTTATGCGGTAGTGTATCCATTCCTCCTGATGCCATTGATACGATACGGTGCATAACTTCTAATGGAATATCAAATTGATTGGCCGCTGCAATAAATTTATCTCCCATTGCACTTAATACTATTCCCATACCTCCTGATGCAGAGCCTGTAATTCCAGCTAAAATATTCGTCGTTACTGCACCATTCACTAACGGATTTGTGAAAGTAGCAGAGATACCATCTCTCATAATTGCGAAGCCTGGAAGTGCTGCAATAACACCACCGAATCCAAACTCAGCTCCTGTATTCATCGTTGCAAGTAGTGCTCCACCAATACTTGTATTCAATCCAGCTTGGAAACCTGTTACTACTCGCTTCCAATATAATAATAACGTTGTTAAGATCCCTATAATAAGTGCCAATTCTACAGACCAGATTCCTACTACTGCACTTAATTCTACTTTTCCAAATGCTTTCATACCAATTGCAGAAAAATCAAAACCGCTTGGATACCACTTCGGTATCATAATAGTAAACACTTTATTCATTACACCTACTAAAATAAGTGGTATAAATGCAATAAGTTGTTGTGCTCTTGTGATTTCAATGTTATTAATTAATGGCATATTTTTTTGTTCTAATTGCAAAGATGCTGCCATTTCAGTATTTCCATCATTAAAACCAAAATATCCTTCACCTGCTGCTTTTGCCTTCTTACGTCTACTCTCTAAATATAGTAAACCTAATGTAAGAACAAAAATTGCTCCTACAATCCCAAGTATCGGTGCAGCATAAATATCCGTTTTAAAAAATGTTGTAGGTATTACATTTTGAATTTGTGGTGATCCAGGTAGCGCATCCATTGTAAACGTTACTGCTCCAAGAACAATCGTTCCAGGGATTAAACGTTTTGGAATATTAGCTTGTCGAAACAACTTAGCTGCGAACGGATAAACAGCAAACACTACTACATACACACTAACACCACTATACGTTAAAATAGCCCCCATTAATACAATCGCTAATATAGTACGTTTTTCACCAACTAACTCAATAATCGTTTTTGCGATAGAATCTGCAATTCCTGACATTTCCACTACTTTTCCAAATATTGCTCCTAATAAAAACACAGGAAAATATAACTTTATAAATCCAACCATTTTCTCCATAAAGATATTAGAAAAGAAAGGTAATACATAACTAGGTTCTGTCAAAAATACTGCAAATAATGCAAATATCGGTGCGAATAGAATAACAGAAAAGCCTCTGTATGCTACGAACATAAGTAAACTTAGTGCTAATAATATAATAACTAACTCCAATTTTACCCCTCCATTAAACAGAATATTCTAAAATTTATTGATAAACTTCTACTAATCTTTTAATTCTGACATCCCTCCTCTTATTCATACAATTTTTTCATGCTAAAAATGTCTAATTATAAATATTCGATTACATATGAAAAATCCCTTTAAACAGAAACGAATTCCTCATCATACGTTATAAAGGGATTGCTAGCATCTATATTTACTAATTTATTAAACTTTTTTCTGCACAAAAATGATACAGTTCTTCAACATCTTTCACTATGTAAGTCGCACTAACTTCAGTCAGTTCTTTCTCACAGCCATAGCCATATAAAACACCAATTGAAGCAATTCCATTCTGATTCGCACCTATTATATCGTGCTTTCTATCACCAATCATTATCATTTCTTCTTTATTTAGTTCTTCATTTGTTTGTAAAATATGAGCAATTATTTCTTCTTTTTTTATTCTCGTACCATCTAAATTACTTCCAATGATATCTTCGAAATAATTCGTTAATTGAAAATGCTCTATAACTTGTTTCGCAAATACAGTGGGCTTTGAAGTAGCTACGAATATGCGATTTCCTGAACTTTTTAATTGTTGCAAGAGCTTCAGAATCCCCTCGTATACATTATTTTCAAACAATCCACGCTGCTTTAAATACTCACGGAAGTAAAAAACTGCACGTTCAACCTCTCCTTCACTCATATTATATCTCTCTACGAATGATTGCTGTATAGGAGGACCTATAAATGAATCTAACTCACTTATATGTACTTCTTCAATTCCTACTTTTTTTAACGCATACAAAACCGAATTTACAATCCCTTCTTTCGGATCCGTTAAAGTTCCATCTAAATCAAATAGAAATGTTTTATACATGTTTCATTCCTCCACTTAATTTGCTGTATAAATAACTGCTAACATCTCTTCCACTTCTCCCTATTATACTATCATTATCTATTTTTTCGAAAAATCAATTTCCATATGTCACATACTTTCAGTTACAAAATACGATAGATATGATAAAGTAAAAAAGTTACAATTATTTTAATAGAAACTGGTGAAACAAATGTCAATTACGTTAATTTTTATAATGGCTTTCACAATTGTAATCCACGCAGTTGAAACAAGCTCTTATAGTATTCGATTAGCCGGGGTTCGTTTAAAGAAGATTGCTGTCGCATTATCCGTCGTAGGAATCGTATTACTCATTTCAAGAACGTCAAACTTACTACAAGCCTTTTTACTTGGCGGGATTGTGGACGAAGCAAAACTAGATCCTTCTATTGATTTAGAGCATATTATACGTCTTGTACTATTATCTGCTTCTATCGGTACATTGCTTGCGATTATACTGTATCCAACTTTGACAAAACTATTTGGATATGTCATTCAAAACTTTGAAACAGACGGTTCTTTCATTCGAATGATGAAAACGAATAACATTCAAAAATTAAAGTACACAAAAAAATATGTCCGCTTTCCAAAGTTAGAAATGATTCATAGGCTGCGTATCGGCGGTATTCCAAAGCGTATAATGCTTATTAACATGTTCGCTACTGCAATTTATACAGCGGGAGTTCTTTCCGCACTATATGCTTCTTTTTTAATTCCAGCTTTCGCAACAAAAGCCACTACAGCTTCTGGTCTTATTAATGGTTTTGCTACTATTTTATTAACAGTGCTACTAGATCCACGTATTGCTCTTTTAACAGAGCGAGCTCTTCAATCAGAAGAAGGTGCTGAAGCAATGAGTAAAATGTATGCTTGGCTAATGATTTCTAGACTTTTTGGTACATTACTTGCTCAACTGTTATTCATACCAGGTGCTTACTGGATTACATGGATTATAAAGCTTATGAATTAAATTTACTCTCTAAAAAAAAGCAGGTGAGATAACAAATGACTATACAAACAGAACAAGATATCATTCGCTTAATAGAAAACGACGAATGGATGATGAATGTATTACAAATGGCAAAATCACTAGAGTTACCTGATTGGTGGGTTTGTGCCGGCTTTGTTCGTTCTAAAATTTGGGATACTTTACATGACTATGAAGCTAAAACGGCTATGCCTGATGTTGATGTAATTTATTATGATAGTCTACATCAAGATGAGATATACGAACAATCATTAGAAACGAAATTAATGAATATGGATGCTACTATCCCTTGGTCTGTAAAAAATCAAGCTCGTATGCATGTAGTGAAGAATATGCCACCATATTCTTCTTCTGTTGATGCTATTTCTAAATTTCCTGAAACAGCAACAGCTTTAGGAGTTACACTTGATGAACTAAACAACGTCATATTAACAGCCCCATGTGGTATTGAAGATGTCCTTTCCTTACAAGTGAGACCAACAGCTCATTTTCTTGAATCGAAAGAACGATTACATATGTACAAAAACAGAGTTATAAAAAAGAATTGGCAAAGTAAGTGGCCTAACATCACAATCACATATCCAGAAATATAGAAAGGGTGCCTCTCATTTATAGAAGCACCCTTTTCTTCATTTCAAAAAATGTATGACTGTTTCTGCAAACCTATCTGCTTCCTCATAATGAGGTGAATGACCGCTCTCTTCAAATACGATATACTTGCCGTTTCGGGCATCTTTATTAAATGTTTTAATTTGTTCTTCACACGTTACTACATCATGTTTTCCTACAATTAATAACATTTGATTCTGTACTTCTTTTATTTTATATAATAATGATTTATGACATGCACCCTCTAATTTTAATCTATCAAAATGAATTTGAGAACGATTTGAAAATACTTCCCACTCTTCATCACTATATAAACTATAGTCTGTTTCATCTTCCTTATAATTGTAAATCTCCATTCTTTTTTCTTCTAATTCAGCGCTTAATCTTATATAAGCTTCTAACAACCCTTCTGAACTAGCATTGCTAGATGAATAAGCAAAGCACTCTTTTGCTACTTCTTCTTTTCCATGCTTTTTTAATAAATGCCCTGTCTTTTGCAACAAAGCTCTACTTGTTAATGCAAAGTCGAAAGTTGGCCCTTCAAATATTATTTTCTCTATTGAACTTGGATATATCGACGCATATAACAATGCTACATATCCACCGAAAGAATGTCCAATTATAGACCACTTCTCAATTTGAAATACTTTTTTTAATTCCTCACAGTCTTCAATCAAATCATTTAATCCAAAAGCTTCGTCTTCAGTAATTTTTTCTGAACGACAAACACCTCTTTGATCTATCATAATTACATATAAAGAATCTTTTAAACGTTCCGCTTGGTGAAATGAAAAATCATAACAACTCTCTCCTGGACCACCATGCAAGTATAAGACTGGCTTATTTTTAGGATTTCCATGTGTTTCAACGTATAGCTTTTTCCCTCTAATATTCATATACTCTCCTGTTTCTATCCAATTCGTCATAAACATCACCATCTTCTTTTTTTACTGAATATTATAACATTTAATGTTAAATAATCCCTATTACATTTAAGAAGACGATAATTATTGCGAGTGGTGCTACAAATCGAAGTAAAAATGCCCAACAAATAAATACTTTCTTCCCATAATTTCCACCTACAAAAAACTCTGCTTCTAGTACTTTCTTTTCCATCTTGAATGATACGAAAATACTAATAAATAGTGCACCAAGCGGCATTAATATATTACTAGATAAAAAGTCTACTGCATCAAAAATATTCTTTCCAAAAATCGTAATATCACTCCATACTCCAAATGATAACGCAGATGGTATACCTACTAAGAAAATACAGAAACCGATAATCCATGATAATTTCGTTCTTCTGTCTTGTTCACCATTTGCTAATGCTGAAACAACAGTTTCTAGTAGAGAAAATGCTGATGTTAATGTCGCAAATGTAAATAGTGCAAGAAATACTGTTAAGAAAAATCCACCGAATGGGATTTGACTAAATACAGATGGTAATACGATAAATAGTAATCCAGGTCCTTCTGTTGGCTCCATTCCTAATGAAAATACGGCTGGAAAAATAGCAAGACCTGCAAATAAAGAAACAAATAAATTCAATCCAACAATTGTTATTGCTGATTTTGGTAAGCTTTCTTTTTTATTTAAATAGGAACTATACGTGACCATAATCGAAATCCCGATACTAATCGCAAAGAATGATTGCCCCATTGCGAACAAAATACTTTCCGAAGTAATCTTTGAGAAATCTGGTTGTAAGAAAAACTTCACACCTTTCATTGCATCATCAAGTGTTAACGAACGAATAATAAGAGCGACAAATAAAACGAACAATGCTGGCAACATATATTTACTTGCTTTTTCAATTCCATTTTGTACACCTTTTGATACAACCCATATCGTAATGAACATAAAAGCGAAATGTCCTATAATCGCCCAAGTGGGATTTCCAATTGTTTCAGTAAATAATGCTCCGTAATTTTGTCCCGGAGTAATAAGTTGTCCCGTTACTCCTCTGAATAAATAAATTAACACCCATCCACCTACAACGCTATAAAACGAAAGTAGTATAAAACATGTTCCAACGCCAAGTCGTCCAATCCAGTGCCATCCTGTATTTGGCGCGATACTTTTAAATGCTCCAACTGCTTGTTTCTGTGTACTGCGACCAATCATAAATTCAGCTATAAGTAGCGGTAGCCCAATTAATACAGTAAATAATATAAAGATTAAAAAGAATGCTCCTCCCCCGCTTTTCCCAGCGATATAAGGAAACTTCCATATCGCACCAAGTCCAATTGCTGATCCGGCTGCTGCCATTATAAAACCTAATTTCGAAGTCCATTGCTCCGTCTGTTTCATCTCATTTTCCTCCTAATTAAATCTTTTTATATAAATAAATAAATTTTATAGACCTATCCAAATAAACCCTCCATTTCTTCTTCCATATAATAAAAAAATGGCCTAGCATCTCTATATAAAGAGACGCTAAGCCATTTACTTAACGCGGTACCACCCTTATTGATTCCATTATGAATCCACCTTAGTAGTAATCGTTTGATTACAAACCTAATATCGAAGGTTAACCGTTAAGATTTACTAAGAATGTGATTCCGTTCCACCTTACTGCTCCTAGGCGAGTTCAGGATGTCATTTGACTATGTCGCACCAACCCATAGCTCTCTGTACAAATATACGACCTTACTACTCCTATTCAACACATTTTAATATTTAGAATATATTTTCTTTTGAAATTAATATGAAGTATATCCGTTATATTTGTAACTGTCAAGGGATATATTATTTTTTTGTCAAAAAAGATTTCTCAAGACGTTAATATTGGTCTAATAGCTCTAACATGCCATTCACCAAAAAGTCATTTGGATCATGTGTAAATACTATAGATTGTTCAATCGCCTTCACATCTACTTCATATTTCTTTAGTTCTCGTTGTATTAATACTTTCGCCATATCGGACAATAGCGCTTGTAGTCCATCACGTACTTGTCCTTCCGTTAAAACGTACTTTACGATGACTTCAAAAAATAATACACCCCTTTAGTTTTCCCTCTACTATCGTCGTACACTGTACATAGCCATTACAATCTATAAAACAACAATAAAAATTTAACACTTAATGCACTAATAAAATTATAATGCTCTTTTAAATTTCTACGCTAAAACGCAAAAAAGCACTTGTTTCCTTTAATTAACAATCAAGTGCTTTAAGTTCATATGTTTTTAAGTAGCGTAAATTTGTAAGTTTTGTAGTAACAGTATGACGCCTTTTGTACATCATGACAAATACTATGTTAAAACTTACGAGTTTGTACAAGTTCGTTAGTTTCATATACAGTCTATGTGGTTTATATTTATCCCCCGGTAAAATATCATCTCGCCTAAACTCGTACTTCTTTTTCTACTCTATCATTGCACATAGTACTCCATGATGGTACAACTTTCATGAGTTATTAATTCAATTTAGATATATCTATTACTGTAAATTTTTTAGAGGTTATTATTTTTCACTTCCTCAAACCACTCATCAGCAAAATCATCAGCCGTTTTTATATCCTCATTTGTATGTATTAAATCATACTTATATTCAGCTTTAAACTTACCACTCTTAGCATCGTATATTAATTTCATCTCAGTTGGCATATCTTTTTCGTATTCTTTGCATAATGTTTCAATTTCTTCGATATCTTCACCTATAATTTGTAGCACCTAAAACATTCGTTCTGGAGATACATCATATTTTTCTTCTCCATTTTCCAATGCATCATTAACCTTATGACACTCTACATACTTTTTGTTAATTAAATAAAAGAAACTACTAGATATCATATCAGCTTGCAATTCAATAAATCTATCTTCAAATTCTTTCATACTATCTTCTCACTCCTTAGATTAATTTTTAAGAACTTTAAGACCAGGATTACCATTAATAAGGTAATTAACTATAAATTTTTCTGGAAGTATATCATTCAGTACTGAGTAGCCTCTGAATATACGCATTTTAACATTGGCTTTTCCCTCTTTTTATTTTTTAGCATGATGCAAAAAAGCTTACTCCTCCTCAAATTTCGAGTTAGAATAAGCCTTCTACGTATGTCGATCAAGTCTGTTCAGCAAGTTTACACAGAATTCAAAATAAACCTCTATATCATTTGCAATACTTGTTCCTTAACACCTTCGTCAAACTTAGCACCTTCCACATTTGCTCCCTTCCAAACTACATTGTCAAGTTTGGCACCGGTAAAATCCGCATCCATAAAATTCCCATTTAAAAGGGTCGCTCCTGTTAAATCTGCATTTGTTAAATCCGCATTTCTAGCATCTACTTCTGATAAATTAGCATTTTCCAAATACGCTTTTTCGAAGTTACCATCAGTAAGATTGGCACTACTAAAATCCGTCCCAGTGCACTCTGCTTGTTTAGCATTGATTCCAGATAAATTTGCATGGCGAAAAGTAGCATGATTTAAAATTGTTCCAACTAATTCTCCATATGAAAAATCAACTTCGTCAAAACATGTTTCAAAACAACTACTTATATTCAATTTTGCATATTTCATATTCGATGTAGAGAAATCCGCTTCACCAAACCTACAATCTGCAATGTGTATTTCCTCTAAATTACAACTTCTGAAATCAGCAAACTCAAAATCACAATCAAAAAACGATGCTCTCATTAATGAAGAAGCTCTTAACAGAACTCGTTTTGCCATGATACGCTCTGCCATTACCTCTGACAAATCTGAAAAAGTAAGGTCTAAATCACTCATATCTAACTGATCTATAACCTCATCATTGTATTGAGATCTATTTAATATTTCCATGACTCTTATTCTATCATTACCATTACCATTACCATTCTCATTCATTATTATGATCTCCTTTCATTTAGCTTTTCAGATAGTCCTTCCAAGCAACATTTGGAGAATAAGTTACCCCCATCTGATCTTCATCAAAACTTGGTATAGCCATTACTTGTGCTTGTTCCAAATACTTCATTACTTGTAGCCAATTATCAAGTAATGTATCACTATCACTCTCTAATGGATTATTTAAAATATCAATACAAAGGCCACCCCAATCTAGCTCAGATACCACAGCTGGACTATTTTGTAATAATTCCTTATCAAACATTTCTAAAATATGACCGCTAAAGTATGTTCTAGCCCCTATCCCTAAGGGACCGTTAGGAAGAAACCTAACTGGTATTGGTTGGGAAGATATTTCCATCCACATTTGTAATCGCTCACGTTGGGTATTCCACGGATATGATAAAGGCCAAAAAATTTGAGTTACTCCATAACTTGGTTTCGCAATTTCTGCAATTTGGTCAGATAACTCAAAAAAAGCAGGCCATAATTTTTTAGGTATCGATTTATGAAACTCAAACTTCAAAAATGAGCGATGACTCCAGTTAACTTCAAAACTCCCACTATAGTTCACCGATTTATCACGATAAAGGTAAACTTCTGATACTTTATGCTCTGAAACTACTTTTTCCAGGATTTCCTGACGATTATATTCTACTCGTACCATTTCACTGTTACCCCAATGAGTAGGAGCAAATTTTTCATTTGACTCAAACACATCCAAAAGACGACCTAATACTTCTTCTTCGTTAAAAGATACTGTAGGATACATTGTAATTGAGAAAAAATCAGGTTTCATGTATATCCCCCTTAATACTAAAAAATATAGTCACATAATAATTTTTATTCATAGTTTTTTCCATCGGCCTCCACCAGGTAAACGTGAATTGCCCTCCCATTTATGAGTCACTTTTCCACTACTTGGGTCAGTATAGTAAATCTCACTCTTTTCTCCTAAAGGCCCACTTGGTCTTGGCTTAGGAGGAATCCCATTTAAATCGGGTTTGTCACTTGATATTGTCACAACATGACTCCCATTTTTATCTTCGAGCATTTCTCTTTCAGCTCGCATTTGGCTGTCGTTATGAATAGTTTGCTCTTTTTCACCCATTTTGTGTTTGTGATCATGAACTAAATCAATTTCCCCCTTATCATTACGCCCAATGCTATCTGGACGCGTAAGATGCCCTTCACTAGATGTATATGTAACAACCTCACCAGCATTATTGTCCTCTAATTGGCGATCAAGATGTTCTCCCAAAGCTTTTCTCCCTTTTATTTCTTCTTCTCTTCCACGCTCTTGGCTCTTTCTTAAATTTTCAGTCCTAGCATCCCAATCTTTACGCTCTAAAGGTTTTTTCGTTTCTTCACAATGACGATCATATCTAATATCATCTGCTGCTTTATAATCTCCTCGCGCTTTAGCTTCATCTATTTTCTTTCGATAGTATTCTTCTCGTTCTGAAGTTAGTTTAATTTTGTTTGGGTTTGTATTACTACCTTTACCCGTACCCTTAACAACCTTACTCTCCATATACTGATAAGCCTCTTTCAGAGAATACTGTCCTCCTCCTGAGACATTTCCTACTCCAGCCATGGCGAAGCCTTTTCCCTCGCCTGGGATCCATTTGTATTCCAGTAATGTTTTTACTGCGTGCTGGATTTTTTCATTCCCCTGCAAGAAGGTTGTTTTTACGGTTGTGGCGCCTTTGTTCCATAGATTTCCGATTTTGTCGGCAAATCCTTTTGCTGTGGAGGCTACAAAGTTTACACCCTCTTTTACTTTGTGGCTGGCTGTTTTTATGCCATCGACAGCTGCTTTTCCAGCTTTTCCAGCTACCATTGTTACGCCTTCGCCTAGTTTTTTTCCTGCTTTTACAATCGTCTTCCCAAAGCTAGAAGCGACATACTTTATTCCTTTTCCAGCAAGACTTGCCACTTTTCCAACAGGAACAAAGTTTAGGAGCGTCCATCCTGCGGCGATGAGTCTTTCTTTTGATGATAATTCTTTTCCTGTAATAGGGTCTTTACCGGTAACTGCACGAATTGCATCATTTACTCCAATGAATTCAGCTGCTCCTTCTACGCCCTTTTCCCACCATGATTTTTCATGTTTCTTTTCTGTTTTATGGGTTTCTTTCAATTTTTCATTTTGTTTCTTTTGATATTCTTCATCTGCTTGACGAAACTTTTGAGCGATACGCCGTAATTCTTTTTCTGTAACTTGTAAGTTACGTATGTAAGATTCCATGAGTCTCATTGATCTCATATATTCCCCATAAAAATGCTGACTCGTTGCTCCTTGCCATTGCATTTGAATACTAAACATAGATTGATTGAGATTTTGTTGTATGGTCTGGCTGTGTGTTTGCATCTCTGATATGTTTTTGGCAATTTGTTCGAGTTGTTCAGGTTTGACTTTAATCTCCAAACCTTCTCCCACCTTCCTCTATTTTATACCAAAAAGAAATAGAACTGCATTAATTTTTACTTATTCTCTTTAGAGAAAACATCAAAAATACTGTTATCACAAATCGCTTCAATTTCTTCCTTTACAAATAATTTTTGAAATTTTGTTCCTGGGTTCAATATGACATTTGCCTCTAAATCTATTGTTTTTAATAATTCAACTGCATTCATAGAGACATACGGATATTCTTCTGGAATAACCATTTCTAGATGCTTTAAATCCGAATACAGTGGTAACATTAATCCTTCTTCCATTTCAAAATAATGAATTTGTAATTGTGTATTATTAGTAGAAATCAAATTTCCTTCTTCATCTACACTTGTATCCCCTTCGACAGAAGCAACAACGAATAAATTTGATTTCTGTAATATTTCATAAAAATAGCCTCTTTTTTCTTCATTTTGCAACGCTTCCACTAACGCCTCATCTAATGGACTAATTTCTAGTAAACTCATTAACTTTCACTCCTATTTGGAATAATTTCGCCACCTTACCTAGGGTAAGATGGCGAAATTTATTCCTTTATTTTTTAGTAGTATTTTTTATCGCTTGTAGTCCATCATTTGCTTGGCTACGAACATCCTGCGGAACATGTTTATAATCTGCACGACTTACAAATTCAAAATACTGATATGCAGTATTTAAATCATTTCCCTTTAATGCATTTTTCCCCACTTTAACCATTTCCTCTGCAATTTGTCTTATTTTCGCTTTACTTTGTTCATTTGCATATCCATTTTCAATAGCTGTATTTGCATAAGCTAATGCTGTTGCAATATCTTTCACATTTGAGCTATTACCATATTTCGCAAACGATTGACTTGCTACATTGAAATCATTTAAGTAATCAATAGAATTTCTAATTACGTCTTGGAAGCCAAGTCCTTGCGCACCAGGCGTTGTATACATTAATCGGTATAAATTCATAGCCCTTGCTGGATCAGATACTTCAAATCCACGTGCTTTATTTAATAACTTATTAAAAATGTTACTCATATCTCCTGCGTCAGCTATACCACGTTCATAAGCTTGTCCATAATAATATAATGCATTCAATTGACTAGCTTCATCACTCTTACTATTTTCATAACTTGCTAAATTCAACAACTGAATACCTTCTAATTTCTTCGTTGCTTCCTTTATTTTCTCATTGAATCTTGTATCATCCACTATAGCTGGTGAAATATCTTTTAAATATACAATTAATTCAAGGGATGGTTGAACAGATTTTTTAACTTCACTTTGCCATCCAGAATTACCCTTTAAATTATTCCATTGCTCCATAGTTTGATTCCAAAGGAAGTTTGAATTTGTTTGTAATTTTTCAAATGCATGAGCATGTTTATTTTTATTACGAATAGAGTTCGCCATATATAATACAGCGTTATAATAATCTTTCTCTGCTAATGCCTGATCTGCCTTTACTTCTAACATTACAGGTAAAGATAACGATTTTGCCTCTTCTCTCTGTTCAGCAACTACATTTTTAACATTTAAGATAAAGTGATAATTTTGTAATGCCATTTCTGCAGATGTCTCTTCTGCTTTTGATTGTGTTAATAAGTTCTCAACTGCATTTTTCAATTGATCCTTCAATGTGTTTTGTTCTTCACCTTTTGTCTGATCAATGTATTGATCTGCTAGTACAATTGCTTCTTTCCACTTCGCTTCGTTCATATACGCTGTTACCTGTTCAATTGCCCATTGTCCAGGTGTTTTTACTTCATCTTGCTTTTTACCATCTTTATTATCTTTTTGTTCCTCATTCTTTTTATCTTCTTTATTATTTTGTACTTCTTCTTGTTTTACATTTTCTTTATTCGTTTGGATTTCTTCTTGTTTTACATCTTCTTTATTTGTTTTTGATTCTTCTGGCTTCGAATTTTCTTTATTCTGTTGTTTTTCTTCATCTTTTGATTGCTGTACTTCCTTTTCAGCCGTTGGTTTTTCCTCCACATTTTTATTTTGTTCTTTTCCTTGATTTAAAACTGGCACAGTTGGAACTTCAATTTTTCCTTGTACCATTTGTTCCAATTCATTTTCAAGCATTTGATTAAAAATAGCTTGCACTCGATCGTAAGCCTGCTTTTGCAAGTCTTCATCTACGCCTTGTAATACGGAAGTTAATAAATAATATTTACTTAAAGCTGCATTTACATCTCGTTTTTCTTCATTAAGCGCGGCTTTAAAAATGTCTTTAGATAACTTTTCTATAACAGATTTCTTATTTTCTTTAAAGTATTCAAATTCTTGGTCATTAAAAGCAGGCTCTTGATATAAAGTTAATTGATTTCGAATATAAAATAGTTGCTCATATTTTGAACTAGCTACTTTTTCAAATTGAGCAGAATCTTGTGCTGCTAACAATAATGCTGCTTTATTTGCTTCTGTTGGTGAAGAACTAACTTGAGAAATAAGCTGTAAATCATTACGATTCTCTGTATTTTTCATACTATCAATTAGTTTCAAATGGTTTTGTGCCTTATAAAACTCCCCAAAAAACACCGCACTAGATTTCTCCCCATTTGCTGTATACCATTCTACAAGAATATCACCCGTTTTTGGTGATACTGTAATTGTTGGGTATGTTGGTTCTGGATCTGGTTTTGGTTTTTCTGTTCCAGTTCCTCCTGTTCCAGTTCCTTCTGTTCCAGTTCCTCCTGTTCCAGTTCCTTCTGTTCCAGTTCCTCCTGTTCCAGTTCCTCCTGTTCCGGTATTAGTTTTTGGCGGTTCTACAGTAGGTGTAGGTAATTGAACATTATCATTATTTTTAACTGGCTCCACCACAGGCCCCCCCATATTAGTTGGCAGTTCCGGCTTTTGTGGCATTGGTGCGTCTGACAATTTAATCTGTGGATCTTTCTTTTCCACCGACACATCATCTGGCTTATACGTCACTGGTGTAATCGGTGATTTATTATTTCCGATTAAGTCTGCTAAATTAATGTTTGGTTTTTCTCCAGGTTTATCATCTTTTTTTGCAGGATCGGCAACTAAATTTGGGAACATAGACTGTAAATTACTTCCTGTAATACGGTCATCTTTTTTCTCTTCTGTATTACTTGCTAGTTTTACCGTTTCTCTTCCTGCTGTACTAAAGCCTTTGTCATAAACAAGATATCCTGACGTTCCAAATAAAGCCACCGACATTACTGATATAGCAACTTTTTTTCCTAGATTGTTGTTGTTTTCTTCCATGTTTCTTCCCCTTTTCACATCTTTATTGAATCCAACCGTTTGTTTTCATCTCTGTTAGTTTTTCTTGTGCTGCTCTTACTTCAGTTTCATTTTCATTTGCTTGTACCGTTTTTCTTAAGAAACGACTCGCTTCTTCATATTTTTTTTGTTTAATTTTAAACATCCCGAATGCAAAATTCACATGCGGATCTTCATCATTTTGTGAATATGCTTCCGTGAAAAATTTCTCTGCTTCATTTCCTTGTCCCACTTTGTCGTATAAAATCCCTATATTCACAAGCGTATTTGTGTCACGAGTCCCGTTGTTAACAACTCTATTGTAAGCCTCTAACGCTTGTTGATACGCTGCATTACTTTTTCCGCCATCTCGTGTTTCATAAAATTGACCAGCTTCATAATATACAATGCCTAATTGATTTAGTAACTCTATATTTTTCATATCTTTTTGGATTGCAGCTTGTAATACTTGCGATGCTTGTTGATAATTCACTTCTTTTTTTGCACTATCAATTAAATTTGTTTTATTCCAAAGTACATATAAATTCGAAAGTTCAATTGCATATATAGCATTCTTTGAATCTTGCATAATGGCTTCTTTAAAGAAAGATTCTGCTTTATCTAATTGCACAGTTGCAGTTGCTAGTTGTCCTTTTAAATACGAAACAATTGCCTTATCTTCATTTGTTTTCGTACTCATTTTGACAATAACATCTTCTGCTTTTTCAAATTCTTTCATTTTCATATGACTTACAGCTAAATCTCGCATCGCATCTTTTTTATATGGTTCAATTCCTTTTGCATTATTCGCTAATGCTTGTTCGAAATTCGGAACCGCTTCTTGATATTTTCCTATACGGAAATTCGCTGAAGCTAATAGATATGCCGCTTCATTATTTTCTTTTTCTATTTCTCTATCTTTTATTAATTTTGTAAGGTAGTCTATTGCAATTTTATTTTTCCCTTCAGCAATGTAAATCGTTGCTAGCTGAAGATGAGCTTCATCTTTTCCTTTCACTGCGATCGCATGACCAACAGCTTCTTCTGCTTTTATATATTTTTTATCATGATAGGCTTGGCGTGCTTGTCCCATAAATTTTTGGTATTTAGCATTTGTTGTATAAAAGTAAAATAGTGTTGAACCACCTATAACAACTACTACAATTGAGCCAATAATCAAAACCCGTTTTTTATTCTTGTTCCACCATATTGAGAAGGCGGACGGTTCTTTTTGTTCATGCGTTAATGTAAGAGGTTGATTCGATGCTTTTGCATTTAAAATTTCATCATCTATATCATATTCAACTTGTTTTTTTGTTTGTTTACGGCTCTGTAAAATACTATTTGGAACTGTGATTGTAGCTGCTATTTCTGGCATTGGTGGCTCTTTTTCTTCTTTTATCTCTTTAATAATGCTTTCAATTTCCTTTTTTAACGCATGATCAATGTTTGGAAATTGTACGATTCGTGAATAGACGAAACAAGCATATTCTTTATTATTTTCTCGCTCCAATTCAGTAGCTAGTTCCACATAACTTTGCAGCACTTTTTTTTGATTTATTTCAGATTCTTGATTATCTAGTAGTTGAATAATATATGCGAGTTCTTGTTTTAGAGCTGTTGATGGATTGAGTGAATTAAAAATTGTTTTATATTCATATAATGCCGCTTGTTTAAATCCTCTCTCTTCTAATAATCTTGCAATTTCCAAACATTTCGATACAAAAAGAGAGTGTTCTTCTTCTGACTGCCTTTTTGCATCAATTTTTACTATTTCTCTTGCACTATGAAATACATCGTACCATTGTGCAAAGCTTGGACATTCTGCGAAAGTGTTACTATTCCATGCTTGATTAAATAACTGTGCGATTTCCCCATTCCATTGATTATGCAATTCTTGCTGAAGTAACGTATATCTTTCACATTCCGTCTGCATTTCTTCCGTTTTAAAGTAACTGGCATCCGTCCATTTGTTATTTCGAATTTCCTCACTACACCAACTTAATACTTCACCTAATAAAATGGCGCCAGCAAAACGGTCGGCTTCTTTTTGCCATATCCCATTTTCCAAATACACTGGTGCATAACCCGCTGAACCTGCTGGCAATAATGAAGGTCTTTTACTTTTTGGTCCATACATTTGCTCAACATCAACAAGTTCAATATAATGTTGGCCTTCAATTGGATTTTCACTTAAAAAAGGTATGAGTACATTACTGGATGATAGATCATTATGAGCAACCTCATTTTCCTCCATCATTTTAAGTGTTGTAAGAAATGCTTCTGCAATAAAGAAACATTGTTCTTTTGATAACACTCGTTGTTCTTGTAAAATATCAGCCCAAGTTGGCCCTTCAATCCAAGGCATTACAATACTATTAGCAAGATCTTCTGATTTTTCGATAGCAGATGTATGTTCTTCTGTAGTAACGATATAGCGTGAGCATACTTTAAGACCAGCTAAGGATGAAAGTGGCTTTAAAAATGCTAGTTGATGTTTTTCATCACGATAGCGCTCTTTAAAAACTTTTAACGCAATTCGTTCCACACCATTTTCATGTTGTAATTGATAAACTGTTCCTTGTCTTCCCTCTTGCCCATATGGCATTTCAATCCCAATAACTGCTGGATGTTTCTCAAAACGATAAACATCTTTATTAAAAATAATTTTTTCTCCTACTTCTGGTCGGAATCCCATTTTATCCCCTTACTCTCATATGACAATTTTTAAAGAAAAGACCAGGAACAACAGCTCCTGGTCTTTTGCAATTGTTCTATTATTAATATGCGTTATCTGTGTTACGGAATTTATCAGAAATACGTTTTAATTCTGATGAAATACCTTCTAAAATTGGAATGTATTGTTGCATCGCTTGTTTAGATTGAGCAAATTCGCCTCGGAACTTCGCTTGTGTTGCCCCAGCCCATTGTCCTTCTAAACTATTAATGTCGCCTTCAAGTCTATTAATTTGGTTTTGAGCTTCCCCAGCTGCGTTTGTAAAGTTACTAGCAATTCGCTCAAGTTCTTCTGGTGTAATTTTAATTTCTGCCATTGTATATATTTCCCCTTTCAATTCTTAAATGATACAACAATTAGATTATAAACTATATTCGAACAATTTTAAAAGGGGTAAATTACAAAAAAATTCTATTTTCTTGTAATTTAACCCTTTTTTAATATTATTTAACCTTTAATTCTGACCATTTCACAATAATTTTATTTGTCATTTTGTAAAGTAAATGTGGTGGTGTATATGCACATTTTATTTTCATTGGCTTTCTACGTATACAATATCCATCCCCACTAGATAATTCTCGATCCATCTCAGTATGTGGAAGCTTTATATTAAAGAAATAGACATCACTATTTTGAGTCGTACCTAATAAATAACCAAAACTTCTCTTTCTAATTTCTGTAAACCATTTTTCATGAGAATAGCTATTTACACTAGACGTTGTAGCGGCCACAACAAAATGAATCCCTTTATTTTTACAATTTTGAACTATTTGTTCCATTTTATTTTTCGAATCAAAGTCGTTAGATAATATCGCTAACATTTGATCAATATCATCAATTGCAATAATTATTTTCTTATATGGCATTTCCACTTCTTCTTTTGAATCTAAAGATGGCATAACTACTTTTCTATTATTTATTACTTCTAGCAAATCATCTAACATTTCTTTTAATTGTATACCATCTGTAAACCTCTTCTCTACATGAGGCAAATCTCCAAGAGCTAAAATACCTGTAGGTCTTTCACCAAAATCTACTAAGTATAATTCGACTTCATCCGGAGAATATTGATAAGCAGTAGAGAACAGAAGTGTTTGTAATAATGATGTTTTCCCACCTTCTATTCTTCCACCGATAAATATATGATTCATTTCGTCCAATGAAAAACTTTGTAAACGAATATCGTCTGTTTCAACTCCTGCAGAAATTTGAGCTGGTTTTAATCGCTCAACTAAATCTTCTACAAATATTTCTTTAGGAACCATTGGAATCTCTCTTGCTTTTTCACCATTCCATTCACTGCTCATTGTTTGAATAATCGTTTTTAACTGCTGTGAATATTCTAATTCACTTTCACCAATAAACGGCAATGCTGCTTGGAACAATTCAGGCGGTTGTCCTTTCATTAACCCACGACCAGCAGGAACTTCGATTAATGGGAAATTAGGTCTACCAACTAAACTATGATATTCAGTTCTATCTTGCAATTCAAATGTAATTGCCATCGGTATATTATTACGAACACGATCAAACATATCAATTGTTTGATTAAGCGAGAAATAGAAGTACACGCCGTATGTGCTTGATTCTCGTAATAACATTTCCAATATTTCATTCTCTTTTTCGAATTCATTTTTAAATCTTATATAACCATCTACCATTACAACAATAGCAGGAACTTTCTTTCCGACCATTCGATTATACATAGAAAATGACTTTGCGCCGATGTTAGAAAAACTCTCTTTTCTTTCTGTAATTTCTTTCTTCAAAAAACCAAATAAACGTTTCATTTTTTCATATTCGTCCTCTTGTACAATCCCGCCTACATGAGGTAAATCTCTAAAATCTAAAAACATACGTCCAAAATCAATAATATAAAAATTCACTTCAGCTGGTGTATGAGATACTGCTAGGGACATAATGATCGTTTGTAACATCGTTGTTTTTCCTGTTCCTGGCATACCATATATATTTAAATGGCCTTCTTGTAAATCGAGCTTTAAAGGATACTGCGCTTGATTTCCGACATCATCAATTAATCCAACCGTAATTTGTAAATTTTCTTTCTCCTTATTCCATACATCAGCAGTCCAATTTTCCATTTCATAAAACTCTTTTAATAATAATTTTTCTGGTAAAGGTGCCAACCACGGCCCTGGCAATGCTTTAATATTTTCTTTCTCCGATACGTTCTGTATATAGTGAATAAACGCTTGTAATTGCTTTGGACTATTTGTCATTGGTTTTGGGCGCTTTTTCACTTTTATTCTTTCACCCGAAAGCTTAACTTCTGTAAAATCAACAACAGCAAGAACTTTCTCTTCATCTGGATTATAAGGTGCTCCACTCCATGCAGATTGGAACAATTCCAATATTTCATTACTTCCAACCTGTAAATAACCTCTTCCCGGTACATTAATTTTAGAGGCATCTGGAATTTTTAACATTTCACGACTATCGGCGTCATCTTGTACACGTAAACAAATTCGAAAACGTGAGTTACTCCAAATCTTATCATTTACAACCCCTGAAGGTTTTTGTGTAGCTAATAATAAGTGAACTCCTAATGTCCTTCCTATTGCAGCAACACTAATTAGTTCGTCCATAAATTCTGGTTGTTCCTTTTTCATTTGAGCAAACTCATCAATGACAATAAATAAATGTGGCAAAGGTTCTTTTTCACGCCAGCTTGTTTCATAATATTCATCTAAATGTTGAACATTTCCAGCCTGAATAAACAATTTTTGTCTTCTCTCTAATTCCGCCTTTAATGATATTCTTGCACGCTCGATTAAGTTCGGATCTTCTAAGTTTGTAATAGATGCGATAATATGTGGTAATCCTGCAAACGTGTTTGACATTCCGCCACCCTTATAATCGATAAGCATAAATGCCATCTCATGAGGATGATAGGTAGCCGCTAACGCTGCTATAATAGACTGGATCACTTCACTTTTCCCTGAACCTGTTGTACCAGCCATTAAACCATGCGGACCATGTCCTTTCTTCTCAATTTTATCGTGAATATTTAGAAACACAGGTTTACTTCCTTCTCTTACACCTATTGGAACCGGCAATGAAGTCGGATATCGATTTTTATTCCATCTCTCTAGCACCTGTAACTCTTCCATTTTTTTCACTTGGAACAAATCTAAAAAAGTTAATACTTTCGGTATGTTAGCCGCTGTAGAACTTTTCATTCGAATAGGAGCAATACTTCGCGCACCTGATTCGCATCGTTCAAATGAAAGTCGATCTACTTTAAAACTAGCACGCGTTGTCCCGCTATTTTCAGCTGAGCTTGAAAATGTTTCTACTAACTCACCATTTTCTCCGTTTAAGCTAATAACAAGATCACATTCCATCGGCAATCGTTCTCTCTGTTCTGCAAATATAAATGTAGATGCTCCGACACTTTCCCCTTCTCTAAGTAACATTGGAAGTATAGGATCATCTTCTAAAAATTCTCTCGCGGATAAGAAAAAAACATACATTGGGATTAAAGGTATTTTCGCATCTACCTGTGCAGAGGAATTATAAATTCTACGCATATTAAGTGGTGTGAACAACGCTTCAGCTAATTTCTGCGCTTCTTGTTGATTCTCAGATAAAAAACGCATGCTTCTCTGCTCATCCCACACATGAGGAATCCACCTCATCCAATCCCATTCTTTCTTCTCCTTCTCATGATAGAAGGCTGCTATTTTCACTTCATTTGGAGCGTGATGTGTCATAATTTGCGTCGTTACAATTCGAGTGAAGTTCAATCGATCTTCTTTATTGCCAACCACACCAATTACATCATTTTTTTTCAATGATATTGAAATATGCCCATTAGGGATTGTATTAAAATCTCTTTTCACATTTTGTGCTTCTGTGATTAATGGATTTTCCTCATAACCTTGCTGTTCAGGCACTTTCAATTCAACATAAAATGGTCTCTCACCTGTTCCAATACGGATATCTAAAAAGTCTGGGCTTTCAGGTGTTCGCTCCCATAAATTACTTTCTCGATTTTCAATTCTTTGTACACTCTTTAGTGGACTTGGATTTTGTGTTATTAAATATTTCGCTTGTTCAACCTTTAACGTATCTAACTCCACTCGATGCTTTTGAATTTGCTCCAAATATCTTTGTTGTAACTGCTCCACCATTTGCCTATGTTCTTTCTTTTTACGGAAATGCCCCATCGTTGTAATTGCATACGATCCTAACATTGGAATACTCGAAACCATCATAAGTGGCATATAACTTGCATTCATCTTCATAAATTTCATCATCACAAAATACAATATCAATGTTAAAATTGTCATCATCGCTGGTAATAACATTGTTTCAATAGAAAATTTAGGTTCTTCTGGTATATTTGGCGGATCATGAATAATAACATCCCCTGTTGGTATATCTACTTTCACACGCGGAGAGCGCTGAAAATATGGTGATTTTTGCACAAAGCATTTCTCCTTCCCCATTCAAAACTATTACTCAATGATTTTCCATACATAATCTTCTTCACTAGAAGATATACCTTGTTTAACAGGTTCATTATTAACTTCTTCTGCCGGTAACATTTCAAAAGAAGGGATAATCGCCCCTTTTTTATTTAGCATTACATATTGTCCATCCCAAACATCATTATCTCTCAAAGTCTCGTCATTTCGAATAGAATGCCACTCTTCTTTATCCTTTGTCACTCTAATTTCGTAAATTTCACTTAATGTTTCATCTATTTTTTCGTGATGTAAAATTGCTTCAATAATTTGTATTACTTTCACATCATTTGGGATCGCAATATCTATTTCTTCATTTGATTGTTTTATGTACGTCACAATAATCTCTTCCACGTATATTCACCTTTCCGTTGTATTCTTACCAAGAAATATCTAAAAACGAAATATCATCGCTCGTCGGTGAGCACTGTGCCCTCTCGATTTTTTGTAAGACTTCCTCAAAGTTATACTGCATAAGCGACATAAGTCCATCTGAATGAATTACAATTCTATTTACTTCTTCTCTAGATAACTTCTTTGAAAAAACATCCAATTCACCACCAATAATACCATGATGTGTAGACCATCTTTTCCCTACACTTCTCTCAAAATTCAATTCATTTAAGCACTTTTTCTGATTTTGGAACAATTGTACAAAAGAATCGCCATGTGTAACTATCGTTACATCTACTTCGTCTTGATTTGGAATGAGCTCTATTTTCCCAGCAATGAACATAGCTTCACTACCTTTTCTCCTCTTTTCTTCCAAAACATCGAGAAGTAACCATGGTGTTTCTTCTGGCAATTGAAATACCCTCACTTCCTCTGCTGCTTCTTCTTTCCACTTTTCCAACTCTTCATTTAATAGAATAGAAATATTCTTTTCCTTCAATGTTTCAAATAAATTTAATAATTTCATACCAAGAAATTTCGCAGCGATTTCACCATGAAAAGACATTCCTACACCATCACATAATGCAAAGGTAATACTAGTCCCATTATCTTGAAATATAAGAAAATCTTGTCCACTCTCATTTAAGTCTTGCGTTTCTTTAGCTCTTACGTAACTATATCGATATGTAAAATGTTCACCTTTCTTCTCTTGTAATACTGTTTCTTTTTCTTGCGACAGGATATACTTCACTATTTTTCTCCCTCCTATCGAACCGGCGTTGCAGCAGACATTTGAAATCCAAGTGATACTAAATCTGCATTTGTACCTGGAAACATCATCACTGCACCATCCCCAATATGAAAACCATACTCAGTCATCATCTCACGATAACTTTGAGGGATAGGAGAGGAAAGTCGTTGCAACTTTGCACCATATTCATCCGTAATTTCTGTATGTGGCATAATCCCTTCCCACTTCTTTATACTAGTAATTTGTTCTTGCATAATTTCATCCGAAATAAAGATATTTTCAATTAGTACATTTCCATCAGGTACAGACATATTCATAATTCTTCGCACAATTAATTCTGGATCTTCGCCAGTTGAAGCACCATCTGTCATATGACAAACAACAGGAGCTGGCCCGTCTTGTAAATTCGGTAATTCCTTTTGCAATAACTTCTCCACTACAGAGAAAGCCTTTGCTGTATCAGTTAAGCGATGCGTTTGAATTTTTTCTAGTGGACGTAGTCTTGCTACCTCATCTATTGTTTTCACCCCACCCAAAAGATCAAAAACTTGATCGCTATAAGCTAAAATAGATAACTTATATCTTGGAAGCAATCGACTACCTTTTGTCGAACGAAATACCATTTGGCGAATCGCTAAAGAAAGAGCATCCGTTACAATGTCAATTCTCCTTTTTTCTTCTCCCTCTACATCCATCATTTGATTCATTGATGCGCTTACATCAAGAAGATAGATTATATAAGCTGGTGTTTGTTGTGTTGCTTGAGTTTGATATAACATGTTTCATACCCTTCCATACATTATTATATGAACTTTTTTTATATTCACATTTCATTATAACTTATGAATTTTCTTTTTCTCAATTTATTATAAAATGTTCTCGATATAATTTACATATTTTCACACAAAATGACATTTTTCTTCTCTTTAACTTATGTTTAAATATACAAAACCCTTCTATATTCATAGAAGGGTTTTAATATTATGGTATAAGACGAGTACAATCTCTCGGAAAAGCACTCGCCTCTCGTACATTTGTTAATTCTAATAGTTTATATACAATCCTTTCTAACCCAATTCCGAAACCTCCATGCGGAGGACAACCGTATCGGAATGTATTTAAATAAGATTGAAATTTCTCTGGGTGTAATCCTTTTTCTTTAAACGAAGCGAGTAACATTTCATAATTATGAATTCGCTGTGCCCCTGACGTTATTTCTAACCCTTTATATAATAAGTCGAATGAATCAGTAATAGCTGGATTCTCTTTATTTTGCATCGTATACATCGGTCTCGCTTCTTTCGGATAATGTGTAATGAAAACAAATTCACTATTATATGTTTCCTTTACATATTTCCCTAGTAACTTTTCACCTTCTGTATCTAAATCCCCTACAGGAGATTCTTTACGATACTTACTTTTCAAAATTTCTTGTGCTTCTAACAATGTAATTTTAGGTATTTCAGTAATAACAGGTACTTCTATTTGTAATAGTTGTAGTTCTAGTTCACATTTTTTTGCTACTTGTTGAAACATATATTGTAAAACATCCGTTTCTAGTTGCATCACTTCATAAAAATCATGAATAAAACCAAGTTCTACGTCTAACGATATATATTCATTCAAATGACGGGAAGAATTATGATGTTCCGCTCTATATACAGGTGCAATTTCAAAAACACGTTCTAGTCCCCCAGCCACCATCATTTGCTTATAGAACTGTGGTGATTGTGCTAAATAAGCTTCTTTTTGGAAGTATGGAAGCTTAAAAACATTTGCTCCTCCTTCTGCCCCTTGCGAAACAATTTTCGGAGTAAATATACGTATGAAATCGTTCTCTATAAGAAATTCACTAAAGCTCTGAACGAGTGTAGATTTCACTTTAAAAATCGCTGCGGTTCGCTCATGTCTTAATGAGAGTACCCGCTCATTAAGTAGTTGATCTAAGCCAACTTGTAACTTCTTTTTATTTATTTCAAATGGAAGTGGTTCTGCACCGTTTATTACTTTCACTTCATGAGCAAGTACTTCAACACCCAATTCTGTTTTCGACGTCTCGACTATTTCACCAATTACATGAACAACACTTTCTACATCAACTTTATATCCGGCCAATTCATTTTCTAATACACATTGAATTACTCCTGTTCTGTCCCGTAATAATAAAAAACTAACATTTCCAAGGTGCCGAATTTTTTTTACCCATCCTTGAAGTAATACAACCTTTCCACTTTGCTTTGTACATTCTTTTGTGAGTGAACGCTTCATTATTGAATCCATTATTTTTCCCTCCAGTAATTTTATATTTATTTACGTTATTGTTGTCATCGTCATCATCCACGGTCACTCACCCCCTTTCAAAGAATACAAAAATCCGCCCCTATAAATAGGGACGGATTTTTTTCCGCGGTACCACCCAAATTGTCATACTGACCATCTTAGCCCTGATAACGGTAGGTACCGTTTGCTTTTACTAATAATCACGTTCAAAGCAACACTCACAGGTGTCTTTCCATCATGCGGTATCGCAACCTTCCCAGCAACCGGCTGCTCTCTGTAGACCTTTGCACCATGTACTTTTCCTAATCATCACTTTTTATATTTACAGAGTATTCTAACTCCTTACTTTATAAAATGCAAGCCTTTTTTGAAACATTCTGATTTTCTAACTCCTAAATTCTTCTAAAGTGTGAAAAGTTAATTTTGTAATACATATTCTTATGTATCAAATTCGAAATTACACCTCTAACATTTTTCCATTTTTTACATAAAAACCAATTCATTTACGCATATTAATAAAAAATTTTATAGCGAGGTGTGTATATGCAAAAAGCAATTAGTTTCTTTCTCCTATTGTTTTGCCTAATTGTAGTAAACGAAACATACGCCTATTCACCAAAATCTTTACCAATCTCTCAAAACTCTGATCAATGGCAAGTGAATATTGATAAACCGAAAAAAACAAACAAGAATATGCTTCAAGCTAAAAAAGATGAATTTCAAACATATCATTTTTCAGTAAAGAATGTTGGGAATAGTGAGGTATATAACGTAAACGTCGAAGTATTCCGCAACGAACCAAATAAGAAAACGAAATATGAACTCTTTTCCCTAAAGGAAAGTCGTTTAGCAAGTGGAAAAACTGGATTTGAACACGCTAATTTACCTGTTGCTACAAAAGCGGATGAGGTTGATGTGATTATTACATGGCAAGAACACCCATTCCGATCGATGCGAAATGGTCAAAAAGTTGAATCTAGAAAATTTAAAGAGCATTTTGTTTTTAAAGAAGCTAAAAAGTAAATGGGATCCGGATATATTCACACTAACATTGATATAGCTTTATTTACTAGTACCAGTTCGTAAGCAAATTAAAAAGTCGTGGCTTAATGCCACGACTTTTTATATTAATTCGTACTAATGCCTCTCGCTGCCCAAATGCGATCGATATCAGCAGCATGTTGTCCGCCATATAAAAGAGCATCCGCTTGCTTAATCGCTTTTGCTCCATCACTGAATTTAGAGTTTGGTGTTAATGACCAGTGTGATTGTAAAATGATTTTCGTTGCTACATCACGGCCAAAAGCTTGTGCCATTTCGTATTGACCTTGAGCCCAAATTTCACCATCATCATGCACTTCATTCGTTATATCTTTCGGATATACTTTATTCGTATCTAATCGGCGTAAGCATGTTGGATCTGAACTAGAATAAGCTGTCGCATCCCATTCTCCAACACATGCTTTACCATATCCAGTAGTCGATACTGCATCTTCATATGTAGCACCTAAGAAGTCGCCAAATCCTTCTCCCATCGCTCCACCTTCTGCTGAACTACCAAAGCCAGGAACTTGGTTATCTTGAATCGAATGCCCATATTCATGTGCGATAATACCAGCATCTTCTGCATCATCAACACCGCCAGTACCGAAAGTTAAAGCTTTTGTTGATGGAGAATAGAATGAGTTATCATCAGTTGTACCATTAACATTCACTTTTATCGAACGGTTATTAATATTTTTAAAACCTAGACTTTGAATGTAACGTTGCAATGTGTCGATATGATAGTACGACATAACATCTTCAAAGCTATCATTTGCGCGTGTATAGTTAAATTGTAAATTCGTAGATTTTGTTTTCGCTTTTGAAGAAATCGTTACATATTCTCCAATTAAAAATCCTGTTCCATCTAAACCTTTTAACGTAACAGTTTTCAGTTGGTTCGTTAGAGCTGTTGAATCTGCATCGTTATTATCTTTTAAGCCTACTTTACTACCGCTAGATACGACTGGGTTAGGTAAAAATACTTTTCCTGACCCTTCAGCTTTTCGGTTTATATCAACCTTTTTAATTAACTTTCCATTTTCTGCATCAATAAATGTTTCCCATGCACCAAATGGATTATTAGAATGGACTACAACTTTATATACTGGACGAGCAATTCCTTCTTCAACAATATATCCGAACTCTTTATCTGTAGGAGCCCATAAATTTTGCTCACTTGCTTCTCCAACATACGCCATTGATTTTTGTATTGCATCTTTTTCACTAATTTTTGTCGTTACTTCCTTCACACCTGTAACAGGCTGATAATCAGAGACAGCGAGTACTCCCTTTCCCTCTCCGTTAAGAGTAACTGTAATTTGTTTTGAGAATACAGGCGCACCGTTAACAACTTGTTGGAACCTAACATATGAAGCTACTGACGTTTCTGTTGTAGAAATATATTGCAAGTCTGAAAGGTCTGTTTTCAATCCATACTGCGCAGCATTTTCTTTTAAATATTCAGTTGCTTTTTTCTGTGGCGAATAAGCTTCTAACTTTACTTGCTGTTGTTTTTCCAATGCCGAAACCGTAGAAATCGTCCCCATTACTAACGGTACAGTCATTGCCATTGCCACCATTTTTTTATTAAACATAGAACCACTCCCCCTAATAAAGTAGCTCAACCTTATCCCATTACCACTCGGCAATCATTCCCCACAAAATGGGGGGATAAAAATTGAATCTACGAGTAATTCTCTATGGACACTTCTATTACCTTTCCATTTAGGGTAAGTGAAATTTTCTCAATATTTATGTGTAAAGTGAACACAATATTTTAGAAATATATTTCTAAAGCAATTCCTTAACTCTTAAACTTTTTAAATGACTTTGTAAAAAACAGGCCACTTTTTTTACCTAACGGTAGGTTGAAAAAAATATTAATGAATGATACGATTTATATAACCTTTTTTTAGGAGGCTTTATTATGGGCAAAAGTGAAGAAACACTCTCTTCAATTATGGAAGCAAGCTATCGATTGTTTGCCGGACATGGTATTACCAAAACGACTTATTCAATGATTGCTGAAGAAGTCGGAATTGCTAAACCGTCCATTTATTATTACTTTAAATCTAAAGATGCATTAATCGAATGTATTTTCACAGAATTATGTGCTGCGATGCAGTTTTCTTCCTTCTTCCATACAGAAGAGTTTACGAAAGAAAATTTTATTGAGAAATGCATTGAAATTGGATTCAAAATAATTGATGAACAGCAGAACGATCCTTATTTTAATCGTGTGTTGCAAGAATATGTATTACTATCTTCAAGAAATGATATGTACAAAGATCGATTACTAACTGTGCAAACAGAATATTTACAAGGGTTTGAATCACTCCTTACAAAAGCAAATGAACTGCAATTGATTGAAAATATAAATCTAGTTTCAAAAGCTCATATGTTAGCATTAGTGCTTGATAATGTCGGGAATTTTATGATGTTACATGTGGATATAGATTATAGACAAATATGGATGGAAGCTGTAAACAGTATTTTTGAAAGAAGGGATTGAATTGAATACTAAAAAACGAATTATCGGCTTAGACTTTGCTAGAGCTTTGGCGATGTTTGGTATGCTGCTTGTTAATTTTATGGTTATAACAGGTGCAGAAGGAAATGGTCCCCCATTTTTAATAACTTTCATGTCACTTTTTGAAGGTAGAGCTTCTGCCTTGTTTGTTATACTTGCTGGAATTGGCATATCTTTAATGACTAGATCATCTGTTGCTAGAAATGAAAAAATAAAAATTTCTAATAGCCGAAAGATCATATGGAAACGGGCACTATTCTTATTTATTTTAGGATTACTTTTATACGTAATGGAGTGGACTGGGGATATATTACACTACTATGGTGTTTACCTTTTCGTTGCTGCCTTACTCATTACAGTCCGAAAAAAAGCATTACTCTTCTTATCTATTATTATCCTACTCTTGGCACAATCTCTTCAGCTTACTTTCAATGCTTTCGAAGGTTGGGGAGGCCCTACTCCATTTATAAACTATGTAGACTTCTGGACAGTTAACGGTTTTCTTCGCAATTTATTCTTTAATGGTTATCACCCTTTTTTCCCATGGTTTTCATTCTTCTTAATCGGTATGATAATTGGCAGATTAGATCTTCATAATAAAAAGATTAGAGATAGGTTGCTCTTGCTCGGTATTACATTCACCATACTGATAGAACTTTTATCAAAAGGGCTCACGTACTACTTCATTCCACACATTAGCAAAGCAACTGCTACATTTTTGTTTAATACAGGACCCATTTTACCAAATGTATTGTACATTTTATCTGCAACAGGATCTGCTATTGCTATATTAATACTTTGCCTCTATATCACTGAAAAATATGAAAATAATTGGTTTGTTACTTCCATTATACAAACAGGTCAATTAACATTAACTCATTATGTAAGTCATGTATTTATCGGGATTGGGACATTAATTCTATTCAATAGAATGGAACATCAAACACTACTTTTCGTTTTATTATTTGCTACTATATTTTTCATTTTCAGTATTTTGTTTAGCGTATTATGGAGAAAGAAATTTTCTAGAGGACCTATCGAATGGATTATGAGGAAATTAGCTAGTTAATTTACCTCCATACGAAAAAGGAAGTTGGAATCATTCCAACTTCCTTTTTTCTTTAATTAGCTGCACTTAATTTAATTCTAAGTTTTGTTTCACCTAAAGAAAGTTCATCGTCTTCGTTCGTTAAGTGACCAAATGTAAATTGTTTTACGAGTAAGTTTTCTTCCAATAAATCTTTATGGTTCGTTAACGTTCGTTGTAGTTCTTCTTCTGTATCGAGAATAACATCGACTCGTAAATTAACTGGTAAATTCAACTGTTTACGATATTCTTGAACCGCACGAATGAATTCACGCGCTACTCCTTCTTGTAACAATTCTTCCGTTACATTCGTATCTAACATAACCGTATATTGTCCGTTAGTCGTATTAGAGAATCCTGATTTTGCAACTTTCTCAACTAACACATCTTCAGCAGTTACAACTACTTTTTCTCCTGGTGTTGCTTCGTAAACTACTCTTTCTGTTGATACAAAGTTTTGTACTTCTTCTTGTGATAATTGTTTTAGCCAACCATTCACTGCATTCACATTTTTACCGAATTTCGGCCCCGCTGTTTTAAAATTGAGCTTCAATTGATATGATGTGTATTTTGTTTCATCGAGTTCAACATGGAACGCTTTTACATTTAACTCATCCATAACGATATCACGATAAGATTCCCAATCCATATCATTCTCGTTATGCTCAAGTAATACAAGTTCTGCTAGCGGCTGTTTTACTTTTAAAGAATGCTGATTACGGTTACTTCTTCCAAGTTCAACAACTTGTAAAACAGCATCCATTTCCGCTTCTAATTTCGGCTGAAGTAGTGATTCATTTACAACTGGATAATCAGCTAAATGAACGCTACTTCCTTCTAAATTAAGATGAATGTCTTCCGCGACAAACGGTGTGAATGGTGCAATTAATTTACTAATTGTTACAAGTACTTCATGAAGTGTCTCATACGCAGCAGCTTTTTCAGCGTTCATACCAGATTCCCAGAAACGATTACGTGAGCGTCTTACATACCAGTTACTCACTTCATCTACAAGTACTGCAATTTCACGAGCTGCATTCGTAAATTGATAATCATCAAGTGCTGTTCTCACTTTTTTCGTTGTACTATGCAATCTTGATAATACCCATTCGTCTAATTTCGTACGCTTTACATCATACGTTTCTTTCGGGTTATACTCATCTAAATTTGCATATAAAACGTAGAAGCTATACACATTGACTAATGTATCTACAAATTTAGATTTCGCTTCCAGTACGGTTCTTTCAGAAAAACGCTTCGCATTCCACGGAGCACTATCAACAAGTAAAGCCCATCTTAGCGCATCTGCACCAAACTTATCTACTAAATCAACTGGATCTAGTGCATTCCCTTTACTTTTAGACATTTTCTGACCTTCTTCATCTAAAACATGCCCTAGTGATAACACTCGTTTATACGGTACTTTTCCTGTATACAGTGCTGAGACTGCTAATAAACTATAAAACCAGCCGCGTGTTTGATCAATTCCTTCTGCAATAACATCAGCTGGAAACTGCTCTTCAAATAACTCTTTATTTTCAAATGGGTAATGATATTGTGCAAATGGCATGGAACCACTATCAAACCAAACATCAATTACTTCTGGTGTACGATTCATTGTGCCTCCGCATTTTTCGCAGCGGACTTGAACTTCATCTACATAAGGCTTATGCAATTCTAAATCTTCCGGTGTTTCTTTCGTACTATGCTTTCTTAATTCGGCAATGCTTTTCGGCGCAAACTGATGATCACAACTTTCACATTCCCACACGTTTAATGGCGTTCCCCAATATCTATTTCGGCTAATATTCCAGTCCACCATATTTTCTAAAAACTTACCAAATCGTCCATGTTTCATATGATCCGGATACCAAGTAACTGAATCATTATTTTGTAAAAATGTATCTTTAATTGCAGTTGTTCGGATTAACCAACTTTCTCCTGCATAATAAAGTAGTGGTGAATCACAACGCCAGCAATGTGGGTAGCTATGTTCATATTTTTCTTTATGATATAGCAAACCTTCTTTCGCTAAATAACGAACAATGTCAACGTCACAATCTTTTACAAATTTACCTTTCAAAAATGGTACCGCTTCTGTATACTCACCTTTTTCATCTACAACGTGCAAGAATGACAATCCTTCACTTTGAACAACTCTATAATCGTCCTCTCCATATGCTGGAGCAATATGAACAAGTCCTGTACCACTATCTGCCGTTACAAAATCTGCTGCGATAACGCGGTAACCGTTTGTAACTTCTTTCATCGGAAATGGTGCTGTATAAGATGTGTTTAATAATTCTTCGCCTTTATGAACAGATAATACTTCATAGTTTTCTTTTAATACTTCTTGTACACGTTCTTTCGCAACAATGTATACATGACCTTCTTGTTTTGCTTTAACGTATTCCATATTTGGATGTACAGCAAGCGCAACATTTGCTGGAAGTGTCCAAGGCGTTGTTGTCCAGCCTAAGAAATACTCATTTTCACTATCTTTCACTTTAAACTTCACTGTTGCACTTAAATCTTTTACTGTTTTATACCCTTGTGCCACCTCATGTGAGCTCAATGAAGTTTGGCAGCTTGGGCAGTATGGTGAAACTCTATGTCCTTTATATAACAATCCTTTTTCATGGATTGTCCCCAAAATATGCCATACACTTTCAATATATGGATTCTTTAAAGTTACATATGGATCATCCATATCTACCCAATAACCAATACTTTCAGTGAATTCACGCCACTGCTTTTCATATGTGAAAACACTCTCTTTACACTTTTGAATAAATGGTTCAATGCCATATTCTTCGATCTCATGTTTACCAGAAATACCAAGTTGCTTCTCAACACCTAGTTCTACAGGTAAACCGTGTGTATCCCATCCTGCTTTTCTTACTACTTTATAACCAGCCATCGTTTTATATCTTGCTACTAAATCTTTAATTGCCCGACCAAGTGCATGGCCGACGTGTGGTAAACCGTTCGCCGTTGGTGGCCCTTCATAAAATACGAAAGACTGTGCGCCTTCTCGATTCTGAATTGATTGTTCGAAAATATTTTGTTCGTTCCACTGTTTGCGAATTCGCATTTCTCTTCCTACAGCTGATTCTTTTACATCTACTTTTTCCATATACAATCACTCCTTTGAATATTTTAAAGCACACAAAAAACCCATCCCTATAAAGTAGGGACGGGTTTACCCGCGATACCACCCTAATTCTATTAGCTTTTTCACTAATAGCACTTAGCAACGTACTATCATACGTGTTCTTTGTAACGGTAGACATCCGTCCGGGCTTACTTACTTTCAGCCTCGGCTCCTCGGAGATGATTTTCAAATAACGTCTGCCCACCGGCTTTCAGCAATATACCGGCTCTCTGGAGAACAGTTCACTATTTTACTCTTTCTCGTCTTCAGATTTGTATACTTTATTAAAAGTTATTTTATGCCATTTGACAACTAATTGTCAACTAATTCAAAATATATGCTTATCCTTATCCCCTATTCTTATACAATTACTTTTCAAATTCTCGCAATGCTGCTAAATTTTCATCATCCTCAATAAGTTCAGCAAAAAATCCCGATTCATCCTCACGAAGGACAATTTCAAGCTCTTCCTTCGCCTCTTCATTTCTATTTAACTGTGCTAAATAACAAGCACGATCATATCTTGCTAACAAATCATTTGCATCCATTGTTAATACTTCATTTGCTATTTTTTCTGCCTTTACTGTTTGGCCGGCACCATGATATGAAGACGCTAAAGAAAGGAGAATTGCTGTTTCATTTGGATGATGTATAGAAGCATTTTCTAATACATGAATTGCCTCTTCAAACCTTTCTTGACTTTGATATATTTCTCCTAAAGCAAGAAATGCTCTACTTACGAACGGTGTTTGCTCCGTTAATTGTAAGGTAATCTTTTCTGCTTTTCTTTCTTCCCCTGCTTTAAAAAATACTTGTGCTTGCAGAAGAAGAGTATCATAATCATCTGGTAGTTCTCGAACCATTTGCTTCGTTAATTCCAAAGCATCTCTTAACATATCTTCTTCCTCACACTCAACGAAAAGATTTACAAGTTGCTTCGCTACTTCATAATCCCATCTATTTTCTAGTGACGTGTGCAAAATCTCTATTGCTTCTCTATTCATCTCTACATTCTCATAAAATAGCGCAAATCGCTGTGCTGCCATACTATTTTTCGGATTTAACTTTAAAGAGATTTCATATAAATCAATTATCATAGTAACCATTGAAATTTCTTTCGCACGATTTTTCATACGATAAAAAGCCCTCGTAATGATAGATCGTTTCGGCTGTTCATGCAGCTGGCGTTCAATCCATATTTCCGTAACCGCAGCTGCAGCATACATGAATGCTGTACTTCTTTCTGCTTTTTTCACCTTTAATGTATGAAGAAAATCTCGTATGTTAGACAATTTTTTATGTTGCTCTACTGCTTTTACATAAACATCAAATATACGTTCATTATCAAAATCTTTTTGTATTACTTTCATTGCAACTTCAATTGCTTTTACATTTCTTTTTTTCACTAATACTTTTGCATAATGATATAGTACTTCTATATGCTCACCATCTAATTGTAGCGCGTATTCAATCTGTGCTTGTTCTTTATCTATTTCATTCATCGCTCCGTACACATATGCAATCGCATCTAAACGCCATATTTCAGGTACTTCGTCCGCTAATTGTTCTAGTTCAATCAGCAATTCTTCCTGAAGGTTCATTTCTACTGAAAGCTGTGCCAAATATTCCATATTAATATGCAACGGCTCTTCTTTCATCGCCTGAACCATATGACTTTGTTCTTTAGAACGGTTTTCTTCTTTTTCGTATATTTCCGCAAGCTGTAAATGTACACCTACGAAATTCCCATCAAGCTCTAAACATGTTTCATACGCTTGTTTTGCTTCCGTCAATTGCCCTAATGCCATAAGTGTTTCACCAATTCGGTAATACGGTAATGCCGTTTCCTTTTGTTCTATCGCCTTATTATATCTTTTCATCGCTTGGCCATACTGTCCAATAGATTCATATAAAATACCTGCATAACAACCGTACTCACTTACTTCATTACTTTCTTTGTGTAACGTTCTTAAAAATGCTATACCTCGTTGTACAAATTCCGTTCCTTTAATTCGATTCACATATTCATCTAACGCACTTGCTACATTATAATCGCTTTTCTTTATACCATTTTCTAACTTAGATAGCGCTACTTTAAACCCTTCTTCATTTCCACCAAGTTCAAGTTCAGCATCCCATAAAACCATTCCTGCATTCATGAGGAAATCTTGGCTCTTTTCAATTTGCTTCTCAAGACCAAGAATGTATTCTTTTGCTTCCTTGTATTGTTCTCTTGCCATATACACTTGTGTAAGTCCGAAGTGAGAATAAACATCCTCATCGTTTTCTTCTAAAGCACGCTTATACAATACTTCTGCTTCTTCCAAGCTATCATTTTGAAAATGATAGTCCCCTAATTTTACGTAAAGAGGTGCTTTATCATCACAATTCTCAATACCGTTTAATAAAATTTCTTTCGTACTTTCCTCATCCTTCAAATCAGATTCGTATATTTCTGAAAGTTTCGTATAAATGTAAGATGCATTACTATCCAAATGAATCGCTACTTTAAGCCCTTTTATTGCTAAATATAATTTTCCTAGTTGATGTGCACATCTCGCTCGTTCATACCATACATGTGCTTCATATTTATACTCTTTTAACAAGTCATTAAAGATTTCATATGCTTCTTCATATCTTTCTAAATCTATTAATATTAAACCGTGATTCGTTAAAGTGAACCTTTCAGGACTGCGCTCTAACGCAACTTGAGAGTATTGCAATGCTTTTTCAGATTGATCAATATACATATAGGATAAAGCGAGAAAACTCCAAGCAATAGGCTGATCTGCGTCTAATTGTAACGATGAACGAAAGCTTGAAATTGCTTCTATATAACTTTCCTGCTCAAAAGCATATCTTCCATTTATCAAATGATATAATGCACGATTATTTTTCTTCTCAACGCTTGTCAGCATTTGCTCCGCTTTCTCTACTTCCTGAAGACGAATAAAACACTGTGCACCATGCAATTTAACAAAGTCCGAGTTCGGAAACTTTTCCATTAACTTATCGATACAATATAAAATAAATTCTTTATCTACTTCAACATCTAAGTGCTTTATCGTATATAGCCACGTATTTGGATTATCGCTCCTTTCTTTTAAAAATTGTACTAAGTTACTAATTCCCTCTTTGTCATGTTCATCTAAATGATCCGTAAGAGAAAAAATAGATTTAAAATAACGATTTTCTTCCTCACTTAGAAACGCTAGTTGCGCCTTCTTTTCTTTCGGAACAAACGTGATTGCTAAACAGCCTGTATAACGATATTTTTCTTGTAATTTACTATATTCTACAAGAACTGGTTCTATAAAGTTTGGATCTTGAACATAGAAAGCTTGCAATGTATCATCATATCCAGATAGAACTTGTACGTGTGAAGCATGCTCAATATCTATACTTAATAAAACAGGAATTCCTTCATCAATCAGTCTCTTATAATTCTCTTCATTCCCTTTAAAATAACGATATTCATAACCTAATTCTTCTAAATAAGAAACAGTATCTGAAAACTTCGATCCTGTCATATCAAAAATAAACTCTGCTATTTCATCTTGTGTACGTGTCTCTCCCCATATACGCAACATCATCTCTAAACTTGTCGGAACACAATAATTATCCTTTTGTACAATAGGAACTATCGGCAAGTGAACCTTTTTTCCATCCGGATTTTTTTCTAAATTATGATATAAAGATTCTTTTAAACTCTTTTCTTTTTTTAATAGCTTTTGTAAATCTGCAAATTTATTCATTTTGTAAAGCGCTTCTGCACGTAAATGTACAAAGTAAGTATTATAGGCATGATATGGCAGCTGAGTATTTATGTTATCTATTACCGCTAACATCTCTTCATATTGCTCTAAATCTAATAAATACTTTACCTTCTCAAAATGAAAATATGGTACTTGTGGGAACTTTACAATCGCATCATCAATTAACTGTATCGCACGTTTTTGTTCTCCTTTATTTGCATACAATTGTGATAATAAATAGGTAGATAACTCTTCACAATCTTCATGCTGCATGCCAGCAATAAATTGTTCTTCCGCTTTCTCCCATTCGCCTGTATGCATATAAACGTAGCCCCATTTATCAAACACTACGCGCGTACTATATTCCTCTGCTTTTTGCATATACATTAGCGCTTCTTCATTTCTTTTCATTTCTAAAAGACATCGTACTAATGTAAAATATGTTTTCGCTAAAAAATCTGCATCTATTTCTTCTTTACTTAACTCTTCTAAAGAAGATTTTAACAACTGCTCTGCTTCAAGAATTTTCCGCTCATCAATTAACTCATCACAATATAAAGAGAGCGTTCTCATATTTGGGAATTTTTTATAAGCGTAACGAATGAGGAATGAACTGTATTGGTGCATAAGCCCTTCATCAGTAAGGCGAATTAATATATCGAACTCCTTATGCGAAATAATATTGGCAAGCCAATTCTTCACATAGGATAAAGTATTCGTTTCTTTTATATATGCAATTTCATTATTTATTTCCTGTAATCCATCTACAAATCTCTTGTCTTTTAAACAAGTTTCTAACTGCTTAAAATCTAGCATGCATTCACCTCGAATTTATATTTATACTGCTACTTGCTTAGATTTTACACACCATATAGTATGTATTCAACTAAAATCTCTTATAATGGATGGTATTAATTAATATTATTCAAATTTATAACAAAATATAGTAAAAATGATTGTTTTTCTCCGTATTTTGTTTAATTATATGGAATAACGTAACATGCGGTTTTAATCTTGTAGAAGCTGAAATTAGTACATAAAATTATATCAGCGATAATTCAAATATATCGGCGATTTTCAAATTATATCGACATTAAACGACGATCCTTATATATCATGACTTTTAACATACTATGTCACCAAATGTAATTTTCATATTCGGAGCGTATACTAAAGAAGAATGCACCTGAAATATTTTAAAAAATCGTAGTTCAGCTTCATATTGAGCTAGCGCATCATCATATGTTAATCCTCTAGCCATTAAACGTTCTACAAATTGTTGCTTATCACCCGGATCACCTGCAATCCCCTCTTCTTTTAATGATTGATACAAATCGTTTTTATCATTGTGATGCATATTTGAATCTAAAAAGTTCACTTTATCGCTTACTCTACATTCAATATTTTTCACACCTAATTCACTTAAATATATTGGTATTTTCATACCAATATTTCCATCTTTTCCACTCCTCTGCGTGTCACTTTCAAATAAATTCTGCAAAATGCCTAGCTGGATAATTTCCGATTGGTTCTCTCCATCCAAAGTGTATGAAGACATATTTGATATCCAATGTGGTTCAAAACAGATTATTTTCCCGCCACTTTTAACTGAATGAATCATTTTTTGTAGCATCGTTTTTGGTGAACTCATATGTAATAAGAAGGCATGACAAATTGCTATATCGTATGTATCGTTCAATTCAATTTCTATAGCATCTCCCTCCAGAAATTCTGACTCGTACGGAAGTGAACGAAACAACTCTCTCGCTTCAGCTAATAATGTTTCTCCACTATCAATGCCTGTATACTTTGATCCTTCTGGAAGTAAAGGCATTAATAATAAGCCTAAATAACCATATCCACAACCATAATCAACAACATGGACTGGCTCAGAAATCTTCCAAACTGAATTCACTAGAAAACTTACATAATCGCTATTGTAATATAAATCTCTCGTATTTTTTAAATACGCTAGTTTACTGTTCCAATCGTATGTTTCCAACCTCTAACGCCTCCTTTTATATACACCCCTTACAATTCTCCATTTAACAAAACATTCCTACATTTTTAACAATTACCCAAGAAATTGGTTTTAATAAGGTGAGATTACTGCTTACATGACTCCTATACCAAATAAAAAGGCATACATATCTGTAATGATACATACACCTTTTATGCTACATCTCCTCAGGAGCCTCCACCCCAAGTAAACGTAATCCTTCTTTTAATACAACCGTCACAGCATAAACCAATGCGAGTCTGCTGTCTTTTTCTTCACTCTCTTCTAATATACGAACATTACCGTAATATTTATTGAACGATTGTGCTACATCTAATACATATTTCGAAATAATCGATGGCTCATTTTTATTGAAAGCTGCTTCAATTACTTGTGGGAATTTGTTTAGTAATTTTACGACACTCCAGCTATGATCGTCTTTTAAAGCAAACGTACATGTTTCAAATTCTACACTTTCTTTTCTTAAAATAGAGCAAGCACGTGCATGTGTGTACTGTACGTAAGGGCCTGTTTCTCCTTCAAATTTCAGCATGTTTTCTAATGAGAATTCAATATTGTGCATACGCTCATTTTTTAAATCGTGGAAGATGATTGCACCAACACCGACTTGCTTTGCTACTACTTCTTTTTGTTTTAAGTTTGGATTTTTCTCTTCAATATTTTGTTTTGCAAGTTCGATTGCTTCTTCGAGTACTTCTTCAAGTAAAATAACTCTTCCTTTACGTGTCGACATTTTCTTACCATCTTTTAAAATGAAGCCAAACGGTACGTGTTCCATACCATCAACCCAAGTATAGCCAAGTTTTTTTAATACGGTGAAAAATTGATTGAAATGTAAGCTTTGTTCTGGACCAACAACATATAGCGCTTTATCAAACCCATAAGTGTTTTGACGATATAAAGCTGCCGTTAAGTCACGCGTTGCATAAATCGTCGCACCATCTGATTTTCTAATTAAGCAAGGCGGCATTCCTTCTTCTTCTAAATTAACGACTAATGCACCTTCTGATTCTTCAAGCAACTCATGTTCTTCTAAAATCCCAATAAAATCTTCCATTAAATTATTATAAAATGCTTCTCCCTGAAAATTAGTAAATTCTACGCCGAGAAGTTCATAAATGCGCGAAAATTCTTTAAGGGACTCATGACGGAACCAATTCCAAAGCTCTACCGCTTCTTCATCACCTTCTTCTAATTTCTTAAACCAAGCACGTCCTTCTTCTTCTAGTTCTTCGTCGTCTTTTACCTCTTCATGGAATTGGACATATAACTTAAATAGCTCACGTATTGGATCTTCTTTAACTACTGCTTCATTTCCCCATTTTTTATAAGCCGTAATTAACTTTCCAAACTGTGTTCCCCAATCTCCTATATAATTAATCCCTACAACTTCATAGCCACATTTTTCAGCGATATGTTTCAGCGAATTTCCTATCATTGTAGAACGTAAATGCCCCATCGAAAAAGGTTTCGCGATATTAGGAGAGGAATAATCAATTACTACTGTTTTTTCACAGCCAAAGTGGTTTTGACCGAACTCTTCTTTCTCCGCTAAAACTGTTTTTAATACTGCATCACTTACAGTTTCACGATTGAAAAATACATTTACATACGGACCAACGGCTTCTACTTTCGTAAAAAACGGATCATTTAATTTCTCAGCAACTTCCTTTGCGATAAGAGCTGGTGCTTTTTTATATTGCTTCGCTAATGAAAAACATGGGAACGCTGCATCTCCAAATTCATCTTGTTTCGGTGTTTCAATTAAATCTAAAATTTGTTTTTGCGTTAATTCATTCGTGAAAATATTAGATAAACTTTCCGCAAACTGCATTTTATAATCCATGATACAACCTCCTTATTTTTTAAAACACAAAAAACTCGTCTCTAAAAAAGAGACGAGTTTTAACCCGTGGTACCACCCTTGTTGTTCGTTACGAACCACTTTCCCGTTTATAACGAGGACAGGGGGGCCTCGGCTTTCTCTACTATTCGTTCAAGAAGCATCTCCGAAGTGCGCTTCATCTTTTTCTTCCGTACTAGGCTCACACCATCCCTAGCTCGCTTTCCTTCTAAAAAAGACTACTCTCTTCATCACAGACAGTATATTTAATTAATTATTGCTTATTATACATCTTTTCAAACAATTAGCAAGGGTCAATTACACCAAAATGAAACTTAGCACTTTTTCTTTTGTATACATGAAAATTGTGTTTTTCAAATCTAGAACTACGAAAATGATCTTTTAAAACAACACGTTTTCTCGCCACTCGTTTTGCCTCCGCAATTGTTTCGTCAGTAATATCATGATACAAAGCGAAGTGTTTTAATCCTTTAATTCCATCGGATTCTATGACAGTTTCTTCAAACATCGGATCAAGGTAAACGACATCATAACTATTGTCTTCACATTGCGCTAAAAATGAAAAATGCTCCGTTTGCTTTACTTGGATTCTTTGCATTGCTTCATCGATTTCAGAAACAGATGAAGACCATGTTTTCAAACCATTTTCCATAATATAAGCCATATATTCATTGCCTTCAAGTCCTGTTACTGTTCCACTTTCACCAACAACATAACTAGCTACAACACTATCTGATGCCATACCAAGCGTACAATCTAACACTCTCATTCCGCTCTCTAATTTAGCAGCTTGTACAAACGGATCGTGCTCTCCACGCATTAACCTTTTCACACGAAACATCGCTGAGTTCGGATGAAAGAAAAATGATTCTTCCGTACCTTTCGGATAAATAGCTAATCGGTTCTTTCCTACGACAAGTACATCTTGTTCATACTGTTCATGCAGCTTATGTACTGGTATGTCATTACGTTTAACGAAAGAAGCATTTAATTCTGCTGCTACCTTGTTTGCATAATCTGTCATTTCTTTGTTCGTTCTTCCTGCTGTTGTTACTATCATTCTTTCACCTCTATATAAAGAAAAGAGGGAGATTTACTCTCCCCCTTCTTTTAGCAATTCTTTTCGAAAGCTTGCTCTAAGTTCGTAATAATTTCGTCCATAGTTGCACCTTCAATTTCATGACGGTGAATGAAGTGAACAACTTCTTTTCCTTTTAATAATGCCATAGATGGTGAAGATGGAGGAATTTCTCCGAAGTATTCACGCATTTTTGCAGTAGCATCTTTATCTTGACCTGCGAATACAGTTACAAGATGATCAGGTTGTTTTTCAGCACGAACAACCGCTTGACCTGCTGATGGACGTGCTAAACCAGCTGCACAACCACAAACAGAGTTTACAACTACTAAAGTTGTACCTGATGTATTTTCCATAAATTCTGTTACAGCTTCTTCTGTAGTTAACTCTTCAAACCCAGAACGCACTAACTCTTGGCGCATTGGGATTACCATTTGGCGCATGTATTCTTCATAAGCATTTGACATCTTGTAATCTCTCCTTCAACTTTCATTCCAAATTCATCATATCACGCTCTATTAATAGGTGCAAAAGAAAGATAACGATGATTTCATTTTTTTGTAGGGATTTCACAAACCCCACCGCGGCAATGTCCCACTGGAACAAGTTTTCTATTATTAGCGATATAATCGTATACTTTACTTCCAAAACCAAGTACGATGGATAGCTTTATAAAAGGAACGGCAAACCAATAAGATGGAACGGCCTTTGCTAATACATCTATGCTCTGAATGCCGTCATACCACTTATTATTTTTAAAAATATACAGTCTTTGTTCCATCTTACTTTGTAGTTCTTGAGAAAGCTTATATTTCTCAACTACATCTTCATTTCGAAATGAAACAAATTTCATCTTACCCTTTTTATCTAATTTTTTCGTACGTTCTGCAACGGCCGTACACATCGGACACCAACTATCATAGAAAACAATCATACATTATTCCCCTTTACGAGACTCCGTCATTTGTTTCCATACAGAACCTTTTGCTTCTTCTCCGCCTTCAATACGCTCTAATGCTAGACGTGCTTGCATCGCTACTTCAAACTCTGGATCATCTTGCGCTGCTTTTAATGCTGGAATCGCACTTTCATCTCCAAGTTCAAATAAGAACATCGCTGCACGCCAGCGTACTAATTTACTTGGATCTTTCAGAGATTTAATCATAACGAACATCGCTGCCGGATCACCTACATCTGATAAACAATCTCCTGCAGTACGACGAACACTTACAGAGCGATCTAACAACGCTTTATATAATAACGGTAATACTTCATCACCTTTTACCATACCTAAATACGCTGTTGCTAAACGGCGTATTGAAACTTTTTCATCATCTAATGCCATCTTCAACACTGGAATATCTTCTTCAGTAGGATCCATTTGTTCTAATGCTGCAAAACGGTTTTTCCAGTCAGAATCTTTCATCATCTCTTCTGTTACTTTATATGGCTCACGCTTTTGAATCGTTACTTCAACAGCACCTGCTTGATTTAATAATTCTTTAACCGTTTCATTTACACGTTCTTCTGAATAAGCAGCAACAATCTCTTCTACTACTTCTTTCCCGATTTCTTCAAAATTACCGTAACGTGTACTTTGTTCTACCCATTTACGCTCTTTTACAACGTTTGGTGCAGACATTTGTACTTTCATAATTGATTCTTTGAAACGATCTGGTAAGCCAACGCGTTCTTCCGATGTTCCATCTGTTAACTTTACTTGCATTGGAATTGTAAAGAACATTTGAACAAACACTTTCACTTCTCCAAAATGAGACAGTTGTTGTTCTTCACTTTCTTCCACTACTTCTTCGCCAAAAACAGCACGAACTTGTTGTAATAATACTTTCCAGTCATACTTTGCATTTCGCTCGACTGCTAAAAAGTCAGCTACATGATACACACCTTTAATGCCTTCAATTTTCAAAATTTCTTGCACTTGCATTGGTGCTTGTTCTTTATTTTCATTTGTATAATTATTACGCGCTCCTGATGGTAATACTTCATTCAAAATAACTTTCATTGTATTTGGACTTGGCGTCGGTTCAATTGCTTTAATCTTCACGTAAAAAACTCTCCTTTATTGCGTGTTCTTAGCTGTATTGTAACATGTTATCACTCTATACTCCTACTCGGATGCTTAATTTTACTACTTTCTTCCCATTACCATACTATTTCATTCTTTTTACATTTCAAATTAGGAATGAGGTTTTAAAAGCTTTCGTTTCCGATGCTTTTTATTTTTTATCCATTTCTTGAGGTACCGCCAGTATTAAAAAAAACACACGCTAAGCAAAAAAATATAATAAGCTGTCCATATAGACAGCTTATTTACATATTTTTCGTTCTCGGAAGTTGATCTTGTAGCGCTCTTTCTCGTAATTCACTATGTTTTCCAAAGAAAATATTGAAAGACAAGGCGATGAATACATTTGCAAAATGACAAAACTGTAAGAATACACGAGTATTTGTAAGAAAGTTCGATGTTTTCCTTTTTCTTTTTTTATTATAGTGAAAAAGAAGAACGAAATATTCTCTTATGTAGGAAAGGAAGATAATAATGATTGATTTATTAAATAAATGGATGTTAGAAAGTACAGGAAATTTCAATATCGTTGTAGGACTTACAGCACTTCTATTTTTGGGTTCAGTAATTACACTTATTATTATTTACAAAAAAATTGGTAAATCAGATGAAAGAACAACTCCTATTTATTTTAAAATTATTTCTTGTATGTTTACTACTCAAATTCTAATGAATTGCATATTTATTTCTTTAGTTGGTAAAGATATTGAGAATTTCCGTCAAATCTTTATATTATTTGGAGCCTTTGTATTCTTCGTTGGAGCTATTTATTCGTTTAAATTATATAGACAAGAATTTAAATAATTCACTTGCAAGAAACAATAAAAAGGGGGATTCCTTACTCTCAGAAAGGATCCCCTTTTTTATTTTCTATCACTCGATTCTTCTTTTTATACATTCCTATCCTGGCATGGGTTTTACGGTTCTCGATTGTTACTGGATTAGCCGAAAAACGTAATAAAATTTTGTATACTCTTTACTTGTTTTCCAAAAAAAAGCTGGCGGTACTCCTTCTTTAAGTTTATTAAAATACTTTCCACAATTTTTTCCGTAGCTATTACTTAAAATCACCTTTTATTACGATGCCCCCTCCCGCCTTCTCTCCAAAAAGGTAATACTCTCAATCACAACTTCAGTTCTATATATTCTCTTGCCTTGTTCATCATCGTAATTACTCGTCTGAATACGCCCTGTAATCCCAACAAGTGATCCCTTCTTACAATATTCAGTTACATTCTCAGCCGATTTTCGCCAAACGACACAATTAATAAAATCGACTTGTTGTTCACCTAAACTATTTCGAAATCCTCTATTCACCGCAATACATATTCTTGCATAAGCAACGCCTTGTTTTGTGTAGTATAATTCTGGCTCCTTTGTCAATCTACCGATTAATACAACTCGATTCATCATAAGTTATACCACCTCACATATTTTTCTTCATTGTAAGGAGAAGTATTTGAATAGTAAAAAGCACAAAATGATATATCCGTAAGTAAAAAGTATTATTTTAGACCTTACAAAACAAAAAAAGAAACCATACATAGTTCAAACATGTATGGTTTCAAAATTTATTACACTTCAGTACAAGATATGTAATATCCTCCGCGAGCCATCTTTATTTCAGCACGGTACATTACATTTTCTAAGTAAAAAGTAATCGGTTTAACTTTACTCTCAAATTTTAGTCTTTCATTGCATTCAGTTGCATATCCTTCAATCGCTGAAGTAATAACTTCAGATGATGGATACGTTAAAGCTTCATCTAGTTCTATGAAAAAACTTTTAGAAAATAGTTTTTTCATAATCCCCTTCTTCTCTTTCATCATATTCCATCTCCTTCAATTCAAGTTGATAACATCCATATTATACCATACGTTCAATATATCTTTGAAAATAAAAAAAACCTGCATTTTTCATGCAGGTTTTTTTTATTAGTCATTTTTCGTAAAGTAAGAAACGAAACGAAGAATTTCTAAGTATAACCAAACTAATGTAAGCATTAGTCCCATTGCAGTGTACCACTCCATATATTTCGGAGCTTGACTACGTACACCATTTTCGATTAAATCGAAATCTAGTAATAAGTTTAATGCAGCAACTACAATAACAACTGCACTAATAATAATACCGATTGTACCACCTTGGTGAATGTATGGAACAGTTACACCAAACATATTTAGTAGGAATACGACTAAATACATAACCATAATTCCGAGTGTTGCTGCCATAACGCCTGTACGGAATTTATCCGTTACTTTTACTACGCGTGTTGCATATAACACTAACATTGCAAATAGAATTGAGATTGTTAGTAATACAGCATTTAAAACGATAGAATCGCCAAATTTCATTGTATAAACTGCTGAAATACTTCCTAACACAACCCCTTCTACCGCCGCATAGATTGGTGCACCAAAAGGTGAAATACGCGGGAAGAACATAGACGCAAATGCGATGATTGCCGCAACGATTAAAGCACCAATTAATACTGGCATCTTCATCGTCCCCTGCATCATCTGTATGTATGAATAGACAGACGTTGCAAGTAGCAAGATAAGCATAATGAACGTTTTGCCTACTGTTCCGCCAATCGTCATCGCAGAAGCGCTTGCTCCCTCTTTACGGAATGCCTCTTTTTTCAACATTGGATTAGATGTTCTCATTTTTTCCCTCCTAAAATAGGTTCTACCAATAGTGTAAAGTTTTTCTCTTTACTTTTCAATATATGCAGCTTGTTTTTATTTTAATCCTTCAACGATGTCTGATAGTTCACTCCATCTTTCCATCTTTTTTTCTAGCTCTTCTTCTGTTTTCTGCTGTGCTTCAGATAATTCTTGTGCCTTTGTGAAGTCAGATCCAACTTTCGCAAGTTCTTCTCCAATTGACTCAATTTTTTCTTCAAGTTCGGCAATTGTATCTTCAATCGTTTCCCATTCACGCTGCTCATTGTATGAAAGTTTACGTTTACGTTGTTGTTTTGGAGCTTCTTCTACTACTTTTTTCTCTTTTTGAACTTCCGCTTTCTCCATAAGTTCTCTCGTTTTTTCCATTTCTAAATAATCTGTATAACTACCTAGGAACTCACGCACTTCGCCTCCGCCAGTAAAGATGAACAGTTCATCTACTACTTTATCTAAGAAGTAACGGTCATGCGATACAGTTAAAACGACACCTGGGAAATCTTCTAAATAATCTTCTAGTACTGTTAATGTTTGTGTATCTAGATCATTCGTAGGTTCATCAAGTAAAAGTACGTTTGGTTCTCCCATTAAAATACGTAATAAATATAAACGTCTTCTTTCACCACCAGATAGTTTACCAAGCGGTGTACCATGTGAATGAGTCGGGAATAAGAAACGTTCTAACATTTGAGATGCACCAATTACTTTTCCATCTGTTGTATGAATAACTTCTGCAATCTCTTTAATGTATTCAATCATACGCTGATTTAAATTCATCTCTTCATTTTCTTGCGTATAATAAGCAACTTTTACAGTTTGCCCAACTTCAATTTCACCACTATCAGGAGATAACTTACCTGCAAGCATATTTAATAGCGAAGATTTCCCGCTTCCATTCGCTCCAATAATTCCGATGCGATCGCCTGGTTTCACGATATGATTAAAGTTGTTTAATACCGTTTTATCACCAAATTTTTTCGTCACATCTTTTAACTCAAGTACTTTTTTCCCAAGACGGCTACCGCTAAGTGCAATATCAACTGACTGTTTTGCAGCTGGCCCTTCTTGGCCCTTTAGCTCATCAAATCGTTGAATACGTGCCTTTTGCTTTGTTGAACGGGCTTTTGCACCGCGGCGGATCCATGCTAGTTCGCGGCGATATAAGTTTTGACGTTTTGATTCTTGCGCAATTTCTTGTTCTTCACGAAGTGCTTTCGCTTCTAAAAACGTACTGTAATTCCCTTCATAACTATACAGTTTCCCATTATCTAATTCGAAAATACGATTCGTCACACGATCTAAGAAATAACGATCATGGGTTACAAGTAATACTGCGCCATTATATCGAGCTAAATATTCCTCTAACCATTCCACTGTCTCATGATCAAGATGGTTCGTAGGCTCATCTAAAATTAATAGATCCGGTGTTTCAATAAAACATTGCGCCATCGCAATACGTTTTTTCTGTCCACCAGATAAATTTCCAACAGTTGCAGTGAAGTCCGTAATTCCTAATTTCGTTAAAAGAGATTTCGCATTTGCATTTGCTTCCCATGCACTCATTGCATCCATACGTTGCTGCACTGCAAATAATTGTTCCTGTACTTTTTCATTACTTGGATCTTTTTCGATATGTAATAGCGCCTTTTCATACTCACGAAGAAGACGAATTAAAGGAGTATCACCATGGAAGACTTGCTCTAGCACTGTTAGTTGTTCATCAAACTCTGGTTGCTGTGATAAATAACTAATTGTATACCCACGAGAATGAGTCATATCACCTGTATCAGGAATTTCTGCCCCTGCAATAATTTTTAATAACGTCGATTTACCAGTTCCGTTTACACCGATAATTCCGGCACGGTGTCCTTCTGCAATACTAAATGATAATCCATCAAATAACGGTTTTTCTCCATATGATTTTGATAAGTTTTCCACAGTTAACATTTTCATATTTGTGCATTCCACTCTTTCATAAATTGTTCAATAAACTGTTCCATATAACGATGACGAACTTCCGCCTCTTGTTTTGCTGCGTTCGTGTTCATTAAGTCTTTTAATTTCAAAAGTTTTTCATAAAAATGATTTAAAGATGGATCGTTATTTTTTCTATATTCATCTTTCGTCATCACTTCACGCGGAGTAATAGTTGGATCATACATTAATCTCCCTTTCGCTCCACCATACGCAAATGTGCGAGCTATTCCAATTGCTCCAAGGGCGTCTAAGCGATCCGCATCTTGAACAAGCTTCCCTTCAAGTGAATCCACTTTACCGCCATGACCACCTTTATAAGACATATTGGCGATGATATGAAGAACATGTTTACTTTCCTCTTCTTCCACATGTAACTCTTCTAACCAATCAGAAACTTTTTTCATTCCTTCTTCTTCACTTTCATTTAACTTCTCATCTGCCACATCGTGAAGTAATGCTGCCATTTCAATTATAAAACGATTTCCCCCTTCTTGCTCGGATAAAGAAATCGCCAGTTTATGTACGCGTTCAATATGATACCAATCATGCCCACTCGCATCTTTTTCTAAAATATGTTTTACAAAAGTAATTGTTTTTTGAATCTTTTCTTGTTTTGTCATTTTATCTTCACCCAGTTACTTATTGTAACACGCCCGCATTTTTTCATCACATATTTTCTTGTCCGCCCATACACTGAGTGGTAAGCATCATCATGAAGGAGGAATAAATATGTTCTATAATAATCAACCGCCTTATCCAAGGCAACCATTTTACCCTCAACAACAAGAACAAAGATACACAGAACAATACGAAGAACAAGAGTTACAACAGCAAGAACAACAATATGACGAAAACCCATATGCAACAACGCAAAATCAAGAAACTGAATTTCAACAAAATCCATATGAAACACGTCCAAATTATGAATATCCTCAAAATCCATATGCGGTACCACAAAACCAAGAACAACCATATCAGCAAAATCCATATGCAGCACCACAAAACCAAGAACAACCATATCAACAAAATCCATATGCAGCACCACAAAACCAAGAACAACCATATCAACAAAATCCATATGCAGCACCACAAAACCCATACACAACTCAACCACAACAACCGCAATACCAACAACAAATGTATCAACCAAACTACGACGCACGTGTCTCACCACCTAAACCACCAACAATAGATCCAACGCAGCCACAAATTTTACCGCCAGGACCAACATTAGACATTACACAACCACAAATCTTACCACCTGGACCAATTACTGAACCAACACAACAACAAATTCAACAAGTTGTCGGTACACAGTTTTTACCTTTCAAGAAACCCGTACTAGATTTCGTAAAACCATGGGTAGATTACGGTTTAAATGAAGCAAAACATACATCACACGAACACGCATTAACAGAAGTTGCTGCGATTATGTTTTTAGTTGGTAAAGGCTTCAATCCGACGATTGCTCATTATATCGTAGAATCTTGGGAGAAGAATGAACAGTTTTAGGGTTGTTTATTTTATGTTCAGAAAAACTATAAAAGCGTCGCAAATGCCTGTTATACAAGCATTTGCGACGCTTTTTATTTGTTATATTATATTCTACTTCAAAAGGGTATTTCATATTTTTTCACATGTTTTTATATTATTTGTGAGCAAATAATAACCTTTTAATTAAACTGTATTAGATCCCCTTGATAAATAAACATTCCCCCTCCATTTGTTGAACTTGTGTTCTAAAAATATACTTTCATATTATATAGTTTCATTTCGTTTCATAGGTCTTATTAAATACGTCTTTATTTGATAAGGTTTTTCTACGATATCACTACTTATTATTAATTCATGGCTGTTTTTATTCTTGATATTAAGACTGTTTTTATGAGCATTTCGTATAAGTATGATGTAACTGATTAAAGCTATTTTCAAAGACGACATATCGGCGATACTTTATGTCTATTTCTTATAGGTGTTAGCAAGTTCGTTTGCAAACTTGTTAGCACTTTTTTATATTTCTTCTATAAATAAATGCCCCTTAATATAATCTAAATTTTATATATTTACTTTTCTTCTATTTATCTTATAATCTTAATTGGGAGAGGGAGGAAAATATATATGTCTAAAAATGCAAATGTACTATTAAGTCAAATCAAGATAGTAATTGAAATTACAAAAAATAAACAAAAAGAAAAAGAAGATCCATTCTATGAAGATTTACTAAAACGATTAAATCGTTTAGCTAATTATCTGCAAAGTAACGATTATACTAATGACGGATTAGAATCTCGTCGAATTAAAGGCGCAGTGAGAGCCTATACTGATACCGGTCTCGTAAAAAGCTTTGACGACCCTCTACTTATTGAATTAGATAAATTAGAGACTATGCTAAATGAAAATTAACAATTCCTTTCAAAGTATATTAATTGTAAATAAATAAAAATAGACCACCTATTACAGGTGGTCTATTAGAATCTTGGGAAAAGAATGAGCAGTTTTAAGGGTGTTTATTTTTAAGTATCTAGAACACTCGCTAAGTTTAAGGAGAACTTAACAGACATGCGTCCGGCATAATGCCATGTCCACACCCAAGGATCGGTTACATAAAATAACGTATCTAACATCGGAAGTCTATTGGTCTTTCCCCCTTATAGTAACACTCTCTTCTACTAAGACCTTTTCTTTCTAGGGCCTACAATTAATTTAATCGCTGTTCTTTCTTCATTATTGATAGAAATCTCTTGAAACGCCGGAACAAAAGCTAAGTCAATACCACTTGGAGCGACGAACCCTCTCGCAATCGCAATTGCTTTAATCGCTTGATTTATAGCTCCAGCCCCAATCGCTTGAATTTCCACATTACCACTTGTTCTTAGTACACCCGCTATTGCACCCGCGACTGAATTTGGGCTTGATTTTGAAGATACCTTTAATATATTTTCCATGTAAGTTGCTCCCTCTATTATTTAATCTCTCTTTCGTTACAATTTTAAATATTTTAGCGTATCTTTAATTACTATTCACACCAAAAACAAACGATGCTTCATATGTACATTTATTCTATATTTTCTGACTTCTTCCTGCCCAGCTACACAAATAAAATAAAAAAATACACTAAATAATCTAATATACATACGATTAAATATCATAACTTCACCAAACGATAACATCCATACAGCAAAAGATAATATTGCTGTTTTGTCAGACGAAATTAATATAGTAAAGTGAAACTTTACTCAGTGGGGGTTTTGTTCATCCCCCAACTAACTTCTTTGCTTTCACTGAATTTTGAGGTGGGGTCTTACTGCTCGGAAAATAGCGTGATAAACGTTCCCTCGTTACTTCAATTTATTTAGAAATTCCATTCATTTTTCTATCAAATTATGAACCTTATCACCTTCAAAAAATGTTACAGATGATAACCAAATACTATATTTCATCATTTGAGCACTTTCTATTCCAAATCTATCTCCTTCTATAGTACAAGCATACACGCCAATTGTGATTCATTTTCATAAACTATTATGTGTTTTACATTTATTAAGAATAGGAGGTAATATATTGGGTTCATACTATCATTCTTCAAACTCGTATAAAAAATGCTCATGCAAATCTTCTTCCAGTTCAAATAAAAAATGTTCATGTGACCATTCACATAAACGAAGCTGTCCTGCATACGGAACTTTTTGGCAAACTGAATTTATAACTGTTCCTTTTGGCAACCCTTTTCCATTTAATCACGTTGGACCTTTAGCAGGAGGCGTTTCCTTACTAAACCCTACTACTATACAATTTAGACAAGCTGGTGATTATAGAGTTTCGTTCATTTCCAGTATTAATACTACTTTAAATCCTGTATTTCCACATATCCCAGTCATAACTATATTTTTAAATAACAATCCACTTGCTAATAGTCAAGGTGACTTCGCTATTCAAATGAATACTTCATCAAATAACGAATGTCTTCAACTCGTTGGCGAAACGATTGTTACAGTGCCAGCTAATTCAACTCTTCAACTTAGAAATAATAGTGGCTTTAATCGTCAAAGTATTGTAACTTGTGACAATGGTATAAATTCAGTTGAATTAACAGTTACAAAACTAAGTTAATATTATTTCTTCACATTCAGATGCTATTTCAGCATCTTTTTTTATTGAATAACAGTTTTCTTCGACTTTTATTATCTCTCATCACGCAAAAAAAGTGCAGAATTCTTTCTAACACAAGATTTCTGCACTTTTATATTATGCTTATTTATTCTTCCTTATTTCTCTACATAAACCGACTTAACAATCGTACGATTATATGGTTTTCCTTCTTTATTCATCCCTTTTATATCCATCGTAACGTTATATACTCCCGGTTGTTTTATATCTTTCAAAGCACCTGTAAATGTATTCGTATTAACATTTTGTAATTCATTAAATTCAGAGACTAACTTACCTTCTTTATTAACGACTCTTACTGTTATGGAAAGATCCCCTTTCATTTCAGGTGCCAATGGTGATTTTTTCAGTTTATACTCAGGGTTTTTTACTTTAACCTTTGTAGGCATTTGAAGAACAAATGGCGCGTCATTCTTGTAATCGCTTACAACTAAATATGCATCTTTCGACTGCTTCGCCATCATTTTGATTTTCCATTCGCCTACTTCCAATTTATCAAACTTGAATGTTCTAATTGTCGCCCCATTAAAGAAAGATTCGCCTTCACCAGTAGTTATAGCGCTATCTTTGTTTGCATAGATTTTTCCTTTTGGAGATACCATTTGTACTTCTACATCAGAAGAAGCAGTTAGTACAGAAACTATTCCTTCAGCCTTTTTATCAACAGAAATACTTTGCTCTATCCACTGATTTTGTGGTAATTCGCCTCCTAAAATATTTTGATTTGAAGTTGTATTTAATTGTTCTAGATTTTCATTTGAACTAGTGCTGGATGCTACTAAAGCTGGTAACCCCACATTTGTCGTACGTAAATATGGTTCAATTCGTGCAAAAACAGCTGATCCTTTTCTTATATTGTCATGATCAAATCTTGAATCTGTAAATAAATGTGTACCGTACGATAGCTTCGCACTCCATTCATTTACTAGTCCATCATTTGAACCGTACGACGATAAATATAACCCGCCCATAGATAATGCAGAAAATGTTGGCCCCCAGCTAGTCCCAGTAGCCGTATAGTAACGGTTTAATTTAGCTGCTGGGTTGTTATCTATTGTTGAACGAAACTTTGCCATTTCACCTATTTGTAACGAATACGTACCATCATCTTTTTGACCTAATATAGAAGCAAGCCACCCTGCCCACCAACTATATGATAAATCTGCTAAATTTGAGCCGTGATGCGGTGTAGCAAGTGTAATAACATTTCCAACAAATCGATTCGCACCATATTCAACTAATGCAGCTTGTGTATCAATACCACCTTTACTATGTGCTACAATATTAACTTTTTTACCGAAATGATTATATATTTCTTCAAGTTTTTGTGCTAACAATTTTCCGTTATCCCACTGACTAGCCGAACCTTTCCCAGCAGCATCATATAATTGTATAAACACTGTTTGATAGCCTGCTTTCAAAGCATAATCATACATATCATTTATATCATGATATACTGTCTTTCCATACCAACTATCTGCATTACCATTTCTTCCTTGTACAAAGAGAATTGGTGGTTTATTCTCATCATAATTAGCAGGTTTTTGGCCTAAAAACCATTCTCCAGGTGTGAATACTTCTGTATCAGGAACCCCCTTTCCAAGCTCTTTTACAACTTCTGCCTGTACATTTGTGCTAATCGTTGGAGCCATGATAAAAAATACAATTAGTAAGGCCACACATCTTCTCATCAATCGCATATTACTCCCCCTATTTTTTTGAAAGAAGGTGTTCTTTATAATATTTTATATTTTCCCTTCCTTAATAATAGCTAATCTTTTATTTTAAAAAGATGTTAGCCCTATTTTTAGAAGGTTACTAGTTGTATACCCTCTTCCTTAACTCTCGTTATTCTCTTTGTTTCTACCTCTTCCTTTTGATAGAATACGACAAAAAAGTTTCTCAATAATTGTTAACTTCGCTACACCCAGATATTTTTTAAATTATTATTGTTTATATAAAGCATACAAATCTTGAAAAAATTTTAGTGAAAAAACATTTTATTACTAGTTAGTTATTTAAAAATATAATAAAGATATGTACTTTCTTTTCATTAAATACAAACTAATTTTAAAGGAGCTTATATTATAAGACTTTCCTACGATTAAAAATTAAACTGAAATTTCAGAATAAAAAATCACATTTCCAGAAACATATATTATGATAATTTCTGCGCACTTGAATTAACTTTTTAGAAGTACTAACCTATCGGTGAGCAGAAGAAAATTCTGTAAAAAGAAAGGAGAATACTTTATGATGACCAATTTACAAAAGGAGTTTTTTAAACGCTTAAAAATTCCTGCAAAAGAAATAACATTTGATGATTTAGATGAAATTCTCTTAAAAATGGGAATGATTCTCCCCTATGAAAATCTTGATATTATGGCTGGCACTATTAAAAATATCTCAAAAGATAACTTAATAGAAAAGTTACTTATTCAAAAACGAGGTGGACTTTGTTATGAATTAAACTCCTTATTGTATTATTTTTTAATTGATTGTAGGTTTCAAGTATACAAAGTAGCCGGTACTGTTTATGATCTGTACGATAATAAATGGAAACCCGATGATGGTCATGTCATTATCATATTAAGTCATGAGGATAAAGATTATGTTGTGGATGCAGGTTTTGCATCTCATCTCCCTTTACATCCAGTCCCTTTTAACGGAGATGTCATCTCCTCTCAAACAGGAGAATATCGAATTCGTAAGCGAAATACTCGAAAAGGTACGCATATTTTAGAAATGAGAAAAGGAGCTAACGGAGAATCTACAAGTTTCTTACAATCTGAACCTTCAAATGAATGGAAAATAGGCTATGCTTTCACTGTAGATCCAATAGATGAGAAAAAAGTGAATAACATTCAAAAAGTGATTGTAGAGCATAAAGAATCTCCTTTTAATAAAGGGGCTATCACTTGTAAATTAACTACTTATGGTCACATATCATTAACAAATAAAAATTATACAGAAACCTTTAAAGGCACTAAAAATAAACGACCAATAGAATCTAAAGATTACGCTCGCATTCTTCGTGAATCTTTTGGAATAACGCAAGAGAAATATGTAGGAAAAACACTAGAAAGAGGTTAGTTGACTACAAGTATTTCATAATAAAGCAGATTCTATATTTAGAATCTGCTTTATTTTATATTTTGTTATAAATTAATTTAATTTTGTTGTTACCCTTTAATTTTCAATTATATATTCATCATCATATTTATCGTATTGTAACCCTTTCCCTATCTTTGATTCTGTAACTTGATCTCTTAAAAACGGTGCAGCATCCATTTTGCTAGTTGCAATTTCAATTCCATATTTTTTCGTTAAATGAGCTAACTCTAGTAAAAACCACTCTCTTCGCAATGTAACTGGAATATCCAATGTTTTTCTTTTCATATATAATAGCACCTCTTTTATTTTCATAGCTTAAAAACATCACTGGATGCACTTATTAAAACTACCTTTCACCGCTAACATCCAATGAAACATTATAGTATATGCATGTCCATTTCAAACGTGCTATCACAAATATGATATTTAAGTTTACATAATTATATTATGTAATAGCAGAAAAGGAAGGCATGTCCCTCCCCCTTCTACTATAGAGATTTAAATTAAGAACATCTTGGTACACCTAAAGCTAAAAATAAACCTGCTACTCCCGCAGTAATCGGTACTTTTAACGTAATAACATCGTCTACCTTCGTTACTAAAAAGTAAGCATTACCTTCTTGTAATATACAAGTTACTAACAATTGAAATTCCATTCAAATCTCCTCCTTTCAATCGATATACTATAATTTATGAAATATCTTTCAAAAAGTAATAGGAAATATATCTATTTTTCTCTATATATAAAATAATCGTTTATAAGTCTAGTAAAAATATTAATTTTCTAAATTTATATAAAACGTGTAATATCCAATAAGTTTATAATCAATAAGAAAAATCTTACAAATGCAGGTATGAAAATGGCGATTTTGATTAATATTGGTGCAGCTTTATTTTCTATTGCTTTTATTCTTTTAATCTTATGTATCATTTCATTCTTTAAGAAAAATGGAAAAGCAAAACAATATGGACGTCCTACCGTTATTCTTTTTATGATTTCTATTATATTAATAACGACCGGTACAACAAAGTCGGAACACCCCGTCGTCGAGTTTTTTCTACTTTAATTTTCATTCTATTTATATTCTTCCTTGTTATAGCAATCTTATCTGTAATTAAGAAAACAGGTGTAGCGAAAAAACAATTTATTATTACAGCCGTATTATTTGTCATTTTTGTTGCGCTATTAGGTATTTCAGCTCCTTCTTTTGAAAAAACGACAGCAACTAGTACAAAAGTTGCCTCTAACAATGAAGAACAAAAAAATAGCGAACAGAAAAAAGAACTAGAAAAGAAAGAGGCGGATGAAAAAACTCAAAAGCAAGAAGATGAGAAGCGTCAAGCCGAGGAACAAGCTCGTAAACAACAAGAAGAACAAAAACGTCAGGCTGACGAACAGGCTCGCAAACAACAAGAAGAGCAAAAAGCACAGCAAACTCAAACACAACCCGCTTCAGGAAATACTAGTAGTGCATACTACAAAAATTGTGCTGCAGTTAGAGCAGCTGGGAAAGCCCCTTTACATAAAGGGCAACCAGGTTATAGCTCTCATCTTGATCGTGATGGCGATGGAATTGCATGTGAAAAATAGCAATAAAAAATATTACCACTTATTACTTTCCCCCTTATTTTAATAACATTCTTCTTATTATTCTCAAAAACGACACAGAATAAGTGATTTCAATCACTACATAGATGTTAGTTTATCGCTATTCTTAATTTAGTTATTACATTCAAACTTTATGGAGGCGTTCATATGAAACATGCATTTACTGAAACTTCTATTGTCGGTGAGATCGTTACACAATTTCCGAAAGCTAGCGATCTTTTTAAATCATATAGAATAGACTTTTGTTGTGGTGGTAATAAACCACTTATTGATGCAATTCATGAAAGAAATTTATCAGCAACAGAAGTACTTACAGAATTAAATACACTTTATAATAATACGAAACGATTAAATGAATCTGAAATTGATTGGAAAAATGCTTCTTATCGTGAATTGATTGATTATGTTATAAATAAGCATCATCGCTATTTAAATGAAGAATTACCACAATTAAGTCCGTATGTGACGAAAGTATTACGCGTCCACGGAGCAAGTCAGCCTCACTTAGCTCAAATTCATAAGCTATTTCACGAATTAAAGATGGAATTAGAACAACATTTAATTAAAGAAGAAACAGAAGATTTCCCATTAATTTTAGAATTTGAACAAAATCCAATTGAAGAAAACTATGTGAAATTACTTAAAGTAGTAGATGAGTTGGAAAATGAACATAACCACGCAGGCAACATTATTAAAGAGCTTCGTAAAGTTACAAATGACTTTACTCCTCCAGAAGGAGCTTGCGGTACTTATCGACTTGTTTACCAACGTCTTGAAGCATTAGAGTCTGACTTAGTTGAACACATTCATTTAGAAAATAATATTTTATTTCCACGTGCCATTACGAGAGCATAAATAAATTGCAGGACATGAGTATACATACTTATGTCCTGTTTTTTCATTTGGTAAAAAATATACACATCCCTCTCGAATAAATCCGAATTTTAACAATTTGTGAATCATTATAAAAATGTGACAAATATCACATCCCCCCTTTTTTGAATTTTCTATAATAGAAATATAATCCTTTGTTCAACATTTCACAGAAAAAGGGGAAACGAAAATGAAAAAACGTTTAGTTATGATCGGAAATGGTATGGCTGGCATACGCTGTATAGAAGAAATATTAAAACATAATAGTGATTCATATGAGATTACTATTTTGGGAGATGAACCGCATCCAAACTACAACCGTATTATGCTCTCTCACGTTTTACAAGGCAAAACAAATATGCAAGATATCATTATGAATGAATATAGTTGGTACGAAGAGAATGAGATAACTTTATATACAAACGAAAGAGTTCAAAGTATTAACCGAGAAGCAAAAATCATTATCACAGAAAAAAATCGTACTCTTACATATGACAAACTCATTATCGCAACAGGTTCTAGTGCTTTTATTTTACCTGTTGAAGGTTCTACTCTTCCTGGTGTAACAGGATTTCGAACAATTGAAGATACACAATTTATGATAGACACCGCTAAAGAAAAGAAAAAGGGCGTTGTTATTGGTGGTGGGTTACTTGGTTTAGAAGCCGCAAGAGGTCTTATTGACTTAGGGATGGACGTACATGTTGTTCATTTAATGCCAAACTTAATGGAGCAGCAACTAGATACGAAAGCAGCTTCTCTATTACGCAAAGATTTGGAAGCGCAAGGCATGAAATTTCTAATGGAAAAGAAAACTGTAAAAATTCTTGGTACAGACCATGTTGAGGGCATTCAATTTGAAGATGGTGAAGTTGTAGATTGTGATTTAGTCGTAATGGCTGTCGGAATACGCCCAAATACGCAAATAGCAAAAGATGCTGGTTTAATTGTAAATCGCGGTATTGTAGTCAATGACTATATGCTAACAAATGATGAGTCCATTTATGCAGTTGGAGAATGTGCAGAGCATGACGGTATCGCATATGGACTTGTTGCTCCTCTTTATGAACAAGGTGCGATATTAGCAAAACATATAACAAATTTACAAACTGATGGATATTCGGGCAGTATCGTCGGTACGCAATTAAAAGTTGCTGGTTGTGATTTATTCTCTGCTGGTCAAATTTATGAAGATGATCAAACGAAAGCAATATCCATCTTTGATGAATGTAAACGTTCCTATAAAAAAGTATTAATTCGTGATAATAAAGTCGTCGGTATCGTTTTATATGGTGACACAGCTGACGGTACACGCCTCTTTAGCATGTTAAAGAAAGAAGAAGATATACAAGAATATACACCAGCTTCCATTCTTCACAAAGCTGGTGAAGAGAGTGAACTTGACGTTGCTACTATGAGTGCTGATGACACGATTTGCGGATGTAATGGTGTTACGAAAGGTACAATCGTTCACGCCATTTTAGAACAAGAGTTAACGACTTTTGAAGAAGTTAAAGGCTGTACGAAAGCCGCAGGGTCTTGTGGTAAATGTCGTCCGCTTGTGGAACAAGTTTTATCTCATACACTTGGAGATGCTTTTGATGCCTCAGCGCAATCTGCCGGTATGTGTGGATGTACACCTTTATCCCGTGATGAAGTCGTAGCGGCCATTCACGAGAAAGGCTTAAAATCTCCAAAAGAAGTACGAAATGTTCTTGGTTTTGCACATGAAGACGGCTGTTCGAAATGCCGCCCTGCTTTAAACTACTATTTACGTATGGCGATTCCAGAAGAATATGAAGATGATAAATCGTCCCGTTTCGTTAATGAAAGAATGAATGGTAACATCCAACACGATGGTACATTCTCTGTTATTCCACGTATGTACGGAGGCGTTACAACAGCAGATGATTTAATGAAAATTGCTGAAGTTGCGAAGAAGTATGATGTTCCACTTGTGAAAATTACCGGTGCAAGCCGAATTGGCTTATACGGTGTCAAGAAACAAGATTTACCTAACGTATGGGCTGACTTAAATATGACTTCTGGATATGCGTATTCAAAATCTCTTCGTAATGTAAAATCATGTGTTGGCTCTCGTTTTTGCCGTTTCGGTACGAAAGATTCATTAGGTCTTGGTATGTTGCTTGAACAATCATTAGAAATGGTAGATACACCTCATAAAATGAAAATGGGTGTAACTGGTTGTCCGCGTAACTGTGCGGAAGTACTGACGAAAGATTTTGGCGTTGTTTGTGTCGAAAATGGATATCAACTTTATATTGGCGGAAATGGTGGTACAGAAGTACGTGAAGCTGATTTTGTAATGATTGTCCCTACTGAAGATGATGTCCTTCGCATCGCTACAGCTTACATGCAATATTATCGTGAAACTGGTATTTACGGAGAGCGTACTGCCTACTGGACAGAACGTTTAGGCTTCGATCACATAAAAGAAATACTGCAAGATGCAAATATGGTTACTACGTTAAATGAACGTTTCCAAAAAGCTCGTGGCACATATAAAGAAGCTTGGGGACAAGCACTAGAAACGAAATCATTAAAAGCGATGTATGAAGTAGAAACTGTGAAATAAGGAGCTGTGACCTATATGATACAAACGAAAGAAAAAATAAAAGTTATGCGTGCAGAAGACCTTCCTATTCAAATCGGTAAAGAGGTGCAAATGAAAGGTATGTCTTTCGCCCTATTCCGCCTTTCAAATGGCGATATTCGAGCTGTAGAAAATCGTTGTCCTCATAAAAACGGGCCATTAGCGGAAGGTATTGTATCTGGAGAATTCGTCTTTTGTCCATTACATGATTGGAAAATTTCACTACTAACAGGTGAAGTTCAAAAACCTGATGACGGTTGTATTCAAACGTATGAAGTAGAAGTTATTGACGGAGATATTTATATATACATGTAATTTACAAAAGGAAGCCTCCCCTGGCTTCCTTTTAAATAAAAATAGACGAGGTGCGAATATGAACGGATATGTATATTTAGTTGGTGCAGGACCAGGTGATGAAGGGCTTATTACAAAAAAAGCGATAGAGTGCTTAAATCGTGCAGATATCGTCTTATATGACCGCTTATTAAACCCTTCCTTTCTTAATTATACAAAAGAAACATGTGAACTTATTTATTGCGGAAAAATGCCAAAGAATCATACTATGCGTCAAGAAATGATTAACTCACACCTCCTTCAATTTGCGAAAGAAGGAAAAATCGTAGTCCGCTTAAAAGGCGGAGATCCATCTATTTTTGGCCGTGTTGGTGAAGAAGCAGAAACTTTAGCATCAGCAAATATTCCATATGAAATTGTACCAGGTATTACATCTAGCATCGCCGCTAGTATCTATGCAGGTATTCCCCTCACCCACCGTGACTACAGTAATAGTGTCACTTTATTAACCGGACATGCAAAAGGTCCTTTAAGCGATCATGGAAAATATAATTCATCTTACAATAGCGACACGATTGCCTACTACATGGGTATAAAAAACTTACCTACAATTTGTGAAAACTTACTACAAGCAGGAAAAAAAGAAGATACGCCAGTAGCAGTCATTGAATGGGGTACAACTGGTAAACAGCGCGTTGTCACAGGGACACTGTCTACCATTGTTTCTATTGTCAAAAACGAAAATATTTCTAATCCTTCTATGACAATTGTTGGTGATGTCGTTTCCTTACGTAATCAAATCTCTTGGAAAGAACGCAAGCCATTGCACAGCAAGAAAGTTTTATTTACATCTGCAACAAATAAAAAAAGCGCAATAAAGCAAATGTTACAAGAGTCCGGTGCAGAAATATATCAAATTCCAACTTTCAAAAAGAAAGAATACACATTAACCTCTGAACAAATCAATAAGATTTTTAACGTTGATCGTCTTGTATTTTGTTCCGCTGACAGTGTAGACATCTTAATGCAATCATGCAGTAAATATCATAAAGATATTCGTTCCTTACAGGCAGAACTTCAGTATATGAACCTTTCTATTCAAGAAAAGCTCATGCAATATGGATTGTTCAGTAAACCTGCGCAATTTTCTTCGAATTCAACGATTTATTTAGGACGAAACATTAACCGAATTGCTGTTATTCAAGAAAAAATTGGTGCTGGTTCCTATATGATGACTCATGAGTACACAATTGATCATCGCTTCGATGAAATTCATTCACGTATTCTTTCTGAATTCTCATGGGATAGCATTGTATTTGAAGGTCGTGCTTCTATTGATACGTTTCTAGCAGAAATAAAACGCCTTGGCTTTATCAATATTCTTACTCTCCCATTCTCGTATACCGACGTTCCAACTTTACACTATGCAAATAAAGTTGGGTTTCATAACGTAGATCATCAATTACAAGAAACTCTTATGAAGAAAGACATGGTGAGACAATGAAAGGAATTGTATATGTTGGACATGGGAGCCGGCTACAAGAAGGTAATGAACAATTCATTCAATTTATTCAATCTGTTATGAAAGAGCGAAACGAAAGAATTCAAAAAATAGCTTTTCTAGAACTAACGACACCTACTATTTCGGATGCAGTTACAGAAACGATAATAGAGGGAGTAACTGAAATAATGATTGTACCTGTTTTATTATTTGCAGCAGCTCACTATAAACGTGATATTCCTTTTGAAATAGAGCAACTACAAAAGAAATATCCACAAATAACATTTTCAGTTGTACCTCCTTTTAGTACACATCCACATATGGTGGAACTTGTAGTGAAAAGAATACGTGAAGCTATGTCAATGCAAAATAGTAGTATTTTACTCGTAGGACGAGGCAGTAGTGATCCACAACCGATACATGAATTACAACAAATCAGAGCAGCTGTCGAACGAAAACTTGGTATGCCAGTATCCTGTTCCTTTTTAACGAAAGGAACTCCCTCTTTTGCTGCTGAGCTCAAGGCTATAACATCGACTGCGTCCCATGTATATGTCATGCCGTACCTTCTCTTTACCGGATTATTACTTCAAAAAATTAAATTGCATACAAAAAAATATGATCACGTTACGACTTGTAACTGTCTTCAGTTTGATACATACATGAAGTTAACATTATTAGAACGAATGGAGGAATGCATATATGTATAACATGTACCCTCTTATGTTTAATCTACAAAATAAAGTGGTCGTTATCATTGGTGGAGGTAAAATTGCATATCGAAAAGCGTCTGGATTAAAAAATACAGGTGCTTTCGTCACTGTTGTCAGCCCAGAAATTTGCGAGGAAATGAAGGAACTTTCTTATATTACTTGGAAGCAAAAAACTTTTAGTAATGATGATATTAAAGATGCTCATCTTATTTATGCAGCTACAAATCAACATGCTGTAAATATGATGGTCAAACAGGCCGCTCATGATTTCCAGTGGGTTAACGTTGTAAGTGGTAGTACAGCATCATCTTTTCACACACCTGGTGTCATTCGAAATGATGAATATGTTGTCACTATTTCAACTTCAGGTAAGGACCCATCGTTTACGAAGCGCATGAAGCAAGAATTAACATCCATACTTCCTAAACTTATAAAAAAACTTTCTCATACTCGCAAATTGTAATCTATCACTCAGCTAAAATAGTAATTAACTTTGAACAAACGTTTTTAGAGGCGTTTGTTCTTTTTGCTTTAGTTTCGTTTTTTAGGCTCAGACAAGCAATTGGACAAGAATCTGTGAAGAAAAATAACGGCAACAATTACGGACATAAAAAACAGTTGCTTGAGAGCAACTGCTTCAATACAGGTTTTATATTGGATATTCATTCAACCAAATTAGCGCATATTCATACTCATCAAAAAATCTCACAGATTCTTTCGTATTAGATTGTTGTAAATAATCCATTATCTCCCCCTCTTCAAGGAGAAATGCAATTGCCTTACTGTGATTCAAAATGGTTTCATTGAAAAACTTCTCTTTCCATACTTTTTGAACAGAAAAATGATTTGGCGTGTATCCTTTTCTATCCACCAACAATTTATATTTCCGCCCTTCGGAAATGAATTGCTGACAAACCTGCTCGAAACCATTAAACCATTCATACACATCATCTGTTTTTATATTACCAACTAGATGGGTAACAATTACATCTCCTGAAACTGTTGTGCTGATATTTTGTTTACTCAACTTGGAATCATCCCCTTTATTTACAATAATACGGAAAAATTACATGGAATCAATAAAGATAAAATTCTTACTTGACGCTCCCCCATCACTATCAACCTAAGCTCATGTAACGTCAATTATAAGCGAGATTGTGTCTTTTTTCGCAAATCTATATGTAGATGCTTTAAAGATTTACATACGAAATAACCCGTAACGAGTTTCCTTTTTTTTGAATTAAGCCACTTGATTATCAGACATAGTACAATTGTAAACGACACTCAATATATTTAAGACTGTTTTCTTCTCATATCGATGGGATTTCCGTCCATCATTTACCGCCTCAAATCTATTCGTTTTTGCACGTACATTCAAAACAAAATATATGACAAATAAATAACGACAGTTACTGTAATAATGCTGAAAAGTGTTGAAAATAAAACGATTTGTGCATGTAATTCAGGTTCTATTTGATACTCCATAGCAATGGTTGATGTATTTCTTGAAGTAGGAAAAGAACTTGCAATAAATAATGATTGTGCAACAATACCATCCATGTTTAGTAGATATATCATAGCAAGTGCTAATAATGGTCCCATCAGTAACCTTCCAATTAAAGCCCATGTTATGACTCGATGGAAAAAATTAAGCTTAATGTTGGATAATTGTGCCCCTAGCAATATGAGTGCTATTGCAACAAAACCATTCGCAAGCTGATTAAGAGGAATAAAGATAGAATTAGGTATTTGAATTGTAAAAGATTGAAAGAAAACCCCTAATACGAGTGCATGAAATACAGGCAGTCTTAGAAATGATTGAATAATACCTCCGATTGTTTTTGTTGCTGATAGTAAGTTATATATCCCATATGAATAAGTTAAAAGATTCTGGAAAATAACAATAAAAATTTGAATGGAAACCCCCACTGGATTGTTACTGAAAATCAATTGACTTACTGGTAACCCATAATTACCGGAATTCATTAACGAAATGCTATTTTTTAGAGCTGCACTTTCTCCTTTTTCTAACTTTAATATTTTTGAAATGAAATGACTTACTATGATCAGACTCAGACTATAAAGCATTAAATAGTATATTATCTGGAGCAACAAACCTGTTTCTATACGAATATCATATATATTCACAAATACAGCCGCTGGCATCAAGCAATAAGTAATAAGTGTAGATAGCTGCTTTAAGTTAAATTGAAACTTTCTTTGTAAGATTGCACCAATTAGCATCAATATTAATATTGGTAATATCACGTCTAATATAATAAAAACAAACATGTAAAACCTCATTCCAAATATATTATAGTTGGATGAAACTCTTTACTAAATATGGACCACATTTAATTCATCGGAAAACACCCTCAGTTCTTAATAATCAGAAAACTAAAATCAATAATATGAAAATGCTCATCAAAAATTCTTATTTCATTTCCCTCCCCTCTCTTTTCTTTAACATATCAAATATAACTCATAAAGAAAATTATGGATTGTTTATACAAATTCATAATTTTATCTTATCGAACTAAACTGTATTCTTTAGTGTAGTACTTTTTTCACAATATCCGTTAGCCTTACCAAAAAATTTGGCCCTAAAAAAATCTGATACTGCAGTTACTATGCGAAGAATACTTACATCAATTCCATACTTGTCGCTTAAACCACCTAACACACCTGATACTTGTTTATCTTGAGTGGACTTATATTTTTTTCATCTAAACATCCCGATTCAATTAAATATTTACATTCTAAAAATGAGTTCGATCTTTAGAATAGATTTAAGATTTCCTTCACTAATCTACCCCTTAATTGAATAACTTTTGACTTCTATATTTTAAAATAAAATTCCATAAACCTTCTGTTTTTCATTTTAAAAGCACATTCTTTTAGAAAACGAGCGTTTGTTGAGATAGCAATAAAAACATGTTGAAGCCTATTACTAAAAAAAACATCCCAATATACTTTGGGACGGTTCTTTTTCCTTATTAATGATTCTTTAACATCACTAACAATTTCTCTTGGCTATACATCCACACTGTAATAATTAAACAAGCAAGTGCGACTTCTGATAACGCCATAAATCCAATTGCATAATGACCTGTTAATTGGAATAGTAATGTTAAAATTAGCGGTGGGAAGAATCCTCCTAGTCCACCTAAAGCTGATACGAGACCATTTACAATACCAGCTTGTTCTGAGAAATACATTGGAACGAGTTTAAAGATTGTACCATTACCTATACCTGCACAAAATGCGACTAGTAGGCAACCAAATGTATACACGTTCATGCTAGGCATAAATGATAAAATAATACCTGAAAGTGTTAAACCGATAAATACAAAGATTAATATTTTAAATGGATTAAACTTATCACCGAGCCAACCACCAATTGGGCGCATAATTGTTGCGAGTACGATGAATCCAGCTGTCCGCATACCTGCATCTACTTTCTCTAATCCGAAGTGAGATACTAAAAAGTTTGGTAAGTATACGGTAAATGCGACAAATGATCCGAATGTTAAAAAGTAAAAGATACATAAAAACCAAAGTTTTTCATTTTTATATACACCTTTTATTTGTTCCATTAATGGTGTATTCACCTTTTTCTCTTTACGATCGCCTAATAAAAAATTCATAAGTGCAAATGCTGCAAGTAAAACCAAATAACATTGTACTGTCGCTCTCCAGCCAACTGAAGTTGCGATAACAGGCGCTAAAAATGAAGTAATGGCTGTTCCGGCATTACCTACACCGTAAATACCATTTACAAAACCGTGACTCTCTTTGGGAAAGTATTTTGGTAAAGAAGTTACCCCTACAGAGAATACAGCACCACCGATTCCGACAAATAATCCACCAATAATTAAATCCATCATAGAATTGGCAACACTAATATAAAAGACAGGAAATAATAATAAAATAAAACTAATAAAGAATAATTTTCTTCCTCCGAAACGATTTGTCCAATAACCAATTGGAATGCGAAGAACAGAACCTAAAATAACCGGTACTGCTGTTACTATAGAAATTTGTCCCGCAGTTAATGGAATATCCGCTTTAATATAAGGCATTAATGATGATAAAATGACCCATACCATAAAACCGATAACTAGATTAGAAGTTTGTAAACTTAATTGAAAATTAGAACTTTTCATCCTGTTCCCTCCTATGTATGCATAGTTATATTCATTCTCTCCAGCCTAATCACGTCCTAACATGATTAGGCTGAAAAGAATCAACCACCACTTACTGGCGGAATCATTGCTACGACATCGCCAACTTGAATGATGTCATCCTCATTTGCATACTCTTCATTTATCGCGACCATAATCTCGTTTGAAATTGCTACATTATATTCCTTAATCAGAACTTCCTTCAGCTTCGCAACTGTAATATTTTCACAATCTATGTGTAATGCTGGCTTACTTACTTCTTCTTGTAAATGTGCAAATAATAGTACTTCAATCATATACTCCTCTCCTTTCCAGGCTCACCATTTGCATATGTTACCTTCTCTAACTGATCACCTATCCATGACTCACCATCTTCCCAAAACTCTTTCTTCCAAATTGGAACAATTTGTTTAATACGCTCCATAATATATTCGTTCGCCTCATATGCAGCTTTCCGGTGTGGTGTAGAAACAGCGACAACAACAGCAAGATCAGAAATTTGTAATGTACCAATGCGATGTGTAATAGCGACATATGTCCCCGGCCACTTCTCTCCTACTTCAGTGCCAATTCTCTCAAGCTGGTTCTCCGCCATTGTCTTATAAGCTACATACTCTAAACAAAGTGTACGTCGACCTTTCGTAAATTCTCTAACAGTACCAATAAAAGTAGTAACCGCACCACACTCACGACGAATTACTTTGTTTGTAACTTCTTCAATTGAAATAGGTGTATCAATTACTTCATAATACGTATGTGTCATCTTGCACCTCTGATCCTTATATAAGTTAGCAATCTCTTTTTCTATTACTTGTATGATCGAAGCGGCTCTTCCCACGGCCACTCACTTCCGACGTTCGATTCTAATAACAGTACCGAAACGGTTATTCCTGTTTCAAATCCTCTCGTTCCTCCCGGCAGAACGATAAATGCATTCGCTTCTGCAATTGAAGAAATTGCGCTAGATTTATCTAAACCGACTGGTGTAACTTGCAATTGCCCATCTACAATTTCTACTCTCCCTCTTACAAAACGAGTAAACGGATTTGCTTTCGAAATGTCTTTCTGTAAAATTGCCTCTGCACGATATATGTGCGGATCTTTCCTATGCAAGTATGTTCCAATGACAGGTCGAACATACAATTCACATCCGACATAACAAGCAGAAGGATTACCAGATAGACCAAATAATAGTTTTCCCTCTAACTCAGCTACAGTTGTCACACTTCCTGGTCGCATCGCTATTTTGTTAAAAAGTACATTAGCTTGTAATCTCTCATAAATAGCCGGTAAATAATCATAGTCTCCTACTGAAACGCCACCAGTTGTAATTAATATATCAACTTCTTTTATCGCTTTTTTTACAGTGTTATAACACGTCTCAAAATTGTCAGCGAATTGCCCATAATACTGTACAATTCCACCTGCTCGTTCAATTTGAGTAGCTACCATATAAGAGTTACTATTTCGAATCTTCCCTGGCTTTAATTGTTCATGTACTTCGAGCAGTTCACTTCCTGTCGTTACAATTCCAATGACTGGCTGTTTTACAACATATACCGTACTATAACCAAACGTAGCAAGAAGTGCTGCAACTCCAGGATTAATAACAGTCCCTTTTTTCACCAGAATGCTATTTTGTTTTACATCTTCTCCTTTAAAAGAAATGTTATCCCCAGCAACAAAGGAGCGTTTCAATTTCATATAAGTCTTTTCGTTTTCTTCAAATCCTTCCGTTAGCTCTAACATAACTACTGCATTACACCCCGCAGGAATTGCCGCACCTGTCATAATACGGACAGCTTGAAATGCTTTCACATCTTCTGTAAAAACAAAACCTGCTCCAATTTCACCAATCACTTCAAACAGAATGGGATTACTGCTACTTGCTTCTTTTGTGTCTTCTGCTCGAATCGCAAATCCGTCGTATGGAGAACGATTGAAATGCGGGACATCATGATCTGCAATAACATCTTCTCCAAGTGTTCTACCGTAGCTTTCTATAAGAGAAACCTTTTCTATTTCACCTTGGTAAGCATATTCCATTACACGTGCAACTGCTTCTGCCACTGGAATTGGTATACGTTTTTCTAACATTCTTTTTCACCTCGTTTTAATAAGGGACAACTCTCTTTCTGTTCATCCTATATATTTTGCGTATAAACGTTTTGCTATTTTCACATCATTTGTTCCATGAATAAATGCCCTACCGTCTGTAAATAAAACGAAACGATATTCATCAATTAGAAATGATAGTAAGTAAGGCGTTTTTTGGACAAGCACACTTTTTTGTAATCGTTTTTGAACTTCCTCTAAATGAAGAACACGTTTTACCCCTGAACGGATTTGAACCGTATTCCGTCCGCATAGCACTTCCATTTTCATCTGTGCTTCAAATGTTAAACTTGGGTACGTGCGTGTATTTCCACAAGATGAACATGTATTTTTCTTCTGTCTATTTACTTTTAATGAGAGATATTGATTGTTCCAAATATCAAATGATAACATTGTTCCTCTTAGCGCCTCGAAATCATCCACCAATATTTTCATCGCCTCTGTTACTTGATGAGCAACGACCATTTGTACAGCTGGTTGAATGATTCCTGCTGTATCGCATGTTGCACTGCCCATAGGATGATCCATTAAGCAGCGAAAACATGGTGTTTTCCCTGGAAGAATTGTATACGTTACACCGTAACTTCCAATACATCCACCGTATATCCAAGGTATATTTTCTTTTTGTGAAATGTCATTTATAAGTAGGCGCGTATCAAAATTGTCAGTCGCATCTAATATGAGATCCACTTCTTTTGTTAACTCTTTTATTTCTTGCAGTGTGACATCCGATACTACTGGTACAATTTCCACTTCAGAATTAATCTTTCTTAAATGCTCTGCCGCTGCAATTGCTTTCGGTTTGCACTGCTGTGCATCTTCTTCTGTATATAACTGTTGCCGTTGTAAATTACTCCATTCGACGTAGTCACGGTCAGCAATTGTCAATTTCCCAATTCCCATTCTAACAAGAGCTTCTGCATTTGCAGCTCCTAGTGCACCCGCACCGATTAGGAGCACATGCTTTTCTCTTATTTTTCTTTGTCCCATTTCACCAATTCTAGAAAACAATACTTGTCTTGCATAACGCTCTTGCATAAGAACTCCGCCTTTCACTATCCACCAATGTAAGACATTTCAACTTTTGGACGTTTACTTGTACTTTCAACTGTTCTTTCATCTGAATATCGATCTGTTCTATATCGCCATGTATGTTGTAAAATTTTTAATAATGAGGCGTCAGAAATATTTTCTCGAAGAAGCGTTCGCAAATCCGTTCCTTTTGTTCCAAATAAACATGTAAAAAACTTACCGTCTGCCGAAATACGGGCTCTCGTACAAGAAGAACAAAATGACTCAGAAACAGAAGTAATAAATCCAACTTCTGCATCGCTCCCTACATATCGATACATTTTCGCAACCTCTCCAAAGTAACGAGGTTTAACAGGCTCAATCGGATATACACGATTAATCTTCTCTATTAATTGTTCCTTCGTAATAACTTGTTCAAAGTTCCAGCCGTTTGTACTGCCCACATCCATAAACTCTATAAAACGGAGCTGAATTTCTTTTTCTTTAAAGTAACGAGCCATATGAAGAATTTGACTATCATTCATTCCTTTTTTTACGACCATATTTACCTTTACTTCTAACCCTGCGTTCTTCGCTTCTTCAATTCCTTTTAATACAGGTTTTGTGCTTACATTTCGTCCATTAATTTTTTTGAAGACATAATCCTCTATCGCATCTAAACTAATATTTACACGTTTTAATCCCGCTTCTTTTAACGCCTTTGCTTGTTTTGCTAAATGAATACCGTTTGTTGTGAGTCCAATATCTTTTAAGCCTTCTAGCTTTGCAAGTCTTGCAATTAACGTCGGTAAGTCTTTACGCAATAAAGGTTCACCGCCAGTAAGCCTAATTTTATTGACTCCCATACTTATAAATAATCTCGCTAATCTTTCTATTTCATCGAACGTTAATAAAAGCTCTTCCTTTAAAAAAGCGTAATCAGGTCCGAACACTTCAGCAGGCATACAGTATGTACACCTAAAATTACAACGATCAATAACTGAAATACGTAAATCTTGAAGTGGCCGTTCTAAAGAATCTTTCATGTTCTCATGCATCTATATCCCTTCTTTTCTGCTGCAATCCTTAGTAAGCTTTCAATTTTTTTATTTGCCTTCATTATAAAAAAGAAGCTACATATTCAATGTGACTTTTCTCACATTACTTTCCCCATTCAAAAATTCTTCACAAATCCGTTCGAATTTTGTTCACATCTTTAATCTCATCCACTTTGTCTATTGAATTTTTCAAACTAAAAACTGAAGATTTCTTCCCCTTACGGTCATTGAAATTTCAATTTATTTTTAAAATAGCTCTTGCATTTTCATCATACTTACACTCAAAATAGGAAATGTATTGCTTATAAGAAGAAAGGTGATCACTGTGGCAAACAGTATGACATTATCTCAAGATTTAAAAGAATTACTTGCATCTGTTGAATATAAAATGCAAATTAAAAAAGGTAGTTTTATTTTTCAAGAAGGTATGGAGGCAACAGAGCTCTATATCATCCACTCAGGAAAAGTACAAATTAGTAAATTAAGTGCTGACGGACAAGAATTGACACTTCGAATTTGTTCGGAATATGACATTATTGGAGAACTAACATTATTCACGGACAATGCGAAATACTTATTAAATTCAAAATGCCTTGAAGATGTTGAAGTAGGAGTTATAAAGCGTGAAGCGTTAGAAAAAGCATTACTCCAAAAACCAGCACTTGTATTTGAATTTATGAAATGGATTAGTGAACATTTAAGAAGAATGCAAACGAAGTTCCGAGATTTAGTATTACACGGCAAAAAAGGTGCCCTGTACTCTACTCTTATACGAATGACAAATAGTTACGGTGTATTAAAAGAAAATGGGATTCTCATCGATTTACCATTAACAAATCAAGAACTTGCTAATTTCTGTGCAACTTCACGTGAAAGTGTAAATCGAATGTTAAATGAATTAAAAAAGCAAGGTACAATTTCAATTCATAAAGGAAAGATTACAATCCACGATTTACAATTTTTAAAATGTGAAATTGCTTGTGAAGATTGCTCTGCTTCTGTTTGTAGCATTGATTAGCATCTTATTTAGATGCTAATCTTTTTTCAATTTAAACTACTTATTAACGGCTATTCCCTATATAAACAAAAACGAGGCCTTCCATATTAGACCTCGTTTCGTTTTAGCTGCTAACTCCTATCTGTTTACAGCAGTATTATTTTTTCAACTCATTAGGAATACGTCTTCTGTAAATTACATAACTACGGCTTACATATTTAATTGGGGCACTAAATACATGTACTAGTCTTGTAAATGGCCACACTGCGAATAAACCCATCCCTGCAAGAATATGAATTTTAAACCATACTGGTACTTCCGTCATATATTCAACTTTCGGTTGGAAAATAAAGAGACTTCGGAACCAAGGGCCAATTGTTGTACGATAATCAAATCCTTTTGAATCGATATTTAAAAATGTTGAAGAAAGTCCTGCTAACATTACGATAAGTAATAAAATAAGCGCAATATAATCTCCCTTTGTGCTCGTTGCAATGATACGTTTTACAGTTACGCGGCGGTACGTTAATATAATTAAACCGATGATAGAAGCAACACCTGCCGGAAGCCCGAAACTAATTGCCATTATGTGATACGTATGCTCAGAAATACCTATCGAACGGTATACAGCTTCTGGAATTAATATCCCCATAACATGACCGCCAATTACGAACATAATCCCAAAGTGGAATAATAGACTTCCGATTCGGAGCATTTTCTTTTCTAATAGTTCACTAGATTTTGATGTCCATCCAAATTGATCATAGTTGTATCTAAAAATATGTCCACCGATAAAGATTGCAAAAATGATATAGGGAAACAATACCCATAGAAATTGATTCATCATTTTAACAACTCTCCTTTCTAATTTGTCTGTACATCCCATGCTTCGATAGCGAGTAGAACAGCCGCAAGAATTGGTTCATACATACTACCTGCTTCTTTTAACTGAACGTGTAATGCTTGTATATTCTCCTTGTATTTATTCATAATTGGTTCACTGTCTTGCTCATTTGCATTTGCAAAAAACTCAAGAAAAAGTGGTAAATAATCAGGTAGTTCTTTATCCGTTACTTCAAAACCAGATTTTTTATAATGCTGCTTTAACTCTAATAATTCAATACCTCTTTCTCTTTGTTCACCAGTGTTCATATAAGTAAGATACATATTTGTTTTCTTACCAAAATCGAATGTATATACGTAACTATCAATGAGTTGATCATTCGTTTTATGTAGCGCTTGCTTTATAAAGGCTGTAAGTGATGCTTTAACTTCTTCCTTTTCTATCGTTTCAATCTCTTCTTGCAATTCAGTTACAGCTTCTCTCCACCCTAGTTCAGGATAGGAGAGAAGAAAAGAAGAACAAGAAAAAGCAGTTTGTAAACTTTGTTTCATCATTTTCTGCCCCCTTTATTTAAGAAATTGTCATACAAGAGCCTGGACCACCTGCGAATGCTAAACCACAGCTTCCTTGTTCGCTATATAAATCTGCCACTTGTTCACGGTGAGTGCCCGGAATGACGAAGCGATCTTTATATTTCGCAATAGCAAGAAGACGATACATATCTTCTACATCCTGTTTTGTTAAACTAAGTTCTTTTAATACAGCTTCATTTGGCTCTTTATTAATTTGCAGCGCTCTCATATGCGTTCGCATAACAGCCATTTTCTTCAATGTAAGACGAATGTGTGATTCATCTCCTGCAGTGAGTAAATTCGCTAAATATTGAATTGGAATACGCATATTATCGATAGCAGGGAAAATCTCTTCTGCTTGCCAGTTACTGCCTTTCCCTTCCACCATATTCATAATTGGGCTAAGCGGCGGAATATACCAAACCATCGGCATTGTACGGTACTCTGGATGAAGAGGCAGAGCAATTTTCCAATCGATAATCATTTTATAGATTGGTGACTCTTGTGCTGCTTTAATCCATTCTTCAGGAATGCCTTGTTTTTTCGCTTCAGCTGCTACTTCTGGATCATTTGGATCTAGGAAAACAGTAAGCTGAGATTCATATAAATCTTTTTCGTCTTCAACAGAAGCTGCTTCTTTTACTTTGTCAGCGTCATATAGCATTACCCCAATATACCTGATACGTCCCACACATGTTTCTGAACAAATTGTTGGCATACCAGCCTCAATACGTGGGAAACACATTGTACATTTTTCAGCTTTATTCGTTTGCCAGTTAAAATACACTTTTTTATATGGACAAGATGATACGCAGAACCTCCAAGCACGACATGCATTTTGATCTACAAGAACAATGCCGTCTTCTTCACGTTTATACATCGCACCAGATGGACAAGATGATACGCAAGACGGATTCATACAATGTTCACATATGCGTGGTAAATACATCATAAAGACGTTTTCAAAATCTGTTTTAATTTCTTCTTCCATTTTCTTTACGTTCGGATCTTGTAATCCTGTTATATGTCCACCAGCTAAATCATCTTCCCAGTTCGGACCCCATTCAATTTTGTCGATAAATTCGCCTGTAATTGCTGATTTCGGACGAGCAACTGGTTGATGCTTACGCTGCGGGCTATTTGTTAATGTTTCATAATCATAATTCCAAGGTTCAAAGTAATCATCAATTGTTGGTTGATCTGGATTGTGGAAAATGTTCATAAGACGTTTCATTTTCGAACCAGATTTCAGCTGAATTTCACCATTTTTCAATTCCCATCCGCCTTTATATTTCTCCTGATCTTCCCATTGTTTCGGATAACCAATTCCAGGCTTCGTTTCTACGTTATTGAAGTACATATATTCCGCACCTGGACGATTTGTCCAGGTGTTTTTGCACGTTACGCTACAAGTATGACAGCCGATGCATTTATCTAGGTTCATTACCATTCCGACTTGCGCTTTAATCTTCAAGCCAATCTACCTCCTTCAGTTTACGGATTACAACATTTAAATCACGCTGGTTCCCAGTCGGACCATAATAGTTAAATCCATAGCTTAATTGGCCATATCCACCAATCATATGTGTTGGTTTAACATGAATACGGGTTGGACTATTATGCGTTCCCCCACGGGTGCTTGTTAATTTCGTACCAGGCACGTTAATGTGGCGATCTTGCGCATGGTGCATAAATGCCATTCCCCTCGGTATACGGTGCGTTACAACAGCACGCGCTACGACAACACCGTTACGGTTAAAGCACTCGATCCAATCATTATCAGCAACGCCAGCTTCTGCAGCGTCCTCTTTATTCATCCAAACAGTTGGACCACCTCTAAACAGCGTTAACATCGGTAATGAATCGAAATACATACTATGAATCGACCACTTATTATGCGGTGTTAAATAGTTTAGTGTAATCTCTTTCCCTTCTACTTCAGGGCGTGACTTACGGAACGGTTTATGTTGCAGAATTGGTTTAAATGTTGCCATCGTTTCACCAAATTCTTTCATCATGTCATGGTCTAAGTAGAAAGATTGTCGACCAGTTATCGTTCTCCAAGGAATAAGACGTTCCACATTTGTTGTAAACGGTGAGTAACGTCGTCCACCTTTTTCTGAACCTGTAAAGGCCGGAGAAGTAATTACTGTTTTCGGTTGTGCTGTAATTTGTTCGAATGTAAAGCATTCTTCTTCACGTTCTTCTGCTAAATCACGTAATTTTAGATCTGTTTGTTTTTCAAGTGCTTCCCATGCTTTTACTGCCATATGACCGTTTGTTGTAGAAGAAAGCGTTAATACCGCTTCAGCAGCATTGATTGCTTCTTTTATGTCTGGGCAACCTTTCGCAATAGTATCCGTTCGAACAACTCCTAATTTGCTCTTTAATTGCTCATACTCTTTTTCAGCTGACCAAGAGATCCCTTTCGTACCAATCGGTTGTTTTCCGGCATTTGGTCCAAGTGCTGTCATTTTGTCATAAATCGTTTTATAATCCCTTTCAACAACATGAATTTGTGGCATCGTTTTACTCGGGATTGGTTCACATTCACCTTTACTCCAATCTTTAATCTTGCCAAGTGGTTGCGCTAATTCTTGCGGTGTATCATGAAGAAGTGGTGTTGCAACAACTTCTTTCATTGGTTCAAGATCTATTTTCTTCGCTAAATCTGACACAGCTTTAGAAAGTGAAGTGAAAATATCCCAGTCAGAGCGTGCTTCCCACGGTGAACCGATTGCTGGATTAAATGGATGCACAAATGGATGCATATCTGTACTACTTAAATCATGTTTTTCGTACCAAGTTGAAGCAGGTAAGACGATATCAGAATACAGCGCTGTTCCAGCCATACGGAAATCTAAATTAATGAGTAAATCAAGCTTCCCTTCTGGTGCTTCTTCATGCCACTTAATTTCTTCTGGTCGTAATGAATCACTATCGTCATTCATTAATCCGTTTGTTGTACCTAATAAATGTTTTAAGAAATATTCATGCCCTTTACCAGAACTTGAAATTAAATTCGCACGCCAAACGAATAAGTTGCGCGGGAAGTTGTTTTTATTATCAGGATCTTCAATCGCAAATTTCAGTTCTTTTTCTTTTAATTTTTGTGCAACATATTTTCCGATTTCTTCTTGCGTTGTTGCACCAGCAGCAACAGCTTCTTTATATAATTCAATTCCATTTTTCTCGAATGTTGGATAAGAAGGTAACCAGCCGAGTCGTGCTGCTAATACATTGTAATCACCGTGATGTTGATAGCGTGAGTTACCTTCAATTGGTGATGCTAAATGTCCAACAGGTGTATCTTCATAGCGCCATTGATCTGTTACGAAATAGAAGAAAGACGTACCATTTTGTAATTTTGGTGGCCCTTGCCAATCTTTTGCCATCGCGATTGTTTGCCATCCTTCTGCAGGTCGTAACTTTTCTTGACCAACATAATGCGCCCAACCACCGCCGTTTACACCTTGTGCTCCAACGAGAAGAACAAGATTTAAAACAGCGCGATAAATCGTATCAGAGTTAAACCAGTGGTTAATACCCGCTCCGACAATAATCATTGAGCGACCATTCGTATCAACAGCATTTTGTGCGAACTCACGAGCGATTTGAATAATAAGCTCACGTTTTACTCCTGTCATTTTCTCTTGCCATGCAGGTGTAAACGGTATGTCATCATTGAAGTCTTTCGGCTCTTGTCCGCCAAGCCCTCGGTTCACTCCGTAATTTGCTAACGTTAAGTCGTATACAGTTGTAACGAACACTTCGCCTTCTTCTGTCATAACCTTTTTCACTGGAATTGTACGTTCTAATACTTTGTTTCCATCATCAGAGAAGTACGGAATTTGTACCGTTCCAATCGATTCTTCCATTCCAAGTAAAGAAAGACGTGGATCAATCTTTTCACCTGTTTCTTCATCTTCTAAACGCAAGTTCCATTTCTTTTCGTTATCCCAACGTGAGCCCATTGTGCCTTGAGGTGTTGCAAAATCATTCGTGTTCTCGTTCCAAAGAACAGGTTTCCATTCTCCTAACTTCGTTTCGCGTCCAATATCAGCAGCGTTTAAGAAACGATCAGCAACGAATTGATCTCCTTTTTGTTTCAATGTGACAAAGAAAGGAAAATCAGTATATTGCTTCGCATACTTTGTGAAATATTCCACTTGATTATCTACGTAAAATTCTTGTAAGATCACATGCCCCATTGCCATCGCAAGTGCACCATCTGTACCTTGTTTCACACTAATCCAATCATCCGCAAACTTTGTAGATTCAGCGAAGTCAGGGCTGACAGAAACGACTTTCGTTCCTTTATATCGAACCTCTGCTAAAAAGTGAGCATCTGGTGTTCTCGTCATCGGTACATTTGAACCCCATGTCATAATGTAACCAGAGTTATACCAGTCACTACTTTCTGGTACATCTGTTTGATCGCCCCAAATTTGCGGAGAAGCTGGTGGTAAATCTGCGTACCAATCATAGAAACTAAGCATCGGCCCACCCATAAGTTGCATAAAACGACTACCAGCAGCATGACTTAACATCGACATAGCTGGAATTGGTGAAAAGCCAACATTTCGATCTGGCCCGTATTTAATTACTGTATAAAGTAGAGAAGCTGAAACGAGTTGTAATACTTCATCCCAATTCGCACGAACGAATCCACCTTTACCACGCGCCTGCTTATACTTACGTGCTTTTTCAGAGTTTTCCACAATGTTTTTCCAAGCATCTAGTGGTGACTTGTGCTTTTGTAGTTCCTCTTGCCACATACTCCAAAGAACACCACGTACATACGGATATTTCACACGAAGTGGACTATAAATGTACCAAGAAAAACTCGCTCCACGCGGACATCCTCGTGGTTCAAAATCAGGCATATCTGGACCTGTTGTTGGATAGTTAAGCTCTTGCCCTTCCCAAGTTACAATTCCATCTTTCACATATATATTCCAGCTACATGAACCAGTACAGTTCACGCCGTGTGTAGAACGAATTACTTTATCATGCTGCCAACGCTTTCTGTACACATTTTCCCATTCGCGATCTTCATATGTTTCTTGTGTATGATTATCGTTATAACGATCTATTGGTGAAAAATATTTTAAACGTCTCATTAGTGCTGAAGTTTTTTTCTTCATACTGTTCACTCCTTTAATACGTCTCTCTTACATACCCTTACTATAAGAGAGGTTGTAAAATACAGATGTGACATTTCGCACAGTTCAAGAGATTGTCAAAAATTCAGTAGAAAATAAGTTTGTGAGAAAATCTTGTGTTCCGTTGTGAAGATTATGGTTAATCTTAATTATTAGGAGAATGGTATTTTGAGGTATCGACTATTTTGCAAAAGAAAAAGAGTTTTGATATTATTTCAAAACTGCCATAAGGAAAAGAGTATAAATTGTATGTAAAAAAATTTTTCCCAATGTTATTATTTTATATCGAGTCTGATTTTACATAAAAATACAAATCATTATTTACTGTATTGCCCTTAGTTACGGAAACAATTATACTAGATGTAATCGAAATAAATAATCTGAATATTCTCAGAATTTAAGGTAGAAGTTTTACTATCTACATATAGAATTAGAAATATGTCCACTAAATTGATTAGAAAACGATAATAACATTAGGAGGATTACGATGCCCCAGCTTGATTCATTACATCCCACTGTAGAAAAAATAATCAATAATATTGAAAAAATAATGGTCGGAAAACGAAAAGAAACAATCTTAGCTTTGACAGCTCTCTTAGCTGAAGGTCATGTGCTATTAGAAGATGTTCCTGGTGTCGGGAAAACAATGCTAGTACGTGCCCTTTCTAAATCCATTGATGCTGATTATAAGCGAATTCAATTTACACCTGATTTATTGCCGTCAGATGTAACAGGAGTTTCTATTTATAATCCGAAAGAGCTCCAATTTGAGTTCAAGCCTGGACCAATTATGGGGAATTTTGTACTTGCTGATGAAATTAATCGTACATCTCCAAAGACACAATCTGCTTTACTTGAATGTATGGAAGAAGGCAATATTACAATAGATGGCATTACAAGACCTTTACCAAAACCGTTCTTTGTCATGGCTACACAAAATCCGGTCGAATATGAAGGAACATATTCTCTACCAGAAGCTCAGCTCGATCGTTTCTTATTGAAACTAAAAATGGGATATCCTACACCAGAGGAAGAATTTGAAATTTTAAACCGGATGGAAAAAACAAATCCACTCTCTCAATTACAGACCATTACTACAATAGAAGAATTAATTTATTTACAACAAAGCGTACGGGTAGTAAGTATGGACAAAGCAATTAAGCATTACATTGTAAAGCTTGTTAATCAGACTCGTACGTACAGTTCTATACAGTTAGGTGCAAGTCCACGTGGCTCGATTGCTTTAATGAAAGCTTCACAAGCTTATGCATTTATCCATGGCAGGAATTATGTTATTCCAGACGATGTTAAATTTTTAGCTCCTTACGTTTTAGCACATAGACTCATTCTAAAAATGGAAGCAAAATTTGAAGGAATAACAGGAGAACAAGTTATCGGAAAAATCGTTGCACGAACTACCGTGCCTACTCAAAGGACGATGAACCCTTGATGAAACGAATGCTGCGAGCGCTATATCACGTTATGAAGTTATTGCTACTCCCTTTATGTCTAGTCTTAACATTTGTGTACGCTATGCTTCAAGGAGGGTTTGTCAGTTGGTTTTTGTTTTACAGCACAATTCCCATTGCTCTTTATTCGCTACTACTCCCCTTCTACGCTTTACGGGACGCTGAAGTAAAACGAATAACAAACCAAAATGGATATGTAGTAGGAGAACAATTTGTAAGCACGATTACAATAAAAAGAAAATTTCCTTTTCCCTTACTTTATTTAGTTATAGAAGATGAACTGCCACCACAATTTATAAGTTGTAAACAAACAAAGATGAATAAGGTAGTACTCTTCCCAGGATTGAAACGAAATATTTCGTTTCAATATGTTATTAACACAATCCCTAGAGGCGAGCACACTTTTTCAAGCGTTCGTGTCAAAACTGGCGATTTATTCGGCATGATAGAGAAAGAAGTAACTTTTTCAGTTCCAGATACATTTTTAGTCTATCCCCAGTATGTAGATATAGCATATCGACAATTGGAAAATCATTTCGAACAAGGAGCGCTTTCAGCAAATATAAATTCAGCAAAAGACTCTACAATCTCTGTCGGTGTCAGAGACTATAAACCTGGTGATCGCTTTTCATGGATTGATTGGAAAGCAACTGCACGAACAAACACTATTATGACAAAAGAGTTTGAACAACAGCGCAGCCATAATGTCATGATATTCATAGACAGAACCGAGTCTCCTCTATTCGAATCAGTCGTCACATTTACTGCCTCTATCGTAAGGACTGTCTTGAAACAAAATTCACCAGCATCATTCGTGTCTATCGGAAAAGAACAAACTATTTTCCCTTTAGACAATGGAGATACGCAGTTACAACAAATCCTTTGTCATTTAGCAAAAGTGCAAGCAGACAGTGTATTCCCGCTCTCCCAGAGTGTAGACATGGAACTAAGAAAAATTTATGAGCCCGTCACGGTTATACTCGTGACCAGTAATCTTTCTCCCGATATTCAAAAGGCGGCTGATTGTGCCGCTATAAGAAATAGAAAATGTATGGTTTTTGTCGTGAAAGAAAAAGCGAATCAACTTTCACACCGAGAAATCAGTATAATAGAAACTCTAAAAAAACGACAAATATTTGTAAACACGGTTTATGAAAACCGTTATACAAACGTGTTTTTTGAGGTGAGCAAATGATAACATTACAAACAAAATACAAGTGGGATACGAACAGATTCTTTATGCATGCATGTGTATTTCTTCTTTTACTAGAATGGCTAAGACCTCTTATAGGTATTACAAATGTAGGTAGATTAGATATTTTCGTAACATTTATAGGAATTTGCTTCGCTCTCTCTTTTTTTCAAACGAGGTGGCAGATTCCAATAAAAATTGTCACAGTCCTATTTATCATTCATTCCCTATATTATAAAAATGCTTTTATAAATCCATCTTGGCTAACAGCATTCTTTTCTGATATGTTTCGAAATTCCTCCCTGTTTTTCCAAGGGAATTTACTAGATATTTCTCCAGTTTTTCCGACGGTTTTATTTTTTCTCTCATTTTGGTTTTTGAGTTCTTTTACTTCATTTTGGATTATTCATAAAAAACGTGGGTTTCTATTTCTTGTATTGACTATTATTTATATCGCAACTTTTCATAACTTACATTTATACAATGCAAACTACGCTATTATTCGTACTGTTGTCATCGGCTTTTTTATGCTTAGTCTTCTTCAAGTAGAACGAATAAAAGAACGTGAACACTTACAAAATTATGCTAGGGAAATCTCAAAATTACTTAGACCACTTACAATATTTATTGTATTATTAGCAACCATCGCATACTTTGCTCCAAAATTTGGCCCTCAATGGCCAAACCCAATGGATTTCTTAAAATTCAACACATCTGAAGCAAGTAAAGAAAAAAAAGTTTCTACAATTGGGTATGGTTTAGATGACTCACGATTAGGTGGTCCTTTTAAGGCGGATCCTACAATTGTTTTCACAGCACAAACGCAAAACAAACAATATTGGAGAGTCGAAACGAAAGATTTTTATACCGGAAAAGGCTGGGAGGTTTCTGAAAATCCGAAAAAGGTTTCTTTTAAAAATAAAAACGACGTCGTAAGCTGGTACGAACAAAATACAAAAACAGAAACTACTGAGGCAACAATTACCATGCAAAAAAGTTACCCTCACCTTACCTATCCAGCAGGATTAGTAACAGTTGAAGCTTCTTCTGATGTATCATACAGTGTTGACCCGTTTTCAGAAAAAATTTATACAATGAATGGAGACTCTTCTACTACTTTACATTCGTATAAAGTAACATATGAGATCCCTGAGTTTTCCATAAAAAACTTGAAAGCTGTAAAAACAAATGAAGGTCAAGAAACAAATCCTTATTTTATGACAAAGTACACACAACTTCCCGAGTCATTACCACAGCGCGTAAAAGACTTGGCTATCAATCTTACAAATGATAAAGACAACCGATATGATAAAGTATTAGCTATTGAAAATTACTTCACAGACAACTCTTTTACATACGAATCAACGAATGTCTCATTCCCTGCCAAAAGCCAAGATTATGTAGATCAATTCCTTTTCGATACAAAAAGCGGCTACTGTAATAATTTTTCGACGTCTATGATTGTACTACTTCGTTCTGCCGGGATTCCAGCTCGCTGGGTGAAAGGCTATACAGAAGGAACTCTTGACAATACACTTGCCTCTGCAGAAGGTGAGGATGTTTATACAATCACGAACGATAACGCACACTCTTGGGTCGAAGTATATTTCCCAGAATACGGATGGATTCCATTCGAACCGACAAAAGGATTTACTAATCCCTATAATTTTATAAATAATACGCCTGCTCCTATTTCACAAAATAGCGAAGCAAATAATTCTAATAACGAGCAAATACAACAACGAAATAATGAAGCAAAACTTAAAAGTTTAATTGAAAATACAGAAGAAGCTTCTACTAAAAAGGTCACAAATTCTAAAACTAGTTTTTCTTGGTGGTACGTATTCCTCTCTACGATACTAATTAGTATTATAGGATACATTCTCTTCACCACTAGAATGAAATGGATGACATTTCTTATTATTCATTTCTATAAATACCGAAAAGATGATGCTGTTTATCAAAAAGCTTACGGTGCACTTTTAAAACAATTTGCGAGAATTGGCATACCACGGGGTGAAAGTCAAACATTCCGAGAATACGCTCTCCATATCGATACACTTTACAACTCGGCCGATATGCAACAACTTACTGCCAGTTATGAGAACGCTATGTATCAACAGGGGCAGGCTACGGTAGAATGGAAGAAATCCGTACACTTATGGGAAGTACTTATGAAAAAAGCAGCTTCTCCACCTAAATCAGATGGCTTTGATACAGTTATTTAATCTTGAAAATTTGAGTTTAAAGAAAACGTCTCAAAGAACTACATTGTTCTTTGAGACGTTTTTTAATAAAGTGAAACTCCTACTTATTCCCCAAGCACCTTCTCAATCTCAACCTCTAAATCTACCGGCTTCGTCTGCGGAGCAAAACGCCCTACTACTTTCCCGTCTTTTCCGATTAAAAACTTCGTAAAATTCCATTTCACTGCTTTCATACCAAGTAAACCTGGTGCTTGTTCTGTCATGTATGTATATAGAGGGTGAGCCTTATCACCTTTCACATCAACCTTTGCAAACATCGGGAAGTTTACACCGTAGTTTAATTCACAAAAACTAGTAATGTCCGCTTCTGTACCTGGTTCTTGTCCCCCGAATTGGTTACAAGGAAATCCGAGTATTTCGAGTCCTTGGTCTTTATATTTATCATATACCTCTTGTAATCCTTTATATTGTGGTGTGAAACCACATTTGCTAGCTACATTGACAATAAGAAGTGCTTTTCCTTCGTAATCTTTTAACGATTTTTCTTCACCTGTAATTGTTTTAGCTGAAAAATCATAAACTGTCATTGTCTTTGCCCCTCTCTTCACTATCATTCTATGTTTATACTATACTACATTCGTGAATATACAGCTCTTATTACGTACTTATAAGTTGTAATGATAGCGCTTTATTTCTGTTCGAAAATTCGACACAAACTACTAGACTTTTATGATGGAAAGTTTTACAATTGAAATGTGAACAAAATGTGACAGTTTATATTCCATTATAAAAGAAAAGGATGGTGTTCATTATGAAAACTGCACAACATGAAACGATTTCAAATCGCGAGTTTTATTTCGTACTATATATGATGTTATTGTTTGTTACTGGCTGGGTAATCGATGTAAATGGTTTATTCTTAAGCTCCTACTTTAATTTAGCAGGAGAGATTATGCTTCCATTAGTAGGCGGGATTGTTGGACTGTTCATTATGTCTATTAATAAACAACAAACGAAATAATAATATTACAAAAAGGCAGAAGACGAGCTTCGTTTTCTGCCTTTTTTCTATTTTAGCGTATAATAAAAACATGCAGTATATAAGGAGTGGTAACTATGAAAAAAGTAGAGCAATTATCTTCTCACCTATATCTTATTGATGATTTCGATTTACAGCATAATGAACGAACAGGTACGTACGTTTTATTAGGTGACGATATTACTTTAATTGAAACTTGTGCAGCCCCTTCTCTTCCGTATATTTTAGACGGCTTACAACAATTACATATTGATTTAAACGATGTTAAAAACATTATCGTTACACATGTGCATTTAGATCACGCTGGAGCAGCTGGTTTAATGATGGAAAAGTGCCCAAATGCTACGTTATATGTGCATTCTCGTGGTGCTCGTCATATGATTGATCCAACAAAACTTATTTTAGGTGCAAAAGCTGTCTACAAAGAAGATTTCGATAAACTCTTTGATCCAATTCTTCCAATTGAAGAAGAACGTGTTCATATTGTACAACATGGTGATACGTTAAAAATTGCAAAAGATCGCACCCTTACATTTTATGATACACCAGGACATGCGAAGCACCATATTAGCATTCACGATTCATTAACAAACGGGATTTTTACTGGCGATACAATTGGAATTTATTATAGAGAACTCGCAGACGTTGATGTAGAGTTATATCTACCATCAACGTCCCCTTCACAATTCCAACCAGATGCGATGATTACTTCTAAAAATCACATTCAAAGTATGAATGTAGATACTATTTATTTCGGTCATTACGGCGCATCCTCTCATGTTACAGAAGTATATAATCAACTGGAATATTGGCTACCTATTTTCGTTCATACTGGTAAGGAAGTCTTTGAAAAGTATAATGATTTCGATGAAGCAACTAAAGCTTTACAAACTTTGTTAATGGATAAGATCTCTTCTCATCTTACAAAGTTAAACGTTCCATCAGATCATTCCGTTTATAATATTTTACATTTAGATATAGAAATTAGCGCAATGGGCATTATTGATTATTTCACGAAGCAAGAAAAATCAAACTCCACTATTAACTAACAGTAAAAGAAGAGATATACAACAGTAGTTATTGTATATCTCTTCTTTTTTTGAATATATTTTGAGTAAAGGATGGTGGAATATAATGCAAAAAGTGATGCTATACCTCTGCTTCACATTATTTATCGTCTTATTATTATTTGTAGGAGTAAAAATTCAATTTTATTTAGATACAGATGCACAAGTGAACTTTAACGTTTATCCAAGATTATTCTACTTTACACTCTTCCCTCTTATAGTTGGCATTTTATTACGCTTCCTTCAATCTATTAATCGCGAAACGAGTAAACAAAACTGGAGCTTTCAACCGGATAAATTTATTGCTATTACAGTGCCTACACTATTCATTTCCTTTTCCCCAGCACTACTCTTTTCACCACTTGCCGAATACCTACCTTATTTAGTTAATATTATTCTAATAAATACAACTTTTGTTACGATTATTAGTTTAATAGCTGGTTATTCACTATTAGATTGTTTTATACAAAAGGACAATGCAACGATGAAAAAATATAATTGAATGCTCTATTTTCTTTTAATAAAGAAAGCTCAAAGCTAAAGCTTTGAGCTTTTTTACTTATCTCACCTTTTCATCTACATACTCCATAAACTGCTCCGCTTTAATAAATCTTTCTTTGTACGCCTCAGGCACTTCTTCTACTGTTATCCCGCCACTCGATTTCGTTTTTACTAACACAGTTTGATGTGACATTAACGCCTCCATATATTGTTCATACTCTTCAGGAGTTAGTACTTCTTTACTAGATTTATGGCCATTTAATTTATCAAAATACGGATGAAGCTCCATTACTACCTTTTTCAATTCCTCTTTTTTAGCTGGTGATAATTGATCATAATCTATATTACCATTCGAATCCCCGTACGCAAGCTTTGCATTAGTTAATTTTTTCAGTTCTTTTGTAAACTCTTCATATTCCTTCGAACTCATTTCATCTTTCGCTTCTGATAATTTTGCATTAAAACGCATATACGTTTCTAATGTCATCGCTCCGGCGTGTTTTTTTAAATTCTCAAAAGATCCGTATATACCATCCGCCATAATAGATTGATATGCAAAACCGGTCGTAGGGATTAAAAATGCTGCTGCAAGCACTCCGGCGATAAGACGTTTCTTCACCTTACTTCCCCCGCGATTCATTTTGATTTGAACAATTACTTTTTCTTTTAACTCCGGTGGGGCAACAATCCCCTTCGCTTCTTCTCGTATAGATTCTCTAACTCTACAATCTAAACTCATTTCACATTCCCTACCTCTCCTAAAAAGATTTCTTCTACTTGCTCTTTTTGACGTAGTTTCTTTAATGCCGCATGAATTCTAGACTTCACTGTACCAATTGGAATATGTAATATTTGTGCTACTTCTTCTTGTGAATATTCGTATAAGTATCTTAAGATAATAACTTGTTTCAATTTATACGGTAATTTATGAATGAGTTCGATTAGTTTTTGGTTTGATATTTTACTTACAACATCATTAGAAAAATCAATTTGCACTGGCTTTCTTTGCTCTTCTGCTTTTTTCATAATTCGTAGTCGCATCCACCTCTTTCTTCTATAAGAATGAATTTGTTTAATCGCAAGCCCAATTAGCCAAGGGCGAAATGGCTTCTCGCTATCATATTTACGAAGCGATTCATATAGCTGTATGTATACTTCTTGAACGACATCATCTACATCCGTTTTATCTTCAATTAAAAAATGTGCTGTTTTATATACTTCTTGAATCGTTACATCATACAATTCGCTATACGCTTCTTTATTTCCTGATAAAGTTAATCGAATTAAATGTGCGTAATCTATTTCAGCCTTCATATTCCAGCCCTCCTTTGTCTTACACTATATATTGGCAAGTAATTCATATTTCGTTCGATTTTTCCGAAAAAATTTTTTATATAAATTAATATTATGATCCAATGAGTTCATAAGCTTCACTTATAACCACACATAACTATTATATAATTTTCCAATTTCTGATAAAGATTTAAAATGATTTATATAGTCAAATTTAGGAGGATATATGATGAAAGCTATCGTTGTAACGTCGTTCGGTGGTCCTGAAGTGATGAAATATACAGATGTGGATATGCCGACTATTTCAGAAGATCAAGTTTTAATTCGCGTTTTTGCTACTAGTGTAAATTTCGCTGATATTAAATCACGTTATGGCAAAAAAGGAAATAAAGCACTACCTTTTATTCCAGGAATAGATGCAACTGGTATTGTAGAACGCGTCGGTTCTCATGTGAAAAATATTCAACCTGGACAGCGTGTCATTGCTTTTCCTCAAAATGGATCTTACGCAGAGTACGTTGTTTCAAATGAAAATCTCACTTTCGTTTTACCCCATGAAGTCGACTTTCAAACTGCAGCTGCTTGTCCGATCGTATCTTTCACAAGCTATAATTTACTCGTGAATGTTGCAAGGCTTCAACAAAATGAATCCGTGCTGATTCATGCAGCTGCTGGCGGAATTGGTACTACCGCGATTCAACTTGCAAAACGATTAGGGGCTGGAACAGTTATCGGTACTGTAGGAAGTGAAACGAAAAAAGAAATCGCTTTAGATGCTGGAGCTGATTATGTTATTTGTCATCAAGATGAAGATTTTGCAGAGAAAGTCAATGAGCTGACAAACGGAGAAGGAGTGAATATAATTTTGGACTCTATTTCTGGAACTGTCTCTGAAAGAAGTTTAAACTGCCTAGCTTATTACGGTCGCCTCGTTCATTTCGGTAATGCAAGCGGTAAAATTGGCAATTTCAAAACGAAAGATTTACACGCAAGTTGCCGCTCTATACTAGGCTTTAGCTTTGGCACTACACGGAAAAAACGTCCTGAACTACTCCAAGAAACGGCAAATGAAGTTTTCCGTTATTTGCGTGACGGAAGTTTGCAAATGAAAGCTACAAAATCTTTTCCCCTTCCAGATGCAGGGAAAGCACATGAATGGGTCGAAAGTAGAAAAAGTACAGGGAAAGTAATACTAACTGTTCAGTCTTCTTCCTGAAATGAATACTTGAAACAGAGGTGGCATTCATGGGATCACGAATTATGCATGTTATTATCGCTAACGGTATTGCTGAGAAACTATGTATTCAAGATAAAACTTCTTTCTTACTTGGAGCTGTAGCCCCTGATGCTGTTCATTCAAAAAAAGAAAAAGGAACCTCACATTTTTATGCTGGTACAACGAAGAACTATACGAGAAGAATAGATTATGATTCATTTTTTCATAAATACGAAGCACATATAGATTCCCCCTTTATTTTAGGCTATTACACCCACCTCATTGCCGATGATAATTGGCTAAGTGGCTTTTTTCTACCATGGCTAAAAAATAGAATAGAAAATGACGAAACTATCGCACCCCTGTACTATAACGATTTTAAATTGTTAAATGCAAAGTTGCTTCATCATTACGATAAAGAACAACAGCTCTTCTCTCTTCTCAATCAAGAGGCTCACATTGTGGATATTGAAGAGGTTTCTAAAGAAAACGTTTTAGCTTTTCGAAAGTATCTTTTTGAAGATATGTTGTATCCCGAGCAACATTTGCATGAAGACTTACAGGTGTTTACGTTTAATCAAATTGTCGGTTACATTGAAACCGCTATTGAAAAAGGTGCATTTTTTATTACACAACTCTCTCATGAAAAATCCACTTCAAAGATTTAATCCCCCTCAATATATTTGAGGGGGATTTTCACATAGCAATATTATTATTGGTTCTTCTCCATAACCGCAAAATAATTCCCTTCACTATCAGCAAAGTTAAACACTTTACCAGAAGGCATAGTTACCATTTCTCCAACAGTAACATTTTTATTTTTTAAACCTGCATATAATTGATCCAGATTTTCTGAGAAGAACATTAAGGACGGTGTACCAAGATTTAATTCTGGGCTCATTTTCGAAATAACTTCTTTATTATGTAATATAATGCTCGTTTCAGCAACGTTAGTTGGAGCAATTTCAATCCATCTCATTCCTTGCTTGTTATCTTCCTCCGCAACTACATGAAACCCTACCTTTTCCGTCCAAAAATTTACTGCCTCATCTTGATTATTTACATATAACATAATTTGTCCTACTTTATGAATCATTTGTATTCCTCCTATTGTTTTTTTACATTCTATGTAGCTTTCTACAGCTGGTATCGTTATTCCTTTTGAGTTGGTATGTACTTCTTTGCAAAATTTATCGACTGACTCATCCCATCCAGTTCGTCAAAATAATTGTTTCTTTCAATCATGTTATATCCGTCGAATCCAATTTCATCTAATACTTTGAAGAATATATCGAAATCCACTTCACCATTTCCTACCGCTACTTCTATATACTTACTTGAACTATTACTTTTCACTTCTTTACAATCTTTAATATGAGTTTGTACTATATAATCTTTTAATAGTAATAAACCTTCTAACGGATTTTCATTTACATCACTTATTAAATTTGCTGGGTCAAAGTTAACAGCTAGTCCTTTCGAGTTTGCATTTTCTAAAAATCGTTTTAATACTATTGCTTTTTCAGATCCTGTCTCAATAGCAAAGACTCCCCCAAATTTGAATGCTAATTCCCCTATCTCATAACAAACCCGCACCATTTTATCATAGCTCTCACTTTTTTCATCATCTGGAACTTTCCCAATATGAGCTGTTATTATCTTTGCTCCCAGCTCCAAACCTCTGTCAGTAATATATTTAATCTGATTTATTGCACTGTCAGCTTCTGTTCCTGTAATTCCATTTTCTCCAAAACTAATTGCTAATGATGGAATCTTTATCCCATTAAAAGATAAGCTTTTCTTTAAAGCAGTCCATTCTACCACTGGAATATTAGCTAAGTTGAAGTTTTTATTCATAGCATATAATTGAATATATTCTAAATCCCATTCCCTTGCTTTTTGTATTCCTTCGTTTACTTCAATATGTTTCGTATTCAAAAACATTCCTAATTTCCTATCCATATATGTACCTTCTTTTTATTATTTCGCATCAGTTTAATATTCGACTTTTTTATATTACTTCCTTGTACAAACTAAATGAGAAATGATTCACCCTTATCGATAATTCTTATAAGATAGATACATTTAAATTCCCTTTGTTATTCAATTACAAACAAAAAGACGTAACTATAAATAGTTACGCCTTCCCCATTATTTATCTAGGCTTTTTCTTCCCAGTAAATGCTGGTTTCTTTTTCTTAGGTGCTGGTGGCTTCGATTCTACAAATGTTCCTTTGAACATTTCTTGCTTCGTAAATACGATGCCTAGTTTTTTCGCAAATTGTAGTAATTTGCGCTCTTCTTGTGGAGTTACAAGAGATACGACAGTTCCTTCTTTACCCATACGTCCTGTACGTCCTGAGCGGTGAATATATTGGTCTACTGTGTCCGGTAATTCTAAGTGAATTACATGTGTTAAATCATCAATATCAATACCGCGTGCTGCAATATCAGTAGCAAGTAGAATTTCTAATTTTCCGCCGCGGAATGCACGCATCGTTGCTTCACGCTCTTGCTTACCTGCTTCTGCATGAAGAGCTGCTGCTTTCATTTTACGGAACTGCAATTTCTGAGTAATTTCATCTAAACGGAATGGATCGTTTAAGAAAGCAACTGCTTTTACATCGCCCATATGCATAATTCTTCTTACATAATCATTTTTTTCGCGTCGCTCACAAATGATGTACGTATGCTCAACTAAGCTTTTTGACTCTGCACGTGTTACACGTACCACTTGTGGTTCAACTGCCAAATCACGTGCCGCGTCTTCTGCCGCTTTGGTAATTGTCGCTGAGAAGAATACTAATTGACGGTCGCGCATCGTTGATTTAATTACATCTTGTACTGCGCCCATCATCTTTTGTTTTACAATTTGATCAAACTCATCAAATACAATTGTTTTCACTTCATGCATTTTTAGCTTTTTCATACGAATTAATTCTAAAATACGTCCTGGTGAACCGACAATTACTCTCGGATGTTTCTTTAATTTTTCAACTTGGCGCTTAATATCTGCACCACCAATTAAAGATGCACCTGAAATTTCAGTTCCTGCTGTAAACTTTTGAACCTCTTCATGAATTTGCATTACAAGTTCACGTGTTGGCGCTAAAACAACAACTTGTGGCTGTTTTACTTCAGGATTAATTTTATGTAAAAGGGGTAATAAGTACGCTAATGTTTTTCCTGTTCCAGTTGGAGATTCAGCTATAACGTCTTGTCCTTCTAAAATAGTTGGAATCGCTTGTTTTTGAATTTCAGTTAATTCTTTAAAACCAGCCTTCTCCCAAGCTTCTTGTAAAAATGGTTGCATATCTTTTATCATTTGTTTTTCTCCTTTATCTCTATTTTTGAAGAAAATGCTGTATTGTTCGCACCGTTTCTATCATGTGTGAAATAACAGCTATTAAATCATCAACATGGTCTTCTGTAATCGCTTTTTGAAATAGAACCTCTACCTTATTATGATATGAAATCGCTTGCTTATTATATTCGTATGAAACTTTCTGCATAATCATTCTTTCTTTTCCCCATATAGAACGCATTAAAGTTTCAATTTCTTCGCATCCTACTTCTGGTTGTTCTAACGGGAATGAAAATGCTAGCTTCATTTCACAACCTGGTGTAAACTGAGGCACTTCTAGTATTTCACCAGACAAGTTCTTTGCATCCACAGATAATGAAAATGTTGCTTCTACTAATGGTTCGAACGGTTCTGTTAATTGAAATGAGATATGATATATACGACTTAATGAGGCAAGGTCCATCATATCTTTTCGATCTGTTACAAGAATATCTCCATGTAGATCAAAATCATACACAGCACCTTCTACGATTACTTTTAAATTGTCAAAAGCAGTTGGATCAAACATAATTTCCTCCAAAAAACAGGCGCCTTTCGATGGAAAGGCGCCACTTGATGTATATATAGTTTACAGATAAACGAGATGAATTACAACCTTTTAGAATAAACCTACTGCTTTTCCATCTTCATTTACATCCATTTGAAGTGCTGCTGGTTGTTTTGGAAGACCTGGCATTGTTAACATTGTACCTGTTAACGCAACGATAAAGCCTGCACCGATAGATGGTTTTAACTCACGAATTGTAACGATAAAGTCAGATGGACGACCTAATTTTGTTGCATCGTCAGAAAGAGAGTATTGTGTTTTCGCCATACAAACTGGTAGGTTACTCCAACCTTCTCCTTCATATTGAGCTAATTGCTTACGTGCTTTCGGAGCAAATTCAATATCTTTTGCGCCATACACTTTTTGAGCAATTGTACGAATTTTTTCTTCTAATGGTAATTCTAATTCATAAAGTGGTGCGTAGTTGTTTTCACCTTTTTCGATTTCTTTTAGTACTTTTTCAGCAAGGTCAACTCCGCCTTGGCCACCCTTCTCCCAAACTTCTGTTAAGGATACTGCATAGCCACGCTCATTACACCACTCTTGTAAGTATGTAACTTCTGCATCTGTATCTGTAATGAATTTATTAATTGCAATTACGAAAGGCACACCGAAGCTTTGAATTGTTTCAACATGCTTCTGTAAGTTTTCCATACCTTTTGCTAATGCATCTACATTTTCTTCTTTTAATTGATCTTTTGCAACGCCGCCATGCATTTTAAGCGCACGAATCGTCGCAACAATAACAACTGCTTCTGGTTTAATGCCAGCTGCACGAGCTTTAATATCTAAAAACTTCTCAGCGCCTAAATCAGCACCGAATCCAGCTTCTGTAATAACATAATCACCTAATTTTGCTGCCATTGTTGTAGCGATAACACTGTTACAACCGTGAGCGATATTCGCAAATGGTCCGCCATGAATGATAGCTGGTGTATTTTCTAACGTTTGTACTAAGTTCGGCTTTAATGCGTCTTTTAATAATAGTGTTAACGCACCTTCTACACCTAAATCTTTAACCGTTACAGGTTGATTTGCAAAGTTATAGGCAACTACGATGCGAGATAAACGTGCTTTTAAGTCTTGAATATCTGTTGCAAGGCAGAACACGGCCATAATTTCAGATGCTACTGTAATGTCAAAACCGTCTTCACGTGGTACACCTTGTACAGGTCCACCAAGACCAATTACTACGTTACGAAGGGCACGATCATTTAAGTCAACGCAGCGTTTCCAAACGATTTTACGCGTATCAATTCCAAGTGTGTTTCCTTGTTGGATATGATTATCAATAAACGCTGCTAATGCGTTATTGGCAGTTGTGATCGCATGGATATCTCCAGTAAAGTGAAGGTTAATGTCTTCCATTGGTACGACTTGTGAAAAACCGCCACCTGCTGCTCCACCTTTTAATCCCATCGTCGGTCCAAGAGATGGTTCACGAAGTGCAATTACTGTTTTCTTACCAATTTTGTTAAAAGCTTGACCTAAACCAACTGTTACTGTTGATTTACCTTCTCCAGCTGGAGTTGGGTTAATTGCTGTTACTAAAACAACTTTACCGTCTTTCTCATCTTGTAAGCGCTTAAAAATATCAAGAGATAACTTACCTTTATAATGCCCGTATGGCTCTAATTCATCTTCTAAAATATTTAAATCAGCTGCAATTTCTTGAATCTTCTTCATACTCGCTTCTTGTGCGATTTCAATATCGGATTTCACTGTTGTAGTAGTTGTCATATACCCTAGTCCCCCTTTAATTGGTTCTGATGATATTGTATCAGTTTTTTGTATTTTCTGCACTTATTTACCTCCTAAAAATTCTTTCATTTCTTTATACGTTTTTTAACATAAATACCCATAAGAATGTTAACGATTGTTGCAACTCTGTAGGTAGTTGACCTAACATCTTCTCGTTTACTCCGCGCTTATATACGCCGATGCCATCTACAACTTTAAAACCTTGTTCTTTCGCTAACTGTTCAAATTCCCAAGGCATCATCGTATTACAAACAACGTCTTTTCCATACAAGCGAGGATAACTGTTCTCTCGTGGCTTTGCTGTCGGTCCTAAAATTGCAATACATGCATATCCATCTTTCTTTAACACACGCTTTATTTCATTTAACGCTCGTAATGGCTCTTCCGTCCACTCTAAAGAATTAATTGCCATAATTGATTCAAATTGCTCATTTTCAAATGGTAATGCAGAAAGATCTCCTTTTATAAAAGATAAATTTGGTCCTTCTCCGCGCTCCTTACCTTTTTGAATCATCACTTCCGATAAATCTACTCCCACTGCTTTATAGCCTGCGCTACTTAATTTATATGTACCGTACCCATCACCACAACCAACATCGAGCACTTGTGCTTCTTTCTTTACGTATTGTTCAAAAAACGGAATAATTGTGCTCCTACTCCCGCTATCCCACATTTCCTGACTATTTTTATTCCAAAACTCCGCACTACTATCCCATTTCTTCTCTGCTGATTCATGCCAATTAAATGTTGTCATACATTCCCCTACCTTCACGTATTATCATTCATTTCATTCTACATCATTTTCCAAAATTCCTGTTTTATCCCGCTTGCAGTAAGACACCTACCTCAAAATTCAATGGATGCGGACCAGTTAATGGGAGAGAACTGCTCATAAAAATCCAATTGTTGCTGGCTGATAATCAGTTGTGATGGAAAAAATCCCGCACTTTATCTTCAATAGGAAATGGATATGTTAACGATGGAATACGTATTCTCCATTTTTTGCTTTACTTGGGTTTAACTCATACTCATGTTCTTACCTTTATGTAAGATACTATAGGTACACCCAATTGAAAGAGAGGGATGTACATGCGAAGAAAGAGAAATCATCATTTTAAAAGTGGTGAAAAAAACGAAGAGTATGCTGCTGAAATATCACCAGCTGGCATACCAATTAGACATAAGCGTAAAGAAATTGCAAATGAAATAGAAGGTACAAATACCGGCGCAATGGTAGGCTATGTCGCTTTATTTCTTTCGTTATTCTCCATTGCTTTTTATCCAGTTACGCTCGGCTCCCTAGCAATTTTAGTTGGCCTATTAGCTGTCAATTTCGGAGCAAGAACACTTGGATATACAGCAATTGGTTTTGGTAGTTTTTCTGTTTTATTTACTTTACTTTATCCGCTTGCTTTGTCAGCGTTTTAAAAAAACACACCAAGTTATACTTGGTGTGTTCATTCATGATACAACATAATATGACCGCATCCACAACAATGTTTCGCTGTAATTTCTTGAAACACTGGATAATTTTCTTCATCCCTATGCTCAATAAATACTTTTTCAAACCGATACATGTTTGGTGCATATGCCCAATCTTGTTTCGTACGTGCATATAATGTTGAGGAAAAAAACTCCTCACCACCGCAAACGATACATGTGTTCTTCATCGCTATCCCTCCTATGCTTGTCTTACTTCATCTATATGAACATAAGCATAAAAAAAAGACCTTCTATTACTAGAAAGTCTTCTCTGAAACAAAAAGAAATGTACCAAACATTCCTACTCCGCTATATTCTTTTGAAACACCAGCTTCTGTTTTAAATGTTTGCTTTACAGTCATAAAGAATACACCATTTCGTGCATCTGTACTTTCAAATTGTAGTTTTTCTTTTTTACCATCTACATTTTGCGTGCATTCAAAACTACTCTCATTACAATTCAACGCATACTTATCCTCTACATACACTTTAAAATCTGATTCTTTCGGACAAGTTATAAGTAATATTGCCACGAGAATAATACTTACAATACCCACAATTGTATAATATTTCTTCATTTGTACTCCTTTCAAATGACAAGAAAACTTGACTTCATGCGCCAAGTTTTCTTAGTCAACAACCCATTGCCACTCTTGTTCTTTCTTATCAAAAATGAGCCAACCTGTTTCTGTTGCTTCCTCTTTCAATTCATCGATATTATCTAGCACCTCATCCGTACTTTCATACGAACCAACTACATATACCGGAATTTCAAGACCTCTTCTTGACTCAATCTTCCCTGCTAGATCTATGTAAAGACCATCTTCCATTAGTGGAATAAGTCCCATAATCAATTCTTTTGAAATTGCTGGGAAAATTTTTGATTTTTGGAAGAAAGAAAAACGTTTCTTACCGAAAGCACCGAGTTTATACGGAATGACTTTACTTAACATTCCTACAAAATCGGCAATTCTACGATAATACACTTTGTTGTACCATCCGTCATCATGTGAAAAATAAACAAATCTATTTTTCAGTAACGGAAAGAATGTTCTTGCAAGTGGTTCTTTTTTGTGAGCCAAATATAATAATTCTGCAATTTCTTTCGGCTCTAATTCATCTAAATCGCTTGCATCATCAAAATCTACCCAACAAAATTCATCAAATTCATCAATCTCTGCTTGAATTAACTTATGTATATTTTCTTCCTCAACATATTCAAATAAAGTATGATAATGAAAATCCGTCCATTCAAAGTTGTGCTTCAAAAGCAACACTTGATGAAGCGGTGAAGGGATGTTACTCGCAAACTCTTTAAACGTAATTCCTGATGTAATAAAACAATGACCTCGACGATTACCATTAATATATATCATATTCTTTACTTGGTCAGATCCTCCAGACAAAGCACCTAGCCACCTTCGTTTTATATGTTTCAATTCTATAGCATATTTTAACATGAAAAATTTTAGAAACATAGAAAAAACTTCAAAAACTATTTACAATTTCATGTGTTTTATTACATAGTGATTACAAGAAAAAACGCCTGCTCATAAGCAGGCGTTTTTAAAGGATTTCATCTGGGTTTTGAGGATGATGATTTCCCTCTTTCTTTTCTTCTTTTTGGAACATCGATTGAATTTTATCAATTGTTTGTGGAGCTAATTCAATCATTTTTTCTGCTAAATGTGTCGCATTTTGTAGATGAAGAATATTTACTCCATCTTTATTCACCACAAGAAATGCTACTGGTGTAATAGAAACACCACCCGCGCTACCGCCACCAAATGCAGGGTTACCGTTCGCTCTTTGTCCATCATTCGTTTGGAAATCAGAACCTCCTGCTCCAAAACCGAACGCTACTTTAGAAACCGTTAACACCACACCACCGTCAGCCGTTTGAACAGGCTCTCCAACAATCGTATTTACATCAACCATTTCTTTTAAATTTTCCATTGCTGCTTTCATTAACCCTTGAATTGGATGATCCACCGTTCATAACCTCCTTTGTCATATCTTTCCTAGTTTTTCCGAAAGTTTGTGAACTAAACATAAAATTTTATATTGATTTCAAAAAACTTAAGTTGTAATATTTAGAAAAAATAAAAAAGAGGTCGATTCGTTATGATGCGAAAATTAACAAAGAAAGATCATGAACAAGTATTCGCTTACCTAAAAGAAGAAGCAGCCATTAACTTGTTTATTATTGGAGATATTGAAGCTTTCGGTTATGACACAGATTTTCAAGAATTATGGGGAGTATTTAAAGAGAATGGGACATTAAAATCAATTCTACTCCGATTCCACGATTCATTTATACCATATAGTAAAGAAGACTTTGTTACCATTGATTATGAGGCACTTCTTTCCGCATATAAACCGCTTAAACTCTCTGGCAAGTCAACTATTGTAGAAAGGTTTGAAACTTCTCCAAGTCTACAATTAGGCGCCAAAAATGAAATGTATTTTTGCGAATGTCTAAATGACAACAACTTACCTAGCACGCCTATCCAAGAAACAATTAAACTTGCCACACTAGATGATGTAGAGCGAATTATGCAATTAAGAAGTGACATCGCTGAATTTCCGACTACTAATGAATCAGAGAAAATATTAAGGCAGGCTATCGAAACAAATACAGGACGTACATATTATATTGAAAAAGACGGTGCAATCATCGCATCCGCCTCTACTTCCGCTGAAAATTCATTATCTGCTATGGTAGTTGGTGTATGTACACACCCGAATTATCGCGGAAATGGCTACGCTTCACTCATATTACAAAAAATGATTCAAGACTTTACGAAAGAAGGCCGAACACTTTGTTTATTTTATAACAATCCAGCTGCTGGACGAATTTATAAACGACTAGGGTTTAAAGACATTGGGATGTGGACGATGTATCGATAATAATGCATAATACACGCAGGAGAGGCTGCCTATTATAAGTAGCCTCTTCTTAACTAATATCTATTCACATGTACTCCGCTTGCCGTTACTATATGATATACTACGCATTTACTTGTTAACGCTTGTTAATTTTTATAACATAAAAAAACAATTTAAATCTTTTATCTTTTCAACTGAACCAATTAGGAACGCTTTATCGTTATTCTCTTTTCTTATTTAGATATATTTTTCGACTTGCTACTGAAATTTTCCAATAAACAGGAAATCTCAATACATACTCCACCAATAATTAGAGCAACAATAGCTGTTAAAACCTTTTTTCCCATTGGCTGTGGAAAGAAGAAGGGAGAAAAAATAGCACTGCGGTAAAAGTACACATTAAAATACGCCCTTGTTTAAACATGCTTGATTGCTCCTTTTTTCTTTTTCAGATAAAACTATAAGCATAACGTTAAAAGAGGCAACCAGTAGGTCACCTCCCAAGTAAAACGATTAATAATACATGTTACATATTTTCAGCTGTTATTCCATACAATCTATCTCTATTTTGCCCTCTTCTTTTTTCGATTTTTAAATATAATCTCTAACGCTACTACTGTGGTGAATCCTACAGTTAGTTGTAAACCTGTAAACAATAGTTTATCATTTAGAGGAGTATCCGGAACACTCCACAGCAGTATCGGCGGGATAAGTATGCCAATGATTACAAGGGTTCTCATTATTTTCCCCTATCGTATTTTCCAACTAGTCTATAATTCTAATAATTTCTCGCGTAGAACTATTTCACTCTCAGTCATATACCCTCTATGCATTTCCTCTACAATCTTATCGTGATTAAAACATAATACTTTTTCATCCCCTAGATAGCCTATTGGGTAAGGAACACCCACATAATCAAAATCACGTTTATCTGCTGATATGACCATTCTTCCAATAATCATTACAATTTGTTCTATATCTTCTATTTTAACGACTGTTCCAATTGGTAATAGTTTCATTTGTTTATTTCTCCTTTTTTAAGCATCTGTAATAGTTCTAATCCATTTTCATTAAAAATTTGAAAATGGATTCTAAAACAACATTTGAAGTAAATCCTATGAATAATTAAATTGCTGAAAAATTTTTTTCTTGCAACAAAACTTCAAGTGAATTCCGTATTATTATTGGATTACTCCTCCCTTATACCAAACTTTATTTTTGTTTAAATTTTATATATATTCGTCCTACTACTTTATTCGCTCCCAAGGAAATGGCTC
>NZ_JBXAEZ010000001.1:0-338458 GCF_058792475.1 Bacillus sp. MT94 | reverse complement strand
CTCCTAAAATTAAAACAAAAATAATAAGAGCCATCTTTTTAGGTAGGCTATATGGCAATAACATAGAAAATATAAGAAGTATCACAACTGCAACATATGTAATATATTTTCCAGCCTTAAATGATTGCATATTAATATGCCCCTCTCTTAATCCTTCAATTTAATGGTACCACCTATCCGATAACCATCTCTAACGTATAATCCCGTTTCTTTTCCTAATTAATAGTGGATTATCCCTATCCTTTTTCAAACTTTATTATTGTTTAAATTTGTTATGTATTCGTCCTACCACTTTATTCGCCCCTAAGGAAATAGCTCCTAAAATTAAAACAAAAATAATAAGAGCCATCTTTTTAGGTAGGCTATATGGCAATAACATAGAAAATATAAGAATAGACGATGTATCGATAATTAAAAGCCGATTTAAAATCGGCTTTTATACATACTCATTTTCTTTTCTCATGCTTTCGCTTCCCTCATTCAGACTATTATACTCACTTCAAAGTCATAATTACCTGTCTTTCAACAAACCCAAACTCTTCGTACATCTCTTTTGCAAAGTTCCCAGTAAATACATTCAACCTAATTTCTGAATACTTCTCCTTCAATTCCTTAATACCAGCTTCCATCAGTTCTCTCGATAATCCTTTCCCGCGATATTCTGGGAAAACGTACAATTCATATATAAATCCAAGTTTTTCACAAGAAAAATAGTCTGTATTTTCCCCTATTAATATCCATCCCATTACTTTATTTTCTTCTTTAATGATTAAATAAAATGCTCCTTTTTCTACAATCGGCTTTGTAATTTCAATCGCTTTCTCGGTACTTAATTGACAATTTCCTCTCGTCCCTTCAAAAAGCGCTTGAGCTGTATGTTTTAATATTTCATTGGTATCTTCTTGATTTGCCTTAATTATCATTTTTCACAACTCCCCTGGAATAATAGGCATTACTATCCCTTGTTCAAGATTCTCCGCCTCCATAACAATTGCCGTTAATCCTTGTTCTGTACTTGTTTCATGGGGCTCTCCCTTCTCCCAAAACACAGCTTGTCCCGCCTCTACCTTTATCTTTTTTTTATTTGCCCCACATACATATCCTGCTCCGTCCACAATAAGAAGCAGTTGAGATACAACTGCTTCATGATAACCGATGATTCCATTCTCTTGTAAACGCATAGCACCGATATGTACATTTCCTTGATGGTTTACTATTTTCGACATTATGAAATTAGATTGAAATACCGATATGTGCTTTCCTACTTTTTTCACTAAAATCAAAAATTTTCATTGCTAGTCCTCCTTATACATATAAAACCATCCTTACTGTCTGCATCATATGTCCTTCAAAGTCTTCTTCAAATTGCTCTAATTCAGCAAAACCTTTCGCTTCATAAAAGCGTTTTCCTTTTTCATTTGCTGCTTCTACATGTATGTACAATTTACGTATCCCATTTAATTCCTTAATCCCTCTTTGTAATAAAGCACTTCCGATCCCTTTTCCTTGCTGATCTGGTAACAAATAAATCGCACCTAATTCCGCTTCATTTTGTAGTCTAACAGGTGAAAAGTTAGCAAATCCTATTACTTCTCCCTCTTCTTCCGCAACGAATAAATGTGTATTTTTAAGACGATATTTCATTTTTTCATCAGAATATGCCTCGTCTAAAAAACTGTCTTGAATTTCTCTTGGAATAATGCCTTCATATGTATCATGCCAAGCTATTTTTGCTACTGATTGTACAGCGTGAATGTCTTCTTGCTTCATTTCTCTAATTATATATGTCATCTCGATGTCTCCATTCTCTTTAAATTACATTCTGCTAATATACTAGAAGAAACGGCAGAACCATTTTCATAATTCACCTTAATTAATTTTAACTTTTCAATCGAGGCTGTTGTAACATCAAAATTCTCATATATATACTCCATCGCACTTAAAAACTGAGTTGAATTCAAATGATTCGCAATCGTACAATGCGGAACCCATTTTCCCGGTACGTAATATGAATTTGGATTGTCATGAAAATTTTTAAAATAATCATGATAAGAATGATGAAGTTTTAACAATTCATCGGTAACAATCGGTGCTAGAAAGACCGTTCCATTAGTAGGAAAAATTCCAACAGAAGGAAAAGTTACTGCGTCCATATTTTCTTGAATAGCTACAAACTCCCCTAGTTTCTCCGTATACAAATGAACATCTAACTCATTATAATCCGCAATCGTGATATGAGGTTCTACTCCAGCTAATTGATTTGTTCCCATTATATTCGTTAATTCATTTTGCAGTTCTGTAATTTTATTAGTAAATACACGATCAAATGTAGCAATAATAGCGTACAATCTTTCTCACCCCTTCGTTACACATAGTGCTTCCCATTCTTCACGAATCATTCCCATTCGAATAGAATCATAGTATGTTCCTTTATAATAACGACACTTTCGCATTCTACCTTCTAAGCTCATTCCTATTTTCTCCGCTACTTTCATCATTCGTTCATTGCCAGACCAAGTCGTGATTCCTACTCTACCAATCTCCATTTTTTCAAATAGCAAATCTCTATATAATGTCAATGTTTCTGTACCGTATCCACCATTCCAGTATGTTGGATCATAAATCACAAGCCCCATCTCTAACCAACGCGTCGGTTTATATTCCCAATAAAACCCGACTGTCCCAATGATTTGACCGTTATTTTCTATAATTAAATTTGACAGTGGTTCTTCTTTCAAACGAGTTTGCATCTTCTCTTTATAGGAAGAGTATTCTTGCATTGAGAACGGGAAATATGGCGCATCCCATTTCTTCCATTCTGGGCTTTCTTCTTTAAATATGATATTCCATAATGTTTCTATATCCGATTCTTCTATTGTACGAATTGTAACTTTCTTCCCCTTTAATACAACGTTTTGCATAATTCCCTCCTGCATTCACCTTTATTTCATATATAATTATAATATTTTTTCAGAAAAATCAAAACTAATATCATATATTATATTGTATAATTTTGTTATAAGATACCAATTATTGATTTAGAAAGCTGGTGATTCAATGAATAATCAATTTAGTATTGCTTTATTTCTCACTATTATTACGACAAATATTATTCTATATTTCTTCTTACCATCAAATATTGTTACGAAATGGGACTTCAATGGAACGCCTACATCAACAATGGATAAAAGCACTTTTGTAATCGTAAATATAATTATATGTTCCTTCTTATTCTTTGTATTTTTAGCTTTATCTAAAGCAGCGAGTAACCAGAAATTTCTCCATTGGATCGGCAACACAATGTTACTATTCTTATTTTTTGTCGATATTGTCATTGCCCTCATCGCTCTTGGCTTTTCACTTCCTCTTGATCATTTCATATTTTTAGCATTAGGGCTTTTATTTATATTAATAGGTTATTTCAGTTCCAAAATTGATACGACTAAATCAACCGTTTCATTAGAATGGAATGATAAGCACCTCGAAAAAAGAGCTTCAAATATTAGTAGTATTTCAATGATGATAGCAGGTATTTTTTTAGCGATACTTCCTTTTAGCGTTTCTGCTCCCTATAGAGGTTATGGCATACTAGCAATTCTTTTAGGAATGACGCTTATCATTCTACCGAGTACGATTTATTTACTTATTAAAGACAGCAGGCAGTCCACTAATTTAAAAGGTTAATTGAAGTACGAAGGCGCAAAATAGGCAATAAAAAATAGGAGGTTACATCCCTCCTATTTCTGCTCAAGCAAAATGCCTTTCTCTATCCACCCCTCTACACCATCTTTTTTAATTAAATCATATCCTGAACAACTACCATCAATGAGAGAAACGATCTCTCCTTTTCTAACGCTTATTTGCGCACAAGAAATATCAGTTTTCACTGTATATTCACCTGACTCAAGTTGTTTCATGTATTCATTTTTTACAGTGAGTAATTTATTTGTTTCCTTTTGCTTACATATTGTGTAATCTTGCATCTTCTCGATAGGCTCTATGTAATAATACGGATATGTCACTCCGCCCTGCATTTCTGAATTCGCATTAAAATCCGCTATTACTTCGTACCCTGGAAAATAGTCTACATATGTATAAGAAAACGTATCGCCCGTTTGTTTCCTCTGAATGATAAATGCATTTAATTGTCCTGCTTCTTTAATTGCATTTCCTCCATCTATTGCAATAATTTTTTTCTCCTCATCAATAACTGGATTGTTAGACGGTGCTTCTTCAGAATAGTTCACGACAGGCCAATGACCCACTATTACATACTTATTTGCTTTATGTGATTTATTAAAAAACTCTGGCATTGCTATCGCATTTTTGCGCTCTGTTTCTTTCCAATCTACTCTATCTTCTAGCCCGGCATGCACAAAAATATAATCTTCTGTTTCAATCGCTGTCGGTAACTCCGTTAGCCAATGTATTTCTTGTGAAAATTCACTTTGCAATGCTTCTCTCACTTCACGAATTGAAGTGCCTTCATGAACTGAAAAATCCAATTGCTCTAGCCATTCATTAAAAATCGAATGCTTTCTCGTACATAAATAATTAATAAGACGAGGATTTTCATTTAGAAGAGCATCAACTAAAACTTCACAATTTCCTTCAACAACGTGAACCTTTGAATTGTTCTTTACAAGATTCATAACATAGTTTACTACGCCTACGCTATCTCGTCCTTTCTCGCAAAGATCTCCATTAATAATTAAATAATCTTCATCTTTAAAGTTAACTTTATGTAGTGCTTCTTTTAAAAGATTTAATTCTCCATGAATATCAGATATGACGATAACTCTAGCATCATTAGGGATTGATAGTTTCTTTATTTTCTTCAAGTATAAGCGCTCCAATCATTCTCTTTATTAAATTAAAATAATTCGACAAAATACACTATATAACCTTTTCAAATACATATACCATAACTTACAACCTATTTACGGTTTAATAATAACTTAAAAAATAAGAAGAAGCTGTTCCCAACTTTTGCGGGACAACTTCTTCTTATTTTTTATAATTCTTTATGAAAAGAATAACTCACTTTATCATACCCTTCTCTTTCATAAAAACGATGCGCATCAATTCTTGCAAATGCTGATGTGAGGACGATAGATTCACATCCGTTTTCCTTTCCCCAGTTCTCTATATACGAAAGTAATACATTTCCATGTCCTTTTGAACGATGTGCGTCTGCCGTTACAAGGTCATATACGAAAACGTGCTTCTTATTATAAAAGTTCGTACAAATCGCTACACCTGCAAGGCTAACAACTTCATCCTCCTCATTACGCAGCGAAAATAGTTTATAATTTTCTTCTTTCATATTTCGAAATAAAGAGCTTGTTTCCTCTTTTGAAAGTTTCGTTCTTAATTGCTGTAAAACAGGTAATACTTCATGTAATTGCTCTTCTGTTACTACTTCTTTAACATTCATTTTTAACTCTCCTCTAACTATTTATTTAATTTTCTAAATGTTATATCATTATTATAGAAAGTAACTGCCCTTTACTTAAGTGACAGTTTAAGTATTTTTTATAAGGCCAGTTTTAAAGGAGAGTTTTATATGGATTTTACTATCCCATTGCAATTACAAAGTAACACACCTATTTACTTGCAAATTTACGACTATATAAAAGCTGAAATTATACAAGGGAGTATTTCTGTTGGCACACGTCTACCCTCACACAGAAATTTAGCATCACAACTTAATATTAGCCGCATCACTGTTGAATCAGCTTATCAACAATTATTAGCTGAAGGTTATGTAGAAAGTAAACCGAAACGTGGTATTTTTGTAGCAAATTTCGATATTGACGTTATCCCAAATAAAAAACGAAATGCAGCAATGAAGACGAGCAATTTAATAGACGAAAAATTCGAATATGATTGTAGCCAAGGGCTTATTGATCAAAATACATTTCCGATTACAAATTGGAAACGAGCATTACAAGAATCCATACTTACATACGAAAATGCACTATTTTCCAAAGAAGACCCTCAAGGTGAATTCGCTCTTCGAGAGCATATATCAACATATTTATATCATTCTCGCGGTGTACATTCTTCACCTGATCAAATTGTGATCGGTGCCGGAACGCAGCCACTTCTCTGGCTACTACTTCAACTGCTTGGCCCTACAAAAGAATACGGCATTGAAAACCCTGGATTTCACCGTATACACGCAATCATTAAAAGCTGTGATAGACAAATTCATCCCATACCATTGGATGAAAAAGGTATTGATATTTCTAGCTTATATAACACAAATGCCAATGTCGCATACGTAACACCATCACACCAATTTCCACTCGGGATTATTATGCCTTTATCTAGAAGAACAGAATTGTTAAAGTGGGCTAATGATTGCAATGGATACATTATTGAAGATGACTATGACGGAGAGTTTCGCTACGCTGGTAAGCCAATTCCTTCTTTACAAAGTCTTGATTCAAATGAACGCGTTATTTATATGGGAACTTTCTCAAAATCTTTTTTACCTTCTTTACGAATGGGATATGTTGTTTTACCACCACATCTTTTTAAAACATATCAAGAACTGCATGGAATTTTCAAACAAACAGTCGCTACAATACAACAACTTGCTTTTGCTAACTTTATACAAAGCGGGAATTGGGAACGTCATCTTAACCGGAGTCGTACACTATATAAAAGAAAACATCATGCGTTAGTAAAATCCATTATGAAAGAAATGGGGGCTAATGTTCAAATTCTTGGCGAACAGTCCGGACTTCATATTGTTTTATGTGTCCATAACAGTATGAATGAAAACGAACTGATTGAATCCGCTAAAAAACAAAGCGTTAAATTATACCCGCTTTCTCCATATGATTTCGTGAATGATTTACGTAAGGAATCATACGTATTACTCGGTTTTGGTAGTATTCCAGAAAATAAAATTGAAACGTTGGCTACATTATTGAAAGACGCTTGGTTCCCTAGTTGCAAGGAAACTTGTTAACAGTGGGTTTAACTTGTAACATACTAACAATTCAACAAAATAAAAAAGAAGGCTGTTCCAAAATAACTTTTTGGACAGCCTTCTGCTAGTTATTCACCTGACCTAGCTTTCCTTCCCGGACGTTTCACACCAGTCGTTTCTGTTGAATAAGAAGCTTCAATTATAGCGGTTGGATCTACAGAGAGAACGAGATCTTTCATTTTCGGATAAATGAATCGGTTTGTAATGCAATAAATGATTCTCTTATGCTCCCCTAAAAAACCACCTTCTCCATGTAGATACGTAACAGATAGTTGCAATTCTTTCATAAGTAAATCGCCTATTTCTTTATTCTTACCAGAAATAATCATAACGCTCTTACCTTGATTTATACCATCTAATATAAAATCAATCATTTTCGTAACAATATAGAAAATGGCTAATGAGAACATCGCTTGTTCGATTGAAAATAAAATGGCAACAAAGATGAAAATAACTGCATTTACTGCAAGTAAAAATGTACTAATCGGTACATTAAAGTGTTTATTCATCCAAACTGCTAACATTTCCGAACCGTCAATTGCTCCACCCATTTTAACAACAATCCCAACACCAATTCCGAACAGCACTCCACCATAAAGTACAATTAATAACTCAGAAGTCGTAATTGCTGGAAATGGTTTTAAATAAATTAATCCGAGTGTTGTAACTACATTCGCATAAGATGTACGAATAAAAAATTTCTTTCCCATTACTTTTGCAGTAAATAATAAAATTGGGATATTAATTCCTAAGAACACACCATAAAGCGGCAATCCTGCGACTTTATTTGCCATAATAGCAATAGCCGTTACCCCGCCATCTACTAATCCATTAGGTGCTAAAATAAGCTCTAATGAACCTGCTACTATAATTGAGCCAATTGTTAATAATACGTATTCAAATACTTTCTTCATTCATTACCCCCAAAACTTATATATTTTCTTAGTATTATTTTAACGTAATTTTACTACTAATTCAAAGGTATCGATTTATATACAAAAAAGTTTCACCTTTATCGCTATTTTTATGTAACACGTAATACTAGAAACACACTTACAAATTAAAAGTAAGTGTGTTTCTAACATCTATTTAATCTTTACGTACGGCTTCATTTTTAATTCAAATATTTCCTCAACTGCCCTTTGATATCCACCAGCATTTCTAAGTGACTCTCCCACTTTACGACTATTTTCCTTAAACGTCACATCATCCATTACTTTCTTTACAGTCTCACGTAACAATTCAGAAGTTAACTCGTTACGATTAAGTGTTATGCCTGCCCCTACTTCAGTCAATCGTTTTGCAACGAATGGCTGATCTCCTGTTACCGGAATTACAACTAATGAAACACCGTAATATAACGCTTCACTCGAACTATTCATACCACCATGTGTCACGAATACATCAGCATGCTGTAAAACTTCTAATTGCGGGACATAATTATACAACTTAAAGTTTTTCGGGATATTTTCAAATTGACTTATATTTATCTTCTTACCAACGACTAATACGACTGTCGCATCTACATCTTTAAACGCTTCAAAACATTTTTCATACAAAGCAGGTTGTTCATTAAAAACTGTTCCCATAGAAATGAAAATCACTTTTTCATTTTTTAAATCTTCGGTAGGAAAACTCCCCACTTCTTTTCGAGTAGCAATTGATGGACCTACAAATTTATACGATTCATCAAATAAATCTGAACGCGGCTGATATTCTTTTGAAGTATATACAATCGTAATATCACCAGGATGGTTCATAATATCATACATACTATTACATTTCATTCCATACTGCTTATTCCATCTTTCCATTCCCGCTAAACAAGATTGATATAATGGATTCATTTCGTCTACTTGTCTCGATTCTTGCCCATCATGAAAATTAATGTACTGATTAACAGCAAACGTTGTACAAGATGAAACGCTTGGTAATTGTAAAATATTCGCTATAATACGTCCTACTGGAAAATGATTATCATATATTAAATAATCATATTTTTCCTCTTTTGTTTCTTCTACAATTTGAGTAACAATACGCTCTGATGCTTCAATCATATGAGATAGCATCGTCAAAGGGCTCCCACCTTCATTTACTCGTTCCATAATATTAATTTGAGAGAGAAAATTCTCAAACACTCGGAATTCTGCACCTGTTGCTTCAATCTTCTTTCTATAATCTTCAATACAATACGAAACAACTGTTTCTCCTCGTTGGATTAACTCACTTACAATAGCTAAAGTCGGATTAATATGACCTTCCCCAGGGAAATTTATTACGAGTACATTTGCCATAATATTCTCTCCTATCCAGTCAATCTTATAAAGTTAACAATTAATTATATTAATTAATTTAAGTCTATTATAAATGAATGCATTCTACTTCTTCATGCTTTTCTCTTCATTTTATTATTGAGAAATATTTTCTATAGTCTACATTATTTTGATTCACAATCTTATAAATGAATGCTTAATTTTACTTTTACTCTTCATAGATTTAAAGATATGAGTCTTACATTCAAGTCTTACTACTATACTTTTAGACAATTCACACAAAAATGTAGAAATATAATGTTTTTAATGAATTTTCGCTATAAATGTAACTATGCTTTCAATCTTTTTATCTTTATCCTCATAACACATCATCTGTTATATAATGAATTTATAGAATTTACAGAAAAGGGAGTCTTTTCATGCTACAACAACTATTCAATTCAACTATTCTATCCGTTCAGGCCTTGCACCCAGGTTATGAAGATCATGCAAGTGATGTTTTTCTCGTTCAAACAGAAGATACAGAAGTTATCGTTCGTACTTCTAAAATGAATGAAGAACCAAATAATGATTTTTGGTGGGGATGTAAAAATCTATTTGGAATTGATCCAAGGAACGTCCATCATTTAGAAACTGTACATACATTGCTGCAAGAACATACGAATCTTCCTATCCCAACAATATTAGAAAAACATGTTTTAAATGGCCGTGAATTTGTGGTGGTCGAAAAGTTAGTAGGTAACACAGTTCAATCTTTTATCGAGCAACCAGATTCTATTTTATTTAGCCTAGGAAAAGGACTTGCAGAAATACATAAGTTTAAAGCCGATTTTATAGGAAATCCGTCAGGCACGTTCCAAGTTCCACTAGATGAATTCCAATCACATATTTTAAACGTGAGTAAAGAGCTTGTGAATATGTTTTATTCCGATGATGAAAGCATACAAAATGCTTTTCCTACCTTTGAATCACAGCTTTCTTCCCTGTCCGTACCAAAAGAAGCTACACTCGTCTTACTTGATATGGACCCTACCCAATTTTTATATGACGGTACAACTATTACGGGTTTAGTAGATACTGAAGCTTACGCGGTTGCCCCGCGAGAGTTTGATTTTATCGGACTAGAATATGTACTTACCGAAAAAGAAGCACATGCCTTTAAAAGTGGTTACGAAACAATTATGCCTATTCCTCATCTTGAAGAATGTAGACGACCATATCGTTATTTATACCGACTGTTATCTGTGCAAGGTAGTGTGGAATTAAAGGAATGGTTAAGTCACCCATCCTATTTTTAAATACAATTGAGAGGGAGTATACAATGGATATTCAGAAAAAGCGTTCTGTAACAGAAAGTGAAATACAGCAAATGAAGGATTTAGCTTATATTTGCGGGCAACAAGACAATCTTGATTACTCTTCAGATTTACATATCAACTTTTTAAAAAATCGAAATGAAGATCATATAAACGATTTTCTTCTTTATAACGGTACTCAATTAATTGGCACTTTAAATATGTATGATTTCGAAAGACCAACAAAGCTTGAACTAATAGGCTTTGTACATCCTCATTTTAGAAAACAACGTTTCGGAACTACCCTTTTACAAACTGCAATGAAAGAAATACAAAATAGAGAGGCAGATGAAGCTCTTCTTATTATCAATGGGGATTCTATTTCTGGGAATGAATTTGTAAAACATATGAAGTTACCGTATTTATATAGTGAATATAGTATGGAGTTCAAAACAAACGAAATTCAAAAAACAACAGAAAGTAATATACAGCTTACTCTTGCAGCTTCAGAATCACTTCTTGACCTTATTGAAATTTCTAGTAAAGCTTTTGGTGATTCAGTAGACAATACGGCTACATGGTTACAAAAAATGATGACTTCACCTTCTCATAAAGTTTACAGTGCTCTTATTAACGAAAAAGCTATTGGAACAATTACAGTTACTGAGCAAGAACAATCTACTACATTATCAGGATTCGCCGTTCATCCTTCTTATCAAGGTAAAGGATATGGAAAAGATATTCTTAGTTATATGGTACATACCCTTATTACAGAAGGAACTTCAACAATTGAATTAGACGTCGAAACGAAAAATAACCATGCTTTAAAACTATATACACAATGTGGTTTTAAAATTAAAACGAAGCATGACTATTATAATTTAATGAATAGCACGGAGAATATTTATGTCTAAAAAACTTATTTATTCTGATTACGATATTTTCGCATCTATTTATAATAAACATTGGGGAAATTTTGCCGAACACTCCTATCTAGCTTTTGAAAAACTCGTTTTACAATATGCACAACCACGTTCTCATATTTTAGATCTTTGTTGCGGGACTGGTCATCTTACAAGGAAACTACTTGATAATAATTTTGTAGTAACTGGTATAGATGGTTCTACTCAAATGATTGAATATGCAAGTGAAAATGCGCCAGATGCAACCTTTTTCGTCGATGACGCTCGCTATTTCAATATAAATGAGCAATTCCACTACGTCATCTCTGCCGGTGATAGTTTAAACCATATTATGAATTTAGATGAACTAAAAAGTGTGTTTCACAACGTTTACTCCGTATTACATAACGAGGGTATATTCGCATTTGATATGAATATGGAAAAAGGATTTCTTGAAAACTGGATTGCTTCGTTTCATATTTCAGAGAAAGAATATGTTTGTACGATTGATTCTACATTTGATAATAAAAACAAAAAAGCAGAAATGAATTTCATATTATTTACACGTGATACAAATGATATTTGGAAAAGAAGTGACTTTTCTTTTAAAGAAACATGTTACACTAAAGACGAAATTACTCATGCATTACAATCTGTAGGTTTTAAAAATATTCAATCGTACGGTACAAATAGAGCATTTTTCACTTGCCAAAAATAAAAAAACTGAATCTAAATGATTCAGTTTTTTCTTAATATATTTACAACTGCAGTTGTTTCGTCATTTTCTTTATAAACACGCGGAATTCTTCTATCTAGCATACATGTAACTTCATAGTTTATTGTACTTAACATATCCGCTATTTCTTCTACTGTGATATTTTCTTCACCTTGTTTACCGTAGAATACTACTTCGTCTCCTACTTGTACTGGCATCGCTTTTGAAACATCCAACATTAACTGATCCATACAAACACGGCCAATTACAGGTACTCGAACCCCGTTAATTAACGCATAGCCTTTATTAGATAATTGACGATTATAACCATCAGCATAACCAATTGGTACAGTCGCAATCCATTCTTCACCAGTTGTTACATACGTATTCCCATAACTTACACCACGATTTTTCTTCGCATGTTTAATATGAGCCACTTTTGATTTTAACGACAACGCAGGCTGTAAAGAAACGACTGAATGATCCACCTCTTTTGATGGATACATACCGTACACTCCTATTCCAACGCGCACCATATTTTGAAATGTGTTACTTAATTCCATTGATCCTGCACTATTTGAACTATGAATATATGGTATTTGAATTCCTAATTCTTTCGCTGTATTAACAGCTTTTTCAAATAAACTTGTTTGCATATTCGTATATGATTTATCGATTTCATCTGCCGTAGAGTAATGCGTAAATATCCCTACTACTTCTATATACTCCATACGGTTTAATTCTTCTAAAAATGGTTTAACTTCTTCTTCTTGTAAACCGATACGACTCATTCCTGTATCAATTTTCACTTGAATTTGTACTTTCTTTTGAAGACGGTTTGCAATTTCATTTATACCATGTAAATCTTCTACTCTATAAACAGTCATCATAACGTCATATTGAATTACATCTTCTACAGCCGCTACTGGTGTGTATCCTAAAATTAAAATCGGCACAGTAATTCCTGCTTCTCTTAATTCTATTGCTTCATCTACAAATGCAACTGCAAGTTGATTTATTCCAGCTTCAATTGCAGCTTTGGCAACTTCAACTGCCCCATGGCCATACCCATTCGCTTTTACAGCAGCCATCATCTTAATTTCTTCATCATTTACATGTTTTTTAAATTCTTTTACATTATGTTTTACAGCATTTAAGTCAATTTCTACAATTGTATCTCTTCCATATTTCAAACTCATTGGTCTAACTCCTAACTCAATAATTGCATTCCATTCTATTTCACGTTTCATATGACCTTTTACAATATAATACTTTTCATTATGCTAGTCAAACTACTAGAATTTTCGGAATTTTGAGTATGATATAATATCCTCAAGAAACTATTATATACGGAGACGAGGAGAATTACAATGTTTGTTCAATCTGCATTACATCAACTAAAAGTTGCTATTGATACTTCTATTTATATGCTTAACCAATATAGTGAAAACGATTTAAAAATACAACCGATTCACTCAAAACGATCATTATTTGAAATGTGTACACATCTTTCTCTTATTTGTCATGCTGATTTGCTCATTTTAAATGGTATTCCAGAAAAAGAATTACATACCTTTTATATAGAACATACGCCCGTAACAGTTGCTCAAATGCAACAAACGATGATTGAAGGATACAACCTTCTCTCCAAAACATTTCTTTCCTACTCCCAAATAGAATTAGCAGAAGTTATGACTGCCTATTGGGGTATTTCTTATTCGCGCTTTGAATGGTTACTTGAAATCGTTGCACACTTTTATCATCATCGTGGACAAATTCATCTTTTATTATGTGAGCATATGAAAGATCCTCGCATTCCTTTATTTGAGTGATTTTCCACTTATTCATTAATTATAAATAGAGAAGCTACAAAACCAATAAAAAGTAGCATTCCTAATAAAATAAATGTTTGAGCATACCCTCCTATTTTCATTAGATAAATAGAAATGATAGGTCCTATACTAGTACCTAAAAATAAAATAAAAGTATAAATAGATACTGCTATTCCCCTCGCTTTCCCTCCTAATTGACCTACAAGAGAAACTAAAGACGGAACGGATATAGCAATACCTATTACAAAACAGACACTCATCATTACAAGTAGAGATAGATACGAAACAAAGCCCATTGAACTTAGACTAAAAATAGCGATCAACAATCCTCCCTGAAGAACTTTTCTTACTTCAAACCTCTTCGTTAAACGACCTGCAAGCGGTGATAGCAACATACCAAATAGCCCCGCTAAGCGAAAATAAAGAATTTGTTCTGCAGTTAAATTGTAAGTAGGAGAGCTCAAATAATTCCCTAAAACAGTATATATATTAACAAAAGCCATTAATAAAACAAATGCAATTATATAGCTTAATACTAAGCTTTTATTTGTAAAAACTTTACCCATCTGTTTAATTGGCCCCAAAATATCAGTATAGGATTGAGACGTCTCTCCTTTCGGAAGAGAATAATAAACCCATATAGCAGTACTTATATAGACAATGCTAAGAAGAAAGAAAACCATATGCCATCCAAAATGCTGACTAACAGCAGTACTTATTACCTGCCCTACAATTCCAGCTACTAAAAAACCAGTACTAACAAATCCTATTGTTGTAACCCTTCTTTCTACTGGGAACATTTCTACAACGTAGGCTAGTGCTACTGGAGAAAATGTAGCTGCTGCTATCCCTTGTATACCTCTAAAAATAACAAGCCAAAATAAACTATCTACAAACCCTAAGCAAAAAGAAACAATCGACAGTGCAAGCAATCCAATAAAAATCACTTTTTTTCGTCCATATTTATCAGAAATTGCCCCAAATAACAAACACCCTATAGCAAAGCCAACAGAAAATATACTTCCTGTAGCTGCCGATTGTGCTAATGACGTATTAAAAATGTTTGAAAATAGAGAGATTAAAGGTATTGTTACATATAGGCTAGACATAACTACCATACCCGACCAACATAATACTGCTGTCATTATTGTATAATTCTTTTCACTATTTACTTCCTTTCCTATTTCCATCATAAACTCTCCCCCTTATTACGATTTGTTTTTATTAGTTTAAACTCTCTAAATTACTAAAATAGCATTCCTTTAACTCTTATTTATTTTAATTACATAGCAAAAATTATCACCGTCCATAAAGTTAGTTAAGCATATAATAAGGTAAGCTAATTATATGTCCAAATAAATAAGTTGATCTTCATAATCAACTTATTTACCTACCTTCTCCTAATTTCACCTGCATAGTTGTTTGCATTTTATTTAATAGCTTTTCTAAAACTTGACGCTCTTCTTGATTAAAGCCATCAACTAACGAAGCGCAAGATAACCAAAAAGTTGGTAAAGAATGTGTAACTAGTTCTTTTCCTTTCGGAGTAATTTTCACCTTTAATCTTCTTCGATCTTCAGAATGGTGGAATCTTACGATTAACTCTCGTTTCTCCATCCAATCTAATAAGCCAGTGACAGAAGCACGTGTAATCCCTAATCGACTCGCAATATCCGAAGGACTCATGTTCACCTCTTCCCCATTCGCTTCCATTTCACGCAAAATAAACAATAGTAAAAAATCTAATTTACTCTCTGAAATACCAAGCGGAGCTAAATCTACGTCAACCGCATCAAGAACATTATCAGACGTCCATAACATTAACAAACCAAGTTTTGCTGCAATTGGATCCGTTTCCGCTGATGCTGTCTTTTTGATTAACTCTGCGTACGGCTCAATCCCTAAAGGAAGAGAATCTTTTCTTGAATCCATTCATCTTCACTCTCCTTTCTCATTAAATAATTAGCTTACCTAATTACTTTCTCATTATACTCATATTTTTCCTTTTATTGCAAGCACATTGTTGAACAAAAAAATCCCATTATTAAAACAGGATTTTTCACACTGACTAGCTATCAGTTTTAAATAATGTGCAACTTCTTTAAGGCATAAGAAATTCCGCCTTCACTCGCCTTCGTTGTAACGAAATCAGCCCTTCTCTTCAACTCCTCTCCACCATTTCCCATCGCAACTCCTAATCCTACATACTGCAACATCTCAATATCATTTCCACCATCACCAAAAGCAATGGCTTCTGATTTACTAATATTTAAATGTTCCAATACTTTTTGAATTGCAGTTAGCTTCGATACTTTACTATCTTCCAATACATTCATAACGTAACCATGAAAACGGTCAAACGTAAGTGCTGGATATCTTTCAATGAATTTTTGAGCTTCTGCTTCATCAGCATACAGACATATGCAATACATCTCATCTGACAAGTTTTTAACTTTGTCAGGATACCGCTCTAAATTTAAAGTTTCATTTAACGCTCGTATGACACGTTCATCTTTGGAGGCAATATCATTCATTGCAAATTCTTCTGTAAAGTAAGAAACACTGTGACCATGTAATTCAGCAAAAATTGAAATATCATGAACGATTTCGCTTGAAAGTACTGATTTATGTATAACTTTTTCCCCACATTTTATATGTGCACCATTTGCAGAAATATACGTTTTTATGCCTAGCCCCTTAAATTGTGAGCATAAACTATATGGTCTCCCTGTTGTAACAACTACGTGAATCCCCTTATCTATTAATCTTTGTACCGCTTCTTTTGTACTTTCGTGCATACTTCTATCAATCTCGCTTAAAAGCGTACCGTCAACATCAAAAAATGCAACTTTGTACATAAGTCTTTACATCCCGTCCAAATGATTCGTATCATTAATGAAATGCACCGTTTTTTGTTCACCCTCAATTTCAATTAAACTTATTCCCGTATCTCCCATTTTGAAATAGTAGTCCATTGAAATTGGCATTTTGAAAAATGCACGTAATAGACTATTAATTACGCCTCCATGGGCAACAATTGCAATTCGATCATATGTATTCTCTGTCATAATTTTAGAAAAAATCCCTTCTATTCTCATTCGGAACTCAATAAATGACTCTCCGTTTTCAAAACGGTCATGAAGAAACTTTGGCTCTGGATATTTCTTTGCTTCTTCAAATGATAAACCAGCTTGTATTCCATTATTAAACTCCATTAATTCCTCTTCTAATTGAATTGGACAACCAATTGCTTCTGCTAATGTTTCACCCGTTTCGCGAGCGCGTTTTAATGTGCTTGCCCAAATGAAATCTGGTGCAAAATCTTTTTTCACTTTCTGTACAAGTCTTTGTACTTGTCGTCTCCCTTTGTCAGTCAACTCAAAATCAGCTCGTCCTTCATGCACATGTAAAATATCAGCTTCTGATTCTCCGTGGCGTATTAGTAGTATTTGCATGTTTCTCTCTCCCCCTTTATTTAACATTCACAAAATTCTATTATATCACATTTTAAGATTTCAAAATAAAAAGGAACGGTCTCCCGTCCCTCATCCATTCACTTTTTCCGCATCATTCCAATAATATTTACTAAACGCTTCTGTTAACACATCAATTGTGTTATATAATTCATCTAACGTATTATCAACACCACCAACTTCAATTAACATCGCATTTTTCGATAGATCTTGGTTATAAACGCCATTTCCATCTTTTTTATACTTCGGAAAAATCCCTCTACTTAATCCGTAATAGTTTTCATCTAAATAACTATTGATCGCTCTTGCAATTTTTTCATTTTCAGCACGGCCTTCATTTTCCATCCCAATAATAAAATATAATCTTGCATACGATTTTCCATTAATTACTTTTGTTGTTACTTTCTTACGCTGATCATCACGATGTATATCAATCGGAAACGCAATTTTATTATTTTGTGCTAATGCTCCTTTTACATATTCATGAGATGCTTTATATGACTGATACCATACCCACTTTTTACTCGCTAATAAATCACCCATATTCGTTTTATCGTGAATTACTGGAATTCCTTGCCCCTCAAGTTGTTCCTTCATACGTTTTCCTAGTAAGGACACATTTACATCTGGGCTAGATGGATCAGTTGCCCCTGGTAATAATGGAAAGAAGGATTCCCAGCTATGTGTATGATAAATATATACTGCACTTTCACCTTTTTTCGCTCCGTTCTTTTTCTGAACCGGATTATTCTTTTCCGCTTCTGTAACTTTATCTTTTGCTACTTCCCGTTCTTTCGTTACTTCTTCAATCGGTACACTAGATTCATTTGGGATATTCGTCAAGTTTGTCCCTTCCCCAGCTACGATAATATTAGAATAATACTTTGACATACCAGGTACTTCTTTACCGACGAATGTTCTTAAATCTTTAATTTTCAAATCTGTCGCAATAGAGAACATTAAATTCCCAACTGACTCTCTTTTATTCTGCTTAAAATAATCAAATCCGTAATAGTGATTCTCACTTTCTATCATTTGAACAAAACCTTGCATCGATACTTTTCCAAACCATTGATTTGCATAATTCGATTTCATTGTATGTAAAAGTGACGTCAAAATCGACGCTATTATAATTACTATTAGCGCATATAAAAGGAGTAACGAAATTAATTTCTTCCCATGTATTCGAGTTGCATACTTTTTCACTGCATCACCTTCTTTATACATGGATATGTACAAGCTTTTCGGAATATACGCACAAAAAAAGAGAAATGGCATCCCATTTCTCTTCCTCACTTTTATTGTTCTTTTCCTGTATCATTTGAAGGTAGTTTCTTCGCTTGTTTTTCTTTAAATATTTCTCCAATTGCCCCAAGAGTACCAAGTGTTTCAATTGCATTAGACGGAATAAAGACTTTATTTGCTGGTCCTTTTGCAACTTCAGCTAATGATTCGAATGATTTGTAAGCAAGTATGCGCTCATCCAAATTCGCTTCACGAAGCAATTCAATACGGTTTTGTTCTGCTTTTGCGATTTCTTCAATTGCTCGCGCTTCCCCTTGTGCCTCTAATTCTTTTGCTTCTCTTATACCTTCAGCTTCGCGAATACGCGCTTCTTTATCCCCTTCAGCCATCAAGATTTTACTTTGCTTTTCCCCTTCAGCACGAAGAACTTTATCTTGTTTTGCTGCTTCAGCTTCTAAAATAATTGCACGTTTATTACGCTCAGCCTTCATTTGTTTTTCCATTGATGCTTGCACATCTTTTGGCGGGTTAATATCAACAACTTCGACACGTTCAATACGTACGCCCCATTTTTCTGTTGCTTCATCAAGCGCTAAGCGGATTTCTGTTGAAATTTTTTCACGACCAGATAACGTTTCATCCAGTTCCATTTTACCGATAATTTGACGCATCGTTGCTGAAGTAATATTACGAACACCATATTCATAGTTTGAAATACCATATGTCGCAAGTTCTGGTTCAACAATTTGATAGAAAATAATTGTATCTATTTCTACTTGAACATTATCTTTCGTAATTACTTTTTGCGGTGGTACATTCGTTTGTTGAATACGTAAGTCGTGATATACACGAACACGATCTACAATTGGGATTAAAATATTTAATCCTGGGTGCATGATACGTTGAAACTTACCAAATCTTTCAACAACCCCAACTTTTTGCTGAGGAATAATTTTAATTGTTAATGCGATAAATGTAACTACAATTAGTGCGAATATAATCGTTAACGTTAATGCTACCATATTTATTCACTCTCCTTTTTTACTTGTAATATAGTACTATGCCTCTTTATAACAACGACTTTTTCTCCAGCATCAATTGAAGAATCTGCAATAGCTGTCCAAGTATCTCCATCCACCTTTACAATACCATTCGCTTCTTTTGTAATCGCTTGCATAACAATCCCTTTTTTACCAACAAGCATATCTACTGTATCCGTAAAACCTTTTGCTTCTCGAAAGTTTTTTGAAATTCTTTTCGTAAAGAATGTCAAAGTTAAACTTACAATTGCGCCAACAGTAACTTGTAACAGTAGTGCATCAGGAGCAAACAAAGCAATAAGACCTCCGACAACAGCTCCAATTCCAAGCCAAAGCATGTAAAATGTAATCGACAACATTTCTGCAATAAATAAAATACCAGCTATTATAAACCAAATTACCCAAGCAGCCATATGCAACCCTCACTTTCTTTCTCATTTTCTATATGTATATGAAGAAAAGAATGGTTTATCCGCCCTTTCTTACACTTGGGCGTTTGCTACAAGCTATTGTACATACTCACTGTTACAATGATTATTAATATAATACTATATTAATATATTCTTCATTATACATGAAAATTCCTTTCAAAAAGTGACAAAAAATTAAATTCTTTAAAAATTTCATTTTTTAAATTACAATTATTCTAATTACTAAATACTATTTTTATAGAGGTGTTATTCTTATTGAGAAACCTGTCACTAACCTACTACTTAGGTTCCAAAACATGCATTACTCTCGCTGACATCGTATATGTAATGATTATTACAACTCATATTTATATAGCAACTAAATCAGCTACTATTACTGCTCTTTTTCCATTATTACAAGTTATCACAAATCTAATTGCTAACATCTTTGCACCACTAATAATAAATCGTTTTCCGTCTTATACGTTGTTATATACGCTACAATGGCTAAAAACAGTCTTTTTACTATTATTAATGATTTTGTTTCCGGTCTTATCCACAAACATTATAGCTCTATTAACTTTTATTTTTTTCATTTCATTATGTAGTGGATGGAGCGCTCCATTACTATACAGCATTCTTCCGCGCCTTACACCGAAAGAAAAATTAGTAAAAGTAAATAGTATCTTTTCCTTTTCAACACAAATTGCGCAAGCCGCCGCTTATTCATTTACGAGTGTTATCGTTCTTCTCATTGGCGCTACATCTACACTCATGATTAATAACATGTTAATGATTTTTGGATGTATTGCATTACACTTTTCATTACGTACCATACATACTGAACGAATAGCAGATCCTCCCTCTTCAAAAAGTACTGCTTTATCGGAAGGTTGGAAACTCTTATTTCAAAATCCTTCTCTCCGTACCGTTACATATATGGACTTAATTGAAACTTTCGCCGGGACAATATGGATTGGTGCTATTACGATGGCATATGTTACGACTATTCTTCATAAAGGCGAAGAATGGTGGGGATATATTAATACAAGTTATTATGTTGGCACGTTAATCGGTGGTCTATTAGCATGGAAAATGAGTTCCTATATTCAAAACAATTTAATGCGATCTATGTCGATTGGCTCTCTTATATTTAGCATTCTTACATTTTTATATGGTATGACGAGCAGCGGATTTATTGCGCTTTTTCTATGTGTTCTAATGGGACCATGTTATCAAATTAGAGATATTTCTCAAACGACTGTTTTACAATCAAGTGTCACCCCTTCTTTATTATCAAAAATGTATACAGCACATGGCGCCCTTCTTTCAACAGCTTCTGGTCTTTCTATGCTTAGCGTTGGCATTATTACTGATATGTTCGGTGTTCGTACAATTTATATCATCGCATCTATTCTTATTTTATGTTCCGCTTGTTTATCTTTTAGTTTATTAAAATATCATAAAACAGAGCAGAACGATATTTCACTTTAATCACTAAAACAAAAAGGACAGGCATTCCCTGTCCTTTTTATTTATTCTATTCATGACAAGTTTGGGATTTTTCTATGTTTTGTCGCCTGTTCAAAAGCGTAAGCTAGCTTAATTAACATCCCTTCACTAAAGGCAGTACTTGCAATCGTAATTCCAAAAGGTCTCCCGCTTTCCATATATCCTGCAGGTATTGCTATAGACGGATAACCCGCTTTCGCACATATAGTAGAAGCTATATAGGAAGGAAACAGTATCGCATCAAGATTATATTTTTCCAATGCAAAATCAATGCCTTGTTCTTGTGAAAAATATATATCTTCTAATCTTGCATTTAAATATTCTGGATTTCGTAACGTATTAGGAAAATCTTTTCTTCCCTCTAACTTAGTTTGTCCATATTTTAAAGCTCTTTCTGCTATGTTTTTATTAAACTCCATTAACTCCGAAATAGAATGTACCGGAATAGTAGAAGGTAATTTAGAAAGATAGTTATCTAAACTATGCTTCAGTTCATAAAGCGGCACTCCCCAACTCCATTCTCTATGAAAAGAAGGAATATTAATATTTTCTACTACTGTCGCTCCTTCATTACGTAATACTTGGATCGTTTCCTTAAACAAGATTTCATCATACTCACCATTTTCGTAATAATCTTTTGGTGCATCGTTAAACACACCAATCTTCGCTCCATTTAAGCCATTAACATTAAGATATTTTGTATAATCCTGCTCTGCCCTACCTTCACTTCTATGAGTAGCAACATCTTTCTCATCTACTCCAATTAAACTCCCTAGCAAAATAGCAGCATCTGTTACCGTTCTAGCAAATGGTCCAGCTGTATCTTGCGAATAAGTAAATGGAATAATTCCTCTACGACTAATTAAACCGACAGTCGGTTTAATACCTACTACAGAATTTTGAACAGCGGGGCTCAAAATAGAAGCATCGGTTTCTGTCCCAATAGATACTACTGTAAAGTTAGCGGCAACTGCTATCGCAGATCCTGTACTAGATCCGCCAACAAACATATGGTCCTTGCCCGTTCCGTATGGATTGATTGTTTGACCACCTCTTGCACTATATCCAGCCCACATTTCAAAAGACATTGCATTTGCTAATTCTGTCATATTTGTTTTTCCTATTATTACTGCTCCGGCTTCTCGTAATTTTGTAACGAGAAATGCATCTTCACTGCTTATATTTTGTTCTAGAGCAATCGTACCTGCACTTGTATGCATGGAGTCATTCGTTTCAATATTGTCTTTAAGCAAAACAGGTATACCATGTAATGGACCCCTTATACCTTTTGTCTTTCTTTCATAATCTAACGCTTCTGCAATAAAAATAGCATCTGGATTGATTTCTAAAATAGAATTAATTTCCGGTCCGTCTTGGTCATACTTTGCGATTCTATGAAGATAATACATCACTAATTCCTTTGAAGTTAACTGCCCAGATTCCATTTCGGTTTGTATATCATGAATTGTTAATTCTTTTTTTAATACTGGATTAAACTGAATCTCCATTTATATTCTCCCTTATAGCAACTTTTTTGCGTATAACTCTTACTTTTTCATCTTTTCACCCCAACTATTCCAAACTAATATTCCTTTAAAGAAATTCAATTTATCTATTCAAAAAGCCTTTAATTTCCCAAAAAATAAAAAGAGTCTGAAACGAATGAACTTTCGCTTCAGACTCTTTTATTACTTTACATATATCTCATCCAATAAGTGTAAAAACTCTCCTTGTTTCCCTGCTAATTCAGGGCATTTTGCAATATTAACCCATTCGTAGCTAAACGCTAAACCTTGATCTTTCTCACCAGCACTTACTATATGTTCCCATGTATCTTTTACATCAGTTAGTAAAGTTACATGAAAAAAGTGACGTTTTTCATATTCCTGTTTTTCCTTCACATGTATAATGTAATCTGCTAAAAAACGCTCTATACATAAATGACGTAATCCGGATTCTTCCTGTACTTCACGCAATATAGCCGCTTCTAACGTTTCACCTTCATCAACCGTTCCCCCTGGCACTTGAATACCAGCTTCATGTATATCACGATGTTTAAAAACCAGTAATTGCATAACCCCCTCTTTTTCTCTTGTAATATATGCATGTACTTTTTTCTTATATAACATCGTCATTATACGTCTCTCCCCTCAATCATTTACTCTGTTACTTCTTCAAGCGTCAGTTGATTATCATACAAATATGTAGCTTGTGGATTTCCCACATACCTTACGTGCCATGGTTCATACCGATAGCCCGTAATCGTTTCTTTCGCTTTTGTGTATCGAATCACAAAACCAAATTTATGGGCATTTTCAGAAAGCCACTGACCTTCTTTCGTTTCCCCAAAAAACGTCTCTAACTGAAATTTAGCAGATTGAGACGTAATATCCATAGCTAATCCAGTTTGATGCTCACTTGTGCCAGGAACCGCGCTAGACATTGCTGTTTTTGCTTCCCCATCTTGTTTTTTATACATCGTATTTAATGCTTTTTGTCGATCAAAGGATCTAAATCCAGAAACTGCAAAAAGGAAAATACGCTCGTTGTTAGCTTGCTGGAACATTTCCTCAAGCGCCCTCGCTGCCTCTTTTCTCATCTTTTTCTTTTCTTGATCACCTTCACTAGAGTAGCGCACTTTCGGAATAACTAAATCTGGCGGTCTATAACCATCTGGTAAACGCCTACTTTTATTCACAAGTACAAGCATTGAATTCGGATTATTAATTACCGCAATATCCCCATCCATATTAGCAATCGTTTCTTTCGCTTTTGGAAATATACTATTTACACTTACTTCCCGCGCCTGCTTATCCTTATACATTTTATAATTGATTCCTGCTACTCCAACAATAATTATTGCAGCTACGATACCGAGTAGTGCCCATCTTTTTTTCATATAACGACCTCTTATTTTAATAATTTGGCCATTTCATACTCATCGATGTCCTTTCCATCGATAATAAGAGCAGCTTTTTTGACACCTTCTTTCTCAAATCCAGCTTTTTTATATAGTGCCTGAGCTCTTGTATTGTGGGCCATTACTGTTAATTCTAAACGCCATACATCATGTAATTTTGCCCACTTCTCAACCTCTTTAAACAATCTCGTCCCAATACCTCGCCCGTTATACTCTTGCAAAATACCAATTACAATGCTTGCCACATGCCTCTTTCTTTGAATGTTATTTCCATTCACTAATATAAAACCTATTATTCTCTCATCTTCAACTGCTACAAATATTGTTGCATATTCATTTTCTATAAATCGCTGGATCATTTTTTCTTGTTGCTCAGCTGTAGTTTTCCTTTCTCCTGGTTCATATAACATAAACTTCGTTTCTTCATCTAATTGCTTACTTAATTGCAAAAATGATGCTGCATCTTCTACTTTGATCTCCCTAATCACCTAAATCACCCTATCAATTTCATAATATAAAAATTTTCCTTGTAAAAAGATTTTCTCTGCCATTTCAAAAATCCCTTTCTAATTCTCCTATTATAATTAGACAAATTTCGATATCGCTATAATAATTATTAATCATGTCCATTTTGTGACATCTTGCTATCCACATTTCAAACCAACACAAAAAACGTAAGCATTACACTTACGCTTTTCCAAGATTGAAGTGAGCTAATAATTATCGATAGATACCCTGGCTAATTCAAGTTTCACTTTATCCATTCACTTTTTCTGCCTGCCAAAAATATTCACCAAATGCTTTAGCAAGTGCATCAATTGATCGATTCAATTCTTCCTCCGTATTATCTACACCGCCAACTTCTATTAATATCGCTTGTCCTGATAAATCTTGATTATAGATTCCATTTCCTGTTTGAAAACCTTTTTGAATGACCCCACGACTCACTCCTGGATATTTCTTATTAATCGCCTCATGTAAAGCTGTCGCTAATTGTAAGTTTTTTTCATAATTTTTATTTCCTTTCCCTACTACAAATGCAAGCTTCGCATATGATTTATCTCCAATTGTTTTTGTCGTTACATTCTTTCGAGCACTATCACGATGCAAATCAAAAAAGTATTGAAGATCTTTATTTCCAGCCATAGCTTGCTGCACAATTTCTCGTGACATTTTATACGAACTATTACTGTTTAAACCCTTACTTATTAACTTTTGACCAACATCACTCTTATCGTTAGTAGCTCCAATCCCTTCACCTTCTAGTTGTTCACGGAAACGATCTCCTAATATAGAAATATTCGATACAGAACTCGTTGCTTTATTCGGATTCGGGTCATTCGTTAAGTTAAGTAAAGGTAAATAAGATTCCCAGCTATGTGTATGATAAATAAACGCAACTTGTCTTTTCCCGGTCGTTTGGGACGGCTGTTTTTTCTCTTTATTCGTATCTTGTTTAGGTGCTTGTCCAGTTCCACTAGTCCGTTCTTTCACTACTTCTTCAAGAGGTACACTCGACTCTATCGGTAAGTTAGAATAGTTTGTGCCCTCACCCGCAATAACAATTTCTGTATCGTACTTACCAAACCCGGGTAGCTCTTTCCCGACAAAACTGCGTACATCATTAAAGCGAATATTTGTAGCCATAGAAAAGAGAAAAGAAGAAATTGAAAAATCTTGATTCAACTTTCGATACTCCTGTGTAAAATAATGATTCTCTTTTCCAAGTACATACATGTAACCATTCATCGATAACTCATTTAACCAATTATATAAATACGTTGACTTCGTCTCTTTCATAGAGGTTACCATCATACTAATAAGAAAAAAAGTCGCTAGCACTGTAGTAATAACAAATAAAACTAACTTACGCATACTTGTAAACTTCATAAAAAAAAAGCCCCGATTCATACTATCACCTCTCTATTTCAAGTTATGTACAAGCCCTAGAGAATAGACCGTTAAAATTTCGGCTATATTGTTAATGAGGTGAAATGAATTGAAGCTATTAATAGGAATATTACCAATCGCTCTATCATTCATTTTTTATTTGTCCGCTAAGCATCCAAAAGTCTTTATTGTACTACATATTTCTGCGTACTTGGCACTGTATGTACTCGGTACAATTATTTCCATTAATATATACGATGTTTTAATACAAGATTTAGTTTTCATGACGAGCATTCATGGGATTTTACTGAATCCATTTTTCCTTATTGCAGGAGCGTATATAGGAACATACACGTTGTACCTACTTATGTCTCACATTATTATAAAAATAAAAAATGGAGCGTAATGAAATGCAACCAACATTTATCTGTCATACATGCAAAAAAAGAATTGTGAGAAAGAAAGATCTTATTACCGCCACATGGTACTTCCGCTTTTATTTATTTCACAGTGATTGTTTTAAACGACAGCAAGTGTTCGTCCCACGATTTATCCCTGTGAATACACTTTTCAATTTCTTTCTTATTATGTATGGACTTATTTTTGGCAGCATTCTTATGATTACAGAACCGTCTATTATTTGGCTGATTCTCTTTTTTCCCATTTTTTATCGGTTTCTTTCTTATTATTATGTGGAACGTTTTTTCTCTACATAACGTGCAGACTGACCTCTCGGAATACTTAAACATTCCCACTCATTTTCTTTTAACATCTTCCCAATGTAAATAATCTGACCAATATGCAATGCATAATGGAAAATTTGCCTTTCAATTGCTTGCATGACAGTATGTGCTTCACCGCGAATGTATACCGTCTTCAATAAGTGTTCCGGTGTTAAAGTATTCATCGTATTAAAAACATATTTCCATCCTTCTTGCCAAGCTATAAGGGCTTCTTCTTTTGAATGATAGCATCCCTCAAATTCACCATCTCGATTACGATCTGTTTTTTCACCATCAGACGTTAAAAAATCCGTCCATCTAGAACGCATATTACCGTGCAGATGCTTTATAATAATCGCTATACTATTTGTTTCTTCATGAGAATACCATTGTATTTGTTCATATGATAATTGAGAAAGTGCCCGTTCCCCTTGCTTCTTTGTTGCTTTAAAGTTCGAAATCGCACATTGTAAATATTCTCGTCCGATATCCATATTAGCCCCTACCTTCACCCTAGCTAATTTTCGTTCCATTTGGCAATTCCATATTAGGCTGAAGCAACACAACATCATCAGCTTCAGGAACGCCGCCAAGCACAAGCACTTCTGATTTGAATCCAGCTACACGCTTCGGTGGAAAGTTTACAACCGCAACGATTTGTTGACCGACTAAATCTTCTGGACTGTACCTTTTCGTAATTTGGGCACTTGACTGCTTTATCCCGATTTCTCCAAAATCTATTGCTAGTTTAATCGCTGGTACTCTCGCTTCTTTAAATTCCTCTGCATGTATTACAGTTCCAATTCTCAAATCCAAATTTAAAAAATCTTCAAAATTAGCCATTTATCATTCCCCCCAATTATTACTTAGACAAAATACAAAAATCCCCTTCAAAAAAAGAAAGGTGCCTAAGCACCTTTCTTTTGTAATTCACTTGATTCATTTGATTTATAGAAGAAGAAACCGAGAATCCCGCCAATACATGATGGAATTAACCATCCGATTCCTTCGTTATATAACGGTAACATTTGTAGTACATTAGAAATTGCGTCAATTTTAATTTTCGCACTTTCTAAACCGTTAAAGAAACTAATTAACAATGCACCTAAAATAGCTCCAATATAAATTGTATTACGCTTCCCAATCCACTTATGGAAATACGAAAGTACGATTAATACAATTGCAACTGGATAAATGATCATTAACACAGGTAATGTTACTGCGATTAATTGTGTTAAACCTAGGTTAGATACAATTAAACTAAATACACATACCATTGTTACAATCGTTTTATGCGAAAGTTTTGGGAATAAGTTTGTAAAGAAACCCGCACACGCAGATGTTAACCCAACAGAAGTTGTTAAACAAGCGAGTATAATAACAAGCCCTAATAAAATTTTACCACTCGTCCCATATAGCTCATTTACAACATTCGTTAAAATAAGACCACCGTTTTCTGAAATACCAAGTGATGTACTTGTTGAACCAAGATAAGCAAGTGATAAATAAATTAACGTTAAACCAAGTACAGCAATAATACCTGATACGACTGTTATTTTTGCAATTTGACTACTCTCTTTTATCCCTTTAGAGCGGATAACTTGTACAACGACAATCCCAAATACGAGAGCACTAATTGCATCCATCGTTAAATATCCTTGAATAAATCCACCAAAGAAAGCATTTTCTTTGTAAGCAGCTAACGGCGCAGCTGGCTCTCCAATTGGATCAATAATTGCCTTTCCGACAATAACAGCGACAATTAATACTAATAATGGTGTAAGAAACTTTCCAAACCAATCCACTAATTTAGATGGATTTAATGATAAATACCACGTTATTCCGAAGAAAACTATCGTGAAAAGAAATAGCATGTACCACTCTGAAACCATTGCCTCTGATAAAAACGGCTTCATACCCATTTCAAACGAAACAGCTCCAGTACGAGGAATCGCGAAAAATGGTCCAATTGCTAAATAACTAATCAATGGGAAAATAAACGCAAATATAGGGTGGACTCTAGAAGATAGCGCTTTCAAGTCCCCCTCTACAAACGCGACAGCTGTTACAGCTAGTAGGGGTAATCCGACTCCCGTTACAAGGAATCCTATTGTAGCAATCCAAACATTCTCTCCTGCTTGTTGACCTAAAACTGGCGGGAAAATTAAATTTCCTGCTCCTAAAAATAATGCAAATAGCATTAAACCAATTGCTACCGTATCACCTGGCCTTAAACGTCCCTTCATGCTCTTCATTTGCATAGCATTTTTTCATTGTTTATCTCTATATTTTACAATATGCTATGCATCCTCCTCTCTGCTCAAGATGATAAAATATGCCCCTTACAAAGCAGTGTCTTTCTCCATAATTTCTCCATTCCCCTTATTTTTACTCTAATCATTAATACAATTGTTATTTTTGAATTTTGAGTTTTTTGAATTTTTAAATCATTAGAGTGTTATTACGTGGAGTATAGTTGTCAGACCTCTTTGTTTTTATCACACATATAGTAACATATTTAGTTGCAAAATAAAAACATATTTTCAAATTGATTTTTTTGAAAATCGAAATTATCTACATTTTTTATTCTCTTACACAAATATTGTTATAATCTCACCTATTATCTTGTCGTTATTTTAAAATAACTTTATACACGTAACATAACAAAAGCCATCCAAGATAATTAGATGGCTTTTGTATGTTACTCTATCGTTTCAACTTCACGTGGATTTTTCATCTCTTCCACATATACAACTCTAAATCCGTGATCTTCTAAATCTTTCAATAATGTCTCTAATTCACCGTCGTTAAACTCTTCTCCTAATGTAAACATAATTCTACGAACTAATAAGGCATCATTATCAAAAGTCATCAAACTTTGAATACCAGTGTATTTCTTTAAAACTGTCGATAACTTTTGGATTGCTCCATTATAGTCTTGCGTTCCAATCATGACAGAGTATTTACTAGAGTGAACGCCCCAAGCATCCTCTAATAACTCAAAAACTTTTTTATGCGTTAAAATTCCAAGGAAAACCCCTTTTTCGTCAACTACTGATAAATAAGGCAATTTTTTTATTGTAAAAAATACTTTAAAGAAAGAAGAATCTTCTCTCACAAATCCCTCTTTATCGTTTAATAATTGCATTACACTCTCGTCAAGTGATCCTTTATATTCTAAAATATCTACTTTATATATATTCCCTAAAAATTTCTCTTTTTTTTCATCTAAAACTGGTACACAACGATACCCCGTTTTATTTAAATGCTCTAACGCTTCCCCTATCGTAATCGAACTTGAGCACAGTAAAACTTCCCTTTTTGGCACGTAATTCCCTTTAATCCTCATAAAAAGCCTCCTTATGTTAAAATACTTTCTGTGCCATAACTATATTATATTTTCAGAAAAAAATAAATAATTTATTTTATTTTTCTGAAAATTATTCATTTTCTTGTCATAATTTATTCATGAATCCTTCACTTGCACTTTCTTCCGCATCCAAAACCCTCCCTCTGAATTCTGAATCACTTCAATGTATCATTGTACGGACCTAATTGTTTTTTAGAAAAGTAATAATTTGTCTCCTTACTTTTCATTAACATATTTCCTTTTATAATTAAAAAATAGGTAGCTATTAGAAAGTAGATCACCCCAAATAACCAATCCAAATTTGTAGCCAGATTGTGTAAAAGAATATACCTCATATATACATAACCAATTGGAACATGTAGTAATACAACCGCACCTAATCCCGGATTATATATTGTTTTAGCTTTTATATTCGCAAAAATACCATGCCATATGAATTGAAAAAATCCCATTAAAATAGGTGCCAACCCAAGCCATATTATATTTTGAAAAAAAACCGGGAGTAAATAAAAAACATACGCAATCAAAATATTTATTACCATAGCAGATTGCGTATTTAATGGATAGCGGTCTGGTATATCACTTTTAAATATAACTACATTAAACAGACCAGCAAAATAACCTGGCCAACGATACTCTTCAAATTGATGCACTAAAATGGCCACAAAACTTAACCCTAACAGTACTTTTATTTCACTCATTTCTCCCAAATTCGCGACTAAAGAAACAACGACAATAATAGCGACAACTAACCCTATATCACACCAATGCTTTCTAAAGAAACTAGCCACCTCTATCACCCACTATCTCAATTTTTATAAAAATAGCGTTCAAATAGGAAATCAATCTGTTTTTCTACAGATGGTACTTTTATATCTGCCCCTGATTCGAGAATTGGCATCATTAATGTGGGAAGAAAAATGGATCCAAATATTTGCACCGTCATCATCATTAAAATTTCCCGATCCGTTTCATTTGTTATCTCGCTCAAAATATTCTTCACTTTACTGAAACCTAGCCTCTTCAAAAAATCCCCATATTCGTATTGAGATGTAAATACCGTAGTTCCCATTGCAATAATCTTCCTAACTAACTCCGGATATTGCCGAATTACTAGTACATAATCCAATAAAAATATTTTTAATCTTTCTTTTGCTGGCACTGTAATATTATCTAAAATAGAAAAAGTGCCTTGAAAGCTAATTAATAAAACTCTAATCGTCTCACTAATTAACTTTTCTTTTGAACCAAAATGGTAATTTACTAGCGCTATATTTATATCTGACAATGCTGCAATTTTTCTTATCGTTACCTTTTCAAAACCTTCTTTTTTAATTAATTCCAATGTTGTATTTAAAATCTTTTTTTTCGTTGATACGTTTTCATTCCCTCCCAATTTATCTCCCCCTCTAGAATGTATCAGTTAAACAACGATTTAAACATCGTTTAATTTTATGGTATCACTTTCCAATTTTAAAAATCTATTTAATCCTTTCGACATTTCCCTACATTCTCTTCATTCCACACAAAAAATAGATTTCTAAATACAATTTAAAATTATCCATATGCCCATACATGAAGAAAAATATATTGTAACTTGCTCCAAAAACGGCTAAAATAAGAATAAGAATTTTCTGAATATTCTAAGAGTAGGTGGTTTATATGTCCTTATTACGCTCACATATATGTAAATTTATAATTGGTGTTATTGTTATTTTTGCCATAAGTCCTATTCCAGCTCTTTTTATTACACACAATTACTCTTATCAAAATGGATTTATTAGCATTTTTCAAAACTTCGCACAGCTTTCTTCTATATCAATTCCAAAGGTTGATTGGATGCATGAATCTATCTTTTTCTCAGCAAATCAAATGATACATACTTCTAATCATTCAACACCATTATTCCCTTACATATGGGAAATATATTTTATATCGATTGTTCGTTTTACTTTTACCCTTGCGATCGGATTTTTCATAAGTTTGGGTATCGGCCATTTATTTTTCAAAGTACCTAACTCGTTTAAAAAGTTTACTACTGTATTGAATTGGATACCTTACTCTGTTTGCACTGTAGTATTACAATGTTCAGTCTTATTACTACTCCTATACGTCGCACAATTTATAAACCTTCCTTACTACTCATCTTTTATCATCGTATGTAGTACTTCCATGATTATCGTTATGCAAGCAGTAAAAAAATGGATTCCTTTCTTGAAAAACACAAATGAATATGAAATAAAACATGATTCTTTTCTTGTGGATACATTGTTTTTGGCGCTTACTTCGAACCATAAATCAATTTTAGGTTCCATCATTCTTTCATTCGTTTTTATGGAATGCGTTTTTCATGCAAGTGGACTGTTACAATTTATCGTTCAATTTGGCGGAAATTCACCCATAATTGTTACAATCGGCTTATTACTACTCTATATCCCATATAGCATACTTTCTTTCCTTCAAACACTATGGACCACAAACTACTCCAAGCAACAGTCATACACTTTAACGAGAAGTGTTCCAAAACCTTAATTGAAATAACCCTCTATAATCTAAAAGTAGGGGGTTATTCCTTTTGTATAGCGGACAAAATAACAGCAAATTCAAAAACTATTACAGAAACATACCAATATTTGCCCTTTTCCTTTGACTATTCTTTTCATTTGGATTTATTATAAAAGTATAACATAATTGCAGGAGGTGACATCTTTATTCCAAACCTTGGAATGGAGAACACACTTGGACATATTAAATATTTTTCTCATCTTTGTACTTATTCTTATTTCTGGCTTTTTCGTTGCATCAGAATTCGCTGTTGTAAAAGTACGAAAAAGTCGAATTGACCAACTTGCAAATGAAGGTAATAAACAAGCTTTAGCTGCAAGAAGCGTCCTATCTAATTTAGATGTTTATTTATCAGCTTGTCAGCTCGGGATTACGATCACTTCTTTAGGGCTTGGTTGGCTTGGTGAACCGACTGTGGAACATATACTACGACCGCTCTTTGAAAAAATTAATATTACTGGAACAATGGCTAACACTTTATCTTTTGTTATTGCTTTTAGTGTTATTACATTTTTCCACGTTGTATTAGGTGAGTTAGTTCCAAAGTCTTTCGCAATTCAAAAAGCAGAAGCAATCACACTCAAATTTGCAAAACCTCTTATTTTATTTGATAAAATTATGTATCCATTTATTTGGTTACTCAATAGTGCAGCTATATTTTTCACAAAACTACTCGGATTAGAACCTGCCAAAGAAAATGAACTTGCTCATTCTGAAGAGGAATTGCGACTCATTTTAGGTGAAAGTTTTAAAAGCGGTGAAATAAACCAAACCGAATATAAATATGTAAATAACATTTTTGAATTTGATGATCGAGTTGCGAAAGAAATAATGGTTCCTCGTACCGAAATGATTTGCTTATCTACTGAAAATACGTTAGAAGAAAATATGGATATCGTCGCAACTGAAAAATATACACGCTATCCAATCATTGAAAAAGATAAAGATGATATCATCGGGATGATTAATACGAAAGAAGTATTCCATGATCAAACGAAAGGTATTTATAAACCACTTGAATCTTATATACATCCTGTTTTAACAGTATTTGAAACAGTTCCAATTCGTAAAACGTTAGTCCATCTTCAAAAAAATCGCGTTCAGATGGCAATCGTTATGGATGAATATGGTGGCACTGCCGGACTTTTAACGATGGAAGATATTCTTGAAGAAATCATTGGAGAAATTCAAGATGAATTCGATGCGGATGAATCACCTATGATTGAAAAGCGTACACCTAAGCTTACTGTTTTAGATGGAAAGGTGCTCATTTCTGAAGTAAATGATATGTTTGGCCTACATATTGATGATAGTGATTTAGATACAATTGGAGGATGGCTTCTCTCTCAAGCAGTTGACTTAAATATTGAAGCTGGTTATTCCATTGAATATGCTGGTTTTCAATTTAAAGTATTAGAACTTGATGGACATCAAGTCAAAAAAGTTGCTGTACATAAACTAGATATTAAAAAGGAGCTATAAAGTGACTGTTTTATTAACAATTTGTATCATTGCCTGTTTCCTTGTTTCATTTCTCGCCTTTATTTATCCCATTATCCCTGGCATATTTGCTGTCTGGGCTGGATATTTAATTTACCATTTCGGTATAAATGGAGGAGAATTAACAACTTCTTTTTGGATTATTCAAGTCATTTTCACTCTTTTCATTTTCGTTGCTGATTTTATTGCAAATGGATATTTCTTAAAAAAATACGGTAGTTCTAAATGGGGCGAACGTGTCGGAATGATTTCTATCATTGTCGGATCGTTCTTCTTCCCACCATTCGGACTTATTATCATACCGTTTTTATCAGTATTTATAACAGAACTAGTGCATAAAAAAGCGCCAAAAGATGCCTTTCTAGTTGGAGTCGCTACTGTAGTTGGTTTTTTAAGCAGTACAGTAGCGAAAGCAATTCTCCAAATCATTATGATTGTCATCTTCTTGTGTTATATCATATTTTAACCATCCCGACTTCGGGATGGTTTTTTAATATGCAATACCTACTCGACTATTTTCATATATGTTTTTCTTACATAGATCCCATGCAAAGTGTGCTGTATCACCCACTGTAATTTTTGATCCACCTTCTGGCAATATATCTTTTTCAGTTCGATATACCTCTGTCGCCTCACCGTCTATTAAATGTGTCGGACAAACAACTGTCCAACATAAATTATTACTATTACTTAGTACCTTATATGCAGCCAAATGATCTTCTGCTGCTGTTGTCGTTTTCCTTTTTGATTCCGTTGATTGAAAACGATATAAATTTAGATCCGTTCTTGCTTGTAAAATACCCGCCGTTCCTATTGTTATGATCTTATGAACCCCTTCTTCTTCCATTTGCTTAATAATTTGTGGCATACTCTTCGCTAATGTTCCATTTTGATCCGTTCCAAGTGCACTAATTACTATATCGCTTCCTTCTATCGCTTTTTTTATATCATTTTCGTTCAATACATTACCTTCTATCACTCGTAACCTTTCATGTTGTATTTCTATTCTATTAAAATCACGCGCTAATGCAGTCACTTCAGCTGAATCCTTTAATGCTAAATTAATTATGTTTGAACCTACTCGTCCTGTTGCTCCCAATATACATACTTTCATTTGTTTTCCCCCTCTTTCATTCTCTTTCTATTTTTCAATAATATCAATCAATTTACAACAAAAAAGCTTCCTCATATATGAGAGGAAGCTTTATTATTACTTTATTTTTTCTCTTTAGAATCAGTAGACTTCTCGGTTCCGCTTGTTTCTTTATCCTTTTTATCCTCTTGTTGTGTTGTTGTGTCGTCTTCTTTCTTCTTGTCTTCACCTTTACTACAACCTACCATTAATAAAGAACTTGCAAGTGCCATAGCAGTTAATGATTTAACCCATTTGTTCATTTGCGTTTCCTCCCTGTGATAGAATATGTACAACCTCATATTACTCTCTATTTTTAAAGGAGAGATTGAAAAACAGTAAATATACGGTAAATTTTTGTAAATATTCCGATAACAAAAACTAATTTAAATTTACATATTTCATTTCCAATCGATACACAATAAAACTAATTTTTTTCTCTAAATGGACATAAAAAAAACTAAGGCGCATACCATTCCGCCTTAGTTTCTCATGCAAACTTTTCATTTTCATATAGATGTGTAATCTTATATTCCTTCTTCATAACATATTGCCACACACTATAAGCGTAACGGTTCATTTTCAGGAAACAATTTTCCAAAAATGAGCGGAACTCCGGATTAGCAACTTCCACTGCAACTTGAGCAAACTTTAGAGCTAATCGTTTTAAGTGCGCAATATAACATGTTGCAATATGAATATCCCCTGTATATTTACTAACTGTTTCCTTTTCCATTTCATGCAAACCAAACTCCGTTGTTTCACAGGTTATATGTTGCACATTCTCTCCTTCTTGAAAATTTACTTGTTCATTATATGCTTGTAACATATATGGTAAATGGTGCTGTAATAGATTTTTTAATTCTTCGTCTCTGACCTTTCCAGCATACTCTCCAACCTTGTATATTAGCATATAACTATATCTCATTAACTCTTTCATACAATCCATGAAAGTGCCTCCCTTCTCTAGGGTCTATATGTTATAAATATGATGCTAAAACATTTGCTATTCTTGCTAAAAACCAATCCCATCTACTAATTTTCTCAAAATCTTCTTCAGAAAATCGTTTTGATTTATGAAAGTCTACCTTTAATCGACTCCATACTTCATCAACAACTGTTTTATCATATATGATACAGTTAGACTCACAATTTAAATAAAAACTTCTATTATCAAAATTCGCTGTCCCAATATCAACAATTTCTCCATCAATGATTGTTACTTTCCCATGAAAAAATCCATTTCGATATTGATAAATCTCCGCTCCAGCATGTAACATATCTTTCAAATATGGATAGGCAGCTTGTTTTAACAATATGGCATCACTTTTAAATGGCACGAGAATTTTCACATTAACACCACGATTTAATGCAGCTTTTAGCTCTTTCACCATTTCTTTACTTGGTACAAAATATGGTGTAGCGATAATTAAAGACTTTTTAGCCTTTTTTAAAAGTGCCCCATACTTTTCCCATAAGCCTTTTCCATTTGAAAATAAATATTGATATTTTACATTCCCTAATGTCGGTATACTTTCATGTATAGGCATTTTTTCTCCTGTATCTTCTTTCCAATCTTCGGCGAACTTTCTTTCCATATCCGCTGCACCCTCACCATGGATGCGCACGTGATAATCACGCCATGGCCCAAACTTCGGATCTTGTCCAAGGTACTCCTTTCCGATATTAAAACCACCGACGTATGATACCTTTCCATCTATCGTAACAATACGTCTATGATTTCGTTGATGCAAAGAATAGAAAACATTTTTCAGTTTCGGTTTTTTACTAAATGTAAACTTCACACCGTTTTCCTTTAATCGGCTAATTACCTTTTTCTTCAGCTTATATCCACCTATCCGATCGACTGACAATTTCACTTCTACTCCACTAGATGCTTTTTTCTCTAATAACTGTAAAAACTCTTCGCTTATTTCATCTTTTCCTACAATATAAAAATGGATATATATATACTTTTCTGCTTCGTTTATATCCTCAAATAATTTTCTATATAACTCTTCACCGTTCGTATATAGTTGAAATTCACCTAATCGAACTTGTCCTAATTCATATTCACTAGCCATTTCCTTCCCCATTTCCACATCGATGTTCATCCAAATGAATACACCTATTAAACAAAGGATTATAGCGAAAAAGTGCTTCATGGATAAATTCCTTTCTCCACTTACTGTTATTTCTATATCTTCCCTTTTTTATTACATTATCATTCAAGAAAATATGTCATTGCATGATATATGTCCATATCAAACAATAGCTCATTTGCATATTGTATGTTGTATCTTAAAATAAAAGGAGGAAATAACAATGGGCTTCGCACATGGTAATGGATTTGCGCTATTAGTCGTATTATTTATCCTCTTAATCATCGTCGGTGCTGCTTGCTTCTGCTAAGTAGCTACTGTCATATGATATGTGGATGAAAAAACTATAAAAGCGGACACCTATTTTTAGGTGTCCGCTTTTCATTTTAAAACCATTTCCGCCTGCTATTGTAACTTAAATGGCTAAACATTTATCTCAAAAGGTTAACAATGTAGCTACTTTCTTACTCTCTGCCTTACGTATATGACGCTGCTCTGCACGTAACACTGCAATACGATGTAATTCTTTCTCTTCTTCTGTTTCAGGGATAACACGCGGTACTGGAACTGGATTATTTCCCTTACTAAGTGCAACAAAAGTAACGAATGACGTTGCCGCTATACGCTTCTCACCTGAAATTAAATCTTCAGCCACTACCTTCACAAACACTTCCATCGAAGTTCTTCCCGTCCAAATTACGAAAGATTCATAACTAACACAATCTGAAGAACGAACAGGATGTAAGAAATCAACCCAGTCCATAGATGCTGTGACACATTCCTTTCTCGAGTGTCTGGATGCTGAAATAGAAGCAACCATATCCATCTCCGCTAATATCTTCCCACCAAATAGCGTGTTATGATCATTTAAATCTGTTGGGAATACCCGGCTCGTTTTGAACACCCTTGACTCATTGGCTGTTTTCCCCTTTACTTCTGTCATTGTTATCACCCCTTTAATGATCTATCCCTAATATTTCAATAATCCCTATACCAAATGAACTACACATTTAATATTAGCAACATTCAGAACTTTTAGTCCACAAAAAAGAACCGATTTTATCAATCGGCTCCTCTAAATACATATTGTTCTTTCGGCTGTTCAACTTTATTCCATTTTGTTACTTCTAATACAGGAATATTCGCATGAAACGGCTGATAAAACTCAGTAGTTATCTCTCCTTCTACTTGAATCCAGTCATCATTATTCCACTCTACGCCTTCTGGTTTTTTCACTAACATACCATATACACCAGAATCCGCTACACAGTGTATAATACCGAAACGGAATAAGAAATATTGTTCTTTTTTAGAAGAATCATCTCTAAAAACAAACCCTTTAAAAGATAATTTTTTCCCAGTAAACTCGCCAGGATAATTATAAATTGTTTCCATACCCTTTAGGAAGTCTTCATCTTTCAAATTAATATTGTCTTTCGTAACAAACTCTTTCTTCCCTTTTTCCATTACACCGCGGTATCCTTCTTTCCCGTAATAAATGCTCGTATCAGGTCTTAGAAATTGTCTTGTCATAAATGGATCCTTACTTTCTGCTTGTGCAACAGGAAAATGAAATCCTTTCGCCTTAACAATATCTGAATCTAACGTTGCAATCGGGAAAAATAAGCCTGAGATAATTGGAAAACAAAACAAGGAGTACGAAAATGCTTTTTTCCACCATGTATTCTCATCTTTTGAATGATCATGTCCGCAATGGCTATGGTCACAACTGCAATCATTTTTCTCTTTTTCCTTTTGGTGCTCTTTTTGGAAAACGACGATAATTTGTACAATCGTTAAGAAACCTAAAATAATTGCTGCTGTTGTTGATAAATAGGCATACTTCATATTGATATACTTCGTAATGTTACCGGAAATATGAAGCTGCGCAATTAATATTGTAAAACCTAATAATATATATGCTCGAAACATAACCTACCACCCCATCGCATAAATGAGTAGTGAGCTTGCATAAACAACAAGAGTAACTGTAACTATAACAACAATTACAAATTTAGTTTTAAATGTCGCAAGCATCATAAACATATTTTTAATATCCACCATCGGTCCGTAAACGAGGAACGCGACAAGTGAAGCTGTTGAAAACGTACTTTGGAACGAAGAAGCGATAAATGCATCTGCCTCTGAACAAAGTGATAATATATAAGCAAGTCCCATCATAACAGCTGATGAAGAAAACGGACCTTGTCCAATAGCAAGAAGTGTTGAAGTTTGTACAAACGTTTGTACCGCTGCTGCAATTAACGCACCTAGTACTAAATATTTTCCCATTGAGAAGAATTCCTCAACAGCGTGTGTACATACATCCCACATTTTTTTACGCAGTGGACGCTTATTATTCACTTCTGGGAAGTGATCATCTCTTAATTGATGTTCTTTAAACATAAAGGATAATATAATTCCAACGATAATGGCTACGATAATCGCTACAATAGAACGATACCATACCATGTGCATACTACTCCCAAAGGCAACGTATGTTGCAAATAAAACAACTGGATTAATAATTGGACCAGTTAACATAAATGCAATCCCTGCGTATGGTGGAACGCCTTTTCCGATTAATCGTCTTACAATCGGAACAATTCCACATTCACAACCTGGAAACAACATGCCTAAAAAAGTAGCTAATAAAACAGACAGAAATCGGTTCTTCGGCATCCATTTAGCCACCATATCTTCTGTCACGAACATTTGAATGAATCCTGAAATAAATACACCAATTAGCACAAACGGAAGTGCTTCGATCAATATGGAGATAAAAATTGTATTCATTTGCAGGAATGCTTTCGGTAATTGAAACAATTCCATGATGTATTTCCTCCAACTTTTCATTAACAATATGTAATTTTAACCCCATTTCATTAATTGGACAAGGATTATATGGCATACATAGCCTTTATATACATTACATTGTACAAGTTATATTCTATTCAAAATTTGAGATTTCATAGCAAAAAAGCTGCTCTAGCGTAGTTATATAACTATGCTAGAGCAGCTTTTTTATCGTTAAAAGTAACGTTTCTTCCAAAAAACAAAAGCTAACGTGATAGATAGTGTTACACATATGATGAGTACAATTACAAAACCGTGGGCTTCCCCTTCAAACGGAACCTTTACGTTCATTCCAAAGAAACTAGAAACCATCGTCGGTAAAGATAAAATGATTGTAATTGACGTTAACAGTTTCATAACACTATTTAAATTATTTGATATAACGGAGCTAAAAGTATTCATCATTCCACTTAAAATGTGACTATATATTTCCGCCATTTCAATAGCCTGCTTATTTTCAATTAATACATCTTCTAATAAATCTTGATCGTCTTCATACATTTTTAAAAATGTACTATTACGCATTAACTTTTGAATTACAATTTTATTAGCCTTTAATGACGTTGTAAAGTATACTAAACTTTTCTCAAGGCCTAATAATGTGAAGATCTCTTTATTTTTCATTGACTGATTTAATTGATGCTCTAAATCAATTGTTTTTCGATTTATTTGCTTTAAGTATCTTAAATAATAAGTAGAAATCGTATATAAGAGCTGAAGTGCAAAGCGCGTCTTTTTAAACGTATAAAATTCTTTAATACGTTGATTAATAAAACGTTCAAAAATTGGATTCTCTTCTAAGCAGATTGTAACAAAACAATCCGGCATCACAATCATACCTATTGGAATCGTGTCATAAATCGAATTTCCTTCTTCGTCATGTCTAACTGTCGGAATATCCACGATAATTAAAGTATTATTGTCTTCCTTTTCAATACGAGAGCGTTCTTCATCATCCAAAGGGTCTTTAATGAAATCTAAGTCTACATTTAAAGTTTGTACTAGATATTGAATTTCTTCTTCTGTTGGATGAAGTACATTAATCCAGCACCCCTTTTGCATTTCCTCAATCTCTTGTAGTTTTCCGTTTCGGTCTGTTAAATATATATTTAACATACTATCACCCCGATTCTTTTTACATGTAGGAATCTACCTCTCTTAAATCACAGTTTTTAAACCGCCATTCTCAGCATATGAAACATACGTTTAAATTTCAATAGAAAAATTATTTTGAAAACGTTTTTATAGGAAAAATATTATAAAGTGAAACTTTAATCAGTGGGTGGCTTCATCCCCCACTGATTATTAGCCCTCACAAATCGGGCTTTTACGGGCTACCCGCCCCCAACCAAACTTCTTTTCTTTCACTGAATTTTGAGGTGAGGGTCTCACTGCCCGTTAAAGCGGGATAAACATAGAAAAAGACAGAGTGCTCTCTGCCTTAAAAGCTTATGTTGCCTTTATAACATATTTAGAAAGCATCCACAAGTTAAACCCGACTGAAATCGTATAGCCAGCGTATGTTGAAATGATAAAACTTACATAATCGAAATACGGAAGCAATACAATATTTAAAACTATCTTCACAATAATTCCAATCACAAGTCCTAGCACCGTCTTCTGCTGTTGATTGATTCCTTGTAGCATAGCAGCCGTTACTGTAAAAAGAGAAAATAATATGCAAGCAGGAGCATAATACTGTAAAATGATTCTCCCCATCTCTGGATCATTTCCAGCACCGAATAAAAGAGTATATACAGGCTTGGCTAACACCATCATTCCAATTGCCGCCGGTACCGTAATCGCTACTACTAATACATTTGTTCTCGTAAAATGTTTGTACAATAGCTTCGTATTTCCTGCTGTGTAAGCTTTCGTCATCTCTGGTACGAGAGACATACTAAAAGCTGTCGCAACGGATACCGGGATAAGCACAACCATTTGAACAAGACCAATTATCGCATTAATTTTTTCCGCTTCTCCTTGCATATACCCTATTTGTATAAGTAGTTTATTAATTGTAAATGTATCAATCGTCTGATACAACGGAATTGCTAAGCCCACCACAACAAAAGGAATAGAATATGTAAAGAGCTCCTTATAAAGCGAGAAAAAAGATTTCGTTGTTTGTGGTATACTTGCCATTTCTTTTTTCTTTAAGTGCCTTCTCCTTCTCATATAATACGCACTTAAAACAGTTAATCCACCTACCGCTCCCATAAAGGCACCAAATGTTGAAATACCAACTGCTAGCGAGACAGATGCTTTTAAAATATATAAAACGACAAAGCTTCCTATTAAAATGGTTAAAACCCGAAAAAATTGCTCTACAACGACACTTAATGCAGAAGGCCCCATCGATTGGAATCCTTGAAAGAAGCCCCTTAATAAACTCATTACTGGCACAAGTATTAACGCAAAACTTACAATTCGAATATTAGTAGTAACCGCTCCTACACTATTCCCCGTTTGATCATTCCCATCGATGACAAGCTTAGCTAAATGCGGAGCTAGCATATATAACGTAAAACACGAAATGACTCCCATTATAAACATAAACACGATTCCACTTTTCAACACTCTCTTAACCGTATGATAATCATTCAGTTGATCATATTTTGATACCATTTTTGAAACTGCAAGTGGTAATCCCATTGTCGCAATGCTGAGCATAATGGTATAGGGACGATATGCATACGTGTATAAAACATACCCACTCGTACCGACCATTGCTGTAAATGGTATAACATATATAAATCCTAACATTTTTGATATCATCGTTGCCATCGTTAAAAATATCGTTCCACGTATAAACGGTGACCCTTTCATCACATTCCTCCGCTACGCTTTATTATTACACATTATGGACAACTCCTTTTTTTTAGAACCGGAAACAAATAAAAAAGCCAATGAAAAATCATTGACTTTAACGCGCAGCTTTTTTCTTTTTGAAATACTTTAAACCAAAGTATAGAGCAATAAAAAGAACAGCTCCTATAATTATGTAATGTGTGTAATCAGATGCATACTCTTTAATTTGTCGCCAATTCCCACCAAGTTTTTCACCTAAGTATATAAATAGAATTGACCACGGAATGATCGCTACAACCGTATAAAGTGTAAATAGTTTTAATGGCATCTTAGCTAGTCCTGCTGGAATAGAGATCGCATGACGTACTACTGGGATAAAGCGCGCAGAAAATATTACGCCTGCTCCATAACGCTTAAACCAACCTTCCGCTATGTCTAAATGATGTTTATTAATAAGTAGATATTTCCCATATTTCTCTACAACCGGACGCCCTCCGTAGTATCCAAGCCAGTATAAAAAGATTTGCGCTAAAGTACCACCAATCGTTCCGGCGATAACTGCACCAACAAAACTTATTTTACCATTCGCTACTAAAAAGCCAGCATACGAAAGTACAATTTCACTCGGGATTACTTCAATCATTAAAGCAAGAGCTACTCCAAAGTAACCTAAGCTTGCAAAAAATTGCAATAACTGATCTATTATGTTTGCTAACATGTTCTTTTTTATCTCCTTTTTTCTTCACATACCATCCCATTATTACATAAAGGCTGCAATCTGCCAATATCTTCATTTTAACAATATGTACAATTCAAGCAGGATTAATCTATTAATTTCTCTTTCTGCGGGTCTTTCATGTAGGCAAACATCTCTTTAATTTGGTCTTCTGTATTTCTAGCAATTGATAAATTAGGCAATTCATTTTCACCAAAAAACTCCACCTCTTCTGTTTCAATACTAGTTTTCTTTTCTCCACCAATAATCTCGCATCCAATGAAAATCTTATATACATGCGTTGCCGATGGAGATGGTTGATTTTTTTCTTTATCAAATATAGCTAGTAACTTAAAATGATCTACCTCATAACCTGCCTCTTCGAAAACCTCTTTTGCTGCAACTTCGGTTGGGGTATAACCGACATCAGCCCATCCACCTGGCAATGCCCATTTCCCATCGCTTTTTTCTTTCACAAATAATAACTTTTCATTTTGAAAAACAACCGCTCTTATATCAACTTTAGGTGTTTGATAGCCTGTCTCACTTGCAAATAATTTCTCTACGACTTCCCAATCTGTTTTCGTGTAATGTGACATCATTGAAATAGAAATATCTCGTAATTGCTGGAAACGCTCAATATCATACACATCCTTAGAATACGTTAAACCCGCTTGAGCTATAGATTGTATTTGTTTTACCCAATCAATCCATTTAATCGTCATATATCCGCATCCCCATTCTCTATCAAATATATTACTTCATTTTTATTGATACATCTTTATTATACAAAAAAAAGAGATTGATAACGTTTCAATCTCTTTCAAAATTAATCCAATTCATGTAAGTGGTCTTGTATATACTTTCTTCTCTTATTTATATATTCATAAATCATATCAGCCTCTTGATCAAATGTTTCTAATTTTTCTTTCATGTATGGATCTTGTAGTAAATATGGACGAATCAATTCACACAACCCTTCTACTTTCGGCCTCATAAACGAAACTGTAAATTGATCTTCTAATATTTCTTCTAAAATACTTCGATACTGCTTTCTAAATACAGGTATGTCTAGCAATCTTGCACTTAACGTATTATACCCTTGAATGCGAATATATTCATGATTAAGTGGTCTTCCTTGTACATCTCGCCCCCAAGTCGCATCATAATCCCACGGTATAACTTCAAATAAATTTGTTTCATCGTTATGATATAGTGCGTAGTTATGAACGAAACCATCAAAGTTTTGTGTAAAAATAACTCCTGCTAACCATCTTAAATATTTATCGACATGTAGAAACTTCCCAATCTCTTTTTCATAGGCTTCCCTCGTCAAAGTATTCGCTTGAAATACAAATTCACTCAGTTGTTCTTCACTATTTTTATTCGAATATTTAAATTCATAACCCGCAAAGAGCTCTGTCTTAACATCTTTATCTCGTTCACTCATTAATGAAAAATTCGCATCATCATCTATCGCATAATAAATAGAACCACTCGGTAATCCTCTATTTTTCAAAAAATTTTCATCAACCGATTCTAACTGTAAATACACACCTTGAATTTGACCATTAATTTTTATAAATACATGTTGTGATTTTGGCGAAAGTACACCAATATCATGAAAAAAATCTAAAGATAATTTATTTCGTATGAGAGACGGATCCATAAACTCCGAATTCAAATGAAACTCTTTCGCACCTTGAAATTTTTTAGGCTTATAAAACATAACATGATAAGACTTTTTCTCAAATTCGCGAATATGAGCTCCTCGGTATACGATATCAATATCATACTTCTTTTTTCCATAAGTTAATTTTGCTGGCACTGGACTATCTGACCAAATGTCCTTTTTCAATTCCACTAAGTACATTGGATGAACAAAAAAATCATATGAAGGCAGCATGTTTTCTCATCCCTTCTCAGTTCTCTTCATTCAATGTATGCGCCTTGTCTTGTCCATACATCCGCAATCATCTATTTATATAAAATTACACTCTTGTCCTGTTCAGAAAGATGCCTACATACATATCATGTTAAGGAAAAAGAATACCTTTTCACTTTAATACATGATAAGGAGGATTTCTATGAAACGTGATATTAGAAAAGCTGTCGAAGAAATCAAAAGTGCTGGGATGGAGGATTTCTTACACCAAGATCCAAGTACTTTTGAATGCGATGATGATAAATTCACTCATCATCATTGTACAACTGGATGTAAATGTACAACTGGGGGTAAATGTCCAAGAACAAGATGTACTCGCGTGAAACATTGTACGTTCGTTACAAAATGTACGCATGTAAAAAAATGGACATTTGTTACGAAATGTACACGTGTACGTGTTCAAAAATGGACGTTCGTTACGAAAGTCACGCGTAGAAAAGAATGCGTATTAGTTACAAAACGTACTCGCAGAAAACATTGTACATTCATTACAAAATGCATACGCTTTGAAAAGAAATTTTTCTGGACAAAACGAAGTTTCTGTAAAAAATGCGAATTCTTCCCTAACAGACACGGTCAATCTTGCGATGATTCATGTGATCATGGTAAAGACTGTCACGATAGCGGACACAAATGGAATGATTGCAAAGGCGGACATAAATTCCCATCTTGCAAAAATAAGAAATTCGATCACTTCTGGTATAAAAAACGTAACTGCTAGTTTTTATACCACCCAAAAAAGGCCGTTTTGCGGCCTTTTTTACATTTATTGAAAGTGACTTATATCTGCAAATTGTTTCACTTTACCAATACCCTCTTCAAATTCTATTATGCTCAAACTGGCACTATGCATAAATGGATCATCCCACACATTTTCTATTTCAATTCCCGCGAAATGCCCTACAAGTAATTTTGCTGCTGCCGCATGAGAAACAATCAATATGTTTTGTCCTTTATGCCTCTCTAAAAGAAGCTGCATCCCTTCAATTACTCTTTCATAAACGGCCTCGAAATTTTCGCCTGATGTTGACTGAAAAAGATGTGGCTCATTCCAAAATAGATGTACTTCTTCTGGAAATTGCTTTTCTATATCCGCGATTGTTTGTCCTTCCCATATACCCATGTTGATTTCATAGAAATGCTCATCCGCTATAATGGGTATATCACGTTCCCCTTTTATTAACTCTGCCGTATGAAGTGTTCTTTCGCTCGGACTACTATAGATCGCATGGATTGGTAAATCTTTCATTCGATTCCCTAATTGTTTCGCCTGAACTATACCATTTTCAGTTAAAGCAGAATTTTTTCGTCCCTGCATTCGCTTCGCTACATTCCACTCTGTTTCACCATGCCTTGTTACATATATAGTTGTTTTCATTTCTTACTCCCCCTCACCATGTTGGTCGTAATTCCCACGGTTCAACTCTCCCTACAATCCACTCCGCTCGTTTACTTTCAATCCCTTTTATAACTCCATCAGCTATCTCTTCATGCGTAAGCCATCTTCCATATGTATCTTCTAAAATAAAACCTAAAATAATTCTATAATAAATACATCGCGTACTTCCTATTTTTTGTGCAGGCATACGTGATGCTTTACTACCTAAAATATGAAATAAACTATATGTTTTAGACGACAAATCTAGTTCTTTACAAATATTTGATAGTGCATGCTTTGCACTTGTGTGTACCCATGCAACAACTAATGTGATCGGGCCATTTTTCTTAATTGTACTTTTAATAGCTAGCTTTACATCTTCATCCTTATGATAATCTAACGAAAGGCATGTAATATTTTCTGGTGCAGAACTCATTCTCTTAACATTTTCTAAATTCACTTCATCTCGCCCGATAATAGAAACATAAAATCCTTTCTCACAAAGCCACATAGAAACTTTCTTTAGCATTCCTGTTCCACCAATTACAAGTGCATGCAAATGCTATCCCTCCCTAATAAAATGTCATATGAGGTTTCTCATCCCTATAATAATTTAAACGGTCTTGCAGTGTCCCTGAGTGAAACTCAAATTTATGACCGTCAGGATCAACAAAGTATATAGATTCACAATCTCTGATATCACGTTCTCTTCCTTGTAAAATATGAACATCATTTTCTTCTAATCGCTGTATTAAACATTTAAAGTCTTCTCGTTCAACAGAAAATGCAATGTGCGTATAGGATTGATGAATCTCATTTCTCGGAATATGCGTCTCTTCATTAAGCGCTATCCATACTCCACATATGTTAAAATAAGCCAATTTTCTTCCTTTAACTAATAATTCTCCTTCTAATACTTTTTCATAAAACATAATAGAGTTTTCTAAATTAGATACCGAAAAACAAATATGATTGATTCCCCTTAACAACTATAATTCCTCCTTATACAAATAAAAGATGAGCGAAAATTCACTCATCTTTTATTATACTATTTTTTTGTAATATATGCCCATTTATAACTGAAGTCCCCACCAAACGTATGATTAGCAATACCTTTTACAAATGGCTTCTCTAAATAAGCTGTACTTTGTTGGTACGTAGGAGAAATTGCTGCGTCTTGACCAATTAAGATTTTTTCAGCTTCCGCAAGTGCATTCCAGCGTGCTTTATCATCTTTTAATAGCTCTCCTTTTGATTTCGCTACTAAATCATCATACTTCGGATTAGAATAATCCATTTCATTAAATGAGCTTCCAGTAACAAACATATCAATATAAGTCATTGGATCCGGATAATCAGGGCTCCATGCAGATAATGAGAATTCATATTGGAATTTCTTTTCTAAATCTAGCTTCTGCTTGTATGGTTGCTGTTTCAAATTCACTTTAATACCAGGCAAGTTTTTCTCTAGTTCTTCCTTAATAAAGTCGCCCACTTTTTTACGGCTACCGTTATCATCGTTTAGTAATTCAACCGTAATTGTATCTTGACCAAGCTCTTTCTTCGCTTCTTCCCATAATTTTTTTGCTTTCTCTGCATTATCTTTACTATCACGGAAGTTTTTATTTACAGAGCGGAAATCTTTTCCATCCGGACCTGTCGTAAATTTTTCAGGTACTAAGAAATATGCTGGCAATGAACCGTCATTTAAAATGACATCAGCAATTCCTTTTTTATCGTATGCTAAATCAATCGCTTCACGTACTTTTTGGTTTTTAAATGTTGCATTTTTTTGGTTAAAACGCAAGAAATATATGCGTGGATCTAACTTCGTTTTAAATTCATCTGGCTTATTCTTTTTATATTTATCAACAAATTCAGAAGTTAAAATAACTCGATCTGCTTGATCACTATCATATAAATTTACTCCCGTGCTTGTTTCCTTCACAATACTTACATTAATTTCGTCTAATTTTACAGTATCTTTATCCCAATAATTAGGATTTTTCTTCAACTGATAATTTTGTTCATGTTTCCATTGACTCATTGTAAATGGTCCATTATATAATAATTTATCTGCTTCTAATCCGTATTTATCTCCTTGCTCTTTCACATATTTTTCATTTAATGGGAAAAATGTAGGGAACGACGTAAGCTCAAGAAAATAAGGTGCTGGTTGCTCTAATTCTACTACCAACGTTTTATCATCCTTCGCTTTAACACCCAATTGATCTGCTGGTAATTCACCTTTATTTACTTTCTGTGCATTTTTCACATCAAATAAAATGAATGCATATTCTGCCGCTAATGCTTTATCTAATGTACGTTGCCATGCATATACAAAATCTTGTGCTCGAACTGGATCACCATTTGACCATTTCGCATCACGTAATTCAAATGTATATGTCTTTTTATCTTCACTAATCTTCACATCTTTTGCCATACCTGGTGTTGGTTTATTATCTTTATCTAGACGATATAAACCTTCCATTGCATTTACAAATACACGGAAAGATACAGAATCCGTTGATTTAGATGTATCCATTGAAGGAATTTCAGCTGTTTCTAGCAAATTTAAAACTTGTTTATCGGCCATTCCCTTATTCGATTCTTTCTTCGTTGTCGAAGCCTTCTCACCATTCCCACATCCTGCAACCAATACACTTGTCGTTAACGCAAGTGCAGCAATTGTTGTTGTCTTTCTCTTCATTCTTCCTTCCCCCAATCTATATGTATAAGTTAAATCCTATATAATATATTTCATTATACAAAAGATTCTGATTATTTTAAATATTTATTTTAACAAACATAGAAAAAAGCGATCGGAAATTTCTTTCCAGTCGCTTTCTTGAATAGCATTTACTTGTAATCCATCCTCTATATCAAATGGATTTTGAACTTTAAATATTTCTTCCATCAGCTTCAAAAACTCTTCTTCAGTTTTAGATTCACCATTAACCATAAGTGAGTATGGTTCCACTTCACCTAATTTATAATCGACAACAAATTGAATCTTCACCTTTTGTCTTGGCGTTCCGGTGTTATATCCTTGGAATTCTACTAATTCTAACCCTTCCGTTCCACGATAATATATCCAACCTGAATTTTGAAAATAATTTTCGAAAGATTCACCTATTGAAAAGAAAGGATATTCATAAAGCGAGCTTGTACGAACCTTTTGAATAACGTCTCGATCAGTCGGAAAAAAGAAATGACTAAAAAATATGCTAGCAACTGCTAAAATAGTAACAATTGTCGCTCCCATTTTGCTCGTTCCGCCGCTATCATTGATTAGATAGTTTTCAACTGATTTATCTTTTATTTCTCTTGCTTTTATTCGGTATATACGTCTTTCCGCAAATTGATAGTATAATCCATTTGCAAAAATCCCCATTCCAAACAGAATAAAAATGAGTAATAAAAACGTCAGAGGCACCATATTAATGATTGGCAACGCTACATTAAATCCCATATAGTACGAAAATGCATCACAAGCTACTAATAACAGCATAAATAAAGCAGCTGGTATATAATATTTACGATATCCTAGCCAGCCTATATTGAAAATTGCAGCCCAACCATTCCAGCTCCACCTAGCAATCCGCTTATTCTCAAGCTCCCATTTCCTTTGATAATACGGATATTGTCTCCCTACATATACTTCCAGTTCTTTATCTATTAACGAGCTACCTTCATCTTGTTCATTATCCAAGTTTCGCTGACAACTTGCACAATTTAACTGTTCCTCCTCGCAAGGTTGCCCACAATTTATACATTTCAAAACAATCCCTCTTCCCATCCATACGTCATTTCAAAATACCTTCGTGTTTTAATAACCACTCTTTCCTCCATAAACCACCAGCATATCCAACAAGCTTTCCACTCTTTCCTATTACACGGTGACATGGAACAATTATTGAAATTGGATTCCGACTATTAGCCCCTCCTATTGCCCGTACAGCTTTTATATTTCCAACTTTCTCTGCAATATCTAAATATGAAGCACTTACGCCGTATGGAATAGTATAAAGTGCATCCCATACATTTTTTTGAAATGCTGTTCCCTCTGCAGACAGCGGGACCGTAAACTCTTTTCTTTTCCCTTTAAAATATTCATCTAACTCATTTATACATTGTTCTATCATTTCATTTTTATTTTCTTCTTGTCGTTCATCAACAAATATAACAGACGTAATTCCTTCTTGATTCGCTGTAATTTCAAGCAAACCTACTTCGCTCTCATAATAAGCCTGGTACATATGCCATCCTCCAATTCAGTTCATATTAGTCATTGTAACACGAATATACAAAATTTTTCGTATAAGCGTTTTATTAGAGAAACAAAAAAGAGAATGGTAAAATATAAGAAAATTCAATCAAGGAGGCTATTTGATGAATTCCAAGCTTTTTTCACCTTATACAATTAAGAACGTTACACTAAAAAATCGTATCGTTATGTCGCCTATGTGTATGTATTCATCAGGGAGTGAGGATGGCAGCGTTACGAATTTTCATCTCATTCATTATGGAACTCGCGCTGCTGGCCAAGTAGGTTTAGTTATGGTTGAAGCAACTGCGGTGTTAGCTGAAGGACGAATTTCTAACAAAGACTTGGGCATTTGGGATGACAACCTAATTGAAGGCTTACATAAAACAACTACTTTTATACATGATAACGGTGCAAAAGCTGCCATTCAACTCGCTCACGCCGGAAGAAAAGCTGAATTAGATACGAATGCTTTCGCTCCTTCTGCAATTCCTTTTAATGATACGATGAAAATACCAGTAGAAATGAATATACAACAAATCAAAGAGACTATATTAGCTTTTCAGAAGGCCGCGTTACGTTCAAAACAAGCCGGATTTGATGTTATCGAACTACATGGCGCTCACGGTTACCTTATCAATGAATTCCTATCACCACTTACTAATAAACGAACGGATGAATACGGCGGCTCACCTGAAAACCGTTATCGTTTCTTACGCGAAATCATCGACTCTGTAAATGAAGTTTGGGACGGACCAATATTTGTTCGTATTTCAGCAAATGATTATCATCCTGACGGGCTAACAGTTCAAGATTATGTTCAGTATACAAAGTGGATGAAAGAACAGGGAATAGATTTAATCGATTGTAGTTCTGGTGCAGTTGTACCAGCACATATTGATGTGTATCCTGGTTACCAAGTACAATACGCCAAACATATTAAAGAGCATACTAAGATTGCAACTGGTGCAGTTGGATTGATTACGACTGGGTCACAAGCAGAGCAAATTTTAAATAATAACGAAGCAGATTTAATTTTCATCGGACGTGAATTACTTCGCAATCCGTACTTCCCAAGAATAGCGGCCAATGAACTTGGCTTTGAATTGCAAGAACCTCACCAATATAAGCGAGCACCAGGAAAAATTCATACGAATAAATAAAACCGAGAAGTCATTCTTCTCGGTTTTATTTATTCTATCGTTGTAATTTCATTTGAATTATAAGTATGGATACCCGATTCTTCTCGCAGCGCGGTTATATACATACCTTTCGCCACATCTTTAGCTGAAATTGGTTTATACTTTTTGAAAGCCCCTTTAAAAATAAAAGGAATAATACGAGATAAATTTTCAGCCATTCGTTCGCCGAAACGAAATTCTTGTCGGTTTCCTACTAATAATGATGGTCTAAAAATGTGAATACCACCAATCACTAACTTTTGCAATTCTTCTTCCATTTTTCCTTTCACTTGTGAATAAAAGAAAAATGATTTAGGATTCGCTCCCATAGAAGACACAACAAGGAAATTTTGCACCCCTTGTTTTTCAGCTAAACAAGCAGCTCGTAACGTATATTCATAATCTACTTTTTTAAAATTTGCTTTTGTTTTTGCTTTTTTTATTGTTGTTCCTAAGCAACTAAAAACATCATCCACAGCAAAGAACTCTTTATATTCCTCTAATATCGAAAAATCAACTTGTTTCTGCTGTAACTTCTCATGTTGCAATTGCATTGGCTCTCTTACAAAAATAGTAACCGAATCGTAGTAATCTGATTCAAGTAATAGACGCGTTATCTCTTGTCCAACTAAACCACTTGCACCAAGTATTAACGCTGTTCGCTTATTCATATATGCATATACCTCTTATTTTACTTTTCTCTCCTTCAGTAAAATACAACCTTTAGGAGTTTCCTGCTCTTATTTTACCACAAGTAAAACACTATGCGTACGCATAGTGCTTTACTCACTCTTTTTTCTCATCTCTCTCTTGTAATTTCGTTATTGTTGTAGCGTCCCCTAAATTACTTATTAATCTTCTTAAAAAAATTAATACGAAAGATAATGGCAATACTACCGCTAATATTAATAAAATAGCTTCCATTAAGTAACCCAAGCGCTCATCCCCCTCTTTACCTCCTTTTCAATATATGAAAACAGCGTTGTCACATATGCATGCATTTGCAAAAATAATACACCTATATTTGACAACTTTATAACAAAAACAAATCGGAATGATTATTATTTATTGCAACTTTATTAAAGATGTATTATACTAAGTTCGCAAACTAAAACGTAATTATTCCGTTTTGTATTAAAATGATATTTTTCTTCTATAATTGGGGAAAATATATCCGTAAAAAAGAAAAGAGGAGAACTTCATGCCTAAAAGATTGACTATATTTTCATTCTTACTTATTTTTATCTTAATTTTCGCTGGCTGCTCAAATAAAAAAGAAAGTAATGCCAAGAAAGATGGAAAGCTAACAGTTTATACAACGATTTTCCCACTTGCTGATTTCGCAAAGAAAATCGGTGGCGACTATGTAAATGTTGAAGCAATTTACCCACCTGGTGCAGATTCACATACATTTGAACCAAGTCAAAAACAAACAGTACAAGTTGCAAAAGCCAATTTATTCGTTTATAACGGCGCTGAATTAGAACCATTTGCTGAAAAAATGGAAAAAACATTACAAAAAGAAAATGTTAAAATTGTAAATGCATCTAAAGATATTGAGCTTCGTGCTTCTACTGAAGAAGAGCATCATGATCATGGAGATGGCCATAAAGAAGATGAACATCATCACGATAAAGATCCACATGTTTGGTTAGATCCTACTCTAGCAATGAAACAGGCAGAAAAAATTAAAAATGCACTTGTAGAATTACAACCTGAACATAAAAAAGAATTCGAAAAAAACTTTGCAGCACTTCAAACTAAATTTACTGATTTAGACGATCAATTTAAGGCAGCTGTAGCGAACGCAAAAACGAAAGAAATTTTAGTTTCTCATGCTGCCTATGGTTACTGGGAACAACGATACGGCCTAAAACAAATTCCTATCGCTGGAATTTCAGCTTCTGATGAGCCATCTCAAAAACAGCTTGCTGACATTACAAAAACAGTAAAAGAACATAATCTAAAATATATTTTATTCGAAACTTTCTCTACTCCAAAAGTAGCATCTGTTATTCAAAAAGAAACTGGTACAAAAGTTTTACGCTTAAATCACTTAGCTACTATTTCTGAAGATGATGCAAAAAATAATAAAGATTACTTCACTTTAATGGAAGAAAACGTAAACACATTGAAAGAAGCAACAAACTAATCCATTATATTTTCTAGGCAGCTGAATCTAATATTCAGCTGCCTTTTTATGTATTTATCCTTGACTTGACCAAAATAACAAGTAAAATTATCCATATTAGCTTTAAAGCTATATTAATTTAGAAGGTGAGTTGGAATTATGAATCTTCACATTTGTGAAGTAACAGCAAAAAATTGGCGTTCAGTAGTTGCTTTAGACGTCGCAAAAGATCAGCAACAATTTATTGAAAGTAACGCGTTTTCTTTAGCAGAATCATTATATGAAGGAAACGGAACGTCAGTAGGTTTATATGATGGAGAAACACTTGTAGGTTATGCAATGTATGGATGGTATTCAGTAAAACATAAAAGTGTATGGCTCGATCGCTTTATGATTGACCAACAATATCAAGGAAAAGGATACGCAAAACGTTTCCTTCGCTTACTCATTCAATTCTTACAAGAAAAATTTGAATGCAAAATAATTTACTTAAGTTTACATCCAGCCAACAAACTTGCAATGGGACTGTATGAATCATTTGGTTTCCGCTTAAATGGTGATATTGATGATGAAGGTCCAGTTGTGGGTGTTGTAATGGAGTTACTAATAGACGAAAATACAAGCCTGTGAAAACAGGCTTTTTATTATACATGTATCAATTTTTAGTTTCTTTCCCTTATTTAATTCTGTTTTGTAATCTAATAGAATGCTCATAAAAAATAAGCCTGCAATTTACGCAGACTTATTTCACACACTCCTCGAAATGTTCTTGGAACCACTCTTTATTAATATCTCTTCCGATAAAAACTACTTCACTTACTCGCTCTTCACCCTCTTGCCACTCTCTATCGTATGAAGCGGCAAATAACGTATGTACACCTTGGAAAACGATACGTTTATCTACTCCGTCTATCGATAAAATTCCTTTGTAACGATATAAATATTCCCCTAGCTCTTGAACGACAGCTGACATCCACTCATTAAGCTTTTGTAAATCCAGCGGACGTTCTTCACGTAATACAAATGATTTCACACCTTCTAAGTGGTTATGTTCTTTATGAGGGTAAATTTGCAACGTATCTTTCGTTTTAAACGTTTGAATTTGTAATAAAGATGGTATATCTACCTCACAGTTAGTCGCCTCGATTAACTTTGCAGTCGGGTTAATTCCTTGAAGTTCATGCAAAAGATTTTCTTTCTCACTCTCTTCAATTAAGTCTAATTTATTTACTAAAACGACATCAGCAAACGCAATTTGCTCTTTTGCTTCTAATCCTTTTTCAAAATGTTTATGTATATGATAACTATCTACCACCGTTACAACACCATTAATTTGGTATGCAGATTGAATGACTGGATCTAAAAAGAATGTTTGAATAATCGGCCCTGGATTTGCAAGGCCAGTCGTTTCAATTACTAAACCATCAAAATCCATTTTCCCTTCTGCTTTTACGTCCAGTAACTGTTTTAAAGCAACAAGTAAATCTTCACGTACAGTACAGCATAAACAGCCATTTGTCATTTCCATAATTTCTTCTTCTACATTCATAATCAACTGATTATCAATGCCAATTTGCCCTATTTCATTTACAATCACCGCTAATTTCTTACCGTGATTTTCTGATAAAATACGATTTAATAAAGTCGTTTTCCCTGATCCAAGAAAACCAGTTAATATTGTTACTGGAATCATTTCGTACCTCTCCTTATCGCTATATGTTTCTACATTATAGCATATAGAGAAAATCATTTTTGTAGCAACACATATTTATTGTCTGTACACCTAATTAACTATATAATAACATGTAGTAAGAAAGCCTTTTCAAAACATTATTATTCATCAAGGGGGTACTTATAATGGAACGAGTTCAAATGGCTGAAACGCTAGAATTCTCTCGTATTATTCAAGGATTTTGGCGTTTAGCAGAATGGAATATGACAAAACAAGAATTACTTTCTTTCATTGAAGATTGTATGGATATGGGAATTACTACTTTTGATCACGCTGACATTTACGGCGGATATACGTGTGAAGGATTGTTTGGAGAAGCTTTACAATTAAAGCCTTCCTTACGAGAAAACATGCAAATTATTACAAAGTGTGGAATCGCTCCCCCATCACCGAAATTTCCAGAGCGATATGTTGCTCACTACAATACTAGTGCAGAGCATATTATGCAAAGTGTAGAAGCATCACTTAAAAATTTACATACAAATTATATTGACGTATTACTTATTCATCGCCCCGATCCTTTTATGGATCCAAATGAAGTGGCAAAAGCATTTTCACAATTAAAACAAGAAGGAAAAGTTCGTCACTTCGGTGTATCTAACTTCTTACCTTCACAATTTAATATGTTAAGTTCGTACTTAGATTTCCCGCTTATTACGAACCAGATTGAAGTTTCTGCATTGCAGCTTGAGCATTTTGAAAAAGGGACAATTGATTTATGCCAAGAAAAACGAATCAATCCAATGATTTGGTCACCTCTTGCTGGTGGGGAAATCTTTACTGGTCAATCAGAACGCGCCGTACGTGTACGTGAAACTATGCAAAAAGTTGCTACTGAGCTAGGTGTTACTAGTATCGATACGGTTATGTATGCTTGGTTACTTGCTCATCCAGCTAATATGATGCCAATCGTTGGATCTGGTAAATTAGATCGTGTAAAAACGGCGGCTCTTGCTACAAACGTTAACTTAAATCGTCAACAATGGTTTACAATTTTCGAAAGCTCTAATGGACATCCTGTACCATAATGCATAAAAAGAAGAGCTGTTTTCTTACAGCTCTTCTTTTTCATATGTATTTCTAGTCATGGCAAATACACACATATCCCTTAATCCGTTTCCATCTACCGCAACACTCGCACTTTCTAACGTACCTTCTAACTTAAAGCCTAATTTCTCAGGTATCGCTCTACTCTTTTCATTTAAAGAATCACAACGAATTTCTACACGGTTTGCTTTCAATTCAGAAAAAGCGTAATCCGTTATACCTTTCGCAGCCTCTACCATATAGCCTTTTCCGCTAAACCTTGTATCAATCCAATATCCGATTTCAAATTGAGGTATATCCCAATTAATACGATGTAATCCGGCTGAAGCAATAAATTCACCTGTTTCTTTCGAAAACACTAGTAATCTTAAATCCTCACGTTGCAAAAATTGAATATGTGATTTTCTAATACTTTCTTCTATTTCTTGCTCTGTTTGCTCTTTTTGTGCAAACACCATCCAAGGTTTTAGTTCTTCTATTGAAGCCTGAATTGCATCATATACAACTTTACCATCTCCTGGTTTCGGCATTCGAATAAAAAGCCTGTCAGTATAAAATTCAGAAGGAAAATCGAATAATAACGGATTCACTGTAAACACTCCCTATATTTCTTTTATATATAATAATATCCATCTCAAATTATATAGTAAAGAATTTTCTGAATTGAAAACCTTTTACTCATTCACTTCCGCCGCTACACGAATTCCAGATTCAATCGCACCTTGAATCCATCCGTGATATAGCGTTGTATGATCTCCAGCGAAGAATATTCTCCCCTCTGGTTTGACAATCGCTGGTTGCAGCTCAGATTCTTGACCTGCTTGAAAAAGTGCAAATCCTCCAAGCGCATACGGATCCAATGTCCAGCTTTTTGATATTCCAGATATGAACTCATCATACACTTGACCACCTAATATTGTTGCTAAGTTGTGTAATGCGTAATAAATACGATCACCTTTTGATAAACCATCCCATAACAATGCGTCATAAGACCATGTATAGCTACCTAACATCATAGCCGGTCCTTTCTCACCAATTCCATAACTTGGATAATAGGCATAACGAATTGGCAAATCTGTTATAATTCTGCCACCTAATTGTCCTTGTTCTTCCCAAAATCGGCTTTTAAATTGAATTCCTATTTTCGTCGCAGGCATATAATGTAATTCACGAATTGCTTTCCATTTTTCATGAGATATAGAATCAAACGGATCTACTTCTACAAAACGCATTGTCGAAAACGGAATGGTAACAATAACTAAATCTCCTGTAATACTGCTATATTCAAAAGTTTCCTCGTTCCGATAGAAAGCTGTCACACCATTATCGTGTTGATGTAGCTTCATTAATTTTTGATTATATATAATATTCTCTTCTAATTGCGGTAAAAATGACTTTGGCAATCTATCGTTCCCGCCCACAATTTCACAAAATCCGCTCTCCTCTTGCATAATGTATAGAAAGCGTAAAGTCTCTACAAACGATCGTTCCAAAAAACCTTCTAAATCTAATAGAACACCAATCATCTCAATTGTTACTGGCGAAAAGTAAGTATTATACTGATAAGGGTGATACTTCAAAAATTGTCCTGTGGAATATCTCCCAAAATCCTTCACTACAACATCCCAATTTTTCTCTGGATTTCTTTTAATAAAATTTATTATCGGCTGTACTGCTAATAACAATAGTTCTTCAGACGTTTTTCCCACTTCATTCATTTCCACAGGATACCTTAAAATACTTGGATCCTTTTCATATTGTTTCAACGTCGTTTTTCGTCCATTTACGTATATAATATCCGTCTCATTTCTATTAATAAATGGACTCACCTGTAGCCCAAATTTTCTTATATAAGCCATCGTTAATGTATGCGAATACGGAATTCTCATTGCTCCGACATCTAAATATAATCCGGTATCTTCCATTCTAACCGTTTCTATACGGCCACCTACCCGGTTGTTTGCTTCAAAAATTTTCACATCATGTCCTGCAGCCTTTAATAAAGATGCTGAAACTAATCCAGCCATACCAGCTCCCACTACAATAATTTGTTTTGGATTTATCGTCTTCTTCAATCCTTTATCTATAACTTTTAACGCTTCATCCATTTCAGTGTTATACATTATATCTTTCTGCACAATTCCACCCCTTACTTCATCAAATGGACGTTAGTGGTTTAGTGCATTTTATTCATAAATCTCCATAAACATAACACCATTGCAATTTGAATATTCACTAAAAGTACATAAGAGACAGATTTCATATTTCTTTATGCTTCGTATAATATAGCAACCGCAACGAAGGAGTGACTAAAAAATGAAACATACTTATGATTACCACGCTACAAAAAAGCATTTAGAATTAAAGAAACAAAACTTATGTAAAAAACTTAGCAATATGACACTATCTGAAAAAGAACGTGAACAGCTAAAATGTGAAATTGACAACTATGAATATATTTTAAATCTGGTCGAAATGAATCATTATGAACGCGGATTTTCTCGTTAAAAGCGGAAATAGGATTATCCGCTTTTCATTTTGAGCATTTCACTACGCATTTTTCATAAGTAAATATATAATAGGATGTACATTAAGATTGAGAGGTATATTCTATGATCAAGTTAAGTGTATTAGACCAATCACCTATTTCAGATGGTAGCACAGCAGCCCAAGCTTTTTCACATACAGTTACGCTTGCACAAGAAGTTGAAAAACTCGGATTCACACGTTTTTGGGTATCCGAACATCATAATTCCGTAAGCTTAGCTGGTTCAAGTCCAGAAATACTTATTTCTCATATTGCAGCAAAAACGGACCGTATTAGAGTTGGTTCAGGTGGTGTTATGTTACCACATTATAGCCCATATAAAGTTGCTGAGAATTTCCGTGTTCTAGAAGCACTGTATCCGAACCGCATCGATCTCGGTGTTGGTAGAGCTCCTGGTGGTATGCCAATAGCAACTCGCGCACTTCAAGAAGGGAAAATGGTCTCACTTGATCAATATCCAGAACAAATTGCAGACGTTGCAATGTACTTACATGATCAAATACCAGAAAACCATCACTATGCAAACTTAAAAGCTACTCCAGTTATCCCAACATCTCCTGAAATGTGGATGCTCGGTTCTAGCGGAGAGAGCGCTAAAATTGCTGCAAACAACGGAGCTTCTTTCGCATTTGCACAATTTATTAATGGCTTCGGAGGCCCTGAAGTTATGAGGGCTTACCAAGAACAATATCAGCCTTCATTTTTAGGAGATAAGCCTAATTCAATCGTTGCCATCTTTGTTATATGCGGAGAAACAAATGAAGAAGCGGAAAAAATTGCTTCTAGTTTAGATTTATCAATCTTATTATTAGAGCAAGGAAAACGAACTACTGGTACACCTTCTATTGAAACTGCTCAAAATTATTCATACAGTGCTTATGATTTATTCCGTATAAAAGAAAATCGTCAACGTATGATTGTTGGTGATCCGTCTTCTGTAAAAGAAAAAATAATAAACTTAAGCAAAGCATACAATACTGACGAATTTATGATTGTCACGATTACCCATCAATTTGAACATAAATTAAAGTCTTATCGCTTACTAGCAAATGCTTTTAATTTATAACTCTAAAAAGAGATGCATCACATATGATGCATCTCTTTTTCTTACTACTTATTGTTTTTATTTCCTATATATTCAATAGCTTCTTTTAATAGCTCATCAAAGTTAATAGGATAATCATGATCTAAGTTAGGCACAACTTTATACTTATGTTCTATATTCTTATCTCTTAATAATCGTACAAATTGCTGCGTGGATTCGAAACAATCTTCATCTTGATCCCCGCATACTATATATCCTTTTATATGTTTATCCTGCAGCACTCTTAGCAACTCATCCCATTCTTCAATCTCAGGAAGCCATGGTGCCATAAAAATAAAACCATCTACATCTATATCTTTTTGTAAAATCGTATATAAAGCTACTCTTGCCCCTGCAGAAAAACCACCAATTATCACATTTTCTACTGTATGATTTTCTATAAACTTATTGTAATGCTCTTTTAATTCCCCTTTCCCTCTCTCTAAATCATCCCAAACAAATCCATCTGAAAACTGAATTTGTGAAGACTGTAGTAAAGCTAACGTGTAATCTTGTGTCAAAACTGATTTCCAATATGGCTCTATTATTTGAATATTTTCTTGGTCACCATGTATTGTAAGTAGTAGATTCCCCTCTTTCTTGCTATATATATATTTCACATCTGGTCTTTCCTTTTTATGTGCTAATTCTTCTCTTTCTTTACATAATTGCACCATTGTATGAAATTCTTTAAATTTATGTAGTGATTTTAAATCTTCGTCGGAAATCAAATATTCATTTCCATACCAGAATCCCTTTTCTATAATGGCCTCCCTCATTAAATGTAATGCTTCTTTTTCAAGTCCTGATGCACTTGCGAGCGCATACTTAAAATTATATATTTGCGCCTCATTCCCTATTACACCTATAGCGTTTTCCATTATATAATTGTACGCTTCAAAACTTCCTTTATTTGCATAACAACGTAACGTTTCATTTAATAATTGAATGTAAGTCATACTATTTTTCATGTACCAATTCCCCCGAAACTTTTTATAATATTTATTTTGCGAATCTTTATACCACTTTGTGAAGATTTTATATAACTCGCCCTAGCAATATCTTATTCTCCGAATGATACTTAATAGTTATCCTTCTCTGTCCAATACATTTAATATAAATATTAATAAACTGAAAAGTCAATATTTTAACAAACAAAAAAAAGACAACAATATATGTATTGTTGTTTTCATTACGTCTACCCGCTCTTTTGTTTTTTTCTATCTGGTTTACTTGAAACTAAATAATGTTTTTCTGAAATATATAAGTCTCTTTTTAAGCTACGATTTAAGTAAGGTCCTAGTTTCATTCCGCATATGAGGCGATCTTCGCTACCTTCAACAATTGGGAACATTTCTTTTTCTGTTACGTATTGATCTACTGCCTTTTGTACGACATCAATTTCTTTCACTAGGTTTAAATTTTCTGCTGTATGTTCAAATACCTCAAGCGTTTCCTTCGTTATGAGAAAATCATTTGTTGGAAATGCAGGTAAATACGGTTTTAACAAATCATAATTTACTGTATAATCTTCATTTACTAATACTGTATAAACGATATTAGCATTCGTTTCTAAAAACTGAGCCATCGCTTGTTCTAATTCATCTTTCGTAATTTCCCGCTCTTCTTTTCCAGTTCTGAAAAAGCGAAACATCGCATCGCCTCCTTTTTACTATATTATAGCATAAAAGAAAACTGAAAAATCATAAAAAAACCCATTGAAATAATTTTTCAATGGGTTTCTTTATATTTTTTATCGTTATTTTAAGAATGCACTTAGCATCCATACATGTTGTTCTAATGTTGTATGAATTGCTAACAGCATGTCAGCTGATGTTTCATCGCCAGCTTCGCCCGCAACTTCCATACCTTCTTTTAATTCTTGAATAAGTGCAGAATAATCATTCACTAATGTTTGCACCATTTCTTCTGCAGATTCTTTGCTTGTCCCTTCGCTGACACTAGATGTTGCGAGATATTCTTTCATTGTCGCTAATGGTTTACCTTCTAAAGCTAAAATACGTTCTGCTAACTCATCAATATACGTTCCAGCTTCATTATAAAACTCTTCAAATTTCTCATGTAATGTAAAGAAGTGTGGCCCTGTCACATACCAGTGATAATTATGTAATTTCACATATAACACATTCCAGTTTGCTACCTGCTTGTTTAATACTTCAACAACATTTGTTTTCGTACTCATACAATCCACTCCTCTTATCATTTTGTAATGTTTATCTTTTAATAACCTAATTACATTTTACCATACATTCCCTTTCCTTTCGAACAATCGGCTTATATGTAACAAAGTTTTAACACCTTTAATACTTCCCTAATATCATTTAATTCATGTATTTTTTCAAACACTTCATACGTCTAATTGTCCAAGCTCATACATATGCATAATAGTACATCAAGCTCATCATAGTAGAAAGAGGGATAACATGGACAATCAACAATGGCAAGTAGCAAAGAAAGTAGCTGCTACTTATATCGGAACTGTCGTTGGAGCTGGATTTGCTACTGGACGAGAAATTGTTGAATTTTTCACAGTGAATGGATTATACGGGACAATTGGCATATGTGTAAGTGGATTTTTTTTTATTTGGCTCGGCACAAAGATGATGTTACTTTCATCACAAATCGGGGCATTTTCAGCGCAAGAATTTAACAAATATTTATTTGGGGATGTATTTGGGAATGTTGTAAACACATTATTATTACTCGTTTTATTCGGTGTAACGAGCGTTATGTTATCAGGGGCTGGTGCAGTATTTGAAGAGCAACTTCGCTTACCAAGACAACTCGGTATTCTCATTACAGTTATCGCTTGTCTCATTATAAGTAGCCGCGGATTACAAGGTGTTTTTGAAGTAAATACACTTGTCGTACCTATTATGATGATTTTTATTATCGGACTTGCTATTACAACCTTTTTTCACGGTACACCTTCCATTAATAACACTATTCCTGCAGAGAGCTGGAATATGAAATGGATTACTAGCCCTATTACATATGTCGCCTTAAATCTTTCTCTCGCCCAAAGTGTTCTCGTCCCATTAGCCAGTGAAGTAAAGGATCGAAAAGCCATTTTTTGGGGTGGGATTTTAGGTGGTGCTGGACTTTCTTTAATTTTATTATGCAGCCATTTAGCAATCTTATCAGTCGATCAATTTTATCAATATAACATCCCAATGGCTGAAGTCATAAGAAGATTTAATGCAACTTTTCACTTCTTCTTCGTTCTCATTATTTTCGGTGAAGTTTTCACAACTTTAGTTGGTAATGTGTTCGGAATGACAAAACAGATGCAATCTATTACTGGGTGGAAAAATCACAATATTATTTTCTTCATTTTACTAATTAGTTATTGCTTTAGTTACATCGGTTACAGTGACTTACTTCATATTCTATATCCTATCATCGGATGGGTAAGTATTGTTATACTTCCAATCATTGCGTTTAAACAACTTCAAAAAACATAAAAAAGCATCCATGTTATTGGATGCTTTTTTATGTTCATTCACAATCATCACATACTTCCCAGTACGGTCCCATTTCTAATGCTAAATACGGCTTTAACTGCAACCGGATCATTCGACTAGGCATGCGCTCTAAAACAAATTGAATACCTTCTTCATCTTCGTCTAATTCAACTTTTGAAATCACAATTCTTTGTATAGTCGTAATGGGAATTCCATCTTTATATAAAGTGATTTTCACCTCATCGTATTCATTAAAATACAATTCGACACTCATTTGATTTTTCAGTATTTCATCAACAATTTTATATGTATCATTTTGTTCTTGGATTATATATTTCCATCCGCCTCTATCTTCTTTCGGAGCTGTTTGAAATAATGTCTCCAAATCCTCGTATAGCATAAGATAACCCCTCTCTTACTAAAAAACGATGAGTATTTTATATACCCTTTATCTCTATCACTATCCATAGCTATTGTACCATATATCACCGTTCTTACCGTATTCATTTGCTTCATAGATACTTATAAAATAACTAATTCTATCTCCATTATTATGTTATATTACCTCATTACTCCATACACTCTTACAAGTTTAAATAGCGTCAGGATTTAATCCATGCAAATATTGTCTACTCTCCGCTTTTATTAGCTCACAGCATTCATACTTTTATATATAGTAAGACTACCACAAATAAAAAAGGAGAGTGACTTATACCACTCCCCTTAAAAGAAATTCCCTATAGCTGCTAAAACTAATACGATTATTAAAATTGCAAATAATAATGAGACAATGAAACTAAAAATAGGTAACGCTTTCTTTTCATTCTTCTTAAATAGTAACTTTAAACTAAGAAAAATATTTACTGGTACAAGTATAAAATAAAAATATTTAACAATTTGTACCGAGCTATTCGAAAGTGTTTTTAATATAAACACTTCAATTAGAAAAACAATAAAAAATGAAATACTTAGCCAAAATGAGACGTAACTAAGCCAAGAATGTCTTTTTGTCCCCCAATACACTCCCATAATACTCTCCTTTTATTTGTATTCTATACGTTAATAATTATACACAAAGCTAACAAATACCTCTATTTTTCGACAAACATTATGCAAAATGCCATTTTAAACGTCATAAAGGAAGTCTACATCCCTATTTGATTTTACACAATAAAACAGACTACCCTCTAGTGGCATAATGCTACTAGGGATAGTCTGTTCTCTATTAAACTTTAAATCTGTCAATTAGTCCTTGTAACTCTTCAGCCATTTGAGATAACGTGCCCGCTGCGGATCCAATTTCCTCCATCGAAGCTAGCTGTTCTTCAGCTGAAGCCGCAACATTTTGTGTGCTTGTTGCATTATTTTGCGCTGTCATTGCAATTTGTCCTACCGAAATAGATACTTCATTTGCCCCTTTTGACATTCCATTAGCCGTTTCAACCATCGTCTTAATTTGATTAGCTATTTCATTTGTAGATTGTAAAATTTCAGCAAAGTTTTGCTTCGTTTCATTTGCGATAACAAGTCCAGATTGAACTTCCTCATTTACATGATTCATAGATTTGACTGTCTTACCCATATCATCTTGTATTTCACATATTAATTTACTAATTTCACTAGAAGATACGCTAGACTGCTCTGCCAATTTACGTACTTCATCTGCAACAATTGCGAAACCTCTTCCATGCTCACCGGCTCTTGCGGCTTCAATCGCCGCATTTAGAGCTAGAAGGTTTGTTTGATCTGCAATATTTTGAATTACTTCTAAAATATCACCAATTTGTTTTGATTTATTATTTAGTAATTGTATAACTGCATCTGATTGTGACACAGATTCTGCAATAGACTGCATCTGGTTTACTGTTCTTCCTACTAGTTTCCCACCATCTTCTGCTTTTTCACGAGTATGTGCAGAAGCCGTATTAATAGATGATGAACTATTTGCTACATGTTGAATTCCTTCCGTTACATCAAACAGTAACATAGCGCCATTTTCTACGCTTGTTGTTTGCGTCGTTGCCCCACTTGATATTTCATCCATTGCGATTGTGATTTGCTCAGTCGCTTCACTTGCTTGCCTTACACTTGCAGTTAGCTCTTCTGATGCCGCTGCAACATGCCCAGCTGAATCGTTAATTCTTCCGATTAACGTCCGTAACGAATTCGTCATCTCATTAAATCCTTTAGCAAGTTGGCCGATTTCATCATTAGAATGAATTTCAATTGTTTGCGTTAAATCCCCCTCACTTATTTCTTTAGAGGTAACAACTAATCTCTTTAAAGGCTTCGTAATTGAAAGTGTTACAAAATAAATAAGTGCTCCACCTATTACTAATGAGATAAGCATAACAATTAACATATTATAAAATACAGGTTGAGCAGCTTCAATTACTTCACTTGAGTACATAGTCCCACCAATTTTCCAACCTGTTTTTACATTTGTAGCAAATACCATATTCTTTTCACTACCGCCATAAGAATATGAAAAAGCACCGTGATTATCTTCATAAATTTTCTTTGCCCAAGAATCAGCCGCTTTTTCCCCTGATTTTTCTTGTGGATGAGCAATTATTTTTTGCTTTCCATCTAAAATGAAGGCATATCCTTTTTTACCAATATTAATTAACTTTGATGTTTTTAATAAATTATCTAAACTTAAATCTAGCGCAACAACCCCATTTTTATCTTCTGTTTGTTTTGCGATTGTTACGACAATATGTCCATTTCCTTTTGCCTTATATGGCTCAGTAACAACAATACCACCTTGTTTTGCAACCGCATCTTTATACCAAGAACGCTCTGTTGGATCATAGTCTGTTGCCATTTGTATATTTGGTTCTTGTACAAATTTTTTATCATTTCCGGCAACATATACTTGTTCAACATCTTTATTTAAATTTATATATTGAGATAACATTTTTCTTAATTCATCCTGATTATCTCCTTGATACATATTCCCCTGAATCACCCGTGCAAAATTATTCACATCATTAAATTTTGCATCAATCATTTGATTGATTAAATTATCCAGTATTTTTATATTGTCGTTGGCACTACTCTTAATTTGCGATTCAAAATTCTTTTTGGCTGTTTGATAAGACATGCCTCCGATAATAGACACAGCCGCAATTAAAATTACAAAGAATGAAATTAATAGCTTTTTTGCTACTTTCATATCACGAAACAAATTTAATAGTTTATCCATTATGAACCTCCTAATTTTCAAATTTAAAAGTTAAATTGAGTTAATTATGAATATTTCCCAATCCCTAATTATTATTTTCATAACCTATTATGATGAATACTTTGTAAAGTTTAAACAATTAAATTCCCTTTGTCTATATATATGAATAATATTATTATAAAATTTACAAATAGAAAAAACCAAAGGGGCACCCTTTGGTTTTTACATTTTTTTATGTTGTTTAGAAAGCTTTTTCCACTTATCACGCTCTGCTCTGGCAAGGATTACATCTTGTTTTCTCATAAAATACGCCAGTTCTCTTTGTAATTTTTTATAGCTTTTCAAACGATCTATCGTAATAAGTCCGTTATCAATTGCACTATGCACCGCGCATCCTGGTTCATTCTCATGCTTACAATCACGAAAACGGCATGTTGTCGCAAGTTTTTCAATATCAGAGAATGTTGTTTGAATCGCTTCGCTTCCTTCCCACAGTTGCAATTCTCTCATGCCGGGAGTATCAATTACGAGAGCGCCACTTGGCAATTGAAATAACTCTCGATGCGTTGTCGTATGCCTCCCCCTACTATCCTCTTCACGTATATCTCCCGTTTTTGCTACCTCAATTCCTATTAGCGCATTTAACAAAGTTGACTTTCCTACCCCTGATGACCCAACTAAAGCAATTGTTTTCCCTGAAGAAACGAATTGTTTCAACGAATCAATACCTGTATGCTCTAAACTATCAACAACGAAAATAGGAACACCAATTGCTATAGCTTCCGTTTCTACAATTTTCCGTTCCACATCATTACATATACTACTCTTTGTTAAAACAATAACTGGCATAGCACCGCTTTCATACGCTAATAATAAATAACGTTCCATCCTTCTAACATTAAAATCATGATTAAGTGCATTCACTAAAAATAAATAATCTACATTTGCTGCTATTACTTGTTCTTCCGTTCGAGTACCAGCCTCTTGTCTAGAAAAAGAGCTTCTTCTCGGAAAAATACGATGAATGATAGCTTTCTTTTCATTCTCTATTTTCTTTATATACACCCAATCACCAACAGCTGGATAATCTCCCTTCGTTACTGCTTCATGCCGAAACTTTCCAGACAGTTCTGCCATATATTCACCATCATTACAAATAATTCGATATATATGCTTATGCTCAAGTAAAATACGCCCTACTTCAAAGTTCTCTACAGCTTGTTCCTCAAAAAAAGAATCCCAGCCATACGATTCTAAAATATTTTGATTCAAATTGATATCCTCCCTAGTTTAAGCTAAGTGGAAGGATAGTGCGCTCACTTATATCGTTTCGCCCTTTCCATCCACCTTTGTATTTGATTTATTATTCATATAAGTTATTTTCGCCATAATACATCACCCCGTTCTTATTTTAATTACTCTCATTATATGGAATTCTCCTATAAAAAGCTACATCATTTAACGTAATTTTCAAATAACTTGTTTTTGAGCATTCTAATTTGTCCTCGGTGACTAATTTCATCTTCTAGCACATGAAACCAAAGATAGTGCTGGTTATATACTACACCGTTAGGCCACTTTCTTTCTGACATGAGCCACTCATTACCTTGTTCACTTAAATACTTCAGAGATTCTTCTCGAACACTTTGTAGAAGTTGTACATAATACTGTATTTCATGACCACAGATTGCTCTACCCGCTTCCCCTAAATACAGTGCATCTTCCCATATTTCTAATTCTTCTTTTGTAAAGTCACGATCTTGAAATGAAATAAGCTGATGAACTTTTTCAATAGCTGCTATATGCTTTAATAAGGCGCCAATTGAATTTCCGCTGCTTTGCATAATTAAATCTAATTGCTCAACTGATAAATTTTTTACTTCGCCTAATGTTACAGCTCTCGTATGCTCAAGCAGGCTTACTAATTCCCCTATTTTTTTGTATAACCATCTACACTTCTTATTCGATAATCTATATTCATATCACGCACCCCTTTCTGCATTCATATTATTGTAAAAATGATTCATATAATAGACTGAAATCTATCTAAATTTTCTGTTATAATTAATTTGAATACAAAATATACCCAAACAAACTTTCTCAATATGCTTATATGAAATATTAAAAGGAATCAATATAAAATAATCGAATCTTATTCACTAAAAGGAGTGGATTCGATGGAAATGTATCAATGGCTAACCGCTGTTCTCGTTGGTGGCATTACCGGCTTCGTTTCCCATCTAATCAATAACCAAGGTAAGTTATTGCTTCCACGCCGTTTGAAAACATTTTTTCATTTTGGATTTTTAACTGATATTTTTACTGGTAGCCTAGCCGCACTTCTTGGGCTCGTTTTATTCGATGTCACCGCAATAAAAGAAATTATAAAAGTATCCATTGTAACTGCTATTTCCGGTCAAACTTTTTTACTACATCAAGCTCTTGGTGGCGAACAGGCTAAAAATACGCAAATTGGGAAAGCTGATGAGAAGATTCAAGAAATTGACAAATTATTGCGACGTTAGTGTATACTTTCTTTTAAAATTATTGTTATAATGAGAAATAAATATTTTCTATTGCGTCGTTTGTCAGGAGAAAGGGTGTTTCGTATGACAAAAAAGAAAATAGAAGATTTCTTAACAAACTCCGAAAAAGAGGAACTGCTAGAAAACTATAAATGTTTACGAGAAGCCCGCACAAAAAGCGAAGCTAACTATTTTGGCGAAGCAGTAAACCATCTATTAAATAAAGCAAAACAACGAATTATTAAAGATGCAGGTATACATGATGAAAATGCTGCAACTGTTCAATCAAAGAGAAAAGCACTGTTTTAGCTACATTAGCTAAAACAGTGCTTTTTATTACAACATTTTTCACATTACTTTCACATCTATTTCACAATTATAAGTACTCCTATATGTTAAACTAGGTATATCCTTTTCCGAGGAGCTATATGCCGATATATAAACCCCTATCTATATAGGGGTTTTTTATTTTCCCATAATTTTATTACAAATCCTTTTCAATCATACAGCTCAACGACGAATTATTAAAAATACAGCAACTATGCAATCAAAAAGCACCTTTTTAACTTATCCTAAAAAATTGTTTTTTGATTTACTAAAACTTTATGATGCAATTCCTTTTTCATTATCTTTACTAATGTGTTCACCTTTTCTAAGCAGAAATAAAGCTACAACATATAATAACGCTGTAAAGCTACCTACTAGTATAAAATTGTGAGATGTTGCAAATAACATTCCTGCTATTACCGCACCAATCATTTGGCCAATGTACATCGAGGCGTTAGCAAGGGCAGCACCTGTTCCCCGTGCTATAGTAGACATGTTTTGTAAATGTCCCATCATTAATACAAACAAAATTCCTGTCACAAAAAATAAAACAAAGAAAAAGAATTCAACAAAAATAAGATTCTTTAAATAGGGAAGTATTACATATAACACTGCCGTAAATACAATTCCACCATAGAAAGAAAGATTGTATCCAATTTTATTTACAAGTCTAGGGCCAAAAATATTACCAGCTAAATTTCCTAATCCTAGTACAAGCATAGCCGTACCTACTTCATGAACCTGTAAGCCAAATTGAATGGAAAGCCATACACCAAAAAATGAAAATGCAGCAAAATTTCCGGTTTGAAAAACAAAGTATGCAAAATAAGAAAGTGAAACCTTTGAATCTGTAAGTAATTGTTTATAACGCTGTAAAATCACTTTTTTATTTCCATCTATATGAACCGACTGTATTTCTGGTAATACAACATAAATAAGAATAACAAGTAGTGCTGATAATATACCAATGAAATAGAATGGGATTGTATAATGTATCGTTGCTAAATAAGCTCCCAGTGGCAGCCCTAAAATTTGAGAGATTGATAACCCTGCTGTTGCAACCCCAATTGCTTTCACAATTTGCTTTTTCTCTATAAGGAGCGGAATGGATGCCCACACTTGTGGAGATACAAAAGCTGCACTTACACCTGCTAAAAATCTAAATGTTAGCATCCATAAAAAACTCGGTGCAATTCCACACAAAAACGTACTTATTGCAAAAAAACTCATACCTAGTACCATCACTTTTTTTCTGTTTAATCCATCTGATATAGGACCAGCAATAAGCGCAAATCCAGCATACCCTAAAGCATACGAACTCACCATCCATCCTGACAACTCGGTTGAAACATGATACACCTGTTGTAATGTCGGCAACAGTGGTGAAATTAAGAAAGTGTCTGTACCGATCATAAACATTATCGTGAAAAATACAGCTAGTACTCTATTCATTTAGACCTTCTCCTTATATAAACAGAGGGTACTATCCCTCTGTTTCACTAATCTTCTAAAATAGATTGGATTTCTTTCATGACTCTTTCATTCAATGAAACGTCTACCGCTTTCACACTTTCTCTTATTTGCTCTGCCCGCTTTCCACCAGGTATAACTGTATCAATTCCTTCTTTATTTAATAACCATGCTAACGCTAAATGAGACACTTCAATATCATTTTCTTTAGCTAGCCCTTTTAACTTTTCCACTTTCTTAAAATTACTCTTATATGTATTTTCTTCAAATAGATTTACATTTTGGCGCCAATCGACTTCGTTCAATTTAAAATCTTCTGTATATTTCCCACCTAATATTCCAAAAGCAAGAGGCCCATATGGAATAAATGAAATACCCGCTTCTATACAATACGGCAACAGTTCTTCCTCTGCCGTACGTTCTAACACATTGTACGGAGATTGTACAACATCTATATGACCATGTTGGTTCGCTTCTTTTAATTGTTCTATGTTTACGTTCGATATTCCAATTGAACGAATTTTCCCTTCTTCTTTTAAACGAGTAAGCTCTCCGATTGAATCTATGTAACTTGTTTCAGGATTTGTAAAATGTAAATAATATAAATCAATATAATCAGTCTGTAATCTTCTTAAGCTATTCTCCACAGCATTTCTTAAATAACTTGGTTCATTGTTAATATAAGTTTCTCCATTTAACAACGGTTGAATTCCACCTTTTGTAGCAAGTATAAACTCATGACGTTTTCCCTTTAATACTTCTCCTACTAATTCCTCTGATCTACCAAAACCATATGAATCTGCTGTATCAAAAAATGTAATCCCTTGCTGAATAGCTTCTTCTACTAATTGCTTTCCCTCTTCTTCATTCACATCAGCATATAAATTATGTCCCCCTACTGCATTTGTACCTAAACCCAACTTTGAAATATTTAGTCCTGCCTTTTGCAATTTTGTATACTTCATTTTTTCTCCCCCTATATTTCTATTGTTCGAATATATTCGAACAATAGAAATATATCACTTTATATGTTATAGTGCAAATATCTTAACTTATACAAGTAGGTGAAATATGCGTACACTCTATCATCCAAATCGAGAAGAAATTCAATTTTCTTCTGTCTTATATGCACTTAGCGATCAAATTCGTTTACAAATTGTAAATATGTTACTAGAGAAAAGTGAACAATCTTGTGGTGCTTTAAACATCCCTATTGCGAAATCAACTTTATCTCACCATTTCAAAGTTTTACGTGAGTCAGGTGTTATGTACACGCGCCTTGAAGGAACACAACGTTTCATTTCAATTCGTGAAGAAGATTTAAATGCTAGATTCCCAGGTTTGTTACAAGTTGTATTACATGCGACAAAGCCATATTAAAAAACATCTCATATTCATATGAGATGTTTTTTAATATGGCTATTCTTTTAATAAATCTATTAATCCATTCCCTTCAGATGTACGTTCGTACCCTAAAGGTACAGTTCTTTTAATAAGTTGTGCATATACTTCCGGCTCTGATAACTTTCGACCGTATTCTTTCTCACACTGTTTAATGAGCAAGGCGAGCGCCCCAGCAATATGCGGCGTCGCCATGGAAGTTCCACTTAACACGGCATATTTCCCATCTGGATACGTAGATAATATTTCATCACCTGGCGCTACTAGATCAATTTCTTGATTTGAATTACTAAAACATGCAATCTTCCGCTCTAAATTAACAGCACCAACTTCAATTACCTCAGAGTAAGCACCTGGGAAATCTAATTCCTCTGTTTCATCATCGCAATCTCCATTATTTCCAGCAGCACATACAACGAGAACATCCTGCTTTACCGCATTTTGAATTGCTTCATGTAATTCTGGAACATCTTGCGGACCACCAAGTGACATTGAAATAATTCTCACTTTCTCTTGATTCGGCCCTCTCCAATTTACAGCATAATGAATTGCCTCAATAATTTGCTCATAACTTCCAGAACCATCTCCCGCTAAAACTTTTAATACTAACATTTTAGCAAGTGGTGCAACTCCTAATACACCGACACCATTTTCAGTCGCGGCAATCGTCCCCGCTACATGAGTACCATGTCCGTTATTATCAAGATACACATTTGGATCAGCTTCATAATCTTTTGTGAAATTTCTTCCGTCGATAATACGATCTTTTAAATCCATATGATTAGTATCACACCCTGTATCTAATACGGCAACGACTACATCTTGCCCCTTCACACTCTTTTCCCATACTTGCGGAGCGTGAATCATTTGTACACCTGGTGGAATTTCATTTACTTGTTCTACCACCTTATTTACGGTAAACGGAATCAATTGTATACCTTTTTGTTTATTCACTGTACTACTCATCGTAATCCCTCCTGAAAATGTATTATTTTCATTTCAGACCACTTTTGAATACGTGTAAATGTAACATTCGTTTTATTCTTTTTGTTTTCCTTCTTTTCAAATATTTCTCAACATCATTTACTAACTCTATACTACTTTTTTATTTTCCCTATGATTTGTAGGAAGTAACACCCCATGTCGTTCAACTACTAACCAAAATAAGAGAACCAATTAATGGTCCTCTTACAGTCTTTTAAAAGAATGATATGTAATTTGAAAAATAATATAAATTAAGACTAAACCTCACTCTTGTTTAAAAACTTTTCTATCTCTTTTACTAAATATTCCGCTCCCTCTATCCCAACAGTAATATTTCCATTTGCTAATGATATGTTCTGTTCTGAAACATCACCTGTGATTTGGCAAGCATTGTAAGGTTGATATTTTTGTAAAATGATTTTATCTGCTTCTACAAAAATTTCAAGCGGTGATTTGATTTGTATTCCCAATACATCGCGTAATTCTTTAGGGATAACAATTCGTCCTAATTCGTCTACTTTTCGAATAACTCCTGTTGCTTTCATATTTCTCCCCCCCTTACTCTATATTAATTTTTTCACCTCGCTTTTTCCATTTTATCACTTTTTGGCAATACTTGCCTCTTTTTAGAAAATTTTGTACTCGAGTTAAAAAAACACATTTAATGCATATGTAATCTCTCTTTCAATTGTTTTACATAACGGGATCTTATAAGTAAGAAGTATACAATTTGAATACCTATGAAAATACTTAATACAACTGTATTTTCTTTAAACAATGAGTACTCAAACATTTGCCCTAACGCAGTTAAGGCTACTGCCCCATGTAATGTTGCAACACCAATTGGAACGAAGAATAAAAGCGCTAATCGAATTGTAACTACCTTCGATAATTCCCCACTCGTCAATCCAACTTTTCGAATCATTTCGAACAAGCGAACATCATCCTCCAAATCGGAGAATAAACGGAAGTAAAGGAAACTTCCTGCGCAAACGAAAAATACTATACCAATAAAGAAACCTACAAATAAAATCGGTCCTGCAATTTGTAAACTTTGGTTTTGTTCGTACTCTTCCGCACTAAACGTTGACTGTTCTTGATACGGTTTAATTTGATGAGTAAGCTCTTTACCAATTTCAATCTCATCTTTCGTTCTTTCAGTTTTATACATATAATCTTTTGTCTCTATAAATCCATCTTGTAATGAATCATATTGATTATTAGAGATTACATAAACATTTCCTCTTAATATTTTCCCCAATGAAGATGAAGTAACTTTTTTCACCTTTAAACTTTCATTCATATTGAGTAAAGTAATTTCTTTTCTTTCTTTCATCGCTGGCCCTGGTATATCAGCTGACAAAAATACAATCTCTTTATTGGCTACAGTATTAAATGGTTCTCCTGTTAACTTTGCATATTCCTTATAATCTGATTCTTTTATAAAAGTGGCGCTTCTTAACGACTGTTCCTCCGTTTTCTTTGTCGAAATATTAGTTTTTGAAGCTGCTATATTATGTTTCTTTAATCCTTTGTCAATCATTTGTATATGTTGTGATTCGTTACTATTCCCTTGCTTAGAATGGTAATGAAACGCAATTGGTCTCTCCATTATCCCTTTCGTCATGGATGCGAAGCCGACTAATGTCCCTATTGCGGAAAATGCTACAGTAGAAATAATGGTTACAATAAAGAACATTCTTGCGTTATCTCTCATGCGATACGCTAAATCTGATAACGTAATAATATTAGTCTGTGTCCAATAGAAACGTTTACTTTTTTTACATAATCGAATAATAAAGACACTCAGCTGCTTGTACAACAAATACGTCCCAATAATAACTACCGTTGTAACAGGAATCATCATAATAAATACCATTGCGCCATGCGATAGAAGAGCTCCTACATAGCCAGCACTAAGCAATACTACTGCTAATATTGAAGAAATGATTGATGCTTTCGGTTCCGGTTTTGCCTCTGCTGACCCTCTAAACAACTTCATAATTTTATTTTTACGAATCATTCCTGCACTAAACAATGATATGATCATAAATAATATGAAAAACATAATACTTGTTACAACAATTGCTTTCATCGGTATGTAATAGGATAAGGATATATCTAGTTTTAATATCATCGGGGCGACAAATAGTAATACCCCTGAAAATAACATACCTGAAAGAATACCAAAAATAATTGCCCCTATTCCAATCATAATATTTTCAAAAAAGATAAGACGCTTTAATTGATATTTCGTCATACCTAGCATCATTAAAATTCCTAGCTCACGCTTTCTCGTTTTTAAAAACATTCCCATCGAATACAAAATAAAGAAGAATGTAAATAAGTAAATAATAGACTGTGCAAAAGACATACTTACGAATACGTACTGACCCAATTCTCCTGCACTTAATGCCGGATGAAACGCAAAAAATGAATACACAAAAAAGGCCATAATAGCAAATGCACTACTCAAAAAATAGGCTGAGTATGTCCGTCTATTTCGCGTTACATTCCGATATGCGAGTTCTCTAATGTTCATATTACTTCTCCGCCCTTCTTTCTACTAACTATGTTTTTATATTAGTAAAGTACGGAAATACCTTCCATCGATTCAAATGACAAAAACCTTACAGTTTTGAAAGGTTTAAAAAAATTGCTTATACGTAGTACTTTATTTATAATGACTACATTCGTATTCATACACACATCCTATTGTATATTCGTTAGTTTTGCGAAATAATAAAGGATAGAAGTATGTACCATTATACATATAAACTTATTTACCGCTTTAATATGAATAGGAGGAAAACATAATGACATTACAAGAACAGATTATGAAAGCATTACATGTTCAGCCTGTAATTGATCCAAAAGTTGAAATTCGTAAACGAGTTGATTTCTTAAAAGATTATGTAAAAAAAACAGGTGCAAAAGGATTTGTACTTGGTATTAGCGGCGGTCAAGACTCTACATTAGCAGGACGCTTAGCACAACTTGCAGTTGAAGAAATTCGTAACGAAGGTGGTAATGTAACGTTTATCGCCGTACGTCTTCCTTATAAAGTACAAAAAGATGAAGATGATGCACAATTAGCATTACAATTCATTCAAGCAGATCAATCTGTTGCATTTGATATTGCTTCAACTGTTGATGCTTTTTCAAATCAATATGAAAACTTATTGGGTGAATCATTAACAGATTTCAATAAAGGTAACGTGAAAGCACGTATCCGTATGGTTACTCAATATGCAATTGGTGGACAAAAAGGGCTTCTTGTTATCGGAACAGATCACGCTGCAGAAGCTGTAACAGGGTTCTTTACAAAATTCGGAGATGGTGGTGCAGATTTATTACCATTAACGGGATTAACGAAGCGCCAAGGACGTGCATTATTACAAGAGTTAGGTGCAGACGAGCGACTTTACTTAAAAATGCCAACAGCTGATTTATTAGATGAAAAACCAGGTCAAGCTGACGAAACAGAGTTAGGTATTACTTATGATCAATTAGATGATTATTTAGAAGGTAAAGCAGTTCCAGCTGACGTTGCAGAGAAAATTGAAAAACGTTACACAGTGAGTGAGCATAAAAGACAAGTACCAGCGTCAATGTTTGATGATTGGTGGAAATAAAACATAAAAAAGAAGCTAATCTCATTTAGCTTCTTTTTTATATGTTAACGATATACCCCTACTCTTTTCTCCAATAAATCTTGCAGGCAATCTTCATGCTGTTTACAAAATAACGGTGGCATGTCGTCTAACGGGAAAAACTTCAAATCCAACGTTTCATCACCATCTACTTTTTTGTCGCCCCCAACTATTGAGCATGAAAAACACATCACAATTGACTGTGCCTTGTCTCCATTTGGATATGATTGAAAATATTTTGTATACACTCCAATAAGCTCATTTATTTCTACATCATACCCGGTTTCTTCTTTTATTTCTCGGATTGCAGTTTCCGCAGCCGATTCCCCTATCTCCATTGCGCCACCTGGAAAGCCCCAAGCGTTAAAGTCTCCTCTTTTTTGCAGTAATACTTCTCCTTCTTTATTAAATACACAACCACCGGCAAAGTTTAAGAAAACATAATCATGTCCTACTTTTTCACGTAATTCTTTTATATAATTCGCCATTCTCTTTCCCCTTTTCATACTTCTTCTATCGCTATTTCTTATCTTTTTCAAGCAATTCAATAATTCGATCTAGCTTCTGGTTCATATTAATCACATGGTGTTTCTTTGCAACGCTGCTTTGTAATACTCTTCTAATAAACAAAGTAAATGATATGAAAAACAAAACGATAAGTCCGATTACTAAACAAGTATATATCAATGTGAAAATATTACTTTCGAACAAGTTCATTCAGCATTCACATCCTCTCCTTTTTATTTTATCACATAATTCCCAATATTTTAAAGTGATCAACAAATATAAAAAGAGCATCTTTTACAGATGCTCTTTCTCATTGCTTAATACGTAAATGTAATTGTCGCCAATGAATAACCAGCCAATGCACTATAAGGTGCTACTTGATAAGACACACGCTTTGCACCTTTTGGCCAATTTATTTCATTTAATACTTTCTTTATATCTTGCATCGTTCCATCCATGGACTGCTTATATCGTACTTCTACTTTTTCTGGTTTGGCTGCAAACTGTTGCTGCAACTTTTGCTTAAATTCATTATAATTTTCTGCTCCGTATTCTGCAGATAAGTATTGTAAATTTGTTTCTTTTAACATCTGCTCATATACAACAGTTTTTGAGCTACCAGCTTTTATTTTATTTGTTAATTCACCAAAATAACTTGTAGTTGCCGCTGGATATTTGCTACGATCCCATTCATGATCTTTACTTAACTGTTCGTCAGACATATTAAAATATGAGTAAGTTACACGCCCTGCTTTATCTGGTACTGGATCATCAAATGTAGTATCTAGGTGATACCATTTGTTTTCAATGTTCACTAAATTCCACGCGTGAGCTTGTCCATTTCCTGTGCCTGTTACAATATGATTTTGAATACCTGCCTCTTTTAACAACTCATACGTTAATAATGTATATCCTTGGCAAACGGCAGAACGATTCGCTAATGCTTCATATGCTGTATACGCTTGATAAGACGTATCATAAGACACATGCTTCACAACGTAATCGTGAATAGCTTTTACTTTCTCATGCTCATCCATTCCTGGTTTTACAATTGATCCAACAATTGATTTTGCCTGAGCTTTTACATATTGAGTTTGTTCTTTTGATTCACGGTATTTTACTTGCAGTGTAAACGTATAGTCCCCTGGCATTCCTTTAATAGAATATCTAGTAGACGCTACATTATATTTTACATACTCATCAGCATCTACAATTTTATTAAACTCACCATACAATTGATCCATAATATTTCTAGCATTTCTATCTTTTGTTTTATATGTGATTGTAATATTTTCTTCTCGATTATCAATCTGTTTTTTTAATTCTTTTCTGAAATCATCTAATAACTTTACATCTGATTGTGCTGTCACCGTAGTCGGATTTGTAGCTGCATAAGATACAGATGACGCTTGTAAGCCTCCCATTACTATAGTTGAACAAAGTGCGGCAGCTGTCACATACTTACTTGTCTTTCCCATCTTGTCACTCCTTATATTCTATAACTATACGAAAAAGTATCGTATAGTTTCAGAGTATACAATACTTTTTCGTATAGGTCATATGAGATTATGCATATTAACTAATTCACATAAAAAGGTTGTTCTTTTTAAAAGAACAACCTTTTTTCATTAGCATGTTTGTAATACACAGCATGTATTTTCAAAACGTTGATTTTTCAAATCTTCATTACTAATACAGAAATATAGCATCCCTAGTTCTCCCCAAACCATATTACAATTTTTATGATCTGAATCAATTTGGAATAAAAGAGTCATTTGCTGCGGGTCTACTCCCATATATTCTCCTGTCTCATATAACACTTCTTCTTGTACAGAGAATGGCTCACCAAACATTTGATGGTTATCGTAGTTATCTGGAATTAGCTCTTCAAGTAATTGCAAGAAACGATCTGAATCAGCCTCATCTTCAATGAAAAGTTCTGGTAATTTGTATGTCAGTTCAAAAGTAATTGCACACTGGTTATATTTCGCTTGTATTTCATTTTCTCTTCGTAATTGCTCTACAGGAACATCATAATAAAGTACACGCCCAGCTTCTGTTAGATTCACATTTTCTTCAAAATAATTTTCAATACAAAAGAAATACAGCATCCCCGTCTTAGGAAGATTGTGATCCATACCAACGTTTTGTAAATCACTTAAGTTAAATTGTGCGATAAATTGTAGTGGATTTCCCTTATACTTTGGATATTCAAATAAAGCTGGTAAATCAGGAACTCCTCCCATTTTCGAACTACCTATCGCAACAGTTTCCTGCTGCTTTGGCACAACTTTTATACAAGGAAATACAGTATTAATAAGTTCTTCTTTCAAGTGTGTTAGTTCATATTTATCAATTAATACTTCAATTTTTTTATTCATAAATTCTCCTTACATTTACATACTTATTTATATCATAGTACAAAGATTATACTTCATTCTTTACAAAATCAACAAGCCTCTAAAAAACGGGCTTATCCTTCGTACGCGAACAAGTTTAAAAAAGCATACTATACATTGTTCCTACAAACACGATAATTCTTTATTTCTTCCAGTACATTTTCCCCTCGTTCATTTTTAAATATAAGGAGGAATTCCACATGGGTTACGGATATAGTTGCTGTGGTTACGGATACGGTGGCGGCGGTTGTGGTTACGGAGGTTTCGCTTTATTAATCGTTTTATTTATCCTTCTAATCATCATCGGAGCTAGCTGTTGGGGCGGCTTTGTAGGCTGCTAGTAAACTTAAAAACTATTAAAAAAAAGCACGTACAATACGTGCTTTTTTGCCATTTCCAAATCTTTTATTCGAAAGGAAGTATGTTTAATGAAGATTGATGGTGTTTTTGAAGGAGGCGGTGTGCGCGGTATTGCGCATGTCGGGGCAATTTGCGCGTTAGCCGAAAAAGGTTATGAATGGGAACGTGTAGCTGGTACATCGGCTGGTTCGATTATTGCAGCGCTCCTAGCGGCAGGATATTCTTGTTCAGAGTTAAAAACGATTATAACTGATATTGATTATAATAAATTTACGAAAAGAACTTTTATTGATAGAATTCCTTTTATCGGTAAGGGACTAAGTGCATGGACTACTCTAGGTATATACTCTAATGTATTTATAGAAGAATGGATTGAAGAATTACTTCGAAAAAAAGGTGTTCATTTATTTACTGATTTACCAGATCTAAACAAACTCAAAATCATCGCCTCTGATATTAGTAATGGTAAAATGGTTGTCTTTCCTGACGACTTACCAAACTACGGATTTTTAAATTATCGCTTCTCTATCGCTAAAGCGGTAAGAATGAGTAGTACAATCCCCTTCTTCTTTGAACCCGTAAAATGGAGAACTCCAAAATGGAAGCAGCCTTGTTATATGGTTGATGGAGGAATTCTAAGTAATTATCCAATTTGGATCTTCGATTCACCTACCGCTCCTCGCTGGCCGACTTTCGGATTTCATTTTGTAAAAGATGAGATTCAAGCTGACCCTGCTCACTATAACGAGCCTATTTCTATGTTCAAAGGACTATTTAAAACAATGATGCAAGCTCACGATTTACGTCATTTAGATAAGGAATCAAAAGCAAGAACCATTACAATTCCAACAGGAACGATTACAAGTACTAATTTTGAACTGACAAAGGAAGAAAAAGAATGGCTTTACAATTCTGGTTATAACTCTGCTAATAAATTTTTACAAGCTTGGAACTTTAGGCAATATATTGATGAATATAGAAAAGGAAATCAAGACCGAAAGACAAATCGATTTTTTCGTCAACTTGACTCATAATATTATTATTTTGCATACAAAAACGTTTGACAAATTAATAGTAAATAAGCCTAGTAATTTCTTATATTACTAGGCTTATTTACTTCCTATACAATCTCGTACATTGTTTAAGGGTACGATAACCCTTCGGCTTCTTCTGCAGTAATAACTATGTAACGATTTCCCGTTCTTAATCCTAACAGTTCTGCTTTTTCAATTGCTTCTTGCTGGGTCTCCGCATAAGCAGCTAAATATTTTTCTCCATTGATCATTTGGCAAATTACATATTGTTTCATTACTTTCTCCTCTTACTTTTTCATTAGTTGTGCAAGTTTTTTTATACCTATTTCAATTTCTTCTAACGTTGCGTATGAATACGATAGGCGCAAAAATTGATTTGCACTTCTATCATATAAAGTACCTGGGTTTAATAAAACCTTTTCTTGCAGAGCTTTATCAAATAAACTGCGATATGAAATGGGTATTTTTATATGTACCCATATATAAAACCCGCCTGTTGGTTCATGCCAAGTTGCTATTTCACGAAGATATTTATCTAACATTAGTAACATAAAATCTCTTCGTTTTTTCAATTCACTTCTTACAAATCGCAAATGCTCATCATATAGACCATTTGTAAACCACTCTGCTGCAATTTGCTGGGATATAGTGCTTGAACCATAATCTGTTTGCATTTTTATGTCTGACAATCTTTGAATTACTGGCTCGGGTCCAACAATCCATCCAATTCTTAAACCTGGACTAATTACTTTGGACATGCTTCCAATATGTAGTACAATTCCATTTTTATCATAGGCTTTTAAAGGTTTCGAACTAGGTGCATCAAACCATAAGTCTTGATACACTGCGTCCTCTATAATAGGTAATCCAATTTCATTACATACTTCCATTATTTCTTTTCGCTTCTTAGTATTCATACTAAAATTCGTCGGATTATGAAAAGACGGGATCGTATATAAAATAGAGGCATTGAACTGCTTCTTATATTTCTTAATATATGATGTATGTAACCCGCTCTCATCCATTGGGATTCCAATTAAACGTACTCCTGCTGATTGAAAAACATTAAGCGAATATAAATAGGATGGTTTCTCTAATAAGATGGATGCCCCTTTCGAAAGAAGCCCCATAGAAATAAGTTGCAGCGCTTGAATTGCTCCTGAAACAATTAATATAGAGGCAGGAGATACATATACGCCATGCTCCTTTAAGTATTCGGAAATCTTTTCCCTTAAATACAGATTTCCTTTCGGCTCTTCATACCCAAGCGTCACATTTGACTTTAAAAGCTTATTCATAATTTCTTTCATCTTTTTCTCAGGTAAGAGACTCGGCGCGAGCTCACCTGTTCCTAACCGAATTACATGTGGATAAAATTCAGCTTGATTAATCTCTTGAATAGCTGGGAGATTCGGATAATGAACTCCTGTTTCTACATAAGACTGCCAATTAGGCGGGGGTGCGTAAGTTGAAGCATTCTCATTATTATTTACAACAATTGTTCCTTTCCTGCCATTCCCTTCAATATATCCCTTCGCAACTAGTTCATCGAAAGCCATTACAATTGTGCTTCGATTCACACCAAATGTATGGGCCAAATCTCTTTGTGAAGGTAATTTTGTTCCAACGGTCCATTCTCCATTAACAATCCTTTCTTTTATATACGTTTCTATTTGTTTATACAGCGGCGTCGCTAGAGACATATTCGGTTTCCAAACGAATCTTTCCATCATATCACCTTATATTCTTTTTGGTTGGTAACCTCCCCAACCATATGGATGGATACAAATTTTCATTTCTTCTATACAATATACACTATCATAATGAATTAAAATAGGAGGTAATATGATGAGTGAAGCAATTATTCATGGTATCATTCTTGCATTTGGACTTATCATTCCATTAGGTGTACAAAATGTTTTTGTCTTTAACCAAGGCGCTAGCCAACCAAACATTTGGAGGGCAGCCCCTGTAGTATTAACTGCCTCTATATGTGATACGTTACTCATATTGATTGCGGTGCAAGGTGTCTCCCTTGTACTCCTTACTTTTTCTTGGCTAACTAACTCGTTATATATAATTGGATTTTTCTTTCTCCTATATATGGGCTTTGTTATTTGGAGAAGTAACCCTTCCAACGATGTAAAACAAGAAAAAAGTATGCCCTTAAAAAAGCAAATCCTTTTCGCAGCATCAGTTTCGTTATTAAATCCACATGCAATTTTAGACACAATCGGTGTAATTGGAACAAATTCTATTCAATACATAGGAAGTGAAAAATGGGCTTTTACACTTGCAACTATTATCGTTTCTTGGATTTGGTTTATAAGCTTAGCTTTAGCGGGGAAATTTCTAAAAAGACTAGACTCAACCGGAAAGACAATCTTATTATTAAATAAATTTTCTGGTCTCATCATATGGGGTGTCGCGCTTTATATGTTAAAACAAGTTATTTATTCTTAATGAACGAAAGAGAATTGCATGTTACTGAAAACATCATGCAATTCTCTTTCAAATTATGAAGTAGGTTCCGGTTTCTGTTTTACCGTCTTTGCATCTTTTGCTGGTTTAATCCAAATGATTGCTATAACAGCACCAATGGCAGCGAAAATACTTGTCAAATAAAACACTTCATGGTCCGCCCCTTTCATAAAAAAAGAATATAAAGGTGGTCCAGCTGCTACACCGATAAATCGCATTGAACTATAAAAGGACGTAACCGTTCCCCTTTGCTCCTTTTCAATCCCTTGTGTAATGAGAGCATCTAAACATGGGAGTGCCATACCAATTCCTATCCCCATAATAACGAGACAAAGAAGTAGTAAGTAAATCCCTTTTATAAATAAAGGAATGATGACTGATGCAGCTGCCATTAAAAAACCAATATAAATACACTTCTTCATAACATTTTGATTATCTCCAATTTTTTTACCGGCCATATAGGAACTAAGTGACAGTACAAGTAACGGGATAGCAAGCACACACCCTTTCCATATACCATGAATGTCATACTTTGATTCCAGTATAGTCGACAAATAAAAGAGAATTCCGAATAAAATAAGCATAATAATTGCACCTAATGCAAAAATGGCAATTAACCATCTTCCCTTTTCTCGAAACGTAGAGATAATAGATCGAATAAACTCTTTTAGTGGCGGTACTTCCCCTTCTTGTTTTTTTGCCTTTACTAATACCAGCAATAAAACAATTGCTACGACACATAAAACTGGAATCGCCCAAAATGGTAAGAACCATACAATGGCAGCAAGAGCAGATCCTAAAATAGGGCTCAGCACTTTTCCAAATGTATTGGATGTCTCAATGATTCCCAAACCTGTACTAACTTGTTTTTCATCTTTGTATAAATCACCAACACACGGTATAACAACCGGCATTGCACCAGCAGCACCAATACCTTGAATCGCTCTACCGATTAGTATCCAAATGTAGGGATTATCAACTTTCCATGATACCCAACCAGTTATCGCTCCTCCTATAGCCGCAATCAGCAAACTCGGAACCATTACCATCTTTCGTCCCCATCTATCTGATAAATAACCAGCAATCGGTATAAGTAAAATGGCTACGATAGAGTAAATTGTAATAATCATGGATACTTGAAACGATGAAATATGTAATTTCTTTTCAATTGTCGGCAAGATTGGAATGAGCATTGAATTCCCTAATGTCATGACAAGTGGAACTGATGCAAGCGCAATTAAACAACAGTTTTCTTTTTTTAACATGTTGATTTCGGAACCTTTCATCATATATTTCTTACCATATAATAGCCCTGCTGGAACATAATTTTCATTCCACCAGGGCTATTACATCTTTAATACTTCCCATTCACAACAAAAGAAATTGGGTAAAATATAGTATTACTTCTATTCTTTGAATTCTGTTCACTATATATCCATACCAATTAATTGAAAAAAAAAGAAAGGAAGAATCCTTCCTTTCTCCTATAACCTTCTACATTTAGCGAGTATATCCGCCACCAAGCTGTTGTTCTGCCATCGCTACTAGGCGTTTTGTGATTTCACCGCCTACAGAACCGTTTGCACGTGAAGAAGTATCAGCTCCAAGTTGTACACCGAACTCTTGTGCAATTTCATACTTCATTTGATCTAAAGCTGCTTGTGCTCCATGTGATGCTAATTGATTAGAATTACGATTTCTAGCCATTACCAATCACCTCCTTATTTATATATAAATTGTGTTAAATTCAAATTAAAATACATGGAAATTTTTGGTTATTTTTTACCATAAAAAAAGAGCCTCTAAACGAGACTCTCACATCATTTCACATTACGAAGTTACTACTTCTAATTTTCTATTTATTAATACTTTCATTTCTTCTTTTAATATCTCTTTTGAATTATGTCCAAACCATTCTAAGGAAGCAAAAAGATCCGTATTTCTCACTTCCTGAATAATCTCATCATAATTTACAATACCTTCAAATAACGGAACCATACCTATACGACTTCCTGCTGCAGCATATACATTATTAGGTTCAAACACATGCAAATAATCCGCTGAAGATATATTCTTAAAATGGTAATGTAGTGTCCACGGCTTTAATCGATGGAAACTGTCTATTGGATCTGCGCCAGACTCCCATATATGAAGAAAATCAAGATTTATTTTTAAATTCGGATGGTTTACTTCTTCTAATAACTCTATAGTAGAAGGCAATGTGTCCGTTAGTGTATTGGGATGTGTTTCTAACAGCACATACATATTGTTCTGAGCAAACACATCACAAATCTTACGTATTCGCTTCACATACTCTTTTCTCTCTTGTTCCGAGAAGTCCTTGCTCCCTTTTTGCCCAGCAAACGTGCGAATTTTATTCGTATTAAACCAATTAGCTAGTACTACAAGTTGTTCACTTTTCTCTATCGTTTTTTCAAAATCTGCTGATAATGATATATCTAAGTAATCACTTATCATCGTAATTTCTAAGTTTTTATCCTTTAGAAAATTCAATTCTCGTTCTGTCGTTTCACGTTCTTGCATGTACAAATTTTGTGCATGCGTCCCCCATAATTCAATTCCTTCAAAACCGTTTTCATATGCAAATTGAACAATATCAGTAAATGAAATTAATTGATGACGAAATGAAATGGTACATAGCGAATATTTCATAGTATTAAACTCTCCTATCTTAAATTCAGTTAGCTTATTAAAGAGTTGCGACAGATTGATTTGTTTTCATACCTTTCCATGATAGAAACTGTCTCTCTAATTCCTTCTTAATTTGCAGTTCAATTGCATTCATTTCATCCAGTTTTTCAATAATCGATACTAGCATACCTTTATTATTCGTCATTGCCATTTTAATTGCACGATACTGTACATTTGTAAATCCTTGTACAATATCCTCTACTCGATCACACCAATAATCAAATTCTTGCTCCGAATATTGCAACGTTTCACGGAAGTATGCAAAGGCATGCTCATAACTATATTTACGAATTGCAAGTACTGGTATTTGTTTTACTGCTGCTACAAGTCCAGAAAGCGCATATCCTTCTTCCTCATTTGCCATTTTTACAATTAAATTTTTCAGTTCCATAGTCAGTTCATTGTCGTTCTTTTTGAATGTTTCTGTGAAATAACTAGCTACTGTTTCTTGCGTTGGCTCTCCAATTCCTTCTATATCAATGAAATAACCTCCACCAAATGGGTTATCTTGAATAGAGTGAAGTACTTTTTCTCTTTCCATATTTCCTTCCCAACGAAAATCAGGATCTAGCATGAACCATTCTTCTTCTTTCTCTGTTTTTGATATCATTAAATAATGTGGAAACGGTTTTTGATGAAATTTATTTTCCCTCTCTGGTAATAGAGACATATCAACCATTACAATGACATAACGATTTTCCGGCTTGTTTTCTACTAATTCTAAAAACGTTTCTACATTGCTATCTTTATCTTTTGCATGATCATACCATTCGTTTACTTTAATACCGTACAATTTTTCAAACCAAATTAAATAATGATCATGGTTAATGTTTTCAGAGTGATATGAAATAATTCCGCCTTGTGTTATATCAAAATCTCCATCCCATAGTCCAAAATAAAATGGACGAAAATCAATGTCGCTACGCCTTTTTATAATTTCACAAAAACAACTCACTAAACAGTGCACTTTAATTGAAGTCATACTCTCATCCACTTTCCTAAAGGTTAGTTATTCACATTTACTTCCTGTAACGGCTCTAACTCTTCCATAAAATCAAGCAAAGATCCTACAGTAAGAAATGCCTTTGGGTCTACCTCATCCTCTGGAACGCATAGCTTTACATCCATTTCTATGTATACAATAAGCTGTAACATCATTACCGAATCTATATATAAATCTTGATTTAAGCGCATCGTTTCTTCTAAATGCGTTACATTTTTCAGTTCCATTTTTTCTATCATAATTTTTAACACGGCATTCTTTAACGCTTCCCGTCTCATGTTGTAACCTCTCCCATCTCTAGTAACTTTCTACTTACTTTTCCAGTTTTATTTTTAGGAATTTCATTTACACTTTCAATTTCATGCGGAACTTTATAAGAAGGTAAGTGCTGAATACACCATTCTCTTATTTTCACTGGATCAACATGAGAGATCACTTTCGCTTTAACTATTTCGCCCATCACAGGATGTTTCCCCCGATATACAATTGCCTCTTGCACACCTTCCAATCGAAGCATCGTTTCTTCTACCTCTATAGGAAAGACTTTTAATCCTGAGACATTAATTACATCGTCCATACGCCCCATAAAATGAATGCCACGCTCAGATTTATACCCTAAATCCTTCGTGAAAATTTCCTTATCATTCATTTTCACGACGATTTCTTCCGGTGCATTTTCATCTGAACCTATGCTTATACTTGCATGAGGTAGAGGGTTTCCTAAATCTAAATGGCTTTTCATATCATGACATATACTAATACAACCTGCTTCAGAACAACCGTATTGCTGCATCATATATGTTGTCATTTTTTTTAGTTTATAAAATAGTGCTTCTGGCAAAGGCGATCCTGATGTCATAATTTTATGAAACTGGAACGTTCCTAATGGAAAACTCCCCATAATGTGTAACATAAGTGGTACTGCATATATAATATGTTTTTCTGTATTGCGAACTATATTTAATGCGAATTTAGGATTTTTGTTCGTAATGATTACAGGCTTGCTCCCCCTCGTAATTGCTGATAACGTACCACATATTAGTCCGTATGAATGTGAAACAGGAGCCATAACGATTGGCACTTCATCTACTTCACAGTTTAAAGCTTCATTATAGGCAGTAATTTCTGTATCAACTTCCGTCCATGCTCTACGAATCAGTTTCGGTTCTCCCGTAGTTCCCGAACTATATTGCAATAAAGAAGGCTCTTCTAGTAAAAAGTTCCCTACTTCTAATTTTGTAAAATCGCCATATTCTCCATATAAAATCCCTACACAATTTGCACGCTTTGCCATTTCAATAGCCGTTTCTTTTGGCGTATCTTCATGTATAAGTAATACTGATGATTTCTTTTCTTTTAAGAAAAACACAAGCGTAATAATATCGAATGGATCTTTCAGACAAAGTGCAAATCTATTTCCTTCTGCTTTTTGAAATTGTTCCATTTCCTCATAAACTTGTAATCTCAATTCAAAATCACTTTTGCTATACTCTTGTTTATTAACGATTAGCATAATTTCCCCCTGTAACAGCTGATTTTTGTTTCATAAGTTGTCTTACTCTATACAATGGATTTGGAACTTCATGAACAAGCGATTCCACATCCATATATAATCGACGTTTCGTTAATTGTTCAGCATAGAATGTAGGTGCATATAATTGAATATTTTCAAATCTACCTTTCAAATGTGGATATATTCTTAAATGATTTTCAATTTCTTCAACAACCATCATCCAAAAATGTTCTTCTTTCAATCCATACTCATCCGCAAGTACGAATGCTAATTCTCCTAAATTAAACAGAAATAGTGCATCTAACACCATCTCTTGCAAACATTCAATGCGATCCATTTCAAAGAAATCATTCATTTTTCCATTCGCATATGTTTTATGCATTTTAGTAAAGTCGGGACATTTGTCAACTTCTTTCAAATATGGACGATAAAACTCAAGCCCTTCATGAAAATCCTTTAACGCAATACGAACAGGCACCCCTTCTTTATGGACTAGAATCATATTTTGTCCATGTGATTCCAGTGCGATGCCATGCTCTACAACAAGATGTATAACTGGTATTATCGCTTTTTGAATAAGTAATTGTAGCCAATCCTTCATTCCATATTTATTCAACCACGCATCAATAATTGGTGTACCATCTTTCTCTTTAGCGTATAAACCATTAAAAGGAATTGCATCCTCTTGTGCATCTAAATACTTGTGAACGCTTTCGCGCCAAATACATCCTAATGAACCATATATAGCTTTCTTATTCGTGTCATACGTTACACTTGAAAACTCACTTAACAAGATTAAACGTGCTTCATCCATTAAATAGGCGTCATTACTTACAACATCATTTAACCAATTTGATATTACTGGTGCACTTACAACAGAGTATGGTTTCAGTGTACGGAGTGTTGAAGTGTTGAGTAAATTCATCGATAATTTAACGTACGGTTTCTTTTGACTCGTAATATTTCTTAACGTTCTCATTGACTGTTGCGCGCAATAATCGTCCTCTGATGTTCCTAAATAAATAATAAAATTACCCTGTATATGATCCCCATAATTTGAAATGATGAAATTCTCCCACTGCCATGGGTGAACAGGTATAAACACGTACTGTTTTGGATAACATCCCCTATTACGAATTCGTTCCATAAACTCTTCTAATTTACGATCGCCAATCTCCTCTTTTAAAAGGTCGTTATACATCACTTCATTCTCATAACCTACAGTCGCATAATTCTTATGCGCTGCAATCCATATGAGTTTTATTGGCTGCATAAATTCATATCCATATTGAAAATTGTCACGATATTGAAATCCAACACGTGCTTTATAACTAGGGTGATATGGATGGCCGTCTATTAAATGGCTTTCAAACTCATCGTAAGATTTTTGAGTATATTCTTTCTTATTATTTCTTTCATATTGTGCAATCGTGTCTTTAAATATTGTTTGTTCTAATTCGTGCATAAAAGAATCTACTTTAGCTTGTTCTACACTAGCAACCCGAAAAACTTCTTCTAGAAATTGCGAGACAGATTGTATTTCTTGCTGTTCATCTTGGACTCTTACTATTAATGAGTCTAAAGAAATACGTCCAAATGTCATCCGTTCCCTGCCATAGCATTTGTACGTGACACTTTTGTCTTCTTCATCAAGTCCTTGTATTATAAAAAGAATTTGTTCTTCTTTTTCTATGCGAACCGGTGTAATAATCCCCTCATAAATTAACGATTCTACTAATTGACGTAGCACTCTTCTTCGTACTGAAATGTAATCTTCTGATTCGAGCGCCTTCAATACTTTCGTATGATACATGTCCACTCTCATAAAACCCTCCACCTTATGACAAAATACCATTATTTGTATTACGTGAAATTTTAACGCTATTTATGAACGAACAGCCACTTCTCTAACGAGCGGATTATGTACTTGCACATAAATTGCTTGCTCTAATGGATTACTTAACTCATCGACATCGAAAAATCTCGTTAGTAAATTTGCTTTACACGCTAACTTATCTTCGTCCAATAATTCTCTTAAAAATGTTGAAGGTTCCCGGTTATACGGAAGGAATGATTCAAGTACAGACCTTAATTCCGAGAGAAGAATTTCCTCCTTAATTAATCCTGCTGTGCCAAAACCATTAATGAGACCAAACATATGATTGAAAATTAAGTAGTAACGAAATCTCTCATCCACAATATAGTCGTCATATAAATTTCCAGTACGTTCTCCAATACCAACTAATTCATTATTAAGCATCTCTTTCATTGAATTACAGAAATAAAATCCTTGATTATCACGGAAATAATATTTGACCGGATAACCATCTTTTAGCTGAACAACGCTATTTTGCTGATGAGCTTCTAATGCAACACCATACTGTAAATACATCCATACCATTGGCTTTAAAGAAATATTCATATATCGTCTAAACCACTCTAAGCTTACTTCTTCACAGCTTTTACTTTCTAAATCTGCTAGGCGATGAATAATATTCGATAACCGCGTACGCTCTCCAGGTATAGCGTCTTGAACTAGCCCAGCAATTAATGTTGCGTCGTTTGCATGTTCACTATAAAAAGGGTTCTCGCGAATAATCACTTCAAATCCAGATTCTTGTGTTCCATAATTTAATGTAATATAGGCTGGATCACAAATAAAATCAAAGCCTGGAAACCTTTCTCGTACTTCACCAATAGCCGTCTTTAACATTTCCTTCCCTTCAAGACCACTCTCAAGTTCTTTCAGTTTATTAATACGCATTGAATTCGTTACTTTCACCGGAAATGAAAACTTAAGCATATACTTCGAATCGGGATGATATAGCGTCCTTAGTGATGATGTTGCCATATAATACTTACCTACAGGTCCAATATACTCAAGCAATTCTTGAACTATCCAATCTTGTACGTAAGCTTGATGCAAGAGCCATTCTGCCTGAAGCGGATGAATTGGAATTAATGCATATTGATCTTCCTTACAGTACTTCTCTATAAATTCCTTACTAACCATCTCATCATTACTTAATTCTTCTTTTATAATCGTTGTTGTAGAATCTGATAATAATGATTTTTCATTTACTATACTTTTATGGGCCCGAAAATAATGAAGCTGACATTCTCCTTTTAATTCTGGAGAATACATTGCATTTTTCCAATCCAATATCCCCTGTCTACTCTTTGGTGTAGGATGAGTTAAATGCCCAAATAATAAAGACTGCTCCGCTTCTATAAAAGTTGTATGGAAACCGTATAATGCGGACGTATCTTCTATTCTCTCTTTTGTAAATTCCTCAATATTTTGACAACTACGGATAACTCGAAGCATAAGTTCCGCAGGATTCGTCCCTTCTCCGTAGTTGATAGACATCTCTTTTATTAAAAATGTAATAACTGTAACGTAATCTGCTTTAATAACAGAATTACTATCTCCAATTTGATAATAAAATTGTTCTCCAAACAAATGACGATCTGTTGATGATTTATATATAACTTCTCCATACAAAGTAACGTTCTGTGCCGATAGCCGACAACATAAATATGTGGGGACTGTATCTCTATTCAACGTATTACTGAAGATAATCTTCATTCTTTCATCCTCTGTAATCCATTCTCCACTCCCTGTTTCTCTTAAATAACAGTTTAAAAAGCTTTGTAATGTTGCATGTTCTGCGATTTGTTTCGCATGCTGCATGTTGGTCCTCCTCTTTATATTAAAGCTATCGAAATTTTATATAATAAACGATAATTGAATGTCGTTATCAATTATGATTCTAATTGATAATGATATTCAATTCAAGAGTATATTTCAGAATTTTTTTATCTGATTTAATTTTTCTTGTTTTCTCTCTTTTCTTTAATCTAGTTAAAAATACAAGAAAAAAAATACTCAGTTTCAAACTACATACTTACTATTTTTCATTAGTAATCTATCCAAAATGGTTAAACAAAAGAGGTATACCTTAATTGGTATACCTCTTTCAAACATAAAGTTTACATAATAATATTATTTAAGCAAATCTATATAACTTTTTGTATAACAAATTCAAATCTCTCCAACAATACGCTGTTTCTTCTACCCTTACTCTCTCTAAAAATTTCGTATCAATTTTTTCAGGGTTAAATTTTTCATAAAACTTTTTAGAAGGATTATTCGTAACAACCCAAACTAAAAGTGATTGTATATCATTGTTTATACAATCCGATAATAAAGCTTGAAATAACTTTTGTCCTATTTTCATTCCTTGATACTCTTGTAAAAGGTAGATTGCATATAATTCTCCATCACAATTATATGTACCAGTTCTTTCTACTCCCCCATCGACGAATCCAACTATGTCTCCATTTAAATTCTCTGCTACAAATCTAAATTGATGATTACCTTCTTTTTGAAAAATATCTTCCCATTGTTTTTCTCGTTTCTCATATGCTACATTATCTAGAATTTCGTCAGCAAATATCCCTTTATACGTTGTTTTCCAACTATCAACATGCACCTTTGCTATACCTGGTATATCATCCTTTATTGCTCTTCTAATATGTATTCCCATCATTTCTCCCCCTTGTTACTCATCATTATATCAATTTCATTCCTTAAAAATCCAAATAAAAAAGAGTGAATTCACTTCACTCTTTTTTATCACAATTATCTACTTTCCACTTCAACTGAAACTACTCGATCAATCTCTTTCAGGGAACTATATAACTCTGTTGTATATAAATCTTCTGGAGCTAAAATAACCATCTCCAGTTGCTGAAATGCTCCACTATCTATATCTTTAATTTTCACGCGTTTCACATGCATGCCTAAATTTTTAATTTGCTTAAATATACCATCTAACTCATGATGCTCTTTAACAGTAATTTTTATAGATAAATCCTTTTGTCTTAATGAATACGGTCCTGCAATTTTCACAAGTTGCGGAAGTACATTAATCGCTAAAATAATTAAAACCATAGCAACTGTCGCTTGTAAATAGAATCCCGCACCAATTGCAATCCCTAAAGCTGAAGCAGCCCACACCATAGAAGCTGTTGTTAATCCAGAAATAACATCATTACTTCTTCGTAAAATGACACCTGCGCCAAGAAAACCAATTCCACTAACAATTTGAGCGGCCAGTCGCATCGGATCCATATTTGTATGTCCTGGAACAGAATATACATGCACAGATTCAATTGAAACCATCGTAATTAAACAACTTGCTACAGAAATAACCATACTTGTTTTCACACCAAGTGGTTTATTCTTTAGCTGCCTATCTATCCCGATGAATAATCCTAAAAAGAGTGCTAAACCTAATTTGAGTAAAAATTCATATGACATATTTCCATTCTCCTTACTTTACAATGTTTCCCTTAGAATAACTCACTATAACTCTTTTATGATATCAATTCCAGTCTTTTCTATTCATTTAACGTAAAAAACCGAAAAAACATTTATAACGATGTTTCTCCGGCTTTTTATTACACTTTAGATTCTTCTTTATTTCTGATCTTTAATCTTAATTTCTGCATCTTTGTAGAATGCTAATTTACTGTCATTATACTCTTTTGTAAATTTGTTAAACTGCTCTTTCGACTTTTGTGCTTCCACATTTAATTCATTAACAGTTTTAACTTTTTCACCGATTTCTTTTAATTTCGTTTCTTTTACTTTTAATTTTTCATACAGTTCTTTTTCAGTCGCTAACACTTTCGTGTAATTTTCATTCATCTTTTTGAATGCATCATAACGGTTTTTATACGACTCTTCTACTGCTTTTGCTTGTTTTTGTAACTTCTTATCTTCAATCTTCTCTATATTACTTTGAACAGATTTTGTTTCCTTCTGTGCTTTTTCTAACATTTCTTTTTCACTTTTCAATACTTTTTCACGATCATCTACATTTGCAGTAGCTTGCTCTATTTTCTTCACAACTGCTTCATTATGATCTTTACCTTCTTGCAAAATTTGAGCATATAATTCTTGCCCTTGTTTCTCTAACTGCTCTAATTTTTTTGCTTCATCCACTAAAGATTTTTCTTGTGTTGCTGCTGTTTCAAAAGCTGTATATAGATTTTCTTCTGGCTTTTCACCGAAACAACCTGTTAAAAGTCCTACTGATAATGCTCCTACTACTGCTACTTTTCCATACTTCAACGTTCATTCCTCCATTACATACGGTTATCATGCCAGAGGTTCACTGGGAAGTGATTCTCTTCATGATAAGCTTCAAACTCATAACCCTTTTCTTTTAGCCCCTTTAAAATTGCTGGCACAGCAGCAACTGATTGCGGGTGAATATCATGCATTAAAATTACTTCTTGTGGTTTTGTTGCGTTTGTTAATACATTTTGAGCAATTTGTGCTGCAGCTGCATCAACTGGCATTTTATTGTATTTCCAATCTGATGAATCAATTGTCCAATCCCATACTTTAAATCCGCTTTCTACCACTTTATTTCGAAGACCTTCATTCAATCCAGGCATCGAACCATATGGAGGACGTGTTAATTTAGGTGATTTCCCAATAATATTAGCGATTAAACCTTGATCTTCTTTCATCTCATTTACATACTCGCCATTTTTATATAACTTTGCGAAATTATGTGTCATACTATGCATGCCTACATAATGACCCTCAGCATTTTCACGTTTCACTAAATCAGGAAATTCTTTGACATTCGCTCCAATTAAAAAGAACGTCGCCTTCGCATCATGTTGTTTTAGCGTATTTAATAATTCAGCCGTATATTTCCCTGGCCCATCGTCAAATGTAAGATAAGCAACTTTTCTTTCTTTTCCATTAAAACGACTTGGTGCCGTTTTATTCATTTCAACTTTCGGCTGTTCACTTGCAAGCTGCACTACATTTTCTTGTTTCGCAACAGCTTTTGCTGGTGAAGTAATTGATTGAAACATGTAATACCCAATAGCTACTGCGGCAATCGCTATTAAAACGACTACTATTTGTTTAATTTTTAAAGCTTTTTCCATTCTATCGAATTCCTCTCCCTATTAATCTTATATATAAATCGCCCAATATAATTATACATCTATTTATTTTTATTTCACCATATAAATAGATTTTATTTGTATTATAATGGGAGTTTTATCAAAATTGTTGTTCCTATTCCTTCTTTACTTGTAACACTAAGCGCACCGCCATGAAGCTCCACCATTTTTTTAACGATAGCTAAACCAATACCTGCACCTGCAGCATGATTATTAATTTGGTAAAATGATTGCTCAATATATGGTAAATGTTCTTTAGCAATTCCAATTCCTTCGTCTCTTACCTTAATCACTGCTTGTCCTTCTATTTTAGTCGCTTCAATGTGTATTGTGCTTTTTTTATGTGAATACTTAATTGCATTTTGAACAATATTCAAGAAAACTTGCTTTAGCCTATTTCGATCTCCCATCAATTCAATTCGGTCTATAGTAGTAATAAATTGAATTTCCTTCTCTTCCGATTTAGGAGTTAATTGCCAAATCGTCTCCTCTAGTATATCGTACAATTGCACCTTTTGTTTATATAAATTAAAATGATTTGATTGTAATCTTGAAAAATCTAACAATTCTTCTACTAAATGAATCAACCTATCTGTCTCACCTGAAATAATGCCCATACCTTGCTTTATTTCTTCTTCTGTTAAATGATCTACTGTTTTTAACGTCTCACTCCAACCTTTAATTCCTGTTAAAGGCGTTCGTATTTCGTGCGAAATAGAAGCAATGAATTCATTTTTCATCTGCTCAGCCTTATCTATTTTATAGGCCATATAATTTAAACTATGTGCCAAGTCACCTAATTCTCCAGGATAATCTTCTTTAATTTTTTGCTTTAATGTGCCTTCTGCAATTTGTGAAGAGGCTTGAATAATGGATTCAATTGGCTCAACAAATGAATTTGCCAAACGTCTACTAATTAAGAAGACGACTCCCGAAATAACAATACCTACAGAAATAGTAAACGTAATAATTTCAATAATCTTTTTATTTACATTTGTTAAAACAGTCGTATATTTTAAAACACCAATAGTTTGTCCTTGATGTATAAGTGGGCTTAGCACCTCTAGTTGTTTTTTATTACCTTTCTTAGTAACTTGATTATACATTTCACCTTCTAATAATGATTGTGGAATATTGACTTTACCTTCTATCTTTTCACCACTTGAAGATTGTATAACCGAGCCGTGACGATCAATTAACTGTAATTCTGTTCCTTCTAATTGAAAGCTACTAATTATGTCACCACTATATTCTTGTAACCGAATAAAGTATAGTGAATTGTATTCTGAAAAAAAACGTGTACTCGTTTTCGCATGAGACTCTATATATTGCACAATACCATTATAATAGTATCGATAAATTGAGACTGAAAATACAACTTCAAATAATACAAGCATAAGTGTAATGACCGTCATAAAATATAAAGTCACTTTCCGTTTCATCTTATACTTTCCTTCCACACATATCCTTTTCCCCACACCGTAAGAATAAATTCAGGTTCTGATGGATTACATTCTATCTTTTGACGTAACCGTCTCATATTTACATCTACCACTTTCGTCTCACCTACGTAATTGGTTCCCCAAATCATATTTAAAATTTCATCACGCGAAACTGGCTTTGAAGCCTGATTCATTAAATACTGTAATATCATATACTCTGTAGGTGTTAAATCGACTAATTGTCCATCTTTATACAATCTTTCTTCTATAATATTTAACGAAAATGGACCTGACGTAACAATATTCGTTTTTTCTTCATGTACTTCTATTCTTCTTAATAAAGACTGTATACGTGCAGTTAATACTACTGGACTAAACGGTTTTGCAATATAATCATCTGCACCTATTCCTAGTCCTTGCACCTTATCTTCATCTTGTACACGTGCGGTTAACATAATAATACCCATTTTTTTATTTTCTTTCCTGATAGCCTTACAAACTTCTAAACCATTAATCCCCGGTAACATTACATCCAGCAGTGCTATATCAACAGTTTGTTCACTCAAAATTTGTAACGCTTCTTCTCCAGTAGTAGCTTCTATTACATAAAATCCAGCACGTTTTAAATTTAAAACAATAAAGCTACGGATTGTTAATTCATCTTCTAAAACTAAAATTTTTGACATAATTCTCACCTCCTACTCTTGTTGATAATCCGCTAGCGGTTTTATATATGCTTTCACTTTTTCAAATTTTGATTGCTTCGGTACTGCATATACGTGAGAAGCCGTTTTAATTGCTGCACTGTAGCCTTTTATATTGAACCATTCTTTCCGCTTAAAAATATGAACTTCAAGCCATATTTCATTTGTTCTTGTATCCAAAAACTTTTGAGAATTTGATTCTTTTTGCTGATCTGGTATTGTAATTTTCCCTATTAACTCTTTAGGGATTTTCACATAATACCCTTTTTCTATATCTATATATCGTTCTTCAATTGGTTTAATTCCAGATTCACTCCACTGTATGTAACGTTCGAAAAGCGGACTATCACCATGTGATTTATCTTCCCAACCTTTTGGGCGTACAGTACGAACAAATTCAATAATGCCGTCTTCATTAACATCTTTACTTTCTACAACATATTCATTAAATAAATCTTCTTTCCCATCTATAGGTAATACTTCATAATGATCCTGATCAAATTTTGCTACATAAGTTATACCTGAATGAGCCCCTGTTCCCGCATCGATTACAACTGCCTTTAATGATTTAGAAATACGACCCATTTGTATTCTTTGAATACTATTTATATACGGATCAAATGTAACCTCTGACAATACCTTAAACTTTTCAATGAACTGAACCTTCAACTGTTCATCTTTCATATGCGAAACAAGGCTTATGTCTTTAAAACCATTTTTGTTTAAATCATCTATAAATAACTTTGTATACTTCTGTCTATAAAATTCCTTTATATCGTCACTCTCATCGGAAAAAACATACATTGTGTTTTCTAATAAATCACGATTGGTAGTTATTCCTATCAATAGTTCCCTTTTCCCACTCCCTGTGAAATCTCCTACCTCAACAATATCTACTTCTTCCCCATCAAATGTATAGGTTGACTTCATATTCCATCCATTATTTTTCTTCTCATATACGGCTAAATATATATGATAATCTTCATTAGGTATCTTATATACGATGACAGCTTCTTTTTTATTATCTCGCTCGAAATTCATTGACCATGTCGTCTGTTTATCTCTATTAGACATTGGAGTAAGTAAGCGATAATTAACAGGTAAATCTTTATCAATTTGTTCATTTAATTCATTAATCCATTTTTTATTTGTTGGAGCTTCCATTAGACTTGTTGGAGCTTCAGACATTTTACATCCAGTCAATATAAAGATAATTCCCATCATGCTTAACCATTTCTGCATATGATATCTTTCCTTACCACAAATTTTGAATATGTCCTTTTACTTTTTTACCTATCCATTATACTCATACATATGAGTATAATTTTTCTAAACTAAAAAATCGTTACAGAAAAGTTACAAATACATTCCAAAAAAAAGATTGGCAAAAGCCAATCTTTTTTATTATTCGTTTCGAACTGGTTTTGGCGTTACACCTAAATGATCATTTAATTTTTTTGAAATATCTTTTACATTTTTTTCATTTGGAATGTAATAATAAATACCACCGATACGTTTATCTGTACCTTCTATTTGCATTTTTTCCATTTCCAAATTAGATCCTGCCATATTTTTTGTAATGGCAAGCATATCGTCAAATGTTAAGTTCGTTTTCATGTTTTTATCAACCGCATCTAGTAAAGAGCCCATTTTGCTAATTGATTGAACAGACATCGCTTTTTTGGCAATTGCTTCTATTACAAGTTGCTGTCTCTGTCCACGCATTGCGTCACTATCAATTTTACGCGTTCTTGCAAGTGCAAGTGCTTGTTCTCCATTTAAATGTTGGTAACCTTTTTCTAAATGGATCATACCAGCTTGGTCTTTACTATCTTGTTCAGTGAAAGTAACTGGTACATCAATATCAATACCACCAATTGAATCGACAATTTGTACGAATGATTCAAAGTTAAACTTCACATAATAATCAACAGGGACATTTAAAAATCTTTCCACCGTATCGCGTGTGCTTTCTACGCCACCAAATACGTGAGCATGAGTAATTTTATCTAATTTTTTTCTAGTTGGAATATAAACACGTGAATCACGTGGAATACTTACTAGCTTAACAGACTTATCATCTTTATTAATTGTTGCTAATAAAAGTGCATCTGTTCGAACTGCTTCGCCATATTGGCTTTTTCTCATTTCACTTCCATCTACACCCATGATTAATATTGAAATATTATCCTTTAAAGGTTCAACTTCTTTATCACGCTTTGATGACTTTTCAATTTTCGCATACGCATCATTTACAACAGCTTTTGCTTTATTATATATAAACGAACCATATCCTACTCCTCCAAAAATAAGTAGGAAAAATGGAATTAATATGAACCATTTTATTGACTTTCTTTTAGAACGCTTTTTATTACTTCTCGTATTTTGTTCTAATTCAGAGCTCATACCCATTCGCCTCTCTTTCTCTTTACCAAGTATAATGTAAGTCTATTTATCTTCATATTGAATTTCCTTTCATTAACCTTACAATTTTGTAAGGTTACTACTAAACCCAATATGTATTCCATTTCACATTATACTCTCGTACTTATTTTTGGCAAGTCACTATTTACCAATTTCAAAAATTTAGCACTTCGCAACATGCAAATTTATAAATTCATTAACTCTTTCATTTTAAATTAGGATATCTTTTTCCAGATAAACGATATGAATAAAGAGTCCAGCTAATGATAAAACCTCTATGAATACAGTATATTTCACGTTATTATTTCTCAAACGGCGTATACATGCTTTTCTTCCCCTGATTATCAATAAAAGCCGACTTTGCTTTTATTTTCGCTTTTTCTACTTCCATGTCTTCATTTGAGAAGTTCACAATGATTTTAATATTTTTTCCATAAGAAACAGATTGTACTAGCTTATCTTCTGACAAATACGCAAAATTCGTCATCTCTTCTTTTACTGCTTTTTCATGAACTTCATTCCAAACTTTTAGATGCTCTGTAATTTCTTTTTTATGTTTATTCCACTCTACTTCATCTAAATGGTACAACGGAGGAACATTATACAATAATTCAGACAGCATTCGATTTCCCACTTCATCTTTTACCTTTAAACTTCCCCATTCCCAATGGTGCGTTGTAATAACGGAATCATTGTATACTAATTTATATAATGGTACCGAATATACTGGGTTTAAATACACTTGTTTATATTCTTCTTTCAATGGTACTTGTTTTGCATATTTTTCGGGAACATTTTGATTGGGTGACCAATATCCACCGACATAATACGGACTTGTTTTATTTTTCCGCATATCTTCATCGTCCCATTTAATAACAGGTGTTTCAATTCCGTGTGCAAATGCAATCGTACTACTAGCAAAATCATTTCCACCTTCAGAACCAACGACCATACCCTTTTCTTGTGCAATGTAGTCCATTCGTTTTAAACGTGCTTTTAAATCTTGCTCTTGTGTCGTTATATGTTTCGCTGAATAGTCATCGTAAATTTCACCTGTCGCATCACAATCAATAAACCATGAATTATATTTAGGACCATTTTGTAATATATCATTCATGCGTTCCTTTACACTAGGCAGCGATAAAGTCGGGTTTAACTTGCGACCTCTGCCTAAAAAGCCTTGCACCTTTTCTCCGTTTTTCTTCGTTACAGTAGCCTCTTCATATAATGATGGGTCATTAAAGGATGCTGTGTTCCAATTTTTATCACTTTTTTCGTGAATGGAATGATATGAATCATACGGACCAACTAAATACCCCATTTCCTTCGCTTTTGTCACGAAATTAGGTTGCATAAATCCTTGTTCCCAGTTCGGCAGACCAATCCACGCTTTTTCTATTCCTACCTCTTTCATTTCCTTTAGTATGTCCGTTCCATCTGCATTACCCCATTTACTTACCTCTTCAACCGCATCACCAAGTAGCGACTTTAATAAATGCTTATTTAAGCTATACAATTCTGTGTTCGTTAAGTGACCTACACCTTTCTTTAATAGCACACTAGCTTCCTGATCGACGTTTTGAAAAATATCCTCTTTATAAAATTCCTTCATGGATAATACTTCGTTTATATAACGTAAAATAACATTTTTTTGATACTTATCAATGAAATCTTGTTTACTTACTTGATCTAATACATTCAGTTCCCCAGGCTCTGAACTATTCTTTTGAATAAGTTCTTTTATATGACTAAACAGCGGGCTATTTATTTGCTCCCTTAGTTTTGGCCAATTTATATTATTTTCTGATAAACCATTTTGATTCCAAAAATAAAAATGCGCCGCTCCATATAACTTTTCGATTTCTTTATTTTTTCTAGCCTTTTCTTGTAATGTTTTAAATTCACCTTTTCGAACAATATCATCCTTATACAGTTTAGCAATGCTTACCGCATCATTATTTGTCACATATAATTGAAATCCATATGTTTTATTTTTATTTATGCTCGGAAATTCATGTGTAAAATCAAATCCTATTTTCGGATCCGAATGAAATTTCAATTCATTATTAAACATATTGTTTGCAATATATACAATTGAATATTTCGAACCATTTAAAGCGAAAAACTTCATAGAAAATGATTCAGCAAATGAATATGCATCATCCTTTAAAAACTTCTTCCAATTCTCATCATTGCTCGGAATTTGCTTACCCTCCCATAACGGAAGTGTATAATTTTCAGCTTCTACTTTCGGCCATGTAAAGCTTTCTGCACCAGTCGATTCCACTTCAATGTTTAAGTGGTCTTTTTTCTTTTCTAATTTTATTTTTACTTTTTGATCTGGATATTCCCACGATGTACGATCCTTTTCTTTTTTTACATTCGATACCTTCATTTTCGGTAGGGGTTGTGATGCCTGTTCCTTTACCCCCTCATGTTCTACAGTTAATGTGAATGTTTCTGGATTTACATCATAAGTAAAATCTTTATACGTCGATTTCTTTATTTTAGACTCTTGTACAGCATTACTACCTTTTACGTCACAACCGACTAAAGTCGAAAATGGCATAGTTGTTAGAAGACATATCGCTATCATTTTTTTCATCCTCTGCACCTCCACCAATGAATATACAGGTGGTTTGTTACAGGAATGTGGCAAAAAATAATAGAGCTAGCATTTTGCTAGCTCTATTTGGAGTATTAAAAGTTGATATGAACAACTATAATTCGCTTAGAAGACATGTAATACAGTAACTGCATTTTTTCTCAACAATTATGAAACTAAACAAATCAAAATTTTAACAAGTATTCTTTAACTGAAAAAATAAGTGTATACAATGTATCCTAAAAGTAGTACTAAAATGATTATCCCTGTACCTTTCCAATTCATACCGCCTGCTATATCAACTGGACTACCTGTTTCCGCTCTATTGAGTCCGTCATGTAAAGAACCCGTAGGATTACTTTTTAATTCACTTTGTCTCATACGCTCTCTTTTTTCTTCTGGTGACTCTTTATTCATTTAATCACCTCCAAAATGAATGCACTCTTTACTTACATTATTCAAAATCAACATTTGTTTTATATTTTTTTCCGAAAAAACCTAATTTAAAATAGGTTTGCAACGTAAAGAAAGCTAGCCATGCCAGCTTTCTTTACGATTCAATATGCTCTTCCTTATTTACAATAATACCTTTATGGTCGATTTCAAGCTCACATACTTTCATATCTGTAAATACTCTCGCTAATTGCTCAGCGATTTCTTGACGTTTCTCATATGGCGTTAATATAAAAATAGATGGTCCCGCACCGCTAAGTGCTGTACCGTACGCACCAAATTCTTTTGCGCATTTACGAATAGATGGTAATAACGGTACGAGTTCTAAACGATATGGCTCGTGAAAATGGTCTCTCTCCATCATTTCACCTACAACTTCCCACCGCTTTTGACATAATGCAGCTACTAATACGTTACTTATCGCACTAGCTTTAACTGCCTCATGAAACGGAAACATCTTTGGTAATACAGATCGACTTTCATCTGTATTTAATTCTTCATTCGGAATAAGAGAAATTACCCCTAACTCCTTGCTCTCAATTCTTACGACGGAAATATCCTTTCCATCAAGTGCTCCGATTACAGTTCCACCTAATATAGAAGCAGCAACATTATCAGGATGTCCTTCAAAATTTGTAGCAATTTGAACTTTTTGATCAGCAGTTAAGTTCAACTTGCCTAGTTGATTCGCAAGTTCTATCCCAGCTACAATCGCTGATGCACTACTTCCTAGCCCTCTTGTTAATGGGATATTACTAGTAACTTCTATTATATGGGGTGATATAGAAGGACAGACTTTACATGCCGTGCTAACGATTAAATTTTTATCGTCTGTCGGAATTGATTCTTCAAAGGAATGGATTACTTGCCATTTATCAGCTTTTTCTTTAACCACCACATCTAAATACAATGACAAAGCTATTCCAACTGAATCAAATCCAGGACCAACATTTGCCGTACTAGCAGGGACACGAACACTTAATGGTATCACGACATAATCACCCCTTTAATATGATCTTTAATCTGTTCTATATCATTTGACAAACTTGCGATGTCTAGTTGATTTGAAGAAATAGCGATATCAGGATCCTTCAAACCATTTCCAGTTAATACTGCAACAACTGTTTCTCCCTTTTTGATTTTTCCAGATTTAACATGTTTAATTACGCCAGCTAATGAAGCATTTGATCCTGGTTCAGCGAAAACTCCTTCAGTTTTTGCCAATAACCTATACGCATGTAAAATTTCTTCATCTGATACCATATCTATTTCACCACAAGACTGCTCGGCAGCCTCTACTGCATACGACCAACTTGCTGGGTTACCAATGCGAATTGCTGTTGCAATTGTTTCAGGCTCTTCAATTACATGCCCTTTTACAATTGCCGCTGCTCCTTCTGCTTCAAAGCCATGAATTCTTGGCTTCTTATAACCTTTTTCTTTCTCATATTCACAGAAGCCTTTCCAATATGCTGTAATATTCCCTGCGTTCCCAACAGGGATAGCTAGAACATCTGGTGCATTTTGCAATTGGTCACAAATTTCAAATGCTGCTGTTTTTTGTCCTTCAATTCGATAAGGATTCACTGAATTTACTAATGTAATCGGCTCTTCTGCAGCAATATTTCTTACAGCCTTAAGTGCATCATCGAAATTCCCTTCTATTGAAATAATTTCAGCTCCATAAGCGACCGCTTGCGCTAATTTTCCATGCGCAATCTTTCCTTCAGGGATTACGATTATACATTTCATCCCAAGACGTGCCGCATATGCTGCAGCTGATGCTGATGTATTACCTGTTGATGCACAAATGATTGCTTCTGAACCTTCTTCTTTCGCCTTAGCAACTGCCATCACCATACCACGATCTTTAAAAGAACCTGTCGGATTCGCTCCTTCGTACTTACCATATAGCTGAATCCCTAATTGCTTTGATATATTTAATAACGGAATAAGAGGTGTGTTTCCTTCCATTAAACTGACATCAGGTGTGTTTTCATTCACCGGTAAATAAGAAGCATATTGTTTTAATAGTCCTTTATACATATTGTTTTTCCTCCTCAATAATGTAGTAACTGTTTATTTCACTTGCGACAGCTTCTATCGCTCCTAAAACTCGTTCGAATTGATACTTGGAAGTTCGATGTGTCACAACAACAACTTCTGCCAGTTCACGGTTTAAAGGTAATTGAATAACTTCTTTTAAACTTACAGAATAATTAACGAAACATTCTGTTATTTTTTGTAACATCCCAGGCTCATCTCGTAATGAAATACGCAAGAAATATTTCGAAACTACTTCTTCATCACCTTGTAATTCATAAGGAACTGGTTCTTTTAACGCACTTTTATTTTTCGGCACTTGATTCATATTTTTAACGATGGAAATAATATCACTTACTACAGCAGAACCAGTTGGCAACTTTCCAGCTCCAGGTCCGTAAAACATTACTTCTCCTACCGCTTGACCGTGAACATATACTGCATTAAATTCATTATTTACATTCGATAATGGATGACGACTTGGTAAAAGTGTCGGTTCTACACTTAAATGAATGGCTGATCCTTGTTTTTCTGCTTTCCCAATTAACTTCATAGTAAATCCTAACTTTTCAGCCATTTGTAAATCTTCTTTTTCGACCTTTCGAATCCCTCTTACTTGCACATCATCTAATGAAACATTCATCGAAAAACCTAAGTTTGCAAGAATTGCTACCTTTCTCGCCGCATCTAGTCCATCTACATCTGCTGTCGGATCCGATTCTGCAAAACCTAATTTTTGTGCTTCCTGTAAAGCCTCTTCATAAGACCACCCATTTTGACTCATTTTTGTTAACATATAATTTGTTGTACCATTTACAATTCCCATTATTTTTTCAATTTGATCTGATGCTAGCCCGTCAGTTAGTCCTCTTAACACTGGAATACCGCCTGCTACGCTCGCTTCATAACATAAATCACAATCATTATCGTTTGCCAGTTGAAGAAGCTCTGCACCATATACAGCCATTAAGTCTTTATTTGCTGTTACGACATGTTTTTTATTTTCTAAAGCCTTAACAATATGCTGTTTTGCTTCTTCAATTCCGCCCATTACCTCTACTACAATATCAATATTTGAATCATTTAGAACTTCATCTGCATGACTTGTGACTGCAATTCCGTCAATACAAACATCGCGTTCTTTTTCCAAATCACGTACAACGACTGTTTTCACTTTCACTTCGTATCCTGTATCAAGGGCGATTTTTTTATAATGTTCTTTCAAAATATGAACAACACCACTTCCGACCGTGCCTAAACCTAATACCCCAACATTTATAACGTTATTCATCTTCTAATCTCCTCCTAAAAGTTTAATTGTTACACCTATAAATCACCTTACTCTGCTTTTTTGTCATGCAGGTGGTGGTTATTTCCGTACTTATAAATAGTTTCATGTTACCGCACCTCCCTTCAAAGTAATAAAAAAAACACACCCATCCCTAGGAAAGGGACGAATGTGTTTTCGTGGTTCCACCCTTGTTCCAATCTAGACGTATTTCTCCCTAGATTGCTCAAGTTCAGATAACGGCTGATACCGTCAATAATTACTAGATTACTCGTTCACTATTGAAGTTCAAAGGTGGTAAAATCATTTCTCGTGTTAGGAAGCTCACACCCTTGGCTTCCCTCTCTGTAAACCGTAAAAATGATTTCTTGTCCTTATCGTTACTTTTTCGTTCATGTTTATTTGTTAACTCATTATACTCGCATAAAAAACAAAATCAATACTATTTTTTAATTATTTTAAATTTTCAATCTATAAATCCGTAAAAAAACACACTCATCCCTAGGAAAGGGACGAATGTGTTTTCGTGGTTCCACCCTTGTTCCAATCTAGACGTATCTCTCCCTAGATTGCTCAAGTTCAGATAACGGCTGATACCGTCAATAATTAATAGATTACTCGTTCACTATTGAAGTTCAAAGGTGGTAAAATCATTTCTCGTGTTAGGAAGCTCACACCCTAGACTTCCCTCTCTGTAAACCGTAAAAATGATTTCTTGTCCTTATCGTTACTTTTTCGTTCATGTCTATTTGTTAACTTATTATAGTTATCAACTTTTTAAAAAGCAAGCCTATTTTTACTAACTATTTTCAAGAATTTTTTTTATTATATTTTACAATAGCATTATGCAACCGCCACTCAATTTACCTATTTTGTTATTTCTCCAGTTTATAAATCAACGGTTCATATATAAGTTCCCCATTCTAAAACCCGTACATATCCACCTTACAAAACTATATCAATAAAATTTTCAATACAATCTTTTTGTATAACTTTCTTCTAAAGAACGTGCAACATCTTCTTCTGAAGTATTCACTTTCGCATGCTCCAGCAACATTTTTGCTGCTGATGGTAACTCTTTTTTATTTAACCAAGATTCTGGATCCCACATCTTAGAACGAATAAACGCTTTTGCACAATGAATATAACACTCTTCTATTTCAACAACAATTCCAAGCAACGGATTGCGTCCATTCGCCTGCATTTCTTTCAAAATTTCTTCGTCGTTTGTAATATACGCTCGGCCATTTATTCTGAGTGTCTCCCCAAGACCTGGAATAAAAAAGATTAGTCCTACACGTGGATTTGAAATAATATTCAAAATGGAGTCTATACGACGATTTCCTGGTCTTTCTGGAATGATAATTTTATTATTATTGAGTACGTATACAAATCCAGGTGCGTCTCCTCGCGGTGAGGCGTCACACTCCCCCAACTTATTTCCAGTGGATAATACTAGAAACGGAGATTTAGAAAGAAAATCTACGCAATGGTTGTCTAATGATGAAATAACTTTTTTCAATGCTCGCTCACTTGGTTGCCCCAATATTTTCCGTAACTCTTCCTCTGTTGAAATAATCGATTTTATTTCCATACGCTCTATCTCCACTTATAATCGCCCCTTTTTCTTTATTTTCCCAAAATTCAATACGAATATTGTATAATAAAATTTGCAGAAAGGGGAATTAAAATGACAGAGTGGTTAACAATATTTGATTCTGAAAGAAATACACTTGGGAAGAAATTACGCGATGAAGTGCATCGTGACGGTGATTGGCACGAAACATTTCATTGTTGGTTTGTAGAAAAAGATAATGAAGATATGTTTTTATATTTCCAATTACGCTCTAAAAATAAAAAAGAAGCTCCATGTATATGGGATATTACTTCAGCTGGACATATTATGCATGATGAAGATGTACAAATTGGTGGTCTTCGTGAAATTGAGGAAGAATTAGGGCTTTCCTTTCAAACTAATGATTTAACATACAAGGGAATCTTTAAAATAGATTATGAAATTTCAAATCTTACTGATCGTGAATTTTGTCATATGTATTTTCACAATGTCATCAATCCACTTCCATTCGCACCAGGTGAAGAAGTAGACGATGTGATGAAAGTACATGCAACTTCTTTTCTACAACTATTAAAAGGAGAGATTTCATCTTTAACGACTATTTCAGTCTTAAACAATACATCGATTACGATAACATTTGAAGATATTTATCCGTATGATCTTGCATACTATGAATTTGTTATAGAGCAAGGAAAAGAATTATTAAAAAATAATAGTTTATAAATAAAATAGGACTCCTAGCATAATATTGCGTAGAGTCCTATTTTTTATTATTGTTCAAGTATTTTTAATCTACTCTCTACTTGTATAAATAAACGAATGATTAATAACAGCATAACCACTATAATCGCTATTATTGTATGTGGATATCTAAACAGTATACTAATAACACTTCCAATTAACATCATGATAAATCCGTTTTGCTTCATCACTTCTGCACTATACCTGTTACCCGCATCCCATAATTCCTTATTTTTCATAGATCGTTTCGTACGATAACCATATGCCGCATTAATATCGGTCGGTGGATTTTTTTGAAGAATAATTGCCGCAAGTATAAAAATAATACCAATCAATATGCTTATTCCTATGTTTACTAGTGCATCAATCAATTATATCCCCCCTAACTTACACTTTCATTATACGACACACCCCTTATTTTTCCAATTTATAACACATTCACTTTCTTTCTTTCGATGTCTGGAACATACTTGGAAGTGTTACAAAACGTGCCCCTTTCGTTTTTAACTGCGGAATGATTTTGTCTAGTGCATCAACAGATCCTTGTAAATGCCCACCTGGAGTAGAATGCTGCAGTATGACACTACCTGGAAATGAATTCCCTAACACATTATTTGTAATCGTATCGGCACTTACACCTTTCCAATCAACTGTATCAACACTCCACTGTACAATCATAAAATTTTGCTCAGTTGCCCAATTCAATTGATTTTCAAGTATTTCACCATACGGTGGACGTATAAATTTAGGAGCATAGCCGGCTAAACGTTTTAATATTTCTTCCGTTTTTATAATTTGATTACGGTACTCAGCGTCATTTACTTTCGCTAAATTCGGATGATTGTACGTATGATTACCAATTACATGCCCTTCATTTGCAATACGCTTTACTACGTTCGGAAATTTTTCTGCGTTTTCACCAAGTAAGAAAAAAGTAGCTTTTACATTATGTTGTTTTAACTTATCTAATATTTTTGGCGTGAATTCTGAATCTGGTCCATCATCAAATGTAAGAGCTACTTCCGCTTTATTATACGGTCCTGAAAATGCGTACGCATATTTTTCAACCCATGTAAATGGTGTCCACGATCCACGATCATCTGCTTTCATTTGTACTTCATAGCTTTGAGGGATATATGCGTATGGCAATGCGCTTATATAGTCTCCATAATAAAATGAGTTATATGGCATATAAGCATACGAAACATCTCGTTCTAGTCCCCATTGATATGGATCAAACATTTCTAGCGAATAAAAATAATACATGATAAAAAACCTCCCTAAATTTTCATATGTAATTCATCTGCACTTTGTTAGAGAAATTGTTATTCATAAACAAAAATAAGACTGTCCTTAATTAGGACAGTCTTACTGCTTACTATTATTAATAAATCGATGTACTATCTTTTGGCAAAGCTTTCACATGTTTTAAATAGTTCGTCACTTTATCATCATCATCTTGCGGATATTGATATTCATATGTGTTAGCGATTTCGTTCGCCACTTCCCTAAATAAATCACCCATGACAAAGAATGACTCCCATATGTTTTCATATTCTGCATTAGAAAATGTTCTTTTAAATTGCACCCACATATCTTTTTCAATATATTGCTCGAAATGCTTTCCAAACTTCCCTGCATTAACTGTAAAATCTGTTTTCATACCAATATACCATTCTAGCATTACGATGAACATATCTCGCACTGGTCCCTCAAGCATTCCTTTTGCATAAGAAAGCTCTTCTCTCCATAGCCCTTTTGCCACATTCGTACTACACCACCAAAATTCATTACAACAATCCAAAAACTCTTTTTCTGTAGGCTTTTTTATTAAGTAATCTTTATCGCTTGCTGGCGGGAATCCTTCCATACACTTATCTTTATCGAGAAGTAATTTACTTAAACTATCTTGTCCAACGAACTTTTTTATTAACTCAACTGGAACTAGCGTTAAATCAATCCGATTCCCATCCATGAACTGCATTAAATACGGAAACTTCCCATCTTCATCTGGTTGAACTAACGACATTTCTTCTGGCATTTGTACTATCATTATTTCTCCAAATCTATGAACCCAATTATGATTAGACGTAAAAGATTGTATATCATTTACAACATACATAATATCATAGTCTTGAAAACAATCTCTTTTCACATTTGGATTTACACGCGATCCATTCATGATAACTGCTCGAATTCTTCCATCCTCTTTTGCTGTATTAATAATTAAGTCTAGCATTTCTTTTTCAGTTCTCATCTACTTATAGCCTCCAATTTTTTGATATATAATATAGTGTTATGTATGTCGGAGGCCCACGAGCTAATCTCGTTATACAAGATACATGTTATAATTTTTCAAACATCTTTTTCATTCTATCTATCTCCTTACCTCATTCTTTTACGATTGCCATTACAAATCCATCGTATCCCTTACTTCCGACAGTTTGAAGCGCTGTAGCACTAACACGTGGCTCAGCAGCTATTAATTCATAGAAACGACGTATCCCTTGTACACGAGGATCGGTACTAGTATTGTCAATAACTTCTCCTTCACGTACTACGTTATCCCCAATAATTACAGTACCCGGTCGTGATAGTTTTAGTGCCCATTCAAAATAAGCAGGGTTATTTTGTTTATCAGCATCTATAAAAATAAAATCAAACGGTTCATACTTCTCGTTTTCTATTTGTTGTAAAGAATCTAACGCTAATCCTGTTCGTATTTCAATTTTATCAGTCAAATTAGCACGCTCAATATTGCTACGTGCAATTTCAGCATGTTTTTCACTTGCTTCCAATGTAACAACTCGGCCTCCAGATGACAATGCTCTAGCAAGCCATATCGTGCTATACCCGCCTAGCGTGCCAATTTCTAAAACATTACGAGCCCCTTGAATTTGTACTAATAGTTGTAAAAACTTCCCTTGCATTGGTGATACATCATGTGCTGGCAAATTAGCTGCAACATTAGTTTGAAGAACCCCTTCTAATGTAGAATCTTTCGGTATTAATACATCACTCATATATTGATCAACAGCCGTCCATTTTTCAATTGTACTCATGTAAATACCATCCCTTTCAATTTCCCAATGCTTTCTACCATTCACTTTTAATTATACCGAAAATTCTGTCTCCAATACAAAAAATAAAGAAGGGACATCTACCCCTTACAGAATAGATATCCCTTCTTTTAAAGTTAAATTTACTTCCTATGGATTAGTAGACCAAAGCCCAGCAGATTTAATAAATGTACGTTTATTTAATTTCAGCTGCGCTACGATAAATTCTGCAATATCTTCTGCTTGCATTACTTTATCAGGGTTTCCATCAGTTAACCCTAAATCTACAGCCATATCAGTCGCTACTGTACTTGGAGTTAAAGCTGTTACACGAATGTTATGTTTGCGAACTTCCATCGCTAACGATTCTGTTAGGCCAAGGACACCAAATTTAGAAGCACTATATGCACTTGTTACAGGTGCACCTTTTTGTCCTGCTGTAGATGAAATGTTAATGATATCACCAGATTGTTGTTCAATCATGCTCGGTAAAGCAGCACGAGTTGCATAATATACACCCATTAAGTTTACTTGAATGATTTTTTCCCAATCAGCAACATCTAGTTCTAAAAACTTACCGAATTTAGAAATACCAGCGTTATTAATTAAAATATCGATAGATCCTAAACCATTTTTTAACGTTTCAATCGCAGTTGTTACTTCTTCGTATGAAGAAACATCAGCAGTTGCAATAACGGCTTTTACACCTTCTGCTTCTACTTCTTTCGCTACAGCTTTTAAGTTTTCTTCTGAACGAGCTAATAAGCCTACATTTACGCCTTCTTTCGCTAATGCGATTGCTACAGCGCGACCAATCCCTCTACCTGCTCCTGTAATTAAAGCATTTTTACCTTGTAATAATTCTGCCAAGTATAACACTCCTTAATCATCTCTGTTATGTATTATATTAAAATTGTATCTATGTTTATGTAAAAAGGCAATGATGCACTTTCATGTGCGTAGGTTACTTGTAGGTAACTATAGAAAATTACTATTAATTCATTGCACATATTTATCCTTATTCATGCAAAATAAAGACACCCTCCTCATAAGAGAGTGTCTGCGTATGAAATAAAAAATGGTTCTTTATCACTACACTATTTTTCTTCATAATTAGGAATACACACAATAAATTCAGTGCCATTCCCTTCCTCACTCTCAACTTTTATTTCCCCATGATGAAGATCGAGTACTTTTTTTACAATAGCTAAACCTAAGCCACTTCCTCCATAGGCACGATTTCGTGAAGAATCCGCTTTATAAAAACGCTCAAAAATATGTTGTTTCTGTTCTTCTGATATACCGATTCCCGAATCATGGATGCGCACTTCCACTACTGTTTCATGTTCCTTTAACTGAATAGTAATCGTGCCACCGCTTGGAGTAAATTTAATACTATTATGAATTAAATTAATCCACACTTGACTCATACTTTCTTGGTCAGCAATAACATGTACTTTTTCTAAATCTAGTTCTAACTCGATTTCTTTTTCAGCCCAGAGCGGTTCACTATTTAACACAATTTGCTTTAACTGCTGATCTAATCGATAACTCACTCTTTCTGGTATATACTCTTCTGATTCTAAAAGAGTTAGCTTCAATAAGTTTTGACTTAGTTTAGATAATCTCGTTGTTTCAGTTTCAATAATGGTAAGATAATGTTTTCTTTTTTCCTCAGAAAGATTATCGTCTTGTAGTGCTCTAGCAAACCCTTTTATAGAAGTTAATGGTGACTGTATTTCATGAGAAACATTCGATACAAATTCTTGTCTCATTTTCTCCATCGTATTCAGTTCATCTGTCATATCATTTATACTTTTTACGAGCACACCAATTTCTCCATCATACTTTTCTTCATTTCGTATTTTTACGGAGAAGTCTCCTTTTGCAATTTTTTGTATCGGTTCAATAATAGTCCAAATCATTGCCTCTCGTTTTGGCCTCATTAATATTCCAATTAATGTCCAAATAAGAATAATAAATACAAAACCGACCATATCACTAATTAGAAAGGCAACAAATGGCGATACGTTTACGTCAAAAGCATTCAATATACTAGTTGCTACATAAAATGCGATAGACCAAATGATAGTAAGAAAAGAAAAGAGCGCTAATACCGCTCCAAATACTTTCAGCATCTTCAACTTACTCATCCGTTTTCTTTTTCTCATTTACTTACCTCTAAGCGATACCCTAATCCTCTTATTGTTTTAATACTAAAATTCGACTGTTCTTCTTGAAACTTCTCACGTAACCGATTAATATGAACGTCTAGTGTACGTTCATTCCCTTCAAAGTCATATCCCCATATTTCCTCAATTAATTGCTCTCTCGAACAAGTTCTTCCCGATTTAGACCCTAAAGTAAAGAGTAACTCAAATTCTTTTAACGGTAACGTAACCGTTTGTTCTCCAGATGTAACTTCGAATGTTTTACGATTTAATAATACATTTCCAACTTGAATCGATTGTGAAACTGTAATTTGGTAACGTTTCAATAATGCCTTTACTCTCACTACTAGTTCTATAGGGTCAAATGGCTTTACAAGATAATCATCTGTTCCAAGGTGAAATCCTTTTACTTTTTGTGATGTTTCCCCTTTGGCAGTTAGCATCAGAACCGGGATATCATAGTATTTTCTTAATTCAAAACATACATCAAATCCATCCATATTTGGCATCATGATATCAAGAATAACCATATCGACTTTTACGTCATCCATTTTCCGAAGTGCATCTACTCCATCAATTGCCTCATATGTTTGAAAACCTTCTCGTTCTAAAAATACAGAAACGAGTTCCCTAATGTGTGGATCGTCGTCTACTATTAAAATTTTAGGTATCAAAGGAACCATTTCCTTTCTACTTAGCATCTAATATATTTTTTTAAAATGCACCCTCTTTAATTTTCAATTGTTGCGTTGCAAACTCACGATACATATCATGCGTCTGTAATAATTCATCATGCGTACCACTACCTGTAAGATTCCCTTTTTCAATAAAGATAATTTTATCTGCATCTACAACAGTAGAAAGTCTATGCGCAATCACTAACGTTGTTCTGCCTTTCATTAAGTTATTTAACGCTTTTTGAACGACAGACTCAGATTTACTATCTAAGCTTGAAGTTGCCTCATCGAGCATAAGAATTTGCGGATTTCGAAGTAACGCTCGGGCAATGGCAATTCGCTGTCTTTGTCCACCAGAAAGCTTCACACCGCGTTCTCCAACTTCTGTTGCATAACCGTTTGGTAAGTCATGAATAAATGCATCAACATATGCCATTGCTGCTACTTTTTCAATTTCTTCATCCGTTACTTCACCTTCAACGCCGTAACAAATATTATCACGAATCGTTCCATCGATTAACGGACTATCTTGTGATACGTAACCGATTTGACGTCGCCATGACTGTAATGAATAACTCGTAATTGATTCTTTTCCTAATTTAATGGCACCACTAGTTGGCTCATAAAAACGTTCCAGTAATGAGAATAACGTTGTTTTCCCACTACCACTTGGTCCTACAATCGCTGTCACTTTTCCAGATTCAATTGTAAAATCAATATTTTTCAAAACTTGCTCTTCTTCGTTATACTCAAAATGTACATTTTCAAGAACGATCGGTTGCTTAGCATTTGTCACTTTCACACCAGTTTCATGATCTTCTACTTTATATTCTAAAATCGTACTAATTCTTTCCGTTGCACCAATTGCCTTTTGGAATTGTGTAAAGAACATAGATAATTGACTCATCGGCATTACAATTTGAACTAAATACAAAATAAACGCTACAAGTTCACCAGTTGTTAATGCACCGCTAGAAACTCTCATCCCGCCATATCCTACGATAATAACAAGTAGTGCCATTAAAACAAACGACATAACTGGCGAAATTAATGCTTGCACTTTTCCTTCTTTCAAACCAAATTGTAATAACTTTTGTATGCCTGTATTACCCGTTTCATATTCTCTTTTTTCTGTATTTGAAGATTTCACTAAACGAATTTCTGATAACACTTGCGTTAACACACTTGTAAAAGATGCCGTTTCATCTTGAAGCGCTTTTGAAATCTTATACATTTTTCGTCCAAGTGGAACTAAAATTAATACAGACAACGGAATAACCGTTAAAAGTAACGCAGTCATTTTCCAATCTAACACAAATAATACAATTAACGATCCAACAATTGAAATACCACCTGTTAATAAGTTTGACAAATGCTCAGAAATTAACGTTTTCACAACACCTGTATCATTCGTCATACGGCTAATGGTATCACCTGTTCTATTTTGATCGTAATAAGATACCGGCAAGATAAGTACCTTTTTCCACAAACGTTCTCTTAGTCCCGCTACAATCTTCTGCCCAATATAATTTAGTAAATATATAGACAACCCTGCCGCAATAGTTTGCATTACAAAGAAAGCAACTAACCCAACAATTTGTCCTGCACTAATTGAAGAAAGCGAAAAATTATCTACTAATCCTTTTGTTAGCATAGGAATAAATAAACTCGCTCCCGTAGAAAGCAAACTCATTAATAACGCAAAAATTAAAATTCCTTTCGGAGGATTTGTATCTTGAATAAGGCGTAAAAACTGCCTCCAGCTCCCTTTTTTCTTCATTTCATTTCTAACTTCCATTCCTGTTCATCTCCTCATGTTAAACCAAACTATTCTTTCTAAAATTAGAATACGATACAAATGTAAACTGAATGTAAACACACTTTTTCTATTTTTACAAAATATACATAAAAACTCATCTTTACAACAGATATAAACATCTGATATTATTACCTGGTACTTAATATTATTCTATGTGAATTATAGATAAATAATTTAAAACACGATATAAATCTCCAGTTAGTGAAAGGAGTATCCTTTTTGCAAACAAATATACATTCTGAAAAGGAAACAATTATTTTTATTCATGGATTAGTTGGCAATCGTCGCGCCTTCAAAAAGGAGCAAAAACGATTTTCTGCCTCTTACAACATTATAACTTATGACTTATTAGGTCACGGTGATGATAAAGGAGAAGCAATCGACTTTTCATTACAGCGTCTCGTAGATCAATTATTAAACTTATATGAACAAGAAGGTATTAAAAAAGCTCATATTTGTGCGCTAAGTTACGGCTGTTACATCTCTACAATTTTTGCACAAATGCATCCAGAAAAAGTATTAAGTATTTGTCATATTGGAGGACATTACAATAACCCTTCTCGCTTATATAGCGTCTTCCAAAATTTTTGGGAGAAGCGAGGGGATGAATACTCTAAATGGCTCTCTCAATACGCAAATACTATTTTTCCAAGTGGTATACTAAAAGCAAATCCGTTTGCAGTCATTTCAAGAAATATTTACTACCGTTTCGGATTACAATTACATTCATCCATTATTGCCCAGTCATTACGACATCGGTTAGAATTCGATTTAAAGTCTAAATTAAAATCACTTCCTCACCCTATACTATGGGTAATGGGAGAGCATGATCATCTCTATAAATCTTGTCTATTTGATTTGAAATCTATTTTACCTAACGTTCTATATAAGGAAATACCTTTAGCAGGACATGCAGCGAACTTATTTCGTCCTAACTATTTCCATGACTTATATGATCGATTTTTAAATGGAAATTTAAAATAAAAACTATTAAACTTCCAATTTATACAACTATAAAAAGGCTTCCCAAGTTTCCTTGGAAAGCCTTTTCTCTATACGAAAAGTATATAAAACTACTTTTTCTTAGTATGCTTTTGTGTAACCTAATAGATGCTTGCTCCAGTAAGAGTTACTTACAGAACTAATACGTACACCAGTTGCATCTGTTTCTGCACTAATGAACTGACCGTTTCCTAAGTAAACACCCATGTGAGAAGGACCTGATTTATAAGTATTTTGGAAGTATACTAAATCACCTGGTTGTGGATTGCTAGTTTTTGTTTTAGAGCTCCAGTATCCAGCAACTGTTTGACGAGCGCCTTTATGACCAGTTTGATTTAATACGTAGTGAATGAATCCACTGCAGTCAAAACCAGCAGGTGTTGTACCAGCAGTTCTGTATGGTGAACCATTTAAAGATCTAGCGAATCCAGCGATTGAAGATGTATCTCCACCTGTTGTTGGTTTTTGTACGTCTTTACCTGGTTGTTGAACGTTATTTGTAACGTTATTGTTATTGTTATTTGTAACGTTGTTTACTCCGCCTTTTACAAACTTAACGAAGTCTGCACTTACGTAACCCGTGCGGCCGTTATGGTTAATTTTGTACCAGCCATTTTCAGCGCCAGTAACGTTTAGTACTTTACCATTTGTTACTCCACCGATTACAGCGTTGTATGTAGCTGGGCCTGTACGTACTTTTAAAGCACCAGTGTTAACAACATAAGAACCACCAGTTTGAACTGTTGTAGTATTGTTGTTTGTAGTTGGTTGTTGTGTTTGGTTAGATACAGCAGAACCACCTTTTGTTACGAAGTCTTTGCTTACGTATCCAGTTCCACCATTGAAGTTGATTTTAAACCAATCTTGTACTTCACCTACAACTTGTACTGTTTTACCTTTGTTTACAGAACCTAATACTGTATGAGATGTACTTGGGCCTGTACGTACGTTAAGTGAAGAAACGTTTACTGTGTAAGTACCTGTTCCTTGTTGAACAGTCGTTCCTGTTTTGCCACCAGTCGTTACGAAGTCACCACTTACATAACCTGTTTGACCATTTACGTTTACTTTGAACCAACCGTTTTCTTGTCCAACTACTTGTAGCACTTGACCTGATTTCACTTTAGAAATAACGTTATGTCCTGTACCAGCACCTGAACGAACATTTAATACATCAGCAGTTACTGTGTATTTTAATTCAGAAGTTGTTTCTACAGTTTTTGTTTCAGTTACAGTCGTTTGAGTTTGAGTTTGAGTTTGTCCATTAATTTCTTTTAGCGCTTCATTTGAAACTTGTGCATGAGCAGAATCCATTCCTGGAACTGCAACGCCAGCTACAGAAGCTGCTGCTAAACCTGCAATTACTTTTTTCATAAGTTGTCTTTACTTCCTTTCCCTACTATCCTCTTAAAAAAAACTTAAAACTTTAATACTTTACAATATTATCAAAGTAAAATATTCATCCAGTTCCATTTTTTAGCAAGAGTTTTATTTTTCACACAGAGTTCATTTTAAATGAACAAAGTGAAATCCGTGTGAACTTCATGTGAACTTTATCATTAATTATAGTGTTTTTGCAATGATTTTTTCAAATTTCTTATATATCGCATGAAAATTCGACATTTCATTTAATATCTCAATATAAAACATCCCTTTTCTATCTTCTATAAAAAATTCTATTAACCTAATACAAACCACATTATGTATTTCCTTATAAAGCTCCTTACATGAAGTATACTTTCATCATGACAAAAATCACTCTATTTATCAATAGTATAATATTTTTAGAAAACTAAATTTCTATACTATCTACAATTTTGAAATAATTTGACGAATTGTAAGATTTATTTCACAAAAACCATTTCTCCTTTAAAGAAAACACACACTATACCAACTGTTTTCTTTTCCGATAATGGAATTTATAGGATAATCATAGTATTATATATCATAATAAAACTTTAATTAGTAAAGGTTTTATCCCCCCGCTAATTATTAACCCTCACTACTCGGGCTACCCATTAATGCGGAATTTTATTGGAATAAAAAGAGGAGGCATATTTGTGAGAAATATAATAGATGATCCAATACAAAAAAATATAGAGCTATACTATGCTTTTATTCAATTCGTTTCAATGATAACATTACAAAAAGTATCAGCTATTGAAATACGTAAAAATGAATTAAAAAATCAGATGAAAAATGCTGGACAAAAAAACCCTTATTACGTATAAAAAAGGTGAACAGGTTATATTCCTGTTCACCTTTTATCAAATTATTTTATTTATAAATTTTCACACGGTTTTCTAACGGTTGGAATTCTTTTTCACCAGCATGTACTACCGGTTTACCAAATGGCATTTGCGCAGTGAGCTTCCAATTTGCTGGAACATCCCACTCTTTTCTCACTTCTTCATCAATTAGCGGATTGTAATGCTGCAACGTAGCACCAAACCCTTCAATTTCTAAAGCTGTCCAAATTGCAAATTGTAACATTCCTGATGATTGCTGAGACCAAGTTGGGAAATTATCTTTATATAATGCAAAGTTTGCTTGAAGGCCTTCCACAACTTCACTGTCTTCAAAATATAAAACCGTTCCATAACCACTTTTAAATGCATTCATTTTTTCTTCAGTAGGTGCAAAGTTATTTTCAGGTACAATTTTTCTTAATGTTTCTTTCGTAATATCCCATAATTTATCATGTTGTTCTCCTAATAAAACAACAACGCGAGCACTTTGAGAATTAAAAGCTGAAGGTGTATGTTTTACAGCATGATAAATCACTTCTTGAATTTTTTCATCAGAAACTACTTGCTCTTTACTAATTGCATAAATAGATCTTCTGTCTTCAATTGCTGAGTAAAAATCTTTTGCCATCATAATTCCCTCCAATTTTCAATTGAGGCTATTTCATATGTATATGTCATATTACGCCCCTCAAACTTATTATTAATAAGCTTATAACTTTATAATATCACAGCAACAAATAAACTCAAATGATAACACTTGTATTTAGAATCTTTTTCCTTTTTAAAGTTAAAATAAAAAGACCGTTTGTTGTTATCTAAAATTAGTAACAACAAACAGTCTTACTTATGTAGCGATCTAGATTCGTATTTTACTTAATTAACTAATCCAAATGCATACGACATTAACTTATTTGTCTCTGTAAAACGTTTTGTTTTACTTGATGTCCCCATGACCACTGTAATAATTCGATTATCACCTTGCTTTGCAGTCCCCGTAAAACAGTATCCTGCGCTATCTGTAAATCCAGTCTTTAGTCCATCCATTCCTTCTATATATAAACTTTTATTATTTTTATTTAACATGTCGTTTGTGCTTATAACATTAATATTATTAAATGCTAGCTGACTTTGACGTAAGTGAGTCACTTCTAATATTTCCGGATAATCTTTTATAAGATGATACGCCAATTGTGCTACATCACCAGCCGTCATTTTTGTTTCACTTCCATCTGGCTCTTGTAATCCAGAAGCATTTGCAAATTTAGCATGTTCCGACATTTTTAACTGTTTCGCTTTTGCATCCATAAGCTGAACGAAATCTTTCTCCGATTTTGCCATATGTTCTGCTAAAGCCACAGCTGAATTATTAGCTGACTCAATCATTAATGCATGATATAAATCTTTAACAGTTAATGTGTCATTAACTTGTACTGGGATTCTCGCTCCCTCTGTTTGTGCCGCCTTCGCACTCATTTTAACTGGATCTTCCCAGCGAACTTTCCCGTTATGTATACTCTCTAGTAGGAGATACGCTGTCATCATCTTAGACATACTAGCCGGTGCAAAAGCTTCATTTTCATTATATTGATAAATAATATCTCCATCACTCGCATCGATAATCATAGCCGCTTTTGCGTTAATTTCTGGTGGGATGTACTTTGGCGGGACTACTTTTTCAGTAAATCCTGCTTTAGGTAGTTCTGCCACTTGCAAAGGTTGTCCTTCTACATTCGCTACGCTCTTTTGATTTCCTTGGAATAAGAACCAACATATCCCTAAAATAATGACTAATAGGACTGTCATCCTTCCCCATTTTAACCGATTCATTTCAAAACTCCTTTAGCAAACCTTTTATACACTCACATTTAACCTTAACAACAATTCCTTTATACAGTCAAGGTAAAAAGTATATTTATTCATATACAGTAATTATTATTTTAATTTGTTTATGTTACACTAATAATACTGAAATATAAGAATATTCAACAATAAAATCTTGTAAATAAACTATTTAATAGAAGGGATTCATACAAATGCTACTTCCAAAATCATTAAAATATGGAGACACAATTGGGATCTACTCTCCTTCTTCACCAGTAACCTACACTTCCCCAAATAGATTCGGACGAGCAAAATCTTACTTACAACAGAAAGGGTTTCATATATTAGAAGGTTCATTAACAGGTCGATATGATTTTTATCGTTCTGGTAGTATACAAGAGCGTGCTGATGAACTAAATGCCTTGATAAGAAACCCTAATATTTCTTGTATTATGTCAACAATTGGTGGGATGAATTCAAATTCAATATTACCTTATATTGATTATGATGCTTTTCTAAATAACCCTAAAATAATGATTGGATATTCAGATGCAACTGCTTTATTACTAGGAATTTATGCTAAAACAGGAATCCCTACATTTTATGGGCCAGCTCTCGTCCCTTCCTTTGGCGAATTTGAACCTTTTGTTAATTGTACATACAAATATTTTGCAGAAACTTTACTACATGATCAATCTCTTCCTTATCATATAAAACAACCATTATTTTGGTCAGATGAATTTATTAATTGGGAAGAAAAGACGAAGGAGAAAGAACTTCGACCAAACAATTGGATTTCAGTAATTGACGGAAAAGCTACTGGTCGTATTATTGGCGGGAATTTAAACACGATACAAGGAATTTGGGCTAGCCCCTATATGCCACATATTCAAGAAGGCGATATTCTCTTTATTGAGGACAGTTCAAAAGATGCAGCTACTATCGAAAGAAGCTTTTCATTCCTTAAAATTAACGGTGTATTCGATAAAATTTCAGGTATCATTCTTGGAAAACATGAGCAATTTGATGATTGTGGTACAAATCGAAAACCTTTTGAAATACTGTTAGAAGTACTTCAAAATCAAAGAATTCCTTTTCTAGCTGACTTCGATTGTTGCCATACACATCCAATGATCACCATGCCTATTGGTGTTCAAGTAGAGATGGATGCAACAAATAAAACGATACATATTATAGAACCTTGGAAAAAATGAATGCATGGCTTCTATTGTTTTACAATAAAAGCCATGATACTATGTAATTTGGAATGTGAAAGATTAAACAAAATAGGTTCCAATATCTATTATTAGAAAAATTAGGTATAAATATATATTTATATGCAAAAGAGAGTGAATAAATGAAACCAACTATTAAAAATTATGTATTTTTACATGTAGCTTTTTGATATATTCTATCATTATGGTTTACATGAAATGGGCAGCTCAATTCCCAATTGCTTCCACCTAATTTTTGTTACTTATTTCGGACTAGTTGTACTTTTATTCGGATATGCAATGTTATGGCAACAAGTAATTAAACATTTCGAAATTTCAAAAGCATATTCACATCGCGGGATTATTATACTATGGTCAATGCTTTGGTCAGTATTTCTATTTGGAGATACGATTTAGTGGAATCATTTACTTGGTGCAGCTATTATTATCGTTGGTGTAATCGTTTATTGTATCCAATAATAAAAAGCTCCGTTTATCACAAACGGAGCTTTTTACTATTGACCTAAATTTTGCACCTTATCTTTCAAATCTCGAACTTGATCTACCGTCTGCATAAGCTCTGAGTTTTTAAATTGCTCTACATCCACTTTTCCTTCTTCTATCTTTGTCATCGCCGTATCAATTAACGTATTTAACTTTTCGTTATATCCGACGATTTGTTGATGAAGATCCTTTGCTACATCAGGTGGCGTTAATTCATTGAATGCGGGTATATCTTGTTTAATTTCACTAAGCTTCGTTTCTAATTCTTTTCGAGCCTCGCTATCATTAACGGCCTTTTCTGCTAATGCTGGTGCATCGTTTGCAAATGCACTTATTTCATTTACATAGTCTGTCGCCTTTTGAGCATAATCTATGGAGTTCTTTCCTTCTTCCACTATTGAACATCCCATTAAACCAATTGAAACTATAAATACTAATAAAATTGATTTTATTTTCATTTTAGACTCCCTTCGTCTTTATCATTGTCTGTAATTTTCTCTATACATAACTTCTAGCTAAATTGTTTATAACCTTTTTCAAATAGCTATTTATCCTCTTACATGCCCTATTATCGTTACAACATCTATTTCTATATGTACGCTTATAATATCTTCAATTATATCCATATATCCTTGTCCTATAGCTGTTCCATAGTGTAATGTAAGCCCCTTCTTTTCATACACTGACTTTGGCACTGAAAAAATAAATCTCCTCAAGTTTCTTTCATCAGCTGGTTCCATAATTAAAACAATCCCATCCTCATCAAACATATACGCTCGCCCTCCAACTTTACATTCACTATGGCTCAGTATTGCCTTGGTCAGCAAAATTTAAAACATAATAAGTTAAGATACACTCCGCTCTATCATAAAGTGAAACTTTAATTAGCCCTCACCAGTCGAATCTTTACCAGCAAATAGCGGGATAAAAATAAAAAGCATTCATTCTTTTTTGTTAAGAATGAATGCTTTTTAAAAAATCAATTTCTAACTCTAGCATCTTTTTTTGACGAGGTTTTACTTTCCTTACGGGAACTCCAGCGTAAATATACCAATCATCTAAACTCTCTTTTACCATACTCATCGCGCCGACTGCCGTTCCTTCTCCTACCGTTACATTTGGAAAAATAATAGAATTAGCACCAATAATCACATGTTTTTTTAAAATAACTTTTTCTGCTTTCACATTCCTATATTGATTCGGGACGGTTGGCCCCATTAATGTATTTCCACTGAAATCATCAAGTACTGCATATACGATTGTTTTAGCTGAGATGTTTGCAAAATCATGCATTTCAATCCCAACTTCCCCTCCATATAACGCTGTATACGCTGATATGTGCGAATAACTTCCAATTGTGATTTTACCACTTAAAATGCAAAAATCATCAATTCTTACATGATTGCCAACTGATATAGCACTCGGATTATATATACTTGCTTTTTTACTAACCAATACATTTTTCCCAACAGATAAAAATCCAATTTTCTTTAGTTCTTCTTGACTATAAAAACTATTCATCTACCGACACCACCTTCTGCTCTAAACAGATTACAATTTGCTCTACTAGTTCTTTCGTCATTCCTTCCCATAAAGGTAAACTTACGATTCGTTTTGCTATTTTATTCGTTTTTGTTAAATCTGTAGACTTATAGTTTTTAAAAAGAACTTGTTGGTGGCAAGATGGTGAAAAGTATAATCTAGCTTCTATTTTCTGTTTTTTCAGTTCTTCTATTACTTGTATGTTGCGAACTTCTTCTGGACAAATGATAGGCATAAATTGGTGAATAACTGCTTCTGTCTTTTGGACATTCCACCCTTTTTTCATTAGCCCAGTATTTTGTAACAACTGTTTATACCATTCAGAAATACGGGTGCGTTCTTTTAATTTTTGATCCCACTTTTTTATAGTCGCAATCCCAATAGCTGCTGCGTATTCAGACATTTTACAATTAAACCCCATCATCGTGCATTCACGATTTTTATCAAATCCGAAATTCCCCATTCTTTTAATACGTTGTATATCTTCTTCGTTTTTACTATATATGAGCCCTCCTTCACCAATTCCGAACGGCTTTGTTGCATGAAAGCTATATACGATCATTCCACTAAAATCTTGACCGTAATGCATCCCTCCATTCATTAATCCAAATCCCGGCGCCGCATCTACGACAACCGGAATCCCCTTCTTCTCTAATTCTTCATATTCTTCTAAGTTCATCCATGATCCAAAGGTGGCGTACGGGACAACAATCGCAACCTCTTCTTTTAATTCTTCTATCTTATCCAAAAGTACCGTTTTATCCATATACCAATCATCTATTGAAATATCAATAAAGTAAGGTTCCAATCCACACCAAATAGCGGCTAAGGCAGTCGCAGGGAATGTAAAGCTAGGCATGAGAGCATACTTTCCCTTTCTTCTTTTCTTTAGTTGAATAGCCGCCATTAACCCTAACGTTGCGTTTGCTACTGTTGTAACAGCTCCCCTGTTTTGAAAAAATGACGACATAATTGTTTCCTCAAAACGTTGATTTATAGGTCCATAATTCGTATATATGTGAGATGTATCAATTTCCTTCAATTCGTCCAAATACTCACTTACAGGTACAGTTGAAGCACGTAAAAAAGGAATATTCTCCATATCTATCTATTCCTTCCTATCATTTTCGGACAATATAGAGCATATCTGTTTCAGATAATCCAAATTTCCTAGCACTTTTCATTCCTTGTTTTTCTGCTATGTTATATAATTCTACCTTAAATCCTGCATTCATTAATCGTTGAATAAATCCCGATTGATTATAAATTCTCACATGATCTTCTTGACCAAAAGCTAGTTTCCTCAATTGTGGTGTTACAATTAATTCATTCTCTACAATAAAATCTACATTCATTACGATTGGTACTTGAATAATTCCCCATCCATTTGGCTTTAACACTCTATATAACTCTCGCATTGCTTTGTCATCATCAGGAACGTGTTCTAACACATGACTACATAATATTACATCAAAAGTATTACTATCATATGTAATCCTTGTAACATCAATTTCCTTCATTAATGGATCCTTTGGTTCTAAGTCACCACATACATACGTAATATTTTTATACTCGTTAAACCAATCTCTTAACTTCGCTTCAGGTGCAATATGAAGCATTGTATGGTTTCTATTTAACAAGTCCGTTTCCGTTTCAATGTACGCACGATACAATCTTTCACGATCCATCGAATTACAAACTGGACATATCCCTGTATCTTTATTCCACATCTCAAATTTATATTTCGGAAAATCATAATGTGCTGGCCAAGGTGAAAATTTTTCAAATTGTTGATTGCAATATTGACAATAACAACATTCTTTCTCGAACATATGAGCAACTAACTTGTTTAAGCCTTTTTTTATCTTTTCATTATAAATTTGATCTAGTTCGCCATTTCTTACTGCATCCTTAACTATAAATCCCGCATTTTCTAAACAATAAGATAAACTCTCTTTATACTCACTTTCGGAGCTTAAAAACCCACTATTATATGCATCTATAATTAATTCAATCCACTCTTCAATTGTCATTAAAATAAAATGCATTTGTTTTTGATTTTGTCCACTATGCTGTCTAAAATAACTAAGAGGTTCATGTATATAAACTACTTTTCCTTTCCTCATCATATCTAGCCAAGTTGCAATGTCATTAATAGCAGAATAAGCCTTTCCTTTAAAATATCCAAACTTCCCGTCAAACAAATTCCGATTAAACAAAACAGTTGTCGGCTCACCAACTACATTTTTCAAGTTTTTTAACATATAATTCCCTAATTCTTTTCCTTCAAAAAGTGTAGTTTCTTTCGCGATTTTCATATTCAATGTTGAAGGTGGTAATATCTCTCCATTCTCATCAATCAGTTCACGATATGACGTCACAAATGAAATATTTTCTAACGTCAAAAAGTATTGCATCATTCTCTCGATCTTTTCATGATGAAATAAATCATCATCTAATAAAAAGTTTATATAGTCCCCATCCGCAAGTTCTACACACTTATTAAAGTTTTCGGCAACTAACGGCGTTTCATTTTTAACATATGTAATACACTCATATTCACGTAAGTACGGTTGAATCATAGCATTGACTTCATTATTTGTACTGTCGTCAGAAATAATAATTTCAATATTTTCATATGTTTGATTCAAAGCGCTGTTGAGTGCTAATTCCAAGTAATAAGGTCTATTGTATGCAGGAATAAGTATACTTACTTTCGGTAAAGAAGAATTATTATTTATATGTTGTTTTTTCTTTTCTATGTTTATTTTCTTCGCTCTAATTTTTTGGTAATAGTCTAATGTATATAATATTGATGATGGAACTATCCTTCTTGCATAATCTAGAAAATTAGTTATCGCTTTGTCTAACTCTTTTTCAGTGGATAAGAAACCATATTGTTCTCCTGCTATAATACTGTGTGAAAAATCTTCTAACCCATCCATCATTTTATTAGATTCATTTAACTGTTGATCTGGATGTAATCGAAAGTAACTAAGTGTCTCTGCTATATATACAGCTTTTCCTTTACTTAATAAAGATAACCATGAAGCTATATCTACGTTACATAAATACCGCCTCTTATCAAAAATCCCAAACGGTTCTTGTAAATCATTTTTACGAAATAAAACTGTTGTCGGTTCTCCAATATAATTTTTTTGATCCACAATTACCTTATTTCCTAATTCTGTTCCCGCTATAATGGTATCCTCTTCAAATAAACGGACAGTCGAATAAATATGTCGTAGCTCTTTCCCTTTATCATCAATGACTTGACGATGAGATGTTACAAGCTTAATTTCATTATCTAAATCATCGAAAAAATACTTCATCATTTTTTCAATTTTATTCACATGAAATACATCATCATCCATTAAAAAATTTATATATTCACCGTTCGCTTCATTAAATAACATTAGCGCATTTTCAAATTGTCCGAGAGTTGATCTATTTTTTATATAAATAATATTTGAATGATCACATAAGTATTTTTGTAACACTTTTTCTGTTTCATCATTCGTGCTGTCATCTCCAACTATAATTTCTATATTAGGGTACGTTTGTTCTAACACACTACATAGCGCCTTTTCAAAGTAACGAGGACGATTATACGTAGGAATTAATACACTTACCAACGGAAGTTGCTCTACCACCTCTTCAGTTCTTTCAATACGAGTTCTCATTTTAACTCTCTCACCTCTTCGCATATTATTTATATACGCGACACAAAAATCACATTACTTTAACTGTATGGAGCCTATATACTTTTATGCAAACATGAAACAAATTATCATACTTTTCGTTCCTGAATAAACATATTTAATAATGCGGACATTTTATTTGCACCTTTTTTATTCATATGATCACTATCATAAAAATCATCGTCACAAAATAATGGCGAATCAAATAGATCTATAATTTGAAAAGAATATTGAGTTTGAAAATCATTTATAACTTTATAAAAATCTTCTTTTAATTTTTTACTACTACAATTGAAATAATGTGAAGTAACAGGGAACACAACAATTAGTGGCTTTATATCATTTTTTAACAGTAAATCTAAATATTTTTTAAAAATCATTTTATTTTCAACTAAAGTATGAGGGTACGACAATTTAGCATGTGAAGCTGCTCTTATTTTCCCGTGTTCTTCAAAAGGAATGTGAAGAGGAGTGGTATTCCACTCAGCATTTATCCAAGGCAGTATCAATGATTCATCTTTTAGTTCATCTAATAAAATATATTCAAAATGCAAATTAAAAATAGAAAGAAGTGGTTTCGGAGTATTTAGATGTGAGAATCCATCAGTGGGTAGAGGAGAGTGAACTACAGTATGATGACCATCTTGAAACAATGGATAATATACTTTGTGAATTCTATATGATTCGGAGGATAACGACATATCAAAGTAAAACGAGAAATAGGCTATTCCTATTAAACAATATTGAAATGAATGATTGTTTGATAAAAGTTGTGACGCTATTAAATAATCATAGTATAGATCTTGCGATGGAAGTGTTAATTTTATTGACTTTTTTGAGAGAAGCTCCGTACTTATGCCACAATGCGGATAAGACAAACCGGTAGCAAACAATTCATACGTCGGATCACTCTTTGCTTTTTTCATAGAAATGTATAAAGACATAAGATCCGGATTTATTTGATAGATAGAAATTAATTTATCCTTCCATTCATACATGTATTTTGTTAAATTAATAATTTTTGAACTTTGCACGCCCCTATTTATCAAGTCATTTGTAAGTTTTTCTGCGTCCCCTCTCCAAATGACTATATATTGAAAAGAACTTTCTATACGAACAACATCTGAAACGTCCACAACATGAACTATTGTTTTACATTTATTTTTGTCTAACGTATTTCGAATCCTATCCCCTGATAATTCATCACTTAAAACAATGATTTTATATTGCTCCTTCATGTACATCCCCTCCATTATATGTATAATATGAAATTCATTTTTAATTCGTAACAATCATATACACCTGCAATCTAACAAAAAAAATAGCTCCACCATTAGGCGTAGCTATTTTTACAATTATTGCTTATTCAAATTATATTCCTTTATCTAACTCATAAAGTTTACGATACTTTTCATTTTCTTTCAGAAGTTGTTTATGACTACCTTGCATGACAATTTGGCCACGATCAAGGAATATAACTTCGTCTACATGTTCTATTCCTACAAGATGGTGCGTAATCCAAATAACCGTCTTTTCTTCCGTTGCAGAAAACATTGTTTCAATTAAAGACAATTCTGTTTTTGGATCTAAACCGATAGTCGGTTCATCAAGTACAATAATTGGTGTTTCTTGCATAAGAGTTCTAGCAAAAGCAACCCTTTGTCTTTCCCCACCAGAAAACCGCTTTCCCATTTCATGCATTTTTGTTTGTAATCCGTCTGGAAGAGAAGTAACATGTGAAGCTAATTGTGCTTTCTCTAAAGCTTTCCATATCTCTTCATCCGTCGCCTCTGGTTTGCCAATTCGTACATTATTTCCAATTGTCGTATCAAACAAATGCGGCTTTTGATTTAATACAGAAATATATTTAGATAAAAGATTCGTATGAGCTCGTTCACCATTTAGTACAACTTGGCCATTTACTGGGCTTAACGCCCCTGTTAACAATTTTAGTAAAGTAGATTTCCCTGTCCCACTTCTCCCTAAAATAGCAATTTTCTTCCCTGCTTTTATTTGTAATGATACATCTTTTAATACAATCTCATTACTATCTGGATAACTATACGATACGTGATTCAGTTCAATATCTACATGTTTTGGTTCAATATAATCTTTCTCTCCATGCAAATCCGTTTCATCATGTAAAACACTATCACTTTCTACGCCATTAAGACGATGGGTAGATTCTACATACGACGGTATTCGATCGATGGCATCTGCAATAGGAATAAGCGCGTTCGTTACAGATAAAGTCATTAATACGAAAGCTGCGATAACTGTAGGAGCAATTTGTTCACTTGCCGCTTCATTCCCAGTCCATATGATCATCGAAATAACTACAATACCTACTACTAATTGAATGATACTGTCCCGAATATGATACCAGCGTTTCACTCTCTTTTCGATTTTTAACAACTGATCATTTTGTTTTACATACTCATTAATAAATTCATCTTTACGACCACTTGCTTGCCAATCAGATAATCCAAAAACAGCATCTGTCAGTTGTTGATACAAACGGTTTCTTCCTTGCTTTAAAGTAACATGATGTTTCTTCATCAAAAGTAATGATACAAACGGAAGAAGAAAAACGATAATAGCTAACATACAACCTACAATAAGTGCAAAAACAAAATCAAATGCACCGATAACAAGTACGAAGATACTATAAACAACTAGCGCTAATATGCTAGGAAATATTGTACGTAAATATAGGTTTTGCAAATGCTCTATATCTTCGGATAACACTCCTAACATATCACCCGTTTGAAATCGAGAACGGAAAAATAACGCCTGTGGTTCTACTATTCTATATAGCCTCGTTCTCATTTTTTCTAATATACGTAGTACGACATCATGTCCAACTAAGCGCTCTATATAATGAAATACAGCTTGCCCTATACTAAACGCTCTTGTTGCAACAATAGGAACATATACAGCCATTACATTTTCTGGTCTAAGGGCAGATTTTGAGATCAAATAACCTGAAATAAAAAGTAACATCGCTCCTGAACTAACTCCAAGAAGACCAAGGAAAATAGTTAAAGTCATTCTACCTTTATTTTGTTTTATATAAGGTTTAACCCAGTTACTCATTTCTCTCCCCTCTCTTCCCTATGAAAATGTAATGTCTCATTCTCTAAAAGTTCTTCATACGTCCCACTTTCTTTCATTTCCCCTTTATTTAAAATAAGAATATGGTCCATTTGTTTCATCCAATGTAGACGGTGGGTTGCTAAAAATACTAACTTTCCATTAAATAGACGTAACATCGCTTGCTTTATTTCAAATTCGGTTTCAATATCAAGATGTGCCGTAGGCTCATCTAATAAAATGATTGGTTTTTTACTTAAAAGCGCACGCGCCATAGCAACACGCTGTTCTTGTCCGCCACTTAGCATACGTCCACCTTCCCCAATTCTTTCGTGCATCCCATTTGGAAGTGATGTAACGAGTGAACGAAGGCCGACTTCATTAATAACTCTTTCAACTTCTTCATCTGTTGCATTTGTTTCATAAAAACGAATGTTATCCTTTAATGAAAGCGGAAAAATATAAGGTTGCTGCGGAATATAAGCGATATTTTTTTGCCAATCTTCACGAGTAGATCCATCAACTTCTAGACCATTTACTAACATCTTTCCACTCGAAGGAGATAAAAAACCTGCTAATACGTCGATTAACGTCGATTTGCCTGCACCACTTTCACCAATAACACCAATAGCACCGTTACCTTCCCAAGTAAAATTAATCCTTTCTAATATAGCCTTTTCAGATTCAGTATTATTAACTTTGATATCTTGTAATTTCAAGCTACTAGAGGCATTCCATACTATGTCTTCGTTTAAATCTTTCTTTTGTATTCCTTTTTGTTGTTGCAAAATCTCTTCTATTTGCTCCATCGCAATTTGTCCATCTAATGTCGCATGATAATTTGCTCCCACTTGTTTAATCGGCAGAAAATATTCCGGAGCTAAAATCAAAATTGTAAGGGCTGGTAATAGTATAATCGTTCCATCTATTAAACGTATCCCTAATCCAACTGCCACAAACGCGATTGATAAACTCGTAAAGAAATCTAATGCAAAAGAAGAAAGAAAAGCAACTCGCAAAGTACGCATCGTTGCTTTTCTATACCTTTTACTTACTTTTTCAATCTTTCCTTCGTGCTGTTCACTTTTCCCTAAATACTTTAATGTTTCTAAACCTTTTAACGTATCTACAAAATGGTTCGAAAGTACACGATATATCTCGTACTGACTATCTGCCATTTTTTGCGCTGCTAATCCGAGAAGAATCATAAATATGATCACGATAGGAATCGTTACAACTAAAATGATTCCAGACTCAATATCTAGCGTAAAAACGTATAGTGCAATTAGACCTGGAACGATGCTACTTCTAATCATTTTAGGAATCGTTAATTCAATATATGTTTTAAATTTCTCAATCCCTTCAATTGATAAGGTAACCAGATGACCAGTTCCAACAGTTTGAACATACCTTGGACCTAATGTGAAATATGCCTCTATTAGTTGTTTTCTTAGTAACGACCCTGTTTTTTCAGCAAAACGTTCCACTAATATTTGTGATGTTCGAACTACTATGTGACGCGCTGCAAACGCGATACCAAAATAAACAATTTCACTTAATATTGTTTGTACTGTCTCTCCATGAAATAAAAACGTAATAGCTCGTGCTAAAAAGATTGTTTGCGCAATAATACTAAAAGCTTCTAAAATACTAATAATCGTTAACGCTACATATAAAATACGGCTACCGGGATAAGACGGAAGTCCTCTTTTTCTTTTCATTAGTACTCCAAATCGTTGTCTGACTTAACAGGTTGTCTAAATACATAATAACTCCATATTTGACTTCCGATAACGAAAGGCAAAATAGCAATCGCAAAGTAAGTCATAAGTTTTAATGCATAAGCTCCTGATGCTGCGTTGTAAATTGTCAAATCATTCATTGCTCCTAAAGAGCTAATCATAACACGTGGGAACATACCGATAAATACACTCGCACTTAGTAAAATGATTGTTAAACTCGTCATAAAGAAAGCCCAACCATCTCTTCTTCTTTTATTTAATAAAGTGGACACTAATAGTGCTACAAAAGCTCCGATTGGCACCATAATCCATTCTGTTCCATGAGCAGTGAAAATGTCGGTTTTCCATAACCCCACACCAGCAAAAACAAGAAGTGTAATTAATGAAAATGGTGCAATTTTTATTGCAGCAATTCGTGCACGTTCTCTCAATTTACCAGTTGTACGTATCGTAAGAAATTGTAATCCGTGAACAATACATAGCAGGAGAAACATTACTCCTCCAAGTAACGCAAATGGATGAAGTAATTGCAAGAATCCACCTACAACATTTTTACTCTCATCAATAGGTACACCTACCATAAAGTTTGCAATCGCAACTCCCCAAAGGATAGGAGGTAACATACTTCCAATAAACATCCCCCAATCCCATGCACTCTTCCATTTATGATTATCTATTTTCGCGCGAAATTTAAAAGAAACACCTCTTAAAATTAAAGCAAGAAGCATAAATACAAATGGAATATAAAAACCACTAAATAAAGTTGCATACCAGTGCGGAAATGCTGCAAACATCGCTCCGCCAGCACAAACAAGCCATACTTCATTCGCGTGCCAGAACGGTCCTATTGTATTTAAGTAAACTCGTTTTTCAAAATCATTCTTTCCTAAAAACCTCGAAACCATTCCTACCCCAAAGTCGAAACCTTCCAGTACAAAGAATCCAACAAATAAGATTGCAATAACTAAAAACCATAACTCATTAAGAGATAACATACTCTTCCTCCTTATCAAATGGATCATGGCTTTGATAATCCTTTTTCGTTTTCTTATTCTTGTGGCCCTTAATGGTACGAACAAATAAGTACACACAAATTCCACCCATAATTAAATACATTGATGTGAATGAAATAAGTGAGAATAATACTTCACTGAATGTTACATTTGGTGATACAGCATCTTCTGTTTTCATTACACCAAATACAACCCAAGGTTGACGACCCATTTCAGTCATAATCCACCCTACTGTATTACCGATGAATGGAAGAGAAATTGCATACACCATTAATTTTAAATACCACGTTTTTTCCGCTAAACGATCTTTTCTTGATAAGAACCATCCGTAAGCTCCTAGAAGAAGCATGAATGTTCCACTCATTACCATCGCTCTAAAACTCCAAAACATTGTATGCACTGGAGGAATATAATCTCCAGGTCCATATTTTTCCTCATATTGTTTTTGAATTTGATTCATCCCTTCAACTTGACCGCTAAACTTATCATACGATAATAGACTTAGCATATAAGGGATTTGAATTTCAAACGAATTTTCTTTCTTCTCTGTATCAATTTTCGAAAATACTGTAAATGGTGCTGGATCCTCACTTGTATTCCATAGCGCTTCGGCTGCCGCCATCTTCATTGGATGTGTCTTAATTAATTGTTGCGCTTGTGCATGACCGAAGAATAATACAAGCGCCGTTGTAATTGTTCCAACAATGATAGAAATTCGGAAAGATTTTTTAAATACTACAGTTTCTTGTCCTTTTGTAATTTTCCATGCACTTACACCAGCAATAAAGAATGCACCTGTTGCAATTGCCGCTGTAATTGTATGCGGGAATTGTACCCATAGTTGTGGATTTTGAATAATGGCTAAGAAATCATTCATTTGCGCACGACCATCAGCTGCCATTTCATACCCGACAGGTGACTGCATAAATGCACTTGCAGTTAAAATCCAGAATGCTGATAACATCGTTCCAATTGAAAGGAGCCAAATACACATTAAGTGAATTCGCTTCGGTAATTTATCCTCACCGAATACCCATAAACCCAGGAATGTAGACTCAATGAAAAATGCCAGTAATCCTTCAATCGCAAGTGATGGACCAAATACATCACCTACAAAACGTGAATACGTTGACCAGTTCATACCAAACTGGAATTCTTGTAAAATACCTGTTACTACACCTACTGCAAAGTTAATAAGGAATAATTGCGTCCAAAACTTTGCCATCTTCTTATATACTTCTTGCCCTTTTACCACATACAACGTTTGCATGATCGCAATAATAAAAGCTAAACCAATTGACAGCGGAACAAAAAAGTAATGGAAAATCGTTGTTGATGCGAACTGTATTCGTGCCAATTCGAGCGTTTCCATACTAAAATCACTTCCTTCATAGTTTTTATAATAAAAGTTAATTGAGCAATCTTATCAAACTCAATTATTAAGAAATACGAAAAGACAAAAACATTTTGTATGTATTGTCGAAAAATATGAAGTTTCAGTTTTTCAAACTATTGTAATGCTATTTTTTACCTTTTCACTATTTCTGTAGTGTTTTATTCGTTAATCGAATTGTATAATATACCTGCATAGTAAATTCAGGTTATTTTTGACGTATTATTGACATCATTTTGTCTGAAATATGTCTTTTGTCATTTTTTTGAATCAGATTTTTCTCATTAGAAAAATGTGTTTTTTCAATATACTTCTTACTTTTATATCTATAAAACAATCGTTTTTCTCTTCATACACTTGACTTTCACCCGAAAAAATGTCCTCGAAACTATCCTCGATAAATGCTTGTTTTTTGTCAAGAGAAAAATGTATTTTCAAAATTCAAACTCGAAATAATGTTATTCAAAAATAGAAAATAACTTCCCTCTTCCTCGACTAAAAGTTCATTTTTTTGTCATTTTTCCAGAATAAATAAAAAAAACTGAAAGTCGATTAGACTCTCAGTTTTTTATTTATTTTGCTGTATGTTTTCTAACGGCTGGTAAAATTTCAGTAGCAATTAATTCAATATTTTTCTCAATTTTATCAAATGGTACACCGCCAAAATCAATTTGTGCCATAAAGCGTTGTTGGCCAAATAATTCATATTGGTAAAGCATTTTCTCAATGATTTGTTGTGGGCTACCAACCATTAAAGCATCACGGTAATCTATTGCATTTGTAAATTGCTGTTTCGGATACCCACCACCGCGCAGTGTAAGCATACCAGCATTAATGTGAGGGTAATATTCACTAAGTGCATCTTGTGAATTTTTTGCCGTATAAAATAAACTCGTTGTCGCAACTGGTAAACTAGCTGGATCAAATCCACTTTGCTGAGCAGCCTCGCGGTAAGCATCTACTGACACTTTAAAGTTAATTGCTGGACCACCAAGTGTTGTTATCATCATTGGCACACCTGCACGTCCTGCTTTAATTGCACTAGCTGGCGGTCCACCAACCGCACGCCAAATTGGTAGGTTATTATTTTTAGCTCTAGGGATAACTGAAGCATGCTCAAGTGGTGCTCTGAACTGCCCATTCCATGTTACATGTTCCTCTTTATTAATTTTTAATAAAAGATCCATCTTCTCTTCAAATAACTCTTCATAATCATTCACATCATAACCAAGTAAACTATATCCTCCAATACGAGATCCACGACCAGCTACGATTTCAGCACGACCATTAGAAATCAAGTCAATGGTAGCGAAATCCTCATATACACGAACTGGGTCAGATGTACTTAATATCGTTGCGGAACTTGCAATTTTTATATTTTTCGTAGCTTGCGCGACCGCACCTAAAATAACTGTATGAGCTTGCGTTGTAAAATGCGTTTGATGACTTTCGCCTACAGCAAACACATCAAGCCCTGCCTCATCTGCTAACTTAGCTGTTTCAATTAGTTCGTGAATTCTTTTTTCTGGCGTAATTTTCTCCCCATTATGTGGATTTAAAACATGATCGCCAATTGAATATAACCCAAACTCAATTCCTTTTCTTGTATCTATACGGTATTTTTCCATAGTTACTCTCCCCTTTAATAATGTAGTATTAGTTTTTCTTCTAAAAACGTTGGTAAGTCAAGTATATCTCCGTATTACCTACCTCATCACTTGATTAGTCAATTGATAAGGTAAAAAAAATTACTCTTGCGGTAATTCTTTTTTTTCGCTATGCTTATGAACTTTCGTCATCAGCTCGTATAATATTTTCTGCTCTTCTTCATTTAATACATCATCAAAAAACGAAGATTGAAATGCAAGTTGCTCTGGCAATGCTCTCTCTAAAGCAGCTTCTCCTTGCTCTGTAAGACTAATTGTTTTCGTTTTCCAATCTTGTTTTCGTACAATATATCCTTCTTTTTCAAGACGAGTTAACATTCGAGAAATGCCACCTTGTGTAACAGTTACCTTTTCAGCTAACTCCATTTGTGTGAGTGGTTGATACGTACGTATTTGCAAAAGCACATCAAATTGAGCTGTCGTTAAATCAAAACGTTTTAAAAACTCATTTGACATTTGATTACTTTGGTTCGTAAATCGTATTAAACGTAACCATATTAATGATCCTATCGTATTATCACGCATGTTTCATCACTTCCTAGCGTTCATCTTACTATCACTTTACTACGCAAGTGATAAAAAAGCAAGATAAAATGTAATAAATATAGCGATAGAGTATTGCATAAATAATGATAAGTAAGAATTCATATAAACATGAATTCTTACTTATCATTATTCTTAACTTTTCATTTCATTCATTACTATATTTAAAGCTGCCATAGCTTTTGGCCAACCAACGTAAAAAGCCATATGTGTTATTAATGCAACCAATTCATTCTCCATAACCCCATTTTGTTTAGCTAGCTTCAGATGAAATTGTAATTGTTCTGTATTACCGAGACTGATTAGTGCTGACACAGTACACAAACTTCTTTCTCTTAATGTTAAAGTGGCATCCCGCCACACTTCCTCAAATAATATCTTTTCACTATAATGAGCAAATGCAGGTGACATTTCTCTCATTTTCTTTTTAATATGTACTTCAATAAGTTCATTTTTCATTTTTTTCTCCCTTTATTTTCACCATTTGTGCTATCCCTTGACCAAATGACCAGTTTTCAGCAGCTGTCTCATTTAGTGTAATAAAAATATCCGAAGTTTTAACGTCGGAATATTCCGTAATTTTTAGGGAAACCGATTGATACAAATCTTTTTTCTGTTGCACCGTTCTTCCCGGTCCACATGTAATAGAAACATAAATCATATTCTCTGTTCTCTTTTCTCCTCTTTCCAACAAATAATATGGATTATATAAAAATTTGTTTTGTTGGTAAGGTAAGAACATTTGAAAATAATCATTTTCAGGGATGTTAAAATGTTCAATTAATGAAAGATGGATACATTCACCCATTTTTTCCAACTCTTCTTCATTTAATATGTTTTCAGAATAATAAATCTTCACAAAAGGCATAGACTTTCATTCCTTTTCTTATTTTTAATATACAACAAAATTTCATCGTGAAATGTGTAAAATCTCATATACTGTAACACCCTTATTCACTACAATATCAGGCTTCTCTTCATAAAACTCAAACCTACTATATCCCCATTTATCCGGATTATAAACGATTACATTCCCTAAACACTTTTCGTTGTTTTGTACATCTTCATTCATAGTGCTTAATTGAGTCCCAATCAGTGTTTTACTTTGAGAAATACTTCCTGCATATTCAACAACATATCTACTTTTCTTAAATCCATCACTTAGATTAACCACTAATGGAACACCTATATGTATTTGTTGCCATCCAAAAGATTGTAAAATGTTATCGTAATACCCTTCAAAGATAAATTTATTCATCCCTTCATGACCATTCCAAATATATAAAGGTGCATAGCAGTTATAAAAATTCCCGTCTTTCTCCGTTTCCGTAATTAAATAAGCTTTAAAATTTAGTTCTTGGAAACCATCAGTTTTATAGCCATTATCCTTTACCCTTTTCTTAATAATTTCCATGTCATAATCCTTTGGAAGAATGACCTTATATTGCATTCCAATCATGTTTATCACTCGCTTTCAATCTTATATACATTATGATAACTCGATAAGTAGCTAACGTAAAATAGGTATAAATTATGTTTGGTATCATTTATAATGATAGTGCATAAGGGGCTGAGATATATGGAAATAAATGATCTTATTATATTCAAAACTGTAGCCAGTGAGGGTTCTATTAGTAAAGCTGCTAAAGAGTTAGGTTATGTTCAACCGAACGTAACTGAAAGAATCAAAAAATTAGAACAAGAATTAGAAACACCCTTACTACATAGAGATAACAAAGGCGTTTCCTTATTACCTTCTGGTGACATTTTATTAGATTACACGAATCAAATATTAACTCTATTAGAAGAAGCGAAAGATAAAATTAAAACAAGTGGGTCTTCTTATATAATCGCGACGTCACAATCGATTTTGACTAATTATTTAAGTAAGCGTATTAAAGAAAATTTCATGAATTATCAAATATATGTAGAAAATAGTAGTCATTTGCCAAAATTACTGCAGCAACAAAAAGTTGATATGGTCATCACTTATGAGGATGATTCTGGTACAGGTTTTAAAAAAGTATTTACTACTTCAATTTCTATAGGCTTACTAAAAGATCAAGAAAAATGTATCATTGACTATTCAAAGGAACTCTTCTTCGTTAGTAATGACAAAAAGTGCCCTTTTAGAAATAAGACGATACAATTTCTAAAAGAAAATAATTTATCTCAGCGTCAACTTCAACAATTAGATTCTTATTCGCTTATGGAAGAGTTTATTCAGGATGGAAAAGGGATAGCCTTTTTGCCGATTAAAAATGATAAATTGGTACCAATTGAAGATTTTCCAGTTGAGAAATTAGCTGTTCATTTCTTTACAAATCAAAACTCTTTCAAACAAATCCCTGATGAACTATTTGGTTAATAAAAAATCCCTCCTTTATGAATCTAAAAGAGGGATTTTCATATTCTATACAATTGATTTTTCACACATTTTGCTCCACTTCTGCACTTTTCTCCTTCTTATTCCGTTTCATATTCTTCAGTCCCTTAACCGTGCCAACTAATCCTTTCGGGAAAACTAGCAATACGATAATGTACAATAAACCAAGAATAATCGTCCATCGTTCAAAGATCGGATACTCTGTAGCTAGTTCTGATAAATAATATTTTAGAGATTCAATAATTCCAGCTCCTGCAATTGCTCCAATTAACGTTCCAACCCCACCAATCATCGTCATCAATAATGCATTTAATGTCATTTCAATTGAAAATACAGTCGTATTAACAAAACGCAATGTGATAACAAATAAACCACCGCTAATCGCAGCTACTACTCCTGCAACAATGCTAGCAATAATTTTATAATGAAGCACTTTATATCCTAGTGCTTCAACACGTTGCTCATTTTGGGAAATTGCCTTTAATACTTTTCCAATAGAAGATTTGGTGAAAAGACGTAACAGAACAAAAATGATAAGTAAACATATAAGTGTTACATAATAAAACGTAAAACGATCACGGAATACGTCTGGTACACCAAATGTAAAACCATCTCCTCCGTGAGTAAGCCCACGCCATTTTTCAGCAAGTACAAAAAATAACTGTGAAATAGCAAGTGTTAACATTGCATAAAAATGACTTTTCAATCGTAAAGAAAGCAAACCAATTATATAACTAACGATTGCTGAAACGATAATTGCAGCTACTATTCCAATTAAAAAGTTCGTTATTGATACGCCTTGTCGATCAAATAAAAGCGCTACCCCATATGCTCCTATCCCAAAGAACATACAATGACCGAACGATACAATTCCTGTATACCCAAGCAATACATCAAAACTCATTGCAAAAATAGCAAAGATGAAGATTTGAGTGAACAAAATTAACAGGCTCCGTGAATCATTTACGAACGGAAATACACTTAAACAAATGAGCATACATACTCCGAAGTATACTTTAATTCGGTCCGATGTGTTGTTCACCATTTCACCCCTTTTCACCAACAAGTCCAGTTGGCTTCACTATTAAGAAAAATAGTAACATTAACATATTAATTGCAAGTGATAAATCTGGTATAAAATACGCTGTAAAAGCACCAGCTAATCCGACAATTAAAGAAGCAATAGCTGAACCTTGAACACTTCCTAATCCACCGATAATTACTACTATAAAAGCTAAAATTGCATACTGCATGCCCATCTCGGCGAAAATAACGCCCGAATACGGCGCTAATAAGAATCCTCCCAAAGCTGCCATCCCTGCCCCTAATAAAAAGACGAAAGAAAATATCGCTTTTACATTAATACCAAGCGCTTGAACCATTTCTTTATCCATTACACCTGCACGGATCATAAGACCTATCTTCGTCTTTTGGAGTAATAGTAGTAGTGCAATGTAAATAATTATCCCAATCAAAATAACAAATAGACGATATTTAATTAATATAATACCTCCGAATGTAAAACTTCCTTGTAACCATAACGGTAATTTTGCACTAATAGGGTTTGGCCCCCAAAATATTTTAATACACTCACTAAGAACGAGCATTCCTCCAAGCGTAACGAGCAGCTGTCGAACATGATTTCCATATACCGGCCTAATAAGAAACCTTTCTAAAATAAATCCTAGGAACATTCCCATGGCTACTGCTCCAACTAAAGCTAATATATAACTTCCTGTCATATTAAATAACCAAACACCTGTAAATGCTCCCCATGCAAATAAACCACCGTGTGCAAAGTTTAAAACGCTCATTAAACCAAAAATAAGTGAAAGACCTGATGCTAACAAAAAAATGAGCATCCCTGTTGAAATCCCATTTACAAATAAATTGATTAACACATCCATCCTTTTCACCTCGGATTCATGTTAAGAGATTCCTAAATATTTATGACACATTTCCTTATCCTTTTTTAATTCATTCATAAAACCGTTATGAACAATTCGTCCGTTATCCATAATGTAAAAATAATCGCCAATTTGACTAGCCATCATAAAATTTTGCTCAACAAGTAAAACTGTTGTTTTCTCTTTCATCTTCAAAATAGCTACCATTAATTTCTCCACCATTATCGGGGATAGCCCTTTGCTCGGTTCATCAATAAGTAATAATCCATCACTATTAATAAACGCTCTTGAAATAGCCAACATTTGCTTTTGCCCTCCGCTCAAGAGCCCACTTTTCTTATTCCAAAACTGCTTTAAATCCGGAAATAGTTCCAGCATCCACTCTATTTTCCCTTCTACTTCCTCACCTTTTCCCCTAGCAAGAGCGAAAGTTTCTTCTACTGTCAAATCATGAAAAATACCTTGATTTTCTGGTACATACCCTATTCCTTTCCTTGAAATTAAATGTGTAGGTAATCCACTCACTTTTGCACTATCATAATAAATTTCACCATCTGCAATGCGGTGAAACCCCATCACTGAACGTAATGTCGTTGTTTTCCCTGCCCCATTTCTACCAAACAGTACAGTAATCGTCCCTTTCTCAACAGCAAGAGATACTCCTTGCAAAATATGAAACTGATCTAAATACGTTTCTATATTATTCACTTGTAATAGTGCCACTATATAATCCCCCTAAATAAGCACTTTGTACACGCTCATCTTTCATAATTTCTTCTGGCAATCCTTCAGCCAATAACTCTCCATGAAATAAAACGATAAGATGATCTGACAAACCTAGTATCATATCCATTTTGTGTTCGATAAGTACAATTGTGCTCTCTGGATGTTTCTTAATATTTTCAATCACTTGTAATATAGCAGGGACTTCCTCAACCGAAATACCTGCCGTCGGCTCATCAAGTAATAACACATCCGTTTTTAAAGCTAATAACATCGCAAGTTCTAGCTTCCTTTTCTCTCCATGTGCCAAATCTTTCGCTAATACGTTCTCTTTTTCATGAAGTAATACTGTTTTTAAGAAACGTCTCGCCTCTCCAACTTGTTGCTTTAATTTTGCTGAACTCGGGAAAAAACTATAGTAATCTTGTACGAATGATTGAACACTTAAACGGACATTTTCAAGTACCGTTAATTCTGGGAATATGTTTGTAAGCTGAAAAGAGCGACCGATTCCTAAGCGTGTTCGATCTGAAATCGATAGTTTTGTAATATCTTGCCCTTTAAAATACACTTGACCTGTTGTGGGTGAAATCTGTCCACTTAGTAAATTAAATAACGTTGTCTTACCCGCACCATTTGGCCCAATAATAGAAATGAGTTTTCCTTTTTGGACAGTTAAATTTACATCTTTAATAACTTGATGTTCACCAAAAGATACGCTAAGATTTTTCGTCTCTAGCAAATGTGTCACGAAATCCCTCCCTTTAAAGCCGTGAGTATGAAAGAAATATGTATAAAGAGGGTCCCCCCTCTTTATACAAAAACAACAGAAAATTCAGTCTATTTATTTTGAACTGGTGGTTCTGTTTCTTTCATCGTTAATTCTCGCTCTAACACTGGCACCGGATAATCAATACCGTCTTGCTTTTTCAATGTGATAGAATACAGTGTCTGCATCGCTTGGTGGTCCTTCTCTCTAAACTTCATCTTTCCTTTCGGTGTATCAAATTCCATTCCTTCCATTTTCTTAATCAAGGTATCTACATCTGTATCACCTTTTGTTTTCTTTAAGGCTTCTACAATAGAAATTGCTGCTGACATTCCTCCTGCTGTAAACAAATCTGGCACTGCACCATTAAAACGTTTTTTATGCTCTTCAACTAGCCAATCATTCACTTTATTTTTTGGAAGTGTGTGATAATATACAGAAAAACCTTGCATACCTACTAATGCATCCATTGTTTTTAATGCTGGTATATCTGGCGCACCTGTAGAAATTTTAATACCTTGCGCTTCCACATTCATATCTTTCAACTGTTTCCAAGGTGAATTTGCCCCTGCCCAAACGATAAATAAATAATCTGGTTTTGAACTAATGATATTTTGAATATTCGCTGTAAAATCTGTTGAATTTGTATCCGCGTATTGCTCATTCACAATGTTCGCACCTAATTTTTTCGCACCCGCTTTAAATGCAGCAATCCCTTCACGACCAAAAGCGTTATCTGGGGCAAATGTCGCAATCTTTACATCTTTTTTCGCAATTGCTGCTGCTCCTGCAATCGCATCTTGTGAGGAACTTCTTCCAGTTCTAAAAATATATTTATTCCAGTTCTTCCCGGTAATACTATCCGCAACTGCCGGTTCTACAACCATAATCTTTTCATATTCTTCAGCCAGTGGTAAAACCGCTAACGTATCACTTGAACTAGACGATCCAACTAAAAAATCAACTTTCTCTTCTTCTAATAACTTCGTAGCTTTTTTAACTGCTACATCCGCTTTCGTTTCTGTATCTTCTACAACAAACTTAATCTTTTTCCCATCTACTTTCCCAGTTCCACCAGTTGCATAATCTAACCCTAATTCAAATCCGTTCACTGTTTGTTTTCCATACGATTCTAGCGGTCCTGTTAAAGAAGCAAGGACTCCTACCTTAATCGTTTTTTCATCCTCTGTACTTGTTTTCTTTCCTGAACAAGCTGCCGTTATTAATAACGAACCTAAAACACAACCAGTAAACATTGTCTTTAGCCACTTACGTTTTTTCATCGACATTGTGATCCTCCCCATACTTTACTTTCTGATAGAATCAAACACGCCAAAATCCCCTGTCCGTAATCATGACTAACTAATTCGATAGATAATGGAAAACTCTTGTAGTACCCTCTACATTCGGCACAAATATATAATCACCTTCCTATGTAATGGAAACGGACATACAATCAATATATATTCTGCAATCCAATTGAAAATACTGTTTCATTTCAGCAATGACCATACAAAAAGACTAACTTATTTTTAAGTTAGTCTTTTCCCCTTAATTAGAGTTAAGTTCTACTTTCTCTAACCCTTCAGCCAATTGTTTCTTATCTAGTCCTTCTCCTATTACTACTAAGTTTGTCGGGAAACCGAAGTCTTGTTCTAATAAAGTTGGTACTCCGAACGAATATTGGAATAGGTGAGGGTATTTATCTCCACGGAATTTCACAAAACCTTTCACTCGATAAATACTATCTGGTAAATTCGAAAGCCATTCATATAATTTGTCTTGATCAATCGGTTTCGTAAATTGATATGTCATCGTTTGTATATGTAAATGCTGTTTGACATGTAGTGTCTCATGTTCCTCATCATTTGGAAATTCTGCTTCTTCTATATCTTTTAAAGATATATTACAATACTTTGTCTCATACATTTTCGCATGATCATTTATTGCCTTTACTTCTTCAAATACTGTGTTCTTATCTTCATCTGTTAGTAAATCTGCTTTATTAACAAGAATGTGACTACCAAATTTAAGTTGCTCATGCAATAGCTGTTGTACATTTGCACTTAATATACTTCGGTTTAACCACCTTACTGCATCTAAAACGACTACAATTGATTTCACTTCCAGAAAAGGAGCTAAAATTGGCGAGACACACGCGTCTAACACTTCAATTGGATGCGCAACACCTGTCGTTTCTATATAAATTACATCTGGTCTTTCTTGTTGGTATAACGAATGTAATTGTATTTCAAGCTCTTCTTTTAACGTACAACAAATACATCCTTTAAGAAGTTCTCTTAAAACATTCTCTTTTCCAATAATATCTGTATCTACCGAGTATTCACCAATTTCATTCATTAATACTGCAACTTTTCTATTCTTCTTTTTCTCTGCTAACAATAAATTTTGTAATAATGTTGATTTACCACTACCTAAAAAACCACCTAATATATGAATCTCCACTTTATTCATTCAACCGACCATCCATTTCTTTACTTCAAATGTATTCAAAGCGTAATAATTACGATTTATATTTATCATTTTATTAAAAGAATGACCATTTGTAAATATAAGAGATTCACTGTTCATTTACTTCATATGCAACTCTAACTCCAGACTCAATTGCCCCTTGCATCCACCCATGTGTTAATGTCGTATGCTCTCCTGCAAAGTGTACTTTTCCAGATGGTGGTGTAATATACGGAAATAACTCGAGCTCTTGGCCTGGTTCGAAAGCTGTAAATGCACCGCAAGAATACGGATTTTTACTCCAGCTAAAAGATGTTCCAGTGACAAACTCACTATAGACGATGTCACCGTATATTTCCGCTAAATTTTTTAATGCGTAACGAATACGATCTCTTTGCGGGAGACTATCCCATGTTAACGCCTCATCTGCCCACGTATAACTTGCTATAACGATAGCTGGTCCTGGAGTATGAATGCCATAACTCGGATAGTATGTAAACCGTATCGGTAAATCAGTAATAGATTTACCTCCACACTGTCCCGCTTTCTCCCAAAATCTACTTTTAAACTCTATTGCAATTTTAGTTGCAGCAATATAATTTAATTCACGAATTGCTCTTTTTTTAAAATAAGAGAATAAATAGTATGGCTGAACTTCTACAAATCTTAACGCTGAAAATGGAATTGTAATAATAGCAAAATCACTTGTTATTGTAAATTGCTCTAACGTTTGTTCATGATTTCCTTGTAACATTACTTTATTATCTTCTTGTATAATTTTATCAACCTTATACTGCATTAAAATATGTTCCCTTAATTGTGGTAAGAATGCATTCGATAACTTATCCATTCCACCAGTTATTTCATAATATTTCGTTGTTGAAGTAAAGAAAATCATTTCACGTAATACTTCAATTAAGGACATTCCCATATAAGCTTCCATATCAAGAAGTACCCCAATCATATCTATTGCACCATCTGAATAATACTCCATTAAAAATGAACCAAGCGAATACGTTTTATACTTTTTTTCAACGATAAGCCAGTTTTTATCAGGATCCTTCTTAATATAATTTAGTATTGGTTCTAATACTTCGATCATTAGCTCTTCTGCCGTTTTTCCTTTTTCTTTATCCAAAACCGGATATTCAAGTACACTTGGATCATTTTCAAACACATTCAATCTCGTTTGAATGTTATTCGTATAAATGATATCTGCAAAAGTTTTATTTATAAAAAGGTTTAAAGGTAGTTTAAATTTATGAATATACGCTAAGGTTAACTTATGGGTGTCAGGGATTCTCATCGGTCCCGCATTAAAATATAAACCCACACTAAATGGTTCCCGAATCGTATACACTCTGCCACCTATTCTGTTATTTGCTTCTATAATCGTTACTTCGTGCCCAGCCTCTTTTAATAAAGAACCTGCAACTAATCCAGAAATCCCTGCACCTGCAATCGTAATCCGTTTTGGGTTATTCTTTTTAACAAGCCCTGCATGAATAATATGAAGCATTTCTTCCATTGTTAATGGGTTCCCCATACCATTTCCCCTTTTACAAAGGATTTTACTGAATTATATTCGGTTCACTGAATTCCTATGTTTTGTTCGCAGATTTGCACGGATACATTTTCAAATACTTGAATATCTTTTATAAAATGTAATAAACTAGATATGACTCTATAGAAGTAAGACGTATTATCTTACATAACAAAACCAATGAAATTGCGAGGAATTTTGAAATGAAAAAAGGTATTAACCGTGTTGTATTAGTAGGAACAGGAGCAGTTGGATGTAGTTATGCTTACTGCATGATTAACCAAGCCGTAGCTGAAGAATTTGTTTTAGTCGATGTAAATGAAGCAAAAGCTGAAGGGGAAGCAATGGATTTAAGTCATGCTGTTCCATTCGCCCCAGCTCCAACTAGAGTATGGAAAGGCAGCTACGAAGATTGTAAAGATGCTGACCTTGTAGTTATTACAGCTGGATTACCACAAAAGCCAGGCGAAACACGTTTAGATTTAGTTGAGAAAAACGCCAAAATCTTTAAACAAATCGTTCGCAGTATTATGGATAGCGGATTTGATGGCATCTTCTTAATCGCAACAAACCCTGTAGATATTTTAACTTATGTAACTTGGAAAGAATCTGGTTTACCGAAAGAACGTGTAATCGGTTCTGGTACAACGCTTGATTCTGCTCGTTTCCGCTATATGTTAGGTGAGTACTTCGATATTGGTCCACACAACATTCACGCTTATATTATCGGAGAACACGGCGATACTGAACTTCCAGTTTGGAGCCATGTTTCCGTTGGTATCCAAAAACTACAAACACTGCTTGAAAAAGACAACACGTATAATCAAGAAGATTTAGACAAAATTTTCATAAACGTCCGTGATGCAGCTTACCATATTATTGAGCGTAAAGGCGCAACTTATTATGGTATCGGTATGTCACTTCTACGTGTTACAAAAGCAATTTTAAACGACGAAAATAGTGTATTAACTGTATCAGCTTACTTAGAAGGTCAATACGGTCAAAAAGATGTTTATATCGGGGTACCTGCTGTTTTAAATCGCGGCGGTGTTCGTGAAATTTTAGAGGTTGAATTAAGTGAAGATGAAGAATTAAAATTCGACCACTCTGTTCAAGTATTGAAAGAAACAATGGCTCCGGTTCTTTAATTAAGATAAAAAGCAATCCAATTTATTTTGGATTGCTTTTTATTTTCATTATCTCCTATGACTTTTTAGTGATTTTCTATCATTTCTTATTTTTTAGTCGCATCCTCATTATTTATATCAAGTACATCTAATAAAAAGATAAAGATTGGTATCCCGATAATAAGCCCCCATATTCCGAGGAAATGCTCTGAGAAGATAAGAATCATAAATGTGTAGAATATTGGTAAATTTGTTTTTGCAGACATAAACTTCGGATTTAAAAAATAACTTTCAAGAGCATGGATTACTGTTATGAATACGAGTATGTATACTACGTACATAACTCCGCCTACGTTGTAAGCAATGATACAAAGTGGAAACAAAGAAATAATCACACCTGCAACAGGAATCAACCCTAGTAAGAAAATCATAACAGCTAATACAAGTAGCTGTGGAAATCCTAAAACGATTAATGCAATGACAGTAAGAATACAATTTACAACGGCAATTAAAAACTGAGCCTCAATTACTTTGCCGAACGATCTTGCAAATCTTTCACCAAAATATGCAATTTCCTCATAAAAGATTTTTAACTTACTATCTTTAAACTTAGATGTAAATGTAATAATACGCTCTTTTTCTAATAAGAAAAATAAGCTTAAAATTAGAGATAATAATATTTGTAAACTTACCTTCCCTATATTTGCTATCGATTGATAGATGACATCCACACCTTGTTCTATATATTTTGATACTTCCATCCCATTAATTGTCGAAAGTGCATATTTAACGATTTCATTATCAGGTGGATTTTGAAAAAATAGTTTAAACTGATAAATTAATTGTGAAATTTGTATCGTCAGCACAGGTAAATATTTATATAACGTTGTGCCTATAAAGGAAACTAATATTATATATAAACATGCAATAACAATTTTCCGGTTTACTTTCAATTTTCTTGAAATAAAACGTTGAAATCGATCCATTAAAAACGTCAGTATAAACGTAATTAATATTAAATTAATCATACTTTTTAATGCGTATAATACAAGCGCTACTATTATTAAAACGAGAAACCGTTGAAACCCTCTACTTCGAAAAAAACTCTTTACTTCATTCATTAAGAATTAACCTCCCCCTTCAATGGATGGAAATTGAATATATTACATTTTATGAACTCCTATAGACAATCTTTCTTACTAATTGAGAAGAATCCTTTTTTTCTTTTCATATTGTTAGATTCCAGTTATTTTTCATATAATCTTTTATAAACTAGGTAATTTTCTATTTTTAGACTGCTGTTCATACGCATATCCAATATTGAAAAGCTCTTTTTCACCAAACTGTTTCCCTACAAACACTACACCGATTGGTTCTCCATTTTTATCATATCCAGCAGGAACCGCTAATTCCGGATAACCAGCTACAGCTGATAGAAGAACTTCATCGTTATTAATCATAACTAGAGCATCCAAACCTTTTTCTACTAAATACCTATCTAGCTCTTTTCTTGCATTTTCTTGACTCGTTTGCACTACGTTTTCAAACTCTTCTTTCGTTATAACAGATTTTTCAGACCCTTCAATTAATGTTTGTCCGTATTTTATTCGTCTTTTACTATCCTTTTTATTAAACGCTATAATCTCTTCTAACGATTTTACCGGTACATTCTTTTGCTGTGAAAGATAGTCGTTTACATTATGCTTGAACTCATATTCTAATGTTTGCAAATTATCTACACCCTCAGCACTTAACTGGATATTATCAGTTAATATCGCACCTGCATCTTGAAGGTCTTTTCTAATTTTTTCTGCTACTGCTTTTCTATTTTCATCTTGTTGGTCTACAGAAAAAAGAAGCCCTATCTTTTTCCCTTTTAATCCATCTATCGATAAATCCTTTGTATAATCAATTCTTTCTTTATCTTTCATTTTTTCTGTCATAACATCTTTTTCGTCATAACCTATCATTGCATTAAATAATGTTGCTGCATCTTTTACCGTTCTTGCCATAGGTCCTGCTGTATCAAGAGTTTCAGCTAACGGAATAATTCCTGTTCTGCTTACCATACCTAAAGATGGACGTAACCCAACTACTGATTGCTGCGCCGCGGGTGCAACAATCGATCCCGTCGTTTCTGTTCCAATTGCAAGCGGTGCAAAATCTGCTGCAACTACTGTAGCAGATCCTGAACTTGATCCTGAAGTATCGAATGTAATCGGACCGTACGGGTTTAAATTTTGTCCTTTCTTCCCGCTATACCCGCTTGGCATTGTAAAAGATAAATAGTTCGCCCACTCAGACATATTCGCTTTTCCTAAAACAAATGCTCCTTCTTCTTTCAACTGCTTCACAATTGTTGCGTCTTGATCTGCAATCCAATCTTTTAATACATAAGTTCCTGCACTAGTCGGCATCACTTTTTCCGTCTGTACATTATCTTTTACAACGACAGGAATACCATATAAATTCGAATTTTTGTTTCTACCCCGCTCTTGATCTAACTTTCTTGCTTCTTCCATCGCATTAGGATTTATCTCTGTAACAGAATTTAATGTTATTCCATTTTGATCATGTTCTTGTATTCTAAAGAGATAAATACTCGTTAATTCTTCATATGACAACTTTCCATCATCAATCATTTTTTGAAGCTCATCTACAGTCGCATTTACGACTTCTTTTTCTTTTATCTTTACATTTTCTATATTGATTCCTTTAAGCTGATTATGTATCGGTTGTAGCACTCTTTCTTTATCATATACAATACGCTCAGGTTCCTTTGGAAAATAATTTTTATACACGTAATATCCACCAGCACACGCTAATAAGACAATGCCTCCAGTGATAGACAGCGTTACCTTTACCCATTTCTTCATGTTGCTTCCTCCACTCTATAAGATGCTTAGCTATACAAAAAAGAGAGTTACCTTTTACTTAACTCTCTCCAATCAAAATGCTAAATGAAAAAATGAAAGATTTCAATCTAATTACTTCTTTTTTTGCATTTGCTTTGCTAACATTTCTTTCACTTGATTATACGTTAACCCTGAATTTTTATTTAAACGCTTTACTTCCTCAACATCAGTACCTACCACTGTATATTTTTTCTCATCATTCATTTTTCTAATTCCCTTCTCACCGTATTATTTCTTATATTTCTTCCCTAAATACGCATAAATTAACACCACTACAAAAAAGGAAGCTGTTTTTAAGCACAGCTTCCTTCTCGTTACATATTGTATTTCTTAATAAAATTTCACTACATCTTCAGTAGGTAAGAACGTTCTTTCTGCTGGTTGTTCGTTTGGTTCACCAAATGGCATTTGACCTACTAAGCTCCACTCTGCCGGAATGTTCCAAGTTTCTTTCACTTCAGCATCTACGATTGGGTTGTAATGTTGTAATGACGCTCCAATTCCTTCAGCAGATAATAGCATCCACACAGTATGTTGTAACATCGCATTTCCTTGATGAGACCAGAATGGGAACTGATCTTTATATAATGGCGCATTTTCTTGCATTTTTTCTACAGTTGCTTGATCTTCAAAGAATAGAACTGTTCCTACACCTGCATGGAAGCCTTTTAGTCTTTCTACAGTCGCTTCAAAGTTTTCTGCTGGTACGCGGGCTCTTAGTGTTTCTTTAACGATATCCCAAAACTTTTCATGCTCTCCATCCATTAATACAACCATACGACCACTTTGCATATTGAAAGATGTTGGTGCGTGTAAAGCTGTTTTTAACACTTCTTCAATTCTTTCTTTCGTAATTGCATCGTTTTTTGCTACTTTACGAATTGAACGGCGGTTCACGATTGCTTCTTTTAAGTTTGTTGTAGTTGCTGACATTTTAATTCCTCCAAATGTTTGTTTTATAATTTATTTTGTTATTTCATAACAAGCGAATTAGCAATATCCATCGTTATTACATTGCATACCTTCAAATGAATTTGTTTTATCCTTTTCAATTTCTTTATCAATGACCCTTTCTAGTATTTCTTTACTAGCAAGCCCTTGAATGACTTCATCTCCAATCATGACAGTTGGAACAGCCATAATATTCGCTTCATCATATGCGTGTTGAATTGCTTCTTGATGCTTTTCTTTATATTTACGAGTTACTAAAGCATCTTTAAATTCCGCCTCAGGAAGTCCTACTTCTACCGCTAATTTTGTTAACACATCAATATCTTCAATGTTTTGCTCTTCTTGGAAAAATGCTGTGAATACGCGGTGATGATACTCATTACCTAGTCCACGTTCTTTCGCAAATTGACATCCTTCGAAAGCTAAATGTGTATATGGATGCGGTGAAACACGTGGCAAGCGCATATCAATTCCTAACTTCTTCGCTGTCGGAAGAATGAAAGCATCCCATGAACCTAATTTTTCTGGTTCATTCCATGGATCTATTTTTGAATATGGACTTGGACGTAATTCAAATGGCATCCATTCAATCTCTACATTTTTCTCTTTCGCTACCTCATCTAATGGACCTTTTGCTAAAAAACAAAACGGACATATAAAATCTGAGTATACTTTCATTTTTACAGTCATAACTTTTACACCTTACCTTTATAGTTGTAACTCAATCAGTTACATTAGTGATAAAAAAATATAAATATTATTTAAGCATTCATTTTTTCTTGCAAAGTTTCAAACAACTGCTCCATCGTAATATTTCTCAAAACTTCTTCCATCGCGGATTGTGCTTGAATTAAAATAATTTCTAACACCGCTTGAATGTTCGCCCCAATTGGACAATCTGGATTCGGTTGGGCGTGAATATGAAATAGCTTGTCTTCTTCCACTACGTTCACTGCATGATACACATCTAACAATGTGATTTCATGTAAATCCTTTAGTAATCCCGCGCCACCCGGTCCACGATTTACGTAAACAAAGCCAGCTTGTTTCAAGTACGACATGATTTTACGAATGACTACTGGATTTGTATTGACACTCTCAGCCATATAGTCTGAAGTACAAAGTGAAGATGGATTGTTTTTCAAAATAGATAAAATATGAACAGCTATGGAAAAGCGGCTACTAATTTTCATCGTAATCACCACCTTGATGTAATCATTATAGTTACAACTAAAAAATAAGTCAATCCTTTTCATAGATTTTTTATAAGTAAATTAAAAAGTGTCCCATTATGATATATGAGACACCTCTTTTTATTCTGCAAATAGCGATTGAAATTCTTCAATAAATAGCTGCACAGCGATTGAAGAATCCTTTAATGAAGGAATAGCTAAAGCAATTTCTCTCCATACTTGTGGTTCCAATTCTCTCGTTTGCACATTTTTTGGTAAATTCGTTAAAGATAATTCAGCTAATATTGCAATGCCTAATCCTTCTTGAATCATATTTAAAGCTGTAGTAACTGTCGAAATTACATACTCAGCCCGAAGTGGTACGTTTGCTTGTTTAAACATATCAATAATAGGTGGTTCGTATCCGCCCTTACATAATATGATCGGTTCATTCTCTAAATCACAAATTGTAAGAGCGTCCTTCTTACAGAGAGGATGATCCTCTCTTAAGATAGCAACCATTTTCCCCTTCGTTAATGGAACAATCTCCATATCTTTATTAGGCAAAATAACAATTCCTATATCAATAACCCTCGATACTAACCAATCTTCAACTTCTTTAATCGTTCCTTCACAAAGAACCACTTCTAATTTCGGATACTTCTCCTTAAAAAGGTTTATCATTTTGGGTAAGAAATGTGCAGAAGCACTCGGAAAACTACCAATTCGAATCGTCCCAACTTCGTGTCCTTTCTCCATCGCAACTTCTTGTTCAATCTTCTCTACACCGTTCAAAATCTCTCTAATATGTACAAGAATCCTGTTTCCTACATCCGTAACGAGGAGCCCTTTTCGTTTATCACGTATAAGAATAGTAACTCCTAACTCTGACTCAATACTTGAAATCGCATGACTAACAGCTGGCTGCGTCATATTTAATACCCTGGCAGCTTTCGTAAAACTACCTAACTCAACAGTTTTTATTAATACTTGCAGTTGTGTAATGGTCATAACTAATCACTTATACTCCTCATAAAAAAGATTCATTTTATTTATTACAGTCGATATCATATCATAGTGAAATGAATAACAACAAGGAGGTCTTTCAGTGACACAGCTTTCTCGAACTAAGACGGCCATAATCCTTACCTTTCTCGTTTTCATGTGGGGAATCAATTGGCCTTTATCAAAGTTTGCCCTGCATTATACACCACCTGTTTTATTTGCAGGCGTTCGAACTTTAATTGGAGGATTCATTTTACTCCTGTTCGCATTACCGAAATACAAAGAGTTACATTTAAAAGAAACGTGGCATTTATACGTTATTTCTTCTTTACTTAACATCATTATATTTTACGGATTACAAACTGTCGGCCTTCAATATATGCCTGCTGGGTTATTTTCCGCCATTGTATTTCTACAACCAGTTTTACTCGGTATTTTCTCGTGGATATGGCTTGAAGAATCAATGTACGGCTTGAAAATTTTCGGGCTTGTTCTCGGATTTATTGGTGTAGGTGTTATTAGCTCTAGCAGTTTAACAGGACATATTTCTATTATTGGAATCCTTCTCGCGTTAGGATGCGCTATCGGCTGGGCACTTGGCACAGTATTTATTAAGAAGACTGGTCACCGTGTTAATGCCATTTGGATGGTAACACTTCAGCTTATTATTGGTGGCCTTTGCTTAATTGGATTTGGTTCAGAGTTTGAAAGCTGGTCTAGTATCGCTTGGAGTATACCATTTGTTAGCGTACTTCTCTTTATTTCGTTCTTCGTTATTGCAATGGGGTGGCTTGCATACTTCACACTTGTTGGAGCTGGTGAAGCAAGTAAAGTTGGGGCTTATACATTCCTCATTCCACTAATAGCTATTATTGTAAGTTCAATTTTCTTACATGAGGCTATTACCATTAGCTTATTCATCGGACTATTATTTATTGTTGTGAGTATTTGTTTTGTAAATATAAAACCGAAAACACTTGCTGTAAGGCAGCAAGTTGAAGTGAAATAAATATGGGAAAGAGCCTACTGTTTGTAGGCTCTTTCTTACGTTTTACTTTTTACGACGTACTACAAAAACACACGCACTTACCGACGATACTATCGCCAAAATAGATAAGACAATTGCTATCAATTGCATATTACTAGTACCTTCATTCTTTTCTACACTAGACACTTCACCATGTTCTCCTGTTAATGACGTACCTTTTGCAATTGTAGTAAGTGAATGCGGTTTTTCAGCTTTTTCATCACCTGTCCATTCAACAATTTCTCCATCTTTATATTGTTGATATGCGTCCCAAGCTATTTTTTGTTCCTTATTTGGATTTTTAGCGACGAAAGTAAATCGTTGAAACTGACCAGGTAAAATCCCTTCTCCTGTCGCTTCCCATACTACAGTTTTAACTTTTCCATCTGTATCTTTTTTCTCTTCCACTTTCCATCCTGGCACTGGTTCATACTGTTGAAACTCGACGCCAGCTGGTATTTTCAGCGTGACTTTTGTCGTTGCCATATTTTTTTCAACTGGTACTTTTATCGTATAAGTCTCCCAAGAGTTAACATCTGAAATTGCTGGTTTCACAGTTACGTGAGCACTAACAGGTAACGAAAAAATCCCCATTGCAATAATTGTTGCGATCATTGTTGTTCCTAATTTTTTTATACGTTTCATTTTCTATTAGCTCCTTTTCATACATAGCTTCTTTTTATCTGCCACCGACAATAAATTTAAAATCTGTATCGAAACTATCAAGAGATTTTGTTAATCCATGAACATGTATATTCCAGTTTCCTGTCATGTTAATATACGTACCTTCTGCTTCATATTCTCCCGGTGAAACTACTGAAACTTTAAATGAACCGTTTCCCATGTTCATATCTAATGATTGAGTCGTCAATATCATTTGTTCCATATCAGTAATAGGCTGTCCCTTTTCATCCTTTAGTGTAATATGGAATTTATTTTGACCTACCTTATTCGGACTTACATTTAGCGTAAGTTCATATCCATTATCTAATTGCTTACTCTCTGTAAATGGTCCAGTAGGAGGCATCGGTGGTGTTTGTACGTTTGTCATAAAAGCTACGATTACGAAAATGATAATTCCAATGACAAACTCTACTTTCACCGTAGCTCCTAATCCTTGCTGTGCTCGCATTCTCCCTTTCACATAATGAATAATTCCCAATATCCCCATGAAAATGAATAAAAGTATCTTTGTTAATAAAGCCAATCCATACTTCGTATCAAATAACGAGTGGATTGTTGGAATAAAAAATGTACTGTTAAAAAGGCCTGTTATTAAAATCACGATGACAGCACCTGTTGCCCACGGTGAAAAACGCTTAATCATATCCCAATACATATGCCACTTGTTATCCTCATTACGTAAAAGAAGAATAATAGATGATAAACCACCCACCCATAATGAAGCTGCGAATAAATGTAGAAAATCCATAACGACAGCAATGTTTTTAAACTTTAAACCGTATGCGTGACTATTAAAGGCCTTCATAACAAGTAGCCCTATAAACAATAGTATTGGAATACTCCATACTTTAAACGACGAAAACTTCTCATGCTTCACCGCAAAATACGTAACAATTATAAGCGTACTAATGAGAACCATTTGAGTAATCCATACATAACCAAAAACAGAAAGCTGTAATGTTTCTTTTAATAGTAAAGGATTGAATGCTTCTAGCCATGAAACATCAGCATTTATTTTCGCTTGCAATGGTAGGTTGAATAACAAGCTAATAAATATCCCAAATAAGGAGATCCATATTATGTTCTTACTCCTTGATCGAACCGAGGTTGCATTCCCTTTATACATAATAAGATTAAAGAAGAGAACTCCTAAAAATAGCGAGAAACTCGCATATAAAATTCCACGTTCCATAATCATATCGATTTGCGGGACATACCCCATCTCTTCCACTTGTACATCGTCTGTTCCCGCTTCTGCTAATCCAATACGGAATGGAATAACCCCTTGAATTGGATGTCCATCAGCTGAAATAGCTTTCCACTGAATAGAGTAGAGACCATTTTTGAGATTTTCTTTTAATCCGGCTTCTAATAGTTTTTTATTTTTTTTATCAATATGAGCATCTTTTAAATCGACTCTTTTACCTGATGTATCTCTCACGTACAATGTATTAAAACGTGAAACTTGTATGTCCTCATCGAATTCAATTTTCACAACAGATGGTGCTCTCTTCAACGTTTCATTTTCCATAGGGTTTGATTTCACAACGTACGCATGAGCAGATGCACTTTTCGGTATCAATATGATAAGCACACATGCAAGTAATAACCATGTCCCTAATCTTCTCATTACTTTCACACTCATTTCACTTCTTTCTTCCTCATCGCTCTATTTTCATTACTTTAACTTCCGAAGTTTGATTCTCGGGCGAAATATTAACCTGATTAAATATAAACTTCTATAAAGTATAACTCTTATTTCTCTTCCACCTCTAAACTTCTAATATAATAGTAACTATCACTATAGATACAACTTACATTTTTAAAGTCGATTGTTATTATATCATAAAATATATTTATGTAAGTTATCAAAGAAGAAAAGTTATCGTGAATCATTTGTGAAGAAAATGTGAAATGCATAAATAAAAAGGTGTTACGTAATAACGTAACACCTTTTTAAAAATATCCTTCTTCTATTTCTCTTCCGGATAATCACAATACTCGATAATCGTTCCTTCTGTATCCGCTGGGTTAAGATAAATTAATCTTCTGCCGTGTTTATTAATTCGAAGTGTATGCTCTAACGTTCGAATGCCTTGCTCCTTTAACTCTTCTAAAGCTACATCTAAATCATCTACTCGATATGCAACATGATGTACACCTTTACCTTTTTGTTTGATGAATCTGGCAATGGGCGACGTCGTATTATTCGTCGGTGCAAGTAATTCAATTCTATCTCCATCCACTTCAAGAATGGCTACTTCGCTTTCCACACCAGGAGCTTCACTTACGTAACGATCTATTAAAGTTCCTAGTAACACATTTTCATAAAAACGTATCGTACTATCTATATCTCGAACTGCGATGCCGATATGATCAATTGTTTTTTTCATTTTATTTCCCCTACTACTTTATTTTTTCTATCCTTATCAATAGTAACAAAAAAAGTTATAGAAACAAGTTCTATAACTTTTTTATTTAACCTATTTTCTTATCCGCTCTAGTTGCTGGTTGAACTTGATTTTTTGCTTTTACAACGCTAATGCCATATCCGATAAATCCACCGATAATCGCTGGGAAGATCCAGCCTAATCCTACTTCCTGCATCGGAAGGAATTTAGTGAACACTTGGCTTACTACTTCAATGTTAACTCCAGCTGCACTTAATCCATCAAATAAGCTGATGATAAATGTTACGATTAAGCTTACTTGATAAACTTCAGCTCTTCCTTTAAATAATGAATGGAAGAATGTTAAGAAAATCAATACGATTGCTAGTGGATAAATTGCTGTTAATACTGGAACAGAAACTGCGATCAATTGTGTTAATCCTACGTTTGCAACAATTGCACTAAATACACATAGCGTAATTGCAATTGCTTTGTAAGGAACATTTGGGAATAACTTATGGAAGAATGAAGAACATGCTGATACAAGTCCCACACTAGTTGTTAAACAAGCTACTGTAATCATTAATCCTAATAATACTCCGCCATATGATCCGAAATAGTAGTTAGAAACTTTCGCTAATACTTCTCCGCCGTTCTCTAAATGTCCAAGCTTTGCAACACTTGAAGCACCCATATAAGAAAGTGCTGTATAGATAATTGCTAAAATAGATGCTGCAATAATTGTCGCTTTTGCACAAACGACCATAATTTGTGTTTTCGTTTTCGCACCTTTTTCTTTAATAGCATTGATAATGATAATCCCGAATACAAATGATGCTAGCGTATCCATCGTTAAGTATCCTTCTTGGAATCCTTTAAAGAATGCATGTGATGTATAAGCTTCCACTGGTGCTTGCATATCTCCAATCGGATGTATAAAAGCAACGATTACTAAAATACCGATGAAAGTCAACTTAATTGGCGTTAAGATTTTTCCAACAATATCGACAATTTTCGCGGGATTTAGCGAAAAAAAACAAGTGATACTAAAGAATATAATTGTGAAAAGAATTAAAGGTGTAGAACCTACTCCTTCTGGCATAAACGGCTTAAGACCAATTTCATAAGAAACATTTCCTGTTCTTGGTATTGCAAATAACGGACCAATCGCTAAGTATAAAACTGTTGTAAACACAATCCCAAACACTGGGTGAGCACGACTAGCTAACGACTGCAAATCATCTTTACCTGAAAAACCAAATGCTAGTACACCTAGTAATGGTAATCCAACACCAGTTACTAAAAATCCAGCGTTAGCAATCCATACATTCTCTCCAGCTGATTGACCAAGCATCGCTGGAAAAATTAAATTTCCCGCTCCAAAAAATAGTGCAAATAACATTAATCCAATAACTACTATGAACGAAAACGGTACTTTATTCGCCATAATATAACCCCCATTCAAGTTTCCTTATCTCATTTTCCAATTTTAACTAATTGAATTTTCTGAATATTTAATTTAAGTATCAACTATTCTTGAATTCATTATAGTTTGCTATATAATATTTTGCAATACTATTTTCGAACTTTTCTTTTATTTTATAAATATACATTTTTTAACATGAAAAATAGACTAAAAAACCAACACGGTCATCCATGTTGGTTTTTCCATTTACTATCATAAATTAAAATTTCGCTGCTACTTTTTTAACGTTTTCTAGACCTTCTTCAACAATTTGTTGTGAACGATCTGGATATTGATTGTGCCCTTCAATTACAACTGTCTCTGGATTTGTAATTCCCCAGAATCCAAGTACAGTTGTTACGTAATTAACTGCCATTTCCATAGGAGCCATTTGCTCTGAAGAGTAATCTGAACCACGAGCACCTAACACAACTACTTTTTTACCACCAACTAAACCTTCTGGGCCATTTTCTGTATATTTAAACGTTTTTCCAGCTTGAGATAAGTATGAAATATATGTGATTAATGGTGCTGGTACTGTAAAGTTCCATAATGGGAATGCAAATACAACCTTATCAGCTTCTAAAAACTGATTTAAATATTGATCTACTATAGCAACTGCCTTCTCTTCTTCAGCTGTTAACTCCATGCCTTGGCTACGTTTATATCCACCTGAAATCGCGATATTTCCGTAATAAGGAAGATCTAATGCAAATAAATCTAATTCCGTAATTTCTGTATTTGGATTTGCTTCTTTATAAGTACTTACAAATGTTTCATACATTTTTGAACTAACTGCTTGCTCCGCTGGACGATCGTTTGCTTTTACAAATAATACTTTTGACATTTTTTTATTCCCCTCTACATTCGTATTTTCTTCTTTTTTACCAAATAATGAGCTAAATAGTCCCATTTTCTTCACCTAATCTTTCTTTTCATATTCATTATTCATCATCATAAAAATTCTTATTCTAAGAAAAAGTTCCAATAGATACCTTAAGTTAAGCCGCTGAAACTTTTTGTTATTTAATTACCTTATGTAAGTGATTGTAATATAGTCACTTACTTTAGTCAAGTAACTTTTAATAAAAAATAAAATCTCAATTTAAAAATATTAACTAAAATACAATTGAACACCAAATACATCTTTATTACTTGTATAATAAACTTAGAGAGGAAAATTCATATATAGAAAGGATTTATTCATGAGCACTATAGAAAAGATTCAAACTTTTATTATTCTTTTTGCTGTTACATGCGGCATCGTACTCGGACAATTTAATATGATACATACGTATTCAGACAAATTTATTGTCCCCTTCTTATTTTTCATGCTATATGGATTATTCCTCAGCATCCCATTAAAAGAAATAAAAAAAGGATTTCGCAATTTAAAATTTGCTGGAACAAGTCTTACTATTAACTTCTTATGGACACCTTTACTCGCTTGGGGGTTAGGGGCACTATTTCTTTCCGATCATCCAGCACTTTGGGTTGGATTTATAATGTTAATGGTTACTCCATGTACAGATTGGTACTTAATCTTTACTGAAATAGCGAAAGGTAATGTAGCACTTTCTACTGCAATTTTACCTGTAAATTTAATTTTGCAAGTTCTACTCCTTCCCATTTATTTATTTTTATTTGCTGGTGTCATGAAAACTGTAGCGGTTTCTGTTTTAGTAGAAAGTATTGTTATCGTAATCGTCTTACCATTTATACTTGCACACGCTACAAAATTCATTATGAATAAAATAAAAAAAGCTGAAACTCTCGAGAATAAACTCATTCCGTTTTTTAGCTCTGCTCAAATTGTATTTTTAAGTTTAGCAATAGTAGCGATGTTTGCATCACAAGGTAAATATTTACTACAAAATATGAATGTTGTTTTATTATTACTCGTCCCTGTTCTATTGTTCTTCATCATTAATTTTTTACTAGGACAATTTATCGGGCGCATGATGCATTTATCTTACAAAGATACAGTAAGTCTAAGCTTAACAACGTTAGCAAGAAACTCACCTGTTGCACTCGCTATCGCTGTGACCGCTTTTCCAGATGAGCCTCTTATCGCACTTGCACTCGTTATTGGACCATTGATTGAGTTACCAGTACTAGCTTGTGTGTCACAAGTTTTGTTGCTTATTAAGAAAAAACGGCAATACGCATAATAAAAAACGTCCCATTTTGGGACGTTTTTTATTATGGAAAGATTACATACAACACTTATTTCTTATTTATCATTACAAATGAAATTACCAAAACTACAAACATAATAATACCAATTATAATAAAGTGAAACTTTAATCATTGGGGGTTTTGTTCATCCCCCAATGATTATTAGCCCTCACCACTCCCGCATTAACAGATCCTTTCTAATTAAAAATGATAGGAAACGTAAATATAACGAAAGCTGCCCAAAGTCCGTATATTGGCAAATACTTCGTAACGGCATCTTGGATAGCTTTTGGTCCTGATTTGTTTTGCAAGAAACGCATATAGGAAAACATAATCCAAATGAGATTTGCCCAAATCAGTATGTTTACTCCTAAAACAGCAAGTCTATTAGGTGTAATCCCGTAAGAAGAAAGTCTAAATACTATGGCTGACAATGCGACAGTGTCAATAATAAGCGCCAGAACAATTAAGGAAAAATTTATATAATCTGAAATATTCTTTTTCTCGTCCGAGTCACTTTCAACGATAGAAAATATGGTAACAGCCAATACACCAAGGAGGATTCCGTTGAAGGCCATTAGGAAATTGCGATCCAAGAACGGATTTTTCCCGACCCAAATTACCGTTATAAGATAGATAAGCAACGTGATCAGGACGAGAGGACTAAAAATTTTAGATATGTATGGTGTAATATTTTTAGCAAGCTTAAGATTCATTGATACTAAGTATGCAGCCACAATAGCGAGAGCCGCTGCTCCAAATAAAACAACATTACTAAAATAGAATTCTCCTATATCTAAGTCAACAAAGCTAAATAAACGCATGGTGAATACTGCTAGTATCATTCCGCTCACTGCCATGCTGGCGTAAAGAAGACAATATTCTAAATTAAATTTTATATAGGCTAATCTTGTACTGCCTTTTGAATATTCATTTCCTGTAAACGCAAGCCCTACTAAGACCCATAAAAATATAGGAAGATGTAAATAAGCAAGAATGGTACTGTCTTTATAATTTAATGGCAACGTATTAAGATACATCCCGGAAATAAGGAACAACGCTGCAAGGGAATAAATAATACTTTTTTTTGGAGTATTATTGTAAACAAAATAAGCAGCAATAAAGGGAATTACACCAAAAGCCAAGTTAATTGGAGCAATTGCTTCCTGCTCAACAAAGTGGAAAATGATCCTGGTGCTTATGCCGGCCAGAATAGCTAAAAGGCCCATGAATAAGAAACCTTTTTGAAACAAAGATGTTCTTTCTTTATTTACTTTCTCCTTGAAATGCAACCTTTCATACCAAGCACCTAGAACCTGGGAATCAGGGTTTTGGTCCCATGCTTGTGAGAATGCTTTTTTAAAAGCTTTCGGATCTTTTCTATACATCTTCTCCAACTCATGGGGGTTATCCATATTTTTAACAATCAAATTGTTAATGTTCATAGTTATACCTCCTCTAATTTTAAAAATAAGGTTGTTACCTTTTAACAAAAGCACCTCACTCATTTATTATGATTTGATTTTAATACAAAATTTATCGTTTTACAATAAAAAATTATTATTTAAAGGATTTTTTTTATCGTTAAATTTTAAATAAAAGAAAAACAAAAGAGCATGACAGTTTTATGTCATGCTCTTTTAACAAATTAATTCTCAAATACAAAATTAATCTTATTATCTTTCCACTCTAATTTCGCATCAAACGTTTTCTCGCCCTTTTTAAAACCTTTAATTAAATCAGTCTTTTCACCTTTTAAGAGCTTTGTCATATTCTTTTGCGAAATTGTTTTACTTAATATCTTCTTTGAAATGGTGAAATCACATTGCGTTGTATTATAGTTAGAACAACCGTAAAACGTTGACTTATCAATTACATCACCATCACATTTTTTACAGCTACCAACCTTTTTACCCGTTGTAAATTTCGATCCTTTCCGTTCAATCGATTCAACATGTAGTCCCGTGAAATCCCACTTCTCAGACATTTCCACTGCGTCTTCAATAATTTTAGCTGATAGCTTTTTCGTCTGTTCCATAAATGTAGCTGGTGAAGCTGTACCTTCACCAATTTCCGCAAGACGTTGTTCCCATTTCGCAGTCATTTCCGGTGAAGCTAGTATTTTATCACCAATTGCGGTAATTAATACTTTTCCTTTATCAGTCGCATACACTTGGTTTTTCTTTACATCTATATACTTACGGTCTTTCAGCATCGTAATAATACCTGCGCGAGTCGCTTCCGTACCTAAACCTTCTGTTTTCTTTAATACTTTCTCCAGCTCTTCATTCTCTAAATACTTACCAGCTGTTTTCATTAACGTAATAAGTTGTCCTTCTGTATAGCGCTTCGGTGGCTGTGTTTTTCCTTCTTTCACTTTCACCTTTACAACTTTTCCTTCTTCGCCTTCAGCTACAATTGGAAGAATGGTTTCGTCATCTTTATCGTCTTGGAAAATAACTTTACGCCAACCTTCTTGAATTTGCTGTTTTCCTTTTGAAATGAATTCAGCACGTTCATCTACAAGCGTTACAATCGTTGTATAGTCAAAGATTGCAACTTCATAATGAGCTGCAATAAGCCTTCTTACGATCATATCGTATATTTTCTTTTCATCACCTGATAGTCTGCTTGGGTTTGTAACTTGCTCTGTCGGAATAATTGCGTAGTGATCTGTTACTTTCTTTTCATTTACATAACGCTTGTTATTCATAATGGATTCAACCGGAGCCGGTAATAAGCCTTTATATTCATCAAACTGACTTAACTTCTGTAAAATATCAGGGAACGTCGCTGCTTCTCCTTGTGTAACATAGTTAGAATCTGAACGTGGATAAGAAACAATCCCTTTTTGATAGAGTGCTTGCGTTATATCAAGCGTCTTTTTCGGTGAAAACTTAAAGGCTTTATTTGCCGTTGCTTGCAGTGATGATAAGTTAAATAAAAGCGGCGGCTGAAACTCTTTACGCTCCGTTTTCATTTCCTTCACAACAGCCGGTTTCCCTTGGCAAAATGCCGCAATTTTATTCGCCATATCAGGGTCTTTTAAGCGGGATTCATTATCCTTTTCCCATTTTCCGTCATATTTCTTTCCTTCTATATTAAAGGTTGCAAACACTTCCCAGAAAGGCTCTGACTTAAAGTTTTCAATTTCTTTCTCTCGCTTTACAATCAATGCTAACGTTGGTGTTTGGACACGACCAGCAGAAAATACATCATTCATTCCTTTTTTCTTTAACAAAATACTAAAGACACGTGATGCATTCATACCAACAACCCAGTCAGCGCAAGATCTTGTGTATGCTTCGTAATACGTATTAATTGTATCTGATTCATCAAGTAGATTTTTAAATCCTTGGTAAATAGCTTGCTTCGTTAAAGATGAAATCCATAGACGTTTCATCGGCTTTTGCACGTTACAAAGATTAATAATATTTCGTACAATCAGTTCCCCTTCACGCCCAGCATCGCCTGCGTGAATAATTTCTGTTACCTGTGGATTATGTAACAGCTGTTTCACAACGTTAAATTGCTTATACTTTGACTTTGTTACTTCAAATTGAAAACGCTCTGGAATCATCGGTAATGTATTAAGTGACCATTTTTTCCACTCTGCGTGATAATGCTCTGGATTACATAACTGCGTTAAATGACCAATTGCCCATGTACAGTACGCTCCATTTGGAAATAACTCATTTGCTTCTACTTCTAAATATCCATCTTTCCGGCGATATTTAAACTGTGAAACAAGAGCCAACCCTTGATCTGGTTTCTCGGCAATAATTAATTTCATTTTATAACTCCCTATCTGTATTCCAGTGTTACTTTCATTGTCTATATGTTTAGAAGCGATGATAAAACAACAATCTTATTTATCATTCGCGGTTTGTCTCGCAAATGTGAGACCTATAATATTATACGCTTATTCTTTATGGCTTCACAATAGAAACTCATAATATAACAATTTCTTTCACATGCTTACAATTAAAAAAGACGCCCTAAAAAATCAAGCGTTCCTTTGCTTACATCTATGAAATTGTGCAGATAATATGCAGATATAAATTATCATAAGTACACATATGATGAAATGAACGATAGGACAAGGAGGTATCATAATGTTTGCTTATACGTTAACTACCTTAACACTTTGCTGTACCTCAATTCTTATTGCATCCAATATTTCTAAACGTAAGGGTACCCTAATGGAGTATATGGTATTTATTATGTCTTTTAGTATGAGTATCGGTTTAAGTATTGGTTTTTATTTAGGCATTCTCTTTAAGGGGGAATTACTATATTCTACTTTACTTGCTATTTTAATTAGTGGTTTTATCGGTTTTTTAGTGGGTCTACGTTTTCACCTATATACTGCTTTAGAAGGACTGTTCTCTGGATTAATGGCAAGTATGATGGGAGCAATGATTACAGAAATGTTAAACGCTCAACAAGCTCATAGTATATTGTTCATTAGCCTTTTACTTACTATAACGATTACTATGTCCTGTGTGATTCAATTGTTATCGGAGAACTTTTCTACTTTTATCCAACAGCGTTTTTTGTTATTACTTTCAATTAGTGTAGTAATTATAGTTGCCGTATTCGCGACATTCCCACATCATACTCCTGCACCTTCACCTGGGCATAATCAACATATAAATTAGTACTTGCAACAAAAATGAATAAGCAGCTATCCATAGGATAACTGCTTCCTATTATTCTGGCTTATTAGGAATGTTTTGGTTTGGAACATAGTCAGATTTATAATCTGTATAGTTCACTTCCGTTACCATCCCTGCTGAAGCATGATGTAGGTCGTGACAGTGGAACATCCACTCACCGGGATTGTCTGCTACAAAGGCTACTTCATATTCTTCTCCTGGTTTTAAGTTCAATGTATCTTTTACAATTGGAGAACCTTCTATCGGTTTTCCATCTTTACTCAACACCTGGAAGAAGTGACCATGTAAATGCATTGGGTGATCATCCATTTTAGAACGATTTACCAATTTCACTTTTACTAAATCACCCTTTTTTACTTGAATTGGGTCAATATCCGGAAATACCTTTCCGTTAATTGTATATACCATTTCATTTTCATTCATTTGCGTATTTAAGTCCATATTATATGTGGCAGTATACTCTTGATTTAACGTGAAACTACCTAATTTTTTAGCACCATATTTCGTCATATCTAATTTCGCTAATTTTCCCTTTTCATCTGCTTTATCTTTCATCTCTTTGCTGCCATCATACTCAATAACAGCTTTCATTCCTTTTGCACCTTTATTTTTTGAATGGTCCTCAACATACCACTTCCCAGGATTATTAGCAGTAAATTCAATATCATAACGTTCACCCGGTGCGATTGAAATTACTTTATCCTTTATAACTTTTGGATTGTTTATTGGTTGACCATCTGTCGCAATTACTTTTATATCATGACCGTGAACATGTATATCATGTGATAGATAACCAGCATTAACAAGTCGAAGACGAACTTTATCTCCCTTATTCACTTTCAATGGCACTACTAAATCACCGCTTTTTCCATTGATTGTGAATAAATCATACATACTCATATCATGACCTTCCATCTTCATATTTCCATGGTCCATTCCTGTCATATTGCCAGAGTCTTTTTGATCACTGCCCATGTCCATACCGGAATGATCCATGCCGTTCTTATCGTCATTCTTTTTCGTATTTTCATCACCTTTAGATTTATTACCTATTTGCCCTTTTGTCATTTCTTTTAACTGCTTTTTAATTTCTTCTTTATCTGTAACCCATTCATCCAACATTAATGTGTAATCTTTATCATATTTTTCCTTTGTATCTTCTACAATGAGCGCTCCATACAAACCTCTATCTAATTGATTTACAGAATCTTGATGCGAGTGATACCAGTACGTTCCTGGTACGTTCGCTTCAAATTCGTAAGTGAAACTTTTTCCTGGTTCAACTGCATCTTGTGTCACGCCTGGAATTCCATCCATGTTATTTGGGACAGGATATCCATGCCAATGAATGGATACTGGTACAGATAATTCATTTTTTAATGTCACTTTCACCTTTTCACCTTTTTTCACCCGAATTTCTGGACCAGGAGATGAGCCATTAAATGTCCAGACTGGAACAATAACACCGTTACTTAATTTTTGCTTTTCTTCTTTCGCTATTAAAGTAACTTCTGGTCCTTTTTCAACCTTCAATGGTGTTGTAGCTGTTTCAGTCTGTAGTGTTTTTTTATCATTCATATTTTTATGATCATTTGTTGTATTTGTCGTCACAGAACAGGCAGCAATTAAAAATATTACAGAGACTGTAATGGCTGCTAATACAAATCGCTTCATGGAAAATCCCTCCTTTTTCTTTTTCAAAATCATTATAGAAGTTGATTTTCAAGAAAATAAGGAGATGTAATTAGATCTTACGTAAGCTAATTGGAAGATTACTAAAAGCGGAGACATTACAAGAGGCGAATATTTTAGAAATACAAAATGCTTTCCTTGTAGCGACTATATTAGCCGTTCTCGTATTTGTTTTGACGTTATTTCTTAAGAAACAATAACACTGCTATTATTAAATAAGAAAAATGTAGCTAAAATGCTCTTCACAAAAGAACTTAGATTTTTGTATAATAAGAACTAATGTTCTTTACAGACAATGGACTCAAATTACACAAATATATCAAATAGAAGAGGATTGATATACGATGAAAATTGATAGACCAAAAATTTCACCAGAGTTATCTTCAAAGAATTTTCAAGATATTTTTTATGAAGAAGATCCAACATTAGAAGTGTGTGAAATTATAGACTCCACTTTCGAAAATGAATCTGTAGATAGAGTGCGATTGTATGATGCAGTGATAAAGAATTGTAAATTCACTAATACAGACTTTAGCAATATTGATATTACAGATGTTTGTTTTGAAAACTGCGATTTATCAAATGTTAATTTAAGCAATTCTTCTGTTCATAGAGTCGAATTTAAAAACAGTAAATTAATCGGGGTTAATTTTGCAGAATCTAGCTTAGGAAATGTTAAATTTGAGAATTCAATTTTGAATTTAGCAGCATTTGGGAATTCTAAACTAGAAAAAATTATATTTAATGAAACTTCATTAAATAATGCAGATTTTTTTGACTGTAAACTTAAAAAAGTTGAATTCCAATTATGTAGTCTTGATGAAGCTAATTTTGATCAGACATCACTGAAGGGGATAGATATTAGTTCTTCTACCTTTGATACACTTACAGTTTCAGTGAACGATTTAAGAGGATGTAAAGTATCAACATATCAAGCTGTTCAGTTTGCTACTTTATTAGGATTAATAATTAAAGATTAGTATTTCGAAGAAAAGAACCCTATCCCGAATCATGGATTTTTTAATTGTCCACGATTCGAGATAAAGTTCAAATAAATTAGTGATGACTCTTTTATTATTTAACTACAGCTTGGTTTCCTTTTACATGTTCATTATTTACACTCATAAATTCTTCAATTTCTTCAACTTCTCTAATGATATCTTTTGACAAGTTTTCATACCCGTCTTTCGTTACAAGAATGTCATCTTCAATACGAATTCCAATTGATTCTTCTTCAATATAAAGACCAGGTTCAATTGTTATAACCATACCTTCTTCTAACATTCTATCTTTATATGTTCCTACATCATGTGTATCTAAACCAAGGAAATGGCTGACACCATGATAATAGTATTTTGATAACTCTTCATCTTCTTGAATTAAACCAATTGCTTTACACTCTTCTGCCAGTACCTTTTTTGTATGCTCATTTAATGCAGCGAACTTTAATCCCGGCTTAATAATCTCTGTTGTTTCTTTTAATGCTTTTAATACAATATTATAAATTTGTTTTTGACGACTAGAGAATATTCCATTTGCCGGGAATGTATAACTAATATCAGCGTTATAGTAGTCTTTTTGAGCACCTAAATCTAGCAATACTAAATCACCATTTTGAATTTGTGCATCATTATCTTCATAATGAAGAACTGTAGCATTTTTACCACTTGCCAAAATTGTATTGAACGCATGATGCTTAATGCCAGATGATTTCAGTGTAAAATCAAATTGAGCTTCTAATTCATACTCCATCATGTCTACTTTTGCATGCTTAAGTACGTTGTAAATACCGTCTTTCGTTATAGCAATCGCTTCTTTAATAATTTCAATTTCTTCCTCAGTTTTAAAAACTCGTAATTCACAAATGTTCGGATATACATTACCAATTGTTACGTGTGGATATTTTTCTCTTACATGTTTAGCAAATGCTAATGTTTTTGTCTCCGTACCATTCCACTCGCGACGTTCTATATCTAAATATAGATGCTTCGCATTTTCTGTAAAGAGTATATTTGATACTGCTTTTTCAAAGCTATCTAAATATAAAACTTTCTTTATACCTGAAATTCCCTCTGCTTCTTCGCTAGAAACTGTCTTCCCAACCCATTTTTCCATTACTGGATCTGATTTTTCAATGAAAAGTGTCTCTTCTACACTATTCCCAAACTTTTTCAGCATAAAAATAACATTTGGTTCATCGATTCCCGTTAAGTAGTAAAAATTACGATTCGGTACAAATTTATAATGTGCATCAGCTGACATATGCGGTGCTTGTCCCGCAAATAAAATCGTAACGGATTCATCAGGTAATGTTTTCGTTAGTCTTTCTCTATTTTGAGCAAAAAATGTTGATTTCATAATAATCCCCCTAGTATTCTATGTATGCTTGTGAAACTAATCATCAATACAATTCATTCTATTATTGTTATAATTTTTCGTCAATTAATTATACTCATAGCAAAAGGAGAATTTTCATTACTAGGGCCCCTTCCACGCTAAATTATGCATATCACTCCACAATTTCTTGATATTTATTCCATATACTTAAAATCTCATGTATAGGAAAGGGGTCTACAAATTTGAAACATTATGTAGCAACAGGTTTAGCAATTACTTCTTTATTAATAATTTCTGGATGTTCTAGCAACTTCGAAACAGCACCAGTGAAGAACGAAACGGCGCAATCTCAACCAAAAAATACAGAAACAGCAAATACGAGTCCGCAAGACTTCTATAAAGAAATTACATCTGGAAAAATCGAGCACATTCACGGAATTGGTTATGCAGGAAATATGTCTGGGATTTCTATCGCCACTCATAGCGGGATAAAAGTTTATCAAAATGGAAAATGGTTTAAAACTAAGACTGAGCTACATGATTATATGGGATTTCAGGCAACGAAGAACGGATTCTTTGCCAGTGGTCACCCTGAACCAGGTGCAAATTTAAAAAATCCTTTAGGATTATTGAAAAGTTCTGATGGCGGTAATACCCTTGAAAAGCTAGCGTTTTATGGAGAATCCGATTTTCATAACCTTGCTGTCGGATATAATACGGAAGTAATTTATTTATACAACGAACGCCCTAATTCTAAATTACAACAAGGTTTTTATTTCAGTACGAACAACGGACAAGAATGGAAAAATAGTAAGTTAAAAGGTCTTTCAAGTACGATTCATTCCTTTTCAGTACATCCGAATCAATCTAGTGTAGTCGCGGTAAGTGCTAAAGACGGTGTTTACTTATCTACAGATTACGGAAATACATTTGAACTATTCGCTAAATCACTTGAATCGACCGCAATTACATTAAGTAATGAAGATGTTATTTACGCCCCTATTAATAAGCAAATCGTAACGAAGAAATCAATTGCTACAAATGAAGAAACAAACATACAAATTCCACCTTTAGATTCTAAAGATGCAATTATGTATATTTCACAAAACCCTCAAAATTCAGCCGAAATCGTATTTGCTACAATGAAATCAAATGTATTCCTCTCTACAGATGAGGGTAATACGTGGAAGCAGATTGCTAATGAAGGAACATTCCAATTTAAGTAGAAGGGTGAATATAACGTGTTTTCAACAATAAGTGAATGGAGCTATCAACTCATGTCTCCTTTAATGGATGCCGCGAATGCTACGAAATCTGTACCTCTTTTATTTTCGTTTTTATTAGGCATAGTAGGTACCCTTGCTCCTTGCCAATTAACAGGAAACATTAGTGCTATTACACTTTATAGCAACCAATCTTTACAAAAGGGACATGTATGGAAACATATACTTTTATTCATTTTAGGAAAAATAATGGCTTTTACGACGCTTGGACTATTAGTATGGTTTTTAGGAAAAGAGATTCAGCAAATATTGACTTTGTATTTTCCATGGTTACGAAAAATGATGGGACCCCTATTAATTTTAATGGGGCTACTGTTGTCAGGTATTATAAAAAGAAGATATTTCTTCTCGATTAAATTTATACGAAATCAAAATGAAGTTGGTTCATTTTTACTCGGATTCTTCTTTTCCTTAGCTTTTTGTCCGACTATGTTCGTTCTATTTTTTGGAACGTTAATCCCTTTATCTTTATCATTTAATTACGGGTACTTGTTTCCAACGTTCTTTTCGATAGGAACTGCGCTTCCTATCGTCGTATTAATGTCCTTCATCTCCTATCTGGGATTAAACGGGGCATTACTAAAGAAGAGTAGGAAAATAGGAAATAGCATTCAGCGTATAGCTGGTTTTCTCCTTATTTTAATCGGATTTTATGATACTGCTCTTTATTGGTAATACATACAAAAGATAAGCTCTAGTGAAATGAGCTTATCTTTTGTAATATTATATTCATTTTTTTCTTTTGCTGTAGTTGAGCTAATAAATTCTTAACAAACGCGAGAAACAGCGGGTCATTCTCTTTTTTAGGTGACCATTGCATAATAAGTTGTCGTGGAATTGTAATTTCTATCGGCTGTACAATGAAGTCATGAATAATTTGCTTATGTAGTCCTGATAACGGAACGATTGTTATACCATTAACTTGTATAGTAAGTGCTAATGCTGAACTAATTGATTCTGACTCCATCACTTTATTAACTGTTATTTCATTTTTCATCAAATACGGTTCGAGCACTTCTTTGCAACCAGAAAGTGGCATAATAAAAGGATAATTTTTTATATCATTAATAGTAAGGTTAGGCAGAACTTTTTTTGAAGAAACCATAACATACGGATCTTCACCAATGACATCATAATGAAATCCTTGTATTAAATTTTCTTTTATAGAAATAGAAAAATCTGCACTACCTGATGATAGCCAATCTAACACTTCTTGATAGCTTCCTTCTCGAACTGCAAGTACATATTGACTATGATCAATATTCCCTAGTTGAATACACTCCGCCAAACAATATACAGTAACGGAAGGATACGTAGCTAGTACAATTTTATACAAGCTTTTATTCTTCAACTGGAAAGCTGTTTCCTCAAGTTTTTCATACTCCATTAGAAGTCGATTCACACCAACTAAAAATTCTTTGCCATTTTCAGTTAGAATCGTTCCTTGTCTAGAGCGATCAAATAACGTTATAGCATATCGTTTCTCTAATTTGTTAATAATATGGGTTATTGCTGGCTGTGTCATATGTAATTCCTTTGCTGCCAGACTAATACTATTTAAACGAGCCACATATGTAAAGACTTTAAAATCAAAAACATTCATTCTGTTCTCCTTATATAAAATATATTTATATCATCTATAAATAACCTTCATTATATTTATGAAACCACTTCATTTACACTGAGTATACATCATCAATATTACAAATAGATGAAACTTATATACCCTAGAGGAGTGTTGATTAAATGAGTACTTACATTTTAGTACATGGAGCATGGCAAGGTGAATGGGCATGGGAATTAGTAAAACCTCAACTAGAGGCTTTAGGTCACACTGTTATTACACTAGACTTACCTGGAAGTGGGAAAGATACAACTCCTTCACAAAATATAACGTTAGATTCCTATGTTGATGCAGTAACAGCTAATATAAATCAACAAAATGAAAAGGTTATTCTTGTTGGACATAGTATGGGTGGAATCGTTATTACTCAAACTGCTGAACTTATACCAAATAAAATCGATAAATTAGTATATCTTTGTGCTTTCTTACCACGAAATGGAGAAAGTCTTGGTAGTAAATTAGACGGAGAAGATGGCCCGCAATTCACTATAAATGAAAATGACTTGACTGCTGAACTTATACCTAATCTAATTGAACAAACATTTTTAAATGCTACAGAAGACGGTTCTATTAAAGAAGCATCTTTTAATCAAATGCGTCCTCAACCATTAGGACCCTTCCAACAAGAGCTGAAAATATCTGAAGAAAACTTTGGAGCCATAGATCGCATTTATATTGAAACGACTCTAGATAGAGCGATTCCAATTGATTTTCAGCGCCGAATGAATACAGAAACACCTTGCAAGAAAATTATTACTTTAGAAGCTGATCATTCTCCATTTTTCTCTAAAGCATCGGAACTTGTTCATTACTTAAATGAATTAAACTAAATTTTTCATAAAATAAATAGACACTCACAGGTGTCTATTTATTTTACTAATTAAAAGCTATCTTTACTCTATCTACATTGCCATGCCCTTTTGCTTCATCTCCCACTTTTTATACAGTAGTACTGCACCAAATAAAAATACTCCCGCAACAAATGAAGCTACTGGTAACATCTTTATCATTCCATCTGGAAATACGAGCGGCAATAATGGAAATGCATACACTGCTGGAATACGTACACCAGCAATTTTTAATAAAATAAGCATTAATATCATATTTAATAAAGTGACTACAATCCATGAATCAATCGCAAAGTACAATATTGTTCCAACAGTTGCAGATGTAGTTAATACTACTATTTGTTTAAAAGCCATTTTTTCATTGTACATCGGCTTTTGAAGTGATTCATATACAACAACTAATATTGGTGGAATAACTGCTAATTGTTCATAACCAGTTATCCAACATAAACTAATCCATACGAAATTTAGTATGAGAAATACAGTCATATATTTATACTGTATTTGCACTTTTCGCTTAATACCGTTATTCAATTTAAATATAAGAACACCAACCATTAAAATAAATGTTAAAGCGAATACCGCGATAACAAATGACCATTCCGTCGCATTTGTTACTAATGGTAATAAACCTGTCGCAATAGATGGTGCTAAATTGGATTGAATTACACGTAAAAAAAGCATCATGAATACAAGCGTTAAACTTACTTTCCCTAAATAAGCAATATCCATTTGATTCACCATAAAACCAATCACAGCTGTTATTGAAGGTGCAATGAAGATTTTTTCTGGTTGCCTTAACCATCCTGGCTCACGATACGCCCATAAAGCAATTGCCATCGCTGCTATTTCCGGCAGAATAACTTCCGGATCATTTAATAACAGACCCGCTGTTACCATGGCTAAAATAAATAAAATAGCAATCGTATATGAGATGATTGTTTCTTTCTTTGAAATTACTGCATTCATTATTACATACTCCTTTGTGCTCATTTCTTTCATAATGTAAAACAACTAATTTTATACCCTACTACGGTATTGTATATTAACATCTTTTCTATTTCAAGTATCATTAAGTTATTCACATCCTTTTTCACTCCATGCTCTTACAAAAAAGAAATTTTTATAGACGTTGACACTTAATGAAAGATAGGTTAAAATAACTATACATTAGTAAGTAACTAATGTAATTAATTAAAACTAGAGGTGAATCAAATGAAAAACATTTTATTCCGTATTAACGAATTATCAAAAAAAGAAAAAGCATCTGGATTAACAGTTGATGAAAAACAAGAACAACAAATGCTGCGTCAAAACTATACAAAAACATTTCGTGGAAGCTTAGATTCCATTTTATTAAACACAAAAATTGTTGATCAACATGGTCTTAACGTTACACCAGTTGCATTACAAGATGCTCAAATACGTTTAAAATTAAGCAAATGAGTTCCGCGCTAAAGAATTTCAATAAAACATAAACAGAGCTGGATTTCCTATATAGAAATTCCAGCTCTGTTTATTGTCTTTTCTAATTTAGTAAACGAGCGATACATCGCAATTCTCCACGACACAATCATCGCAAATGCTAGTAAGAAAAACATGCCGCTTAACTCTGCCAAATCAATTGATTGGCTTAAATATGACTTTAATGCCACGCGTACAGCTAATAAGCCTACTAAAATGAATATGAATGCTTTTGACGGTTTCATAAATATATGTTCGCCTTTTATTTCGAACTTAGTTGTTTTAATAAGAAAAATAGAGAAAATAATCCCTATACTAATTGCCTCGACTATTTCTAACGATGTTAATCGAAAACCTGGTAAAAAGTACATCATCGCGCCTGTACTCATAAAAATTGGTGGTAATATAATTTTCTTTTTCGTTACCGGCTTTTTCGCTGCTTTAAAACGTAGAAACATTACCCCAACAGCCATACAAACCGCTATGACACTTGATAAAAGTGCTATCATACTTTCCACTCCTATCTATTTAAATGACTTTTTTAGCAAAATCATAAACCAATAAGTAACTACATGCCGCATTATAGAATTTCTTCATTATATTCCTCCTGCTGTAAACTTTCCATATTCGCTGCAATCATTTTACGCAAAGTTTATGAACGGAATATGAACAAAAAAGCCATTCTGCAATTAATAATTGCAAAATGGCTTTTTAACTTATTTTAAATCGTCAATTGTGAAAGCACCTGGAAGTAATTGCTCAACAGTCACTTCTTTTTCATCACCTTTTACATTCGTTAGTAATACAGGCATTTTCGGATCACAGAATTCAGCAATTACTTGTCTACACGCACCACATGGTGAAATCGGTCCATCAGTTTCTCCTGTAATAACTAAGTAACTAAAATCGCGCTCCCCTTCTGATACCGCTTTAAATATTGCTGTTCTTTCTGCACAGTTACATAAACCATAAGAAGCATTTTCTATATTACAACCAGTATAGATTTTCCCTTCTTTCGTAACTAACGCTGCGCCAACAGGAAATTTAGAATACGGAATATACGCTTTCGATAACATCTTGTTTGCTTCTTCAATATATTTTTTCTTATCCATATTATTTCCCCCTCAAAGTAAATGAAATGATCATTAGTCAGTAATAACTGTATGAACTAATTTAGGAGCCACTGCTGTTTCAGCGATAGAGATGTTCTCATAAATTTTTGCTTTTACATCTTCTACATTTTCACGATTTGCGTAGATTGTTACGAACGGCTCGCCTTCTTTTACTGCATCGCCAACTTTTTTACGTAACATTAATCCTACTGCTAAATCGATTTCATCTTCCTTCGTTGCACGACCTGCACCAAGTAACATAGCTGCAATACCAATCTCATCTGCAACAATGTTAGAAATAACACCTGAAGTTTTTGCAGGTACATCAATTACATACTTCGCTTGTGGCATTTTTTCTGGATTGTCTACAATTGAGCTATCTCCGCCTTGATTGCTTAAGAACTCTTTAAATTTCGCAGTTGCTTTTCCGTTTTTCATCACTTCAATTAGCATTTCACGAGCTTCTTCTAACGTATTTGCTTTTTTCGCAAGTACGACCATTTGACTTCCTAATACAAGTACTAATTCTGTTAAATCTTCTGGACCTTCACCTTTTAACGTATCAATCGCTTCTTTCACTTCTAGAGCATTACCAATCGCAAATCCAAGAGGTTGTGACATATCTGAAATAACTGCCATTGTTTGACGTCCTACGTTATTTCCGATACGTACCATTGCATGTGCTAATTCTTTTGCATCTTCTTCTGTTTTCATAAATGCACCAGCACCTGTTTTTACATCAAGTACGATTGCGTCAGCACCAGCTGCAATTTTTTTACTCATAATTGAACTTGCGATTAAAGGAATTGAGTTAACAGTTCCTGTTACGTCACGTAATGCATAAATCTTTTTATCTGCAGGCGTTAAGTTTCCTGTTTGTCCAATAACAGCTACTTTGTCACGGTTTACAATATCGATGAACTGCTCTTTCGTAATTTCAACGTGGAATCCTTCTACCGCCTCTAATTTATCAATTGTTCCGCCAGTATGTCCTAAACCACGACCAGACATTTTTGCTACTGGTACGTCTAAAGCAGCAACTAATGGTCCTAATACTAAAGTTGTTGTATCACCAACACCGCCAGTTGAATGTTTGTCTACTTTAATTCCTTCAATTGCCGATAAGTCGATCGTTTCTCCAGACTCAACCATCGCCATCGTTAAATCTGCACGTTCGCGATCTGTCATATCTTTAAAGAAGATTGCCATTGCAAGTGCACTCACTTGATAATCAGGAATACTTCCGTCTGTATATCCATTAATAAAGAATTTGATTTCTTCAGTCGTTAATTCTTTGCCGTCACGTTTTTTTGCGATAATATCTACCATTCTCATTACAATCACCATTCCTTTTTATATTATATGAATCTATTAAAATAATAAGCCAACGATTGTTGCTGATAAGAAACTTACTAACGTTGCACCGAATAGTAATTTCAAACCAAATCTTGCGACTACATTCCCTTGCTTTTCATTTAAGCTCTTAACTGCCCCTGCAATAATTCCAATTGAAGAGAAGTTTGCAAATGAAACTAAGAATACAGATATAATCGCTGTCGTTCTATCTGAGAAATTAAAGTTTCCTTGTGCTAAATCTGTCATAGCGACAAATTCATTTGATACTAATTTTGTTGCCATAATATTTCCGGCATTAACTGCTTCATGCCAAGGTACACCCATAATAAATGCAAATGGTGCAAATACATAACCAAGTATTTCTTGGAATGAGATACCAATTACACCTTTAAATACTGCATTAATGAATGCGATAAGAGCAACGAAACCGACTAACATAGCTGCTACTGTGATCGCAACTTTAAATCCGTCTATAATGTATTCACCTAATACTTCAAAGAAAGTCTTTTTCTCTTCTTCTTGCACTTCTAACATATCTTCTTCTTCAGTAACTTCATACGGGTTAATGATAGAAGCGATAATAAAACCACCGAATAAGTTAAGAACTAAAGCGGTTACAACATATTGCGGTTTTAATAACACCATATATGATCCAACGATAGACATTGAAACGGTAGACATTGCAGATGCACATAATGTATACATTCGTTTCTCTGGCAATAATCCTAGTTGTTTCTTAACTGAAATAAACACTTCAGATTGTCCTAAAATCGCAGAAGCAACAGCATTATATGATTCTAGTTTCCCCATTCCATTTACTTTACTTAATGCTAGACCGATAGATTTCACAATAATAGGTAATACTTTAATGTGTTGCAATATACCTATTAGTGCTGAGATAAATACGATTGGCATTAATACACTTAAAAAGAACGAAAACTCTTTTTGATTTACTAATCCACCAAATACAAAATTCACACCGTCAGCAGCATATTTTAATAACTCTCCAAAACCATCTGCTATTCCGCTAATTAATATATTTCCTACACTTGTATTTAATAATAGAAACCCCAAAATGAATTGTAATATAACCATCGTTATGATTGGACGATATTTGACTTTCTTTCTATCATTACTAGCAAGCCAAGCGATACCTAAAATCAATACGAGGCCAAAAACACCGATTAAGTATTTCATAAGCCGTTTCCTCCCATTCGTATCCGCTTACATTTTTTTCAATTATTAAAGCAATAGATATACTTTAAACGTATATCTATTGCTTTAAGCTTTTATCGATTAGTAGTTATCTGTAGCACCTTTTGCATCATTTAATACGATTGCAACACTAGCACTTGCTCCAACGCGAGAAGCTCCAGCAGCTACCATTTTGTCTGCATCTTCACGTGTACGAACACCGCCAGATGCTTTTACACCAACGTTTGGTCCTACTGTTTTACGCATTAATGCGATATCTTCAGCAGTTGCTCCGCCAGTTGAGAATCCAGTTGAAGTTTTTACGAAATCAGCACCAGCTTTTACTGATAATTCACAAGCACGTACTTTCTCTTCATCTGTTAATAGGCAAGTTTCAATGATTACTTTTACAAGAGCTTTTCCTTTTGCTGCTTGTACTACTTCATAAATGTCTTTTTCAACAAATTCGTTATCACCATCTTTTAAAGCGCCTACGTTGATTACCATATCAACTTCAGTTGCACCTTTTGCGATAGCATCTTTTGTTTCAAATGCTTTTGTTTCAGTCGTGCTTGCTCCTAATGGGAAACCGATTACAGTACAAACATCTACATCATGTCCAGCTAATTCTTCAGCAGCTAGCTTCACCCATGTAGGATTAATACAAACAGAAGCGAATTTATATTCCTTTGCTTCTTCGATTACTTTCATAACATCTTCTTTAGTAGTATTAGCTTTTAAAATTGTATGGTCAATTAACTTTGCAATGTTCATTATCTTCACTCCTCATATCTTTTAACAACTTCATTCTAACTCTTAGTTGAACAAATGTAAATACACTTTTGAAATTTTGTTCATTCTTTTTTAAAAGGCATTTTCTTGTAGTAAATAAAGCGCATTCTAACAAAGAACACTTCATATATAATCAAATTTTCTATGTTAACAATGGTAGTATGTATCTCCATATCCATAATTATTTTTAAAAAGGCAATTTGTGTTCAAAAAAGACTCCTATCATTCATACATAACAAAATAAAAGGAGTTCTCAAAATTAACATTTTGAGAACTCCTTTTATTTCTAACCTTTTTGATAATGTAACAGTTCTTTTGCTGTATGCTGATCGATAATTAATACATTTGCATACCCGCCACGTAACGCACCATCAATTGCTTTTATTTTTCTATTACCACCTGCAACTAAAATAGAGCGTTTCTTTAATTTCAGTTCCTCTAACTCAATTCCAATTGTACGCTGATTAATCTCTTCGCTACTAATATTTCCGTCTCCATCAAAGAAACGTGAACAAATGTCACCGACTGATTGTTTTTTGAGTAAACTTGTTTCATCCTTATCGAAATAACCTAATCGGAATAACAGCGCTTCGTCTCGCACTGTTCCTACAGTGAAAACTGCAATATTCGCTTGTTTCCCCATTTCGATAATGTGATGAATATGTCGATCCTGCTCTACTAATTCTTTTGTCACTGCATTATCAAATATAACTGGAAGAGGTAGATTTCTTGGCGTCGTTTGAAAAGCATCTGCAAATAAAGCTATCGTCTCATTCGCATATGTATTTACACTCGAATGACTAATGCCACCTTTTAGCTGGACAACCTCTACCCCTTTTACATGTTGCGGTACGATTTTTCTAGCAATTTCATACATCGTCATTCCCCAGCTTACACCAACAATATCACCGTTTTTAACCGTCTTTTCCATATGCTCAGCAGCATATTTACTTATATACTCTGTAATCGTTGCATATTCCGGTACTGGAGAAAACACAACATGTGCCTCTAACAAGTTGTACTTTTCTTTCAGTAAATTCCCAACGTTATCTAAATCCGCAAATGGATCGGCGATGCTAATTTGAACAAACCCTTTTTCTTTCGCGTACTTTAACAATCTAGAAATCGTCGGTCTTGAAATATTTAATTTGTTAGCAATTTCTTGCTGACTATAATCTGATTGATAATATAATCTTGCAACTTCAACGCTTAATTGTTGTTTATCTTTTTCCATAGTAACTCATTACAAATCCCTTCCTGTATTTCCCTTTCGTTACAAGCATTATACAGCTTTATGCAAAAAAATTCGACTACCGAATTTTATCTAACTGAACTTTTATTCCACTTATTATATACAATGAAACCGTTCAATAAGAAACATAAACCATCGTCTAAAAACTATTCAAACACCCCTCATAAACAGAAGATACTGTTTATGAGGGGTGTTTATTCAATTTAAGTCTATAAAAGTTAAATGAAAGCAATGCAAGTTCTCACTTATTTAGAATAGGAGAAAAGATGATGTTTTATTTGTTCAATAAAATAATGATGGTGTATATTATCGTTAGATACTCGACTTGCCATAATAGCCCCCTCCATTGAAGATGCAAGAAAGGAAGCGAGTGATATAATGTCTACATCTTCTTTAAATTCTTGTTTCTCTATTCCTTCTTTTATGAGAGAAGCCATTAACATTACTGTATCATCATAACCTTTTGCTGCTGCTTTTTGTAATTCTGGAAATACTCCAGTACTTTCAATGGCACTATTAAGTAATGGACAGCCTCCAGCAATAGGAGGATTATTAGCTGCATCTTGATATACAAGGAAAATTGCAAGGATTTTATCAATTGCTGTCTTTTTATTTTCCATTGCTTTATGAAAATGACTCCACATAATCTCACCACTTTTGTCGTAGGCAGCAAGGACAATTTCTTCTTTACTTTTGAATCTACGATAAATAGATCCTTTAGGTAGTTCAGTAGCTGTCATTATATCCTGGATGGATGTGCGAGTTATCCCATTAGTATTAAATAAATATAAAGATGTTTCAATAATTTTTTCTTTAACCTTATCAACTTTAGTCATGCTTTGTAATCCTCCTAATGAAAACGATCCTAATATTCTAGGTAATGTTTACCCTCTATTTTCTTAATTTTTTTGTAAGTATAAATAAGTTTGGAACAGAAATATCTTATCAATTCCTATCTTATGGAAACCTCAAACAATACAGTTTGAAAAGAAGTTAATCAAATTGTATTACCTATATAACTTGAGTGAATTTTCTGTCAAAATAACATGACCAATTGTTTAATTCAGTCATATTATACAACTAATTTTATCTAAAATCGTAGAGTTGTAAAAATATATAGTTAATTTTAACGTATAGACATATGATTATTATATATAATTTTTATTAATATGTTTAGCTAAATTGTTTGAACTACCCCCACTTTCACTTCATTCTATAAAAGATTAACCATTAATGATTACTGGAATTAAATTGTAACAAAGCAACTGAAATATAAATATATTTGCTTTTTTCCATTTTGATTTTGTTAATACTTTATAAAAAGGGTTTAAAAAACTAGAAACTTGTAGTATCATTAGATTTCGATTCGGACCGAACCGTCCGGTTTAGAATCTTATATAAATATATTTAGAAGGAGAGCGTTATGCAGAAAGAAAAATCAAAAATTATAGGTAATTTAATTATGGGGGCAATACAGTGAACTTTATAAAAATGAATAAAAAAGAAATCATTATGCTAATAATCTTTACACTGTTTGTACCATTTCAAATTGGCTTGTACATACTATTTGGCATATCACTTTTAGCTAATGTCAATTTAGTTGAATCAGAATTTGTTCTTAGTGCCATCGGTTTTACTGTACCTGCTATTGTAGGAATCATTTGCTTTAGGAAAGAAATTATTGAAAGTTTTACTTATTTTAAAGAGAAGACAATTTTGAAAATAGTAAGTATTCCTATGGTAGTTTTATTTACGTTAATTGTGGAACAGTGTGTTATGTATTTTCTAGCAACTGGTCAACCAGAGAACCAAGAGCAGCTCCTTGAAACTGGTGCAGAGGTACCTCTTGTATTTACATTGCTTGTATTTGGTATTCTGGGTCCAATACTTGAAGAAATTGTGTTTCGCCACATATTAATAAATCGTTTTTCTTACCATATTGGTACTGCTATTGCATCTATCATTTCGATTATGATTTTTACACTTCTTCATACGAACCACCTTTCGGATATTGCTATTTATTTACCTGGGTCGTTGATACTTACTGCGGCTTATCTTATTTCTAAAAGATCCATTGCATATGTTATAGCGATACACATGTTAAACAATTGCCTTGGTTTCATTCTGTAAGAAACTAGACTTGTTTCTAGTGCCAAAAATACTTTTTCTATGGCATAAGAAAGCTAATCAAAAATTATAATATATTAGGAGAGTGTCAGTCATGATTGTAACAACAACTTCTGGAATTCAAGGTAAAGAGATTATTGAGTATATTGATATTGTAAATGGTGAAGCTATTATGGGTGCAAATATTGTCCGCGATGTATTCGCTTCCGTTCGTGATGTTGTCGGTGGCCGTGTTGGTGCTTATGAAAGTAAGCTAAAAGACGCTCGTGATATTGCAATGGGCGAAATGAAAGAACTTGCAAAAGAAAAAGGTGCGAACGCTATCGTTGGTATTGACGTAGATTACGAAGTTGTTCGTGATGGAATGTTAATGGTTGCTGTCAGTGGTACAGCTGTACGTATATAAGTAAATAAAAAAACGGTTCCCCTTCGAATTTATACTTTGAGGGGGAATCCTGGTTCTGTTGCAGATTTTAAAGAATAAAGAGATGTTGATAAATCATTGTACGTCGAAAAACACAGTTTGAGTGTAAACTGTGTTTTTTTATATAGAGGCCCCATCACTATCAAGCTAAAAATCTTGTGTTAACTTGTGCAAAAAGTCCATTTTTTCGATTTGGGGTAATTTTGAATCCTTAAGTTTATGGGCATGTGGCGTTACCCTAATACTGTACAACTTTTTTATAAACGGTTGTAAGGTTCTACGTTTTTGACCATTCTGTACAACGATAACTTTGGTTTATTGATTTCACCTGTAATCTGGTAGCCTATCCTCTGATACAATTTAATTGCAAGTTGGTTCTCTTTCTTTACTGTCAGAGAGCATTTGGAAAAGCCTTGCAGCGAAGCTTGTTCCTCGGCAAACTCAAGTAGTCTGGTACCTATCCCTAGTCCTCGACTTTCGGGCAGTAAGGCAATTGTTCCGATGTGAAACTCGTCATCTTCTCCCTCCTTCAAGGTAAACATGGAATAAAGCATTTTGATATTCAGAATGTTATAAACAACAAACCCCAGCTTTCGGAACGAAAGCAGTTGTTTAAAAGTGGGCCAGGCAAGACGATTTAAGACGGGTATGGGATAGCAAGTAATCATCCCTAAAGTTTTCCCGTCCATTTGAGCTTCATAGGCGTATTGATGACTAAAACGGTTGTTCCCCTGCCGCCATAGCCTACAAAATATCCCTTCGACTGTGTTCTTCTCCTCAGATCCTGCAAGCGGAAACGCCATGTATTCCAATGCCATTACATTTAGCTGGGCGCCGACCATGGACTGATGAACAGCCTTTACAATAGAGATTTGATTCATTTTCTATTGCTCCTTTTCACTTTCTATATTATTGATATTAATTATCATAGATTTAAATCAGTTCACTCTCCTCTCAACTCATCCTTAGCTTTGAAACCATAATAAAATGTATTTAAAACAAGCTCTGCGGCAGATTTTTTAGCCACATTTCCTTCATGTACCTGTTCCCAGGTATGGAAAAGCAGAGCATAAAGCGTATTTAAAATCCATTCGCTACTAACCGTTTGCTGAAAGTAACCTCTTTGTTGTAACAGTTCAATAACGCGTCGTAAGGGTTCCCTCAGCTTCTCTTCTGCTTCACCTAATTCTTTGTTGTTAAATACAGATGCATCATGACCTAGAAAATAGATTTTGTCACCTAAAGGGATTAACGCTTCAATGAGTTCCGGGATATAGTTTTCGCTTCTTTCCTCATCCAGTGGAATCTGGTTTACAGTATCACTTACCAGTTGTATAGCCCGATGGCCCAAGAACAGCATCAATTTCTCCCTGCTTTCGACGTAGCGATGGAGTGTAGCAATTCCAATTCCCGCATATTCCGCAATTTCATTCATCGAAGCAGTAGGATTTTCAACAAGCAATATAGTAGCTGAATCAAGAATTGCATTAAATCTCGCTTCCTTCAACGCTGACAAGTCTTTCTTCATCGTCAATCTCTCCCTTTTTCTGTATAATGTCGTCATTTTTGATAGATAAATATATCATTTGATATTATAATAAACAATCTCAAATAAAGTGTCCAGCTGCTGAATGTAGCTTTTCAAAAAGAATTATATTCCTGAAACTGATAGTACTTTGAATGTTTCATTTTTAGCATTTCATTATTTAGATAACGATGAAGAAATTAAATTCTTTAATGTAATAAATACAGGAGCCAAAGGAAATGGTACGAGTTACTTTCTGCATAAAGTTATCGGTTTATTTTAAAATTCACTTCCGGGTATTGGGTTATCAGCCTTTTAAGGGTTGAGCCGTCATCCTTCTGTTTTACATACTGGTCAAAAAATGCCAGGCTGAATTCGTTAATAATACGATGAACTTCCTTTGGATTTTCACCTGGGCTCTGCAACAGAGGTGAGAACAAATGTAAATCGGTAAAGCTTGTATGATCCGTATGAGGAATGACCATTGACATACCACCGCCAGCTAACCCGCGTCCGTATCGCTCCCTCACTTCAAAGGGATCTGCTTCATCAGGCTCTTCTGCATTCATGAGCAGAAATGGTTTTCCAATGCCACTTTCAGGCAAGATTTCACCATACAATGTACCATCCATATTGATAGCTGCTTTGACACGAGAATCTTTTGCAAGTATTTGTGCTGCGGTAGCTCCACCGTAAGAGTGGCCAAACATTCCAATTCGCGAGGTATCCAGTCTTCCTGTAAAGAAACCGGTCTCATCGTTTTCGTTAAGTTTCTCTATCTGATTAAGGACAAAGCTGACATCTTCCTCCCATAATTTTATGTGGCTATCTCCTTCATCAGTTAAATTGATGGGCTGTACGTAAGCAGTTCGACCACCTGGAAAGACGGTAGCTGCAGCATCAAAGGTATGATCGATACTTAGAACAATATATCCTTGACTAGCCAACTCCTCAACTTGAAACGTGTTTTGATTACGAAAACCATTAAAACCATGAGAGAAAAGTAATATGGGATAGTGATTCTCTGAGTCTGAGAGTTGTAAATCCATAAACGAATGAGCCTTTACCAATTCCATGTGGCTAAATGCAAATGCAGGAATGGACAATGTTTTTTCCAATCCCTTGGAGAGCTCATTTATGTTACGAATATAAGGTTCTGGATCCCCCTTGCTTTTTTCAGCTGCAGGATACCAAATTTGCACCATCAGTTCGCGCCGATCGTTTGGATTTTTCGAATATGGTTCATTTCTCTGATGATCAACCCAATGATATAGCTTCGTACCCACCCTATGTGGACCAGTTGGTTCTTCAAATGAAAATACTGGCATAAGTAAGGGTAGCGCAACTGCTACAGACAAATAGATACATAGCAACGAAGCCTTAACTATGAATATACCCCAACTTCTAAAGCCCTTTTTCCGCACAGTTAATAAATAGCATAAAATTAAGATAACTGGGGATACATATGCCGGAATCATCTGCCATCTAAAACCTTCTACCAATAGCTGAACTGTAACCATTACAACGGCAACCAAAGTAGCTAATTTAGACCACTTTTTCGTTTCTCTTCCTACTAACAGTATCCAACTTAATAGACTAAAATTCACAACTATCAAAACAACTTCCCAGAAATTCATTGGCATATCTCCTTTGCATGCATTTTACTTCTAATTAAAGAGGTAGTTTTCAGTTTGAGCAAAAGCAGACGAAACACCTATATAGTTGCACCGATTATGCTAATCGTTTCATCCACTCTACTCCTTTATTCAAATTAAAAACTTAAAATGCCCAGCTACCTTTACGGAAAATTGGTTCTACAGTTCCATCTGGTAGAATACCGTCGATGTCCATCTCACTGCTGCCAATCATAAAGTCCTCATGTGTTACTGAAATATTTGCCCCTAACGTTTCAAGCTGATCGTTTTCTAAATCTCTTCCACCCTCTAAGCAAGTTGGATAAGCTTTACCAATCGCTAAATGGTTCGATGCATTTTCATCAAACAATGTATTAAAATATAAAATTCCCGATGCTGAAATTGGTGATTCATGTGGTACAAGTGCTACTTCACCTAAATAGCAAGAGCCTTCATTCACATTAATAAGCTCTTGTAATAAATCATGTCCTACCTGTGCTTCAGCTTTAACAATTTTTCCTTCTTCAAATGTCAGTTTAAAGCCGTCAATAATATTTCCTTGATAAACTAATGGTTTTGTATTGCTTACATAGCCATTTACACCTTGTTTCATCGGTAACGTATAAACCTCTTCTGTCGGCATATTAGCCATAAAGATAGTATCATCAGGAGTTTTACCACCTCCAGTAACCCATTTATGCTGTGGTGCTAATGCAATTGTTAAATCAGTACCTGGCGCTGTATAGTGAAGCTTCATATATTTTTTATCGTTCAGTAGGACCGCACGAGATTCTAAATTTGTTACATGTTCACGCCATTTTTCAATAGCACTGCCGTCACCAATACGAACAGCTTTAAAAATAGCCTCCCATAATGCTGGTACTTGATCCTCAGTTGCTAAACCTGGGAACACCTTCGATGCCCACTTTGGTGAAGGAACTGCTACCATCGACCAAGCTATTGAATCCTTCATTACGGCGTTGCGATTGTTTCTCAGAGCAGCTCCTGCTACCTTTTGATAGGTAGCTAGACAATCAGATGAAATACCTGTAAATTTATCAGGATCTGTAGCATCTATCATTAATAGTGCTCCTTTACGTTCGATCAGCTCATCATTCATTTTGACTATCCACTCTGGGAAGCGATTAAATTCTTCATCTGAGGCATAATCAAAGTAAGCACGTTCCATTTCTTCATCCGAAAAATTAACATGAACACGCCCTGCCCCAGCCTTATAAGCCTCTTTGACAACTATACGGGCGAAATCCAATGTATCTACTGATGTATTGACTAATAAGTATTGCCCTGGTTGAATATTGACACCGATTTTCACCGTAAGTTCTGCATATGCTTGTAATTTTTCTTCAAAAGTCATATTATTTACCTCGCTTTTATCAAATTGGTTTTGAATTCCCCTCACTAACCTGCTTTCATACCATACTTTCTGAACAGGTTTTCTCAGAATTTCTCTTTCCTATTTTTTACATTTTTCATCAAGACATGATAACAACTAATGGATTTTTTCTACTACTCATATATTTACTTTCTAAACTTTGATTCAAATAATATTGGTTTTTTTTCAAAAAATCTAATCGAAGGTATCAAACACTACAACAAATTATAGAGTTCTTTATTGTGAAAGCTCACTCATTTCTTCCCAATCTTTTCAATGTTGCTGCACCTAAAGGCTTTCCATCAATGTGGCGTTTAACATTCTCAATCACTCCTTTCTCTTTATAAAGTTATTTTTGATAGATAAACATATCATTTGATATAAGATTAAATCATTTCAAACGAATTATCAAGTCGTAAAATTTAATTTTTAAAAAATTGGGTAAAAAAAACTATATGAACATGGATTCTATCAAAGGGAGCGATAACGAAAAGATTTTTACGCACACATGGATACGAAATTACTGCTCAAAAATACCCCCTACATTTATCTGCAAGAGGGCTATCTTTTTATTCATTTTTCCAATAAACAAACATGTTTCCACTTTACCAATCTTTTTTCATGTTTATATTATCCTATCTAGATGAAGATATCTCCTAGAGGTAACACCACATGCCCATCAAGTTAAGAGTTTAATTGTTGCCACAAAACGAGAAAACTGAACCGGATTTTTATGAGTAATTATGAAGAGATAGAATTTTAGTTTTGGGGATATTTCAAAAGTTTAGCTTGATGGGTATGTGAATCTCCTCTCTATAACAAATATTTTTTAGTAAATGTTAAAAATTTTGCGAGAGTGTAAATTTTTAACATTTTAATTTTTCTCAATTGTATAACTTTATTTTTGAATTATACTTAATTCGTAATCCTAAAATTAGGAAAGGAGCTTTGAGATAGGACATTTATCTTAAATGTTTACTTGGAGGAGTGATTAAAAAAATCAATGAAGGTAATGTGTTTCTAAATTAATCAGGAAGAGAACTTGAAATGTTACTATGCTTTTTTTACTCATCTAAAAATATCATCAAAATTTTTTAATAAGTGCAAATTTAAAAAATCCACTTTCGGCATTAATGAAAAAGCTGATATTTCGTATATAAGTAATTAATGAATTTGAACGAAAGGACTGATCTATATGGACAGCAGAAAGAATTGTAGATTACAAAAAACTATAAAGGTGTTTGCAACATCCGCTATTTTAGCAACCACGTTATTTGCACCTATTATGTCAAACAATTTAGATGTGCATGCAGAAACTGCACAAACTGCAACTCAATTTGAACAAAGAGAGTTTGACCTTCCAGGTACAGGAAGTTTTTGGGATGAAGCAAAAAGAGAAAAAAGAAGTGAGCAAAAAAATTATATGCCAACAGGCATATATGTGAAACCTAATGAACAGGTTACAATTACAGTATCAGGAACGCAAAAGATTAGAGCCATTATTGGGACACATCAATATGATAAAGAATGGGGAAAAGAAATTGATCTTTCTCCAGGCTCTAATACTATCTCTTCACCAAACGGCGGCGTATTAGGGTTAGATAATTTTCAAAGCACAGGAACAGTTAAGGTGCAAGTAACGCAAGGCGGTAGTCCTATTCCTTTCTTTGTATTAGGGAAACACACAAAAGCTGACTGGATTGCCATGATGAACAACTATCCAAATGCACATGCAGTACAATTGAAATCAGAACGAGCCGTACTAACTGTAACTCGTGATAGTGCCAATAAATATATTGTAAATCAAGATCCTGTGCCCCTATTAAATAAATATGATGATATGATTCGAGCGCAAGACAAGTTAGCAGGGCTATCTGAAACGGATCCTAATCCTTTACATCGTTCAACTCGTCGTATTTGGGCCTTTGTAGAAAATCCTAACGCACAAAGTTGGGGCATGTATGCAAGTTGGGATGGAGCCGTCTTTACGACTGCTGGTGAAGCTATCAAAAGTACTTTAAATGTAAATGAGTTTGGATGGGGACAAATGCATGAAGCGGGACATGCACGACAACAATATCCATGGACGTGGAATGATTTAAGAGGTATGGGTGAAGTAACGAATAATCTATATTCATTAGCTGCATTCAAGAAAATATACCCAAATATACCAACACGTTTAGATACAGAGGGAGATTATAATAGAGCTTTTGCGTATTTAAACCAAACAAATAAAGAATATAAAAATATTGACGACCTGTTTGTAAAACTTGTTATGCTTTGGCAACTTCATTTGGCATATGGGGATGATTTTTATCCAAATCTCCACAAATTATATCGTGAGATACCTGAAGATCAACTTCCCAAAACAGACGAGGATAAAATACAGGCATTTATTTACAATACATCGAAAATAGCAAAACAAAATGTACTGCCATTCTTTGATAAATGGGGATTGAAAGCAACACAAGAAACAAGACAAAAAGTAGAAGCTTTAAACACCCCAACATTAATTGCACCTATATGGGAAGCGACGGATGCTAAACCTGTTAAACCACTTGCTGTATTGTCAAAAAAAATAATGAAGGCAAGTGCAAATAGTGAGGAATCAACGGGCTCAGCTAGTAAGGCGATAGATGGAAAAACAGATACATTTTGGCATAGTACTTGGACACCAAATCAATATCCTTACAATTTGACACTAGAACTTGGTGATACACGTACCATTTCACAATTGGCATATCTTCCAAGGCAAGATTGGTCAGAAAATGGCCGTATTTTAACTTACAATATTTATACGAGTGTAGATGGCATTACGTATGACAAAATATCATCAGGAACATGGGAAAATAATAGTGATAAGAAAACGGCAACATTTACCCCAGTTACTGCAAAGTATGTAAAAGTGGAAGTAACGAAAGGACAGAATGGATTTGCTTCAGCAGCTGAAGTAGATATTTTAGGGTATTAATTATTTTCACTTGTAAATGAGTATATGATCACAGGGTGGATTTTGAAATATTTTGAGGATCTGCCCTGTGATATTTTTTGCGTATTTCATGTTCTGTTTTCACTTTATAATTTCTGATAGGAAATTAAGTGAATAAGTTTCAGTTAATACTAATAAAGTAAAAGTCTATAATGATTCTTCAAAAATTTCTTCCTCAAAAAATCTTTTTTGTTTCAACATTTTTCTGACTACTTAGTTTTTCAAACACTGCTTCTGCTTCTTGACCATAATCTCTAAATGTACCTCCAGCAACAGAATCAATTTCTAAATATTTTTCCTTTGAAATCAGATTAGGAGTTAAGGAACCCTTATTCTCATCTCCTACTAAAGACATGTACATAAATATAAGTAGAAATATAACTAATAATCCTAATGTTATTTTCCCTATTTATTGTCTCCTGTTCTAAAAAAACAGTTTCTGTCTATCATACCAACAATAGGGAATGTCCTTTTAGAATTTATAAAAAATATAAAAATACATGACAAACTTATATATAATTGCAAGTTCAACTCTCACAAAAAACAGGATAAAAAATAAACAGCAGAACTAGTCCACTGTTTACTTTGCCACACCTTCATGTAATTTTTCTGTATAATCCTTTACATCTTTCCAGCTATCTTTCGCTGTATGTAAATCTTCTTTTATAAACGTAAACTCTTCTGGAGAAATTCCTTTTACGTTTTGTAGTAAATTATTATATTTTGCACCTACTGTATACCATTGATTTGATATGTTTTGTAGTGCTGTAATTGCTGCATCAATTGTTTCTGTCATGTTTGTTGTTTTATTTTTTACATCAGTCAAAATTAAGACTTCTGCTTGCGCTCCTGAAATTCTATCTTTTAAATTAGCGATTTCTCTTTCTGCATTTGCGATATCTTTTTTCGCAACCGCAATCATTGGCCCGCCAGCAAGACATGTTATTAATGCTATGCAAAGTACGCCACCAGCAATGACCATATCATTACTCTTTTTAATTGAATCGTTATATGTATTTATTTGTTGCTCTAAAGCTGGAATACCAGCATTCGTACTTGCCAATATCGCTGTTAACTGATTTGTATCCTCTTTGAAACTATTTGTATCTTTCGCCATTCTATCGCGAAAAGCTTTCAAATTTCCTAATAATCCATCTACCTCATTTTGATTCTTTACAATATCCGCATACAACTTTTCTAAATCCGCTTTTAATTTTCCACTATCCTTTTGATCAATCGCTATTAACATGTCATTATAATACGATTGAAAAGTATTATTGTAATTTATAATATTTTGATCTGTTTTCATAATTTGAGGCTTCATATTATTTAACCAATATGCTGCATTAATTTTTGCATCTCTTTGATGCTGAATCATATTCCCTTTAAATTCACTATTAATCGAACTTATTTTACTTAAATCCGTCTCTTGTTGATTTTGAATTAATTTTGCATATGAATCCATTGCAAATATGCTTGATGTCGTTTGTGCCATTACATCTTGGAATCCTGCTGGTCCAAGAGAATAGTTTTTCACATTTTCTTGTAGCACCTTTACATTTTGTTCTGCTGCAAAAGGATGTAAAGGAAATGCGTTACTTGTTGCCACCCCAGCAATCATTACCGCTAAAAGACATTTTTTATAAAAACTTTTCTGCATATTTTTCACCTATTCTCCTTATAAGGATATCAAAAGCTCCTGCTCACAACTGAACAGGAGCTTCAAATCATTCATCAACACTTAACGCTCTAACGATTCGTATTCAATTATGCTTTTTTCGTATCTACTACTTTAATATCTTCAGCATAAATCTTTTCTGCATAGTCTTTAATGTTTTTCCAGCTATCTTTCGCAATGTTTAAATCTTCTTTAATGAAAACTAGGTCGTTTGGACTAATAGAATCTACATTTTGAAGTAAAGAATTGTATTTTGATCCCATTGTGTACCATTGGTTTGAAATATTTTGTAACGCTGTAATTGCAGTATCAATTGTATTTGTTAAATACTCTGTTTGTGTTTTAATGTTCGTTAATCCTGCTACTTCTAATTGCGCAGTTGTAACTTGTCCTGTTATCTTTTGAATTTCTGCTTGTGCATTATCAAGCTCTTTCTTCGCTAATACGATTCCAGCTGTACCACCGCCTACAGCTGCTGCACCACCTGCAATTAATGCTACTCCTAGCGGTGTTCCTGCGCCCGTAGCAATAACTACTGCACCACCGATAATTGCAATTGGTCCTAGAGCTGTCGCAACAGATGAACCGATAATAATTGCATTATATTTACTAATTGCTTCATTGTACGTTGTAATTTGATTTTGCAGAAGCGGAATCCCTGCATCTTGACTAGCTAATATAGATGTAATTTGATTTGCATCACCCTTGAAGTTTTGCGTATCCGAAGTCATTTTATTTCGGAATTTCTTCAAGTCTTCTACTAACTGATCCACTTGTGCTTTATTTTCATTAATACTACTTGATAATCTAGTTAAGCCTTTCGTAAGAGTCGCTTTATCCTTTGCATCAACTGCAGCAACTAAAGTATCATAATAGTTTTGGAATTTCGTATTGTAGTTAATGATATTTTGATTTGTTGAAATAAGCTGTGGTTTTAATACATCTAACCATTGCTTCGCATTTCCTCTAGCTGTATCTTGGTGCTGAATTACTTTCCCTTTTAAAGCCGCATCAACAGACGATACATTTCCAAAGTTAACATTACCTTGTTTAATAATTGTTAAAGCGTACAGATCCATTACTAAAGCATTTGAACCTGTTCTTTCCATTGCATCTTTCAAGCCTTCTGGTCCTAATGAGTATTCTTCATAGTCATTATAAGCTTTTGCTACCGCATGAACTGGAGCTTGTTTCACTGTACTTTCAGCTGCATACGTATGAGCCGGCATAATATTTCCTGCTGCAAATACTGCCATAAGTGCTGATAGAGCCATTACTTTATAAGGTTTTTTTGTCATTTTTCTTCTCTCCCTATATCGCTAATTATTTTTCTGTTTAATGTACTTCAACGTTTGTAACGTAATCTTCAAATTGATTTGTTTGCTTATTCATTTCATCACTTACTTTTTTAATTTGATTGAAATGTTTTTGAAGTAAACTACTGTCTGTATACGTGCCTTCTTCAACATTTGTTTGAATTTGAATCATATTATTATTTAAAACTTTCCAATCCGTTAATAACGTTTCTAAAGTTGTAATTTGACGATCAATTAATTCTGTAAAGCTATTTACTTGATCTTCAACGAATGTAATTTGAGTCGCCTCTGCTTCAGTTTGTGATAACTTTTGAATAAGTGGTAATAACTCTTTTTGCTTTTGTTGAATGCGAAGAGCTGCTTCTCTCGTTTGACTATCTGCAGCATTTACAATTTCATTACTTAAAGTACCAATAGAAACAAAATCGATTGTTTTCGTTTGTGCAGTTTGATTTGTGATTGTAAATACTTGTTTACCGATATTAATAGAACCTTTAATGATTTCTTGAGGTCTATTCAAAATAGTAGTTAGTTCAGCTTGAATTTCCCCTTGAATTCTTTTAATATCTTCTCTTAATTTCACAATATCTCCACTTGATCCTTGCAGTGTTTTTATTGCTTCATCGGCTTTAATTGATAAGTTGTTACTATCTTTGTCTAATACTGTTTTAAATCTATTTAACTCTAATAAATCTTGCTCCATACTCTCTTGGATGCTTTGTACTTGCAATTGTAATTTTCCATATGCACTCATAAAATCTGCTTTTGCTTGCTGATCTTCATTTACGTTTCCTGCTAGTTCATAGAGCTTACTATAATAGCTATTAAATCTAGTGCTGTATCTCATCATTTCTTGATTTAAGTCAATTAGCTTCGGATTATATTCATCAATCCATTCTCTTACATTCGCCTTTGCAAACTTTTGATGATTCGTTAAGCTACTCATCGCATTTACCTTAATGTCTGGCTGTTGCAAGATAATTAATCCGTATGCTTGAATAAGCGGTGATTGTGATCCTAACATTCTAATTGAATTGGATAATGTATTTGGAGCAATTACATTTTGCGCATATACTGTTTTCACTTCTGTTTGCCCCTCCTTAGCGTAAGCGCTTACAGGAATGAAGCAACTCGTAGATACTGCTGTAACCAATAACCCTGTAATTAAAGTCTTTTTCACTTTAACTCCTCCTATGTATTAGCAACTATTACTATCGCATTTTATTATTCTATTTTCTTGCCCATAATTTGAGATGATTAAAATAGAGAACGTTCTCACCGTGATCCATGTATGAACCACCTCTCTCGTATTGCTACAGTACTTACTTATCGTCACAAAACATTTTATTATTTTTCATATGTGTTTAGTACGAATAACATTGTATAAATTTTCTATTTCATCGAAATTCTCACATTCACATAGTGAATATATTACTTAAAAATATTATTCATTTTAAACTAAACAACATGCGTAAATATGAAATTTCGTTTTGTTTTCATATATGTTTTGTACTGTAAGGTCATTTAAACACAGCTGTTTATATAACGTAAAGAAGTATTTTCATTCCCTTTATTTTCAAGCTTTCATGTCCTTATTTCAAAATATAATCCGATTCACTTTATCGATTGAAATATCTATATATCACAACAGAAAACACTACTTGCAAATAACCGATAAAATTATATTAATATAATTTTTAAATCCGTATGCAATTATGCATAGCATATACACAAAAAGGATAGCTTCATTTTCACGAAGCTATCCTTCAAAAATCTTCTTATTTTTTCAAATGATATGGAACTGTCGTAATAACAACATTTCTTTTATAAAGTAAATACGCACGTATGAGTAAACTGGATTGATTATGAAGAATGTTATGCCAACCTTTTTTCGGAATGAACTGTGGTATAACGACCGTAACGCGGTAATTCGATTCACTTGCCTTATACTGCACTGTATCAATGAATTTCGTTAGCGGCTGAATAATACTTCTATAATGAGAATGTAATGTAACAAGCCTTACTTCAGGTTGCCACACCTTCCATTTCTCTTCAAATTTCTTTTCCTCTTCTCTGTCAAAAGCAACATATACAGCGATAACTTGATCTGCAGAAAGAGATTTCGCATAGTTCAATGAATTTTCTACTACATGCGTCATACCTGCTACAGGAACGACAATTACATTCCCCTCAATTGGAATAAGAGGTTCACAAGTTTTTAAACTTAATTGATCACCCACTGCATCATAATGCTTCTTAATTCGATGAAACAAGAAGATAATAGCAGGTAAGAAAATAAGAATCGACCAAACTTGTGCAAATTTAGTTAAAAAGAACATGCTCATTACGATAAAACTAATAACTGCACCTATTAAATTAACCGTTAATTTTAAAGCCCATCCTTCAGGTTTTTCGCGAAGCCACTTTAATACCATCCCTGTTTGAGAAAGTGTAAATGGAATAAATACACCTACTGCATATAACGGAATTAAATGTTCTGTTTGTCCTTGGAAAGCTACAATTAAAATAATCGAAGCAACTCCAAGTATTATAATACCGTTTGAGTAACCTAGACGGTCTCCTCTAATCGTAAACATTCTCGGTATGAATTTATCTTTTGCAAGGTTAACCGCTAATAAAGGAAATGCAGAATAACCTGTATTAGCAGCAAGAATTAATATTAAAGCTGTTGTACCTTGTATGAAATAGTACATGAAATTACGTCCAAATGTTTGTTCAGCAATTTGAGAAACAACTGTTACTTCTTTACTCGGAGTCACTCCGTAATAATAAGCTAAAAATACAATTCCTGAAAATAACACAGCAAGTAATGCACCCATTGCAAGCAATGTTTTTGCAGCATTGTTTGGCGCAGGATCTTTAAAGTTCGGAATTGCATTTGAAATTGCTTCAACACCTGTTAAAGCAGAACTACCTGATGCAAATGCTCTTAGTAATAAAAATAAACTAATCCCTGCAACTGGTGTACCAATCGGCGCATGTAAAGTGGGTGAAACATGACCAGTTAAAATATTATATATGCCCACACCAATTAATATAAATAGTGCTAAAACGAATAAATAAACAGGATATGCTAAAACGGAAGCTGACTCCGTTACTCCCCTTAAATTTAATATCGTAATTAATATAACAAATATAACCGCAATAATTACGTTGTGTGCATGTAAGCTAGGAAACGCAGACGTAATTGCATCTGTACCAGCGGACACACTTACCGCAACAGTTAAAATATAGTCAACTAATAAAGACCCTCCAGCAATTAAGCCTGGATTCATCCCTAAATTTTCTTTTGATACAACATACGCTCCCCCGCCATGCGGATAAGCAAAAATAATTTGACGATAAGATAAAATAAGGGCTGTCAATAATACTAATACCCCAACAGCGATCGGAATGGAATACCAATAAGCGATCGCTCCAACACCTGCTAAAGCAATTAAAATTTGCTCTGGACCGTAAGCAACTGATGACAATGCGTCAGAAGATAAAATAGCTAAAGCTTTCGTTTTATTAAGCTTTTGTTCTCCAAGCTCTGTTGATTTTAACGGTCTTCCAATTAAAAATCTTTTAATAGATGAAACCAATGCTGTCCACTCTCCAATAATTTTGTACGAACTTTTCTGCTTGTTGCAGCCAGTAAACTATTTACTCAGAAAACAAAAAATGTCTACAAGCCATAGCGAAATAGACTTGTAGACATTATTTTTTTTGTCGCACAAGCTCCACCTTCCTTCTCAATATAACGCTTACGAGGTTAGCTGTCGGATTCGGGCCTATGAGTAGCCCTACCTTTTTTAAGGATTCACCCCATCGGATTATGTACTAATCCGTAAAAACGGGTCCCCCGTACCATGCGGTTTCAGCGATTTAGAAAATTGAAACTGTGGATTATAATACTCCTTTATTTTCAAAAAGTAAACAAAAATTTTTAATAAGAAAAAAATTAAAATGATTGTGCATAATCCACTGAGAAATATACATAATGAATACTAAAAAATCCGCAAAGGAGACCCATATGTCTAAAGAAAAGAAGCCTATTTTTTCCGATTCATATTTAGATGCAGTAGCAAATGAAATTAATCAGTTATATGGTAAACGTGAACAGGAAATAAATTTGACAGATAGAACGAAAAGAAATAAATAATTTGTCATACAAAAAAATAAAAAAGATAGCAATACACTTATATATTGCTATCTTTTTTATTTTTTCATACATCTAATTCTATTACAGATTTGTTAAAGGTCATCTCTTCATACACCTTTAAATTTTGATATATAGATTCTAATAATGGTGCCGCTATAGAAAATTTCTCTGCTACATCCAGTAAATATCCTTGCAAGTGCTTCCCTTCAATAAACGACCCCTTTTCCATATCACGTTGCATTGATGACTTCATATCATACGAAATTTTATCAATCGTTTTCATATGTTCCTGGGCAATATTAGCCTTTACTGGAGCTCCTAATACTCTCATGATTTGTACAGATTCCTCAAACACATTACGGATAAAATCACGGCCGCCTTCACTTTCACGGATTGGTCCAATTGGTGCACGCATTAACGTTGTCACACCTGACATTACAGTAATAAATAAATATTTATGCCACATATCTTGCGTAATATTTTCACTTAAAACAAAACTAGATTTCGTACCTGAAAATGCTTTAGAAATATGCTTTACTCTCTCTGAATTTTGAGACTTAATTTCTCCAAACACAAGTCTGTTGGCAGCGCTAGTTTGTACAATTTCTCCTTGATTGTTTAACGTCGTCTCGATAAAGCATAAACCGCCAATTACTTTTTCTTCGCCGAATTCTTTTTGTAATAGCGATAAATGAGCGATACCATTTAACAATGGAATGATTACAGTATTTTCGCCAACAAACGGCTTCAAATCTTGAATTGCCTCGTTTAAGTGATACGCTTTTGTTGAAAATAAAATGACATCAAATGGAGAAGTTCGCTCTTCTTTCGTTATTAATTTCGGTCGGAAGGAAAAATCCCCGTTAACACTTCGGATTACAAGTCCTCTTTCCTCTAATTGTTTTTTCCGTTTACTACGAACAAGAAACGTGACATCTTCTCCCTTCTCGACTAATCTGCCACCAAAAAATCCTCCGACTCCACCAGCGCCTAATACTAAAATCCGCATACAGCATCCCCCTTTTCAAAATACAATTTTATAACTTTTAGTATACATAACATTATACATGTTCCCTGATAAATAAGCTGAATTTTCACTCTCAATTGAGTATAAAAGAGTGGTTATTTTCAAATAAATTTGGGCATGTTGTTTCTATAGCATATATGGAAAGGACACAATGTAGATGGAGGCAATACAATCAATTGAGGAAAAAGGTGTAGCAACAGCTATATTCCAATTTATATTCCCGTTTTCGTTTAAAGCTGGATATGAACAAAATATGTTCCCTTTCTTACAAAAAAACGATTTTTGTCCTTTTCGGCTCGATCATCTCGATGATGAAAATACATATTATGGGGAGTTTAAAGTTTCACATCAAAATATGGAAGCATACTATCTTTCATTTACAAATAAAATTCTCTTTCCTCATTCAGAGCATCAAAAGGGCTTGCAACGTTATTCAAAGGACCTTAACTTAACTGGACATTTAACAACAAACCTTATTTCAATTCCATTCAAGATACACTCTATTGATGTAACACTTTGTCCTTATGAACTTGGCTTCTTAACAATTCGAACAGAAGTAAACACTGCTCCAAACATGACTTTATCTGAAGCAATCGAATTCGCTGCTCGCTTCCGTGTACTTGAAACTAAAAATGATACAAATGAGACTATTTGTATTGAATGTAACGGAAAGAAGTATTCCCAAGTTGAAAAATTCATTTTTGGTTATTTATTTCATGGTGTAACTGATTTCTTTGAAAAGAAGAGATTAAGAAGTTCATACTTTCAAACCTTCCCTTTCTTTGAAGACCAAAGAATGTACGTTCAAACTTTATTGTCACTAAAAGAAGGTATGGAACTTAATGAAGTAGATGTTTATCGTACTTCTAGTCTTTCCGGATTAACAAGTGATGGTAAGCCCTATGTGAGTGCAAATAACCTTCCTTACATTCATGACTATTTAAAAAAACACGCTTACCAGAGATGGGCTCCAAATCGTTATTTCATAATGGAAGAACATATTTTTACATGTGTAACAAATGATGGAGAACGCGAAATCTCTAAACTTGCTAGTCAAATGTTCGGAGAATTTTATTACGCTTTATTATTAAACCTATTTCATAAAATTGTTTTATTAAAAATGGCAAACGCCTATGCTGAGCTAAACATTGAACAAGATACTAATGAAATAGAGAAATTAATTTATTCGATCAATTCGTTCACTGCTAATTATTTTTCTTTAGAATTAGTATCCCAATCACAAAGTGAAGATATTTTCTTTCGCTTAAGAAAACTTTTTAATATTGAGGTTCTATACTCGAATGCGAAACAAAATCTTGATAGTTTGTTTAAATATCAAGAAAATGTCGCCTCTAAAAAAGATAGCCTTTTATTATTAATTTTAACGCTCTACTCTGTAGTGGGCCAAATGTTAGGGTTTACTATGATCGACCTTTTAAGAAACACCGATTCAAACAAAATATCGTCACCTCTTGAGTTTTTCGCTCTATTAATTGCGATTAGCGGCATTGTCATTTCACTTATTTTAGGAGCCCAAAGTTTATACCAATGGGGTCTACAGCATAAACAAAGAAAAGCTTGGGTAAAACAAACGGTACTGTCTGCTGTAAAAGAAAAAGAGGATAAAAACTAAAGAAGGTTATTTTCAAATTCTTGGTGTGCTACAGTAAGTGAAATTTTTATCAGCGATTTTTAAGATATATCAGCGATTTTTTAAATATATCGACTTACCGACAAAAAACGACAAATGACAGGACTGGATAATAAAAAAAGGGTACTCCAAAATAAAACTTGGAGTACCTTTTTATTATACGAATTCAGCTTACTTCCCTGCTTCGATTTTCTCTAATGCAGCAGCTACTTGTTCTTCAGTTAATTCATGTTGTATTACATAGCGGTTACGTGGACTTACACGACATTCATGAGAACATGCACGTAAATATTTCGCTTCGTTTTCTTCAGAACATAAAATTTTCTTATTACATTCTGGATTTGAACAGTTTACATAGCGCTCACATGGTTCACCTGTAAAGTGATCTTTACCAACGATAACATGTTCTTTTTGGTTTACTGGAACAGCGATACGTTCATCAAACACGTAACATTGCCCATCCCAAAGCTCACCTTGTACTTCTGGATCTTTTCCGTACGTTACAATTCCGCCGTGAAGCTGACTTACATCTTCATAACCTTCACGAACTAACCAACCAGAGAATTTCTCACAACGAATTCCACCTGTACAGTATGTTAAAATCTTTTTACCTTCAAGTGTTTCTTTGTTTTCTCTAATCCAATCTGGTAATTCACGGAATGATTCGATATCAGGTTTAATCGCGCCTTTGAAGTGTCCTAAATCAAACTCATAATCATTTCGTGCATCAATGATAACTGTATCTTCTTGTTTCATTGCCTCATAAAAATCTTTTGGCTCTAAATACTTCCCAGTTATTTCGTGTGGGTTAATGTCATCTTCTAGACGAAGTGTAACTAATTCTGGACGAGGACGTACGTGCATTTTCTTGAATGCATGCCCTTCTTCTTCATCTATTTTAAATACGATACCATCAAAACGTGGATCATTATTCATTGCTTCCATGTATTTCTCTGTTTGCTCTACAGTTCCAGAACAAGTTCCGTTAATACCTTCTTTTGCTACAAGAATTCTTCCTTTTAATTCAAGTGAATTACAAAATGCTAAATGCTCTGCAGCAAATTCTTCTGGGTTTTCAATTGTTGTGTACATGTAATATAGTAATACTCTGTATGGTTTTGTAGTTGCCAATGTATTTCTACCACCTATCTAATTTTTAAAATCATGTATAAGTTAACGTTCATATCAAAACATATATAATAAGAAAATGAATCCCATTTTCTTTTCTTTATACTATTTTCTATCAGTTAACAAAAATAAAAAACAAGATTACACATCATAACACTATGGTTATGTTGTAATCCCAATATATTATATATCATACAATTGCAATTCCATCAATTAATATGCTGTATTATCAGCTTTATGTTCACATAAATTTCAAAAACAGCCCTTTAATTCACTATGTTTCCCCATGTCATCACACCATAAACTCCCAATTCATTTTACATTATCACACCATCCATTGCATAAAGGCATATAATTTGCATTAAGGAAACTTTCGTGTTCAAATGAAATTATCACATAACATATTTAAATGTATTGAAATAATGAGTAAGAATAAATACAATAATTTCATCAAGTTAACATTTTAAAGGGGAAAACTACTATGAATAAAGATATAACAAAAGATAAACATCTCCCTTCTGAAAGTACAACTGTACAATCAGCTCACTTAGCTTTAAGTGGAGAAACAAAAGGCTGGAAAAGACTGTTACCATTTTTAGGACCCGCTTTTATCGCGTCCGTTGCTTATATTGATCCTGGCAACTTTGCTACAAATATCGCAGCTGGTTCACAATATGGATATTTACTATTATGGGTAATACTTGCTTCTAACTTAATGGCTGTATTAATCCAAACTTTATCAGCTAAATTAGGAATTGCTACAGGAAACAATTTACCCGAAATAGCTCGTGAAAACTTTCCAAAGCCTGTGTCTATCGGCTTATGGATACAAGGTGAACTAGTTATTATGGCTACAGATTTAGCGGAATTTATTGGAGCTGCTTTGGGGCTTTACTTACTATTTGGAATCCCGATGCTACCTGCCGCTTTAATTACTGCAGCCGGATCATTTATTATTCTTGAGTTTCAACGTAGAGGATTTCGTCCACTAGAAGCTATTATTACAGGAATGATTTTCATTGTAGTAATCGCTTTTGGGATTCAAGTTTTTTATGCAAAACCAGAATTAAGTCCCCTTCTTTCAGGACTATTTATTCCAAAATTCCAAGGTGTAGACAGTATATTACTTGCAGCAGGAATTTTAGGTGCAACAGTTATGCCGCATGCAATATACTTGCATTCTGCATTAACACAACGCCGCGTGGTCGGAACAACTGACGAACAAAAGAAAAAGATTTTTCGTTTCGAATTTATCGATATTATTATTGCAATGGTTATTGCTGGAGCAATTAATGCAAGTATGTTAATTGTTGCTGCTGCACTATTTTTTAAAAACGGCTTGCACGTTGAAGATTTAGATGTTGCTTACACTCAATTTACCAATTTAGTAGGTCCTGTATCAGCTGCATTATTTGGAATTGGACTTTTATCAGCAGGACTATCTAGCTCTTCTGTCGGTACAATGTCGGGTGATATTATTATGCAAGGTTTCATTCGCATGCATATTCCGTTATACTTACGCCGATTTATTACAATGATTCCACCATTAGTTATTATCGCTTTAGGTGTAAATCCAACTTACGCTCTAGTCATGAGCCAAGTCGTCTTATCATTCGGTATTGCATTTGCGCTAGTACCACTTATTATGTTTACAAGTAACAAAAAGATTATGGGTGCACTCGTTAACCACCGTATAACAACATTTATCGCTTGGATAATTGCAGCACTCGTTATCATTTTAAATATCTTCTTACTGTATCAAACATTTGTAGGATAATGAAAAAGGGTATTCCAATTTTAATTTGGAATACCCTTTTTGGATGAAATGATTTTCTTCTAGTTACCACTTATGTATGTCCCTCTTTCCGGCATCATGACACCATTTTCAGTTCGAAAGTAAAGTGGCAATCCTTCCGCAAAAAACATACTTACCTTGGACGGATCTTGCCTTTGATGATGAATATGTAAATGCGGCTCACTTGAACTTCCTGAGTTACCGACTTGAGCAAGAACTTCTCCCTCTCTTACACGTTGTCCTTCTTTCACTTTAATTGACCCTTTCTTTAAATGGGCAAGAATTAAAAATGTGCCTGTTTCATCTAGTCGTAAATAAATATGATTCCCAGCCATTGACTGAAAATTATCCGATCCCGGAACTAAATCTTGTTCATTATTATTAATTGATACCACCGTCCCAGAAGCTGGTGCCATTACTTTCGCTCCATATATTCCGTAATCCTCTAACTTACTACTTTTCACTTCAGCAGGTGGAATGAGAATATCATATGCCCACCTTTCATTTGGTTTTATAACGTGATAGTTCGTTTCTAACCGATCACCACCCCAACCTATTAATACCCGTTCATTCAAAGGAAAACGAACTACTGTTTTAGGACTCATAGATTGTATATCTGCTGGATAAGCAATTCTACCTATATTAGCAAACCAACCGACAGGCCAAGCTCCAATGATAGAAAACAGAATGATTAAAAATAGCGTTCTATCTATCCGCTTTCTAAAAATGCCTTTCCAAAAAAATATTATTACTGATCCTATCAAGAGGAAAACTGAAATAAAACTAAAAGCCTGAATACTCCACCAAACAAAAACTGATGTAACACCATTAGCTACATAAACTAAGATCCAACTTATAATTAAAAAAGAAACTATAATTACTAATAAAAATTTCTTCCACATGTCGCATCCCTACTCTCATATCCTTCTTCTCAATGATACAAAGTAAAAATTACGACATATAAAAGAAATACTTACGACTTTCTTACTTTTTTATACTGCGGTAATTTCACAGTAAAAACTGTTTCTTTATCGTTACTACGTACAGTGATATCCCCTTGATGGAGATCGGCTATACTTTTTGAAATTGCAAGTCCTATTCCTTTCCCGCCCGTATGAGAACTACGTGATTTTTCACTACGATAAAACTTCTCAAAAATGTAAGGAAGGTCCTCTTTCGGAATGCATTGTCCAAAATTTTTAATTTCTACTTCAACATTCATTGTTTTATTGAAAATTTCAATTGCAATTCCCTTTCCATCTCTCCCGTACATAATACTATTACCTATTACATTTTCAAATAGTCTCACTATAAGTGTCACATCAACTTCTACATGTAGCACTTCATCACTTTTAATATAAAAGCTCATATTGGCATCATCTAATTGTGGTACAAAGTCAATCATGATTTGTTCAATTAATGCTTTCATATCTACTTCATCTTTATGTAATTCAATCTCTCTATAATTTATTTGACAGTATTCTAATAAATCATCTACTTGATTTTTTAATTCATAACTTTTTCGCTTTAATATACTTACATACTGTTCACATTCTTCTCCATTCGAATGGAGTTTATTTCCTAACAGGTCCGCATAACCGATTAAAGATGTTACTGGCGTTCGTAAGTCATGAGAAATATTACTAATCATTTCATTTTTCATTTCCTGTGATTTTTTTTCATTTTCAATAGACTCTTTTAAGCTTTTCGCCATTCTATTAACATTTGCTGCTAGTTCACCAATCTCGTCATTTTTCAAAATAGGTATATGTATTTCAAAATTACCGTCACTTATTTCCTTCACGTTCTTGTTAATTTGAGACAACCTTTTCATCAGTGTTTTTGTCATTAATGCAAAGTATGTTGTAGTAAAAATCAAAAAAACTATAAAATATAAAAATGAATATTTTTCCTCTAAAACATTAACCTGACTATATATATTTCCAACCAAAATTTGAAACACTATTATACTTACAGTTGCTAACAAGATGCTACATATGAATGCGATAAAAAACTTAGCTCTAATACCTTGTAATGATTTAATCTTCAAATTTATATCCGACTCCCCAAACATTTTGAATAAACTTCGGTTCTTTTGGATTCTCTTCAATTTTATTTCTCAATCTTGCAATATGAACCATTACTGTATTATTATTTTCATAGGCTCTTTCGTTCCAAACGCTCTCATATATTTCTTCAATTGTGAACACACGATTCCTTGCAGCTGCCATTAAGTGTAAAATATCATATTCAGTTTTCGTAAGATTCATTGTTTCTCCATATAACATTACAGTTCTCGACGCTTCATCTATTTCTAAACCTCTAATATTTATTTTCTTTTCCATTACTTGGACAGCATTTTGGTTGAAATATGTATACCTTCTTAATTGAGCTTTCACTCTTGCGATAAATTCAATTGTACTGAACGGCTTCACAATATAATCATCTGCCCCAGTACTAAATCCAATTACCTTATCGACATCCGATGATTTCGCGCTTAAAAACATAATTGGTAAACTATGTTTCTCTCTAATCCTTCTACACAATTCTATCCCATCCATTTGTGGCATCATAATATCCAAAATAGCAAGTTGAATACTGTTATTATTTATTATTTCTAAAGCCTCTTCTCCGTTATGAGCACTAAAAACTTTAAAACCTTCTTGCATTAGATTCACTTTTATAAATTGAACAATATCTTGATCATCATCTACAATTAAAATTGAATTTTTCTCCATATACAAACCTCTTTTTGAAATATATTCCACAATCAATTTTATCATAAATTAAAACTATACTCCCCTCTTGAATAATCTTTATTTTCAGACTAGATTATATAATAACAACACATTCTAGTTTCAAAAGAAATGGAGTGAAAGCATGTTTCCTATATTGAAAACAGACCGACTCATTTTAAGAGAACTTACCGAAGAAGATGCACCGCGTATACTACAATGCTTTTCTAATACTAATGTACTGCGCTATTATGGCCAAAAACCGTTACAAGATATTGATCAAGTGAAGCAAATCATTCATAATTTTAAGTTGAGTTACAATGCAAGAAGCGGTATAAAATGGGGAATCGAATTAAAAGACACGAAAGAACTCATTGGTACCATTGGTTTTCACGATTGGTCTTCTGAGCATAAACGAGCCAATATAAGTTATGCCTTTTTGCCTGAACACTGGGGAAAAGGATATGCGACTGAAGCTGTTTCTGAGGTTATATCATACGGTTTCCATACGATTCATTTAAAGCGGATTGGAGCAATTGTATTTCTTGAAAATGAAGCTTCCAATAAAGTACTATTAAAATTAGGCTTTGAAAAAGAAGGCGTTCTAAAAAATTATATGTATCAAGATGATGTCCCATATGATACGAATTTTTACGCTTTATTAAAATCGGTTTAATAGAATTCATGTGTAAAAAACTTGTTTTAGTACACTAGATATAGGTAGTGAATTTTTAATGAAGGATGCTAAGTACTATACATTATAAAACATTAAAAAAGGGCTATGAGTAAACTTTTACTCATGCCCCTTTTTATGTTCTTTTTCTGTTTTCGCAATGCTTTTGGAATATGTACGCAAAAGGCTCACTTTCCATTTAATCCCCCGTCATCGCATATGCTCTAGAACGAAATTCCCCACAAACATACCGAAACTCAAAAATACCACACTTCCCCTTATCCTTATCTGGATTACGAAGGTTTTGAAACACAGGGGAGTTTCGATAAATTTCAGCTAGCGATGTTGTTCTAATGTTCCCGGTTTTAATTACCAATACCTTATTTGGATATGTTTCTCAGTATAAAATTAAGAAATTAGGAATTTTTCATTACTCTAAAAACACGCTCTTTAACTGAAGATTATTAAATTAAGTTTTTTAAAATTATATTTTTAAAGGTTTTCAACATCATTGCCTCTTTTCTAAAACCATAAAGAAAGTACTATCTGGTAGCGCAACCGCATTCCCAGACTCATCTGTAAACTCGATTTTCTCGCTAAGATGGTTTGTATATCCATCCTGCAAATAGTTCATAGCTTGAACGATGTTTACTTTATCTCCAAAGATACTCTTTACAAAATCCTTATAATCGTTTGGCGTAAAGATTCCAAACTGCTCCTGCACTTCATGAACGAAGGAGTCCTCGCCCCAAGTATATGTATATAAGAACTCCATTGCATCGTTAACAGGCATTTTGACTGTATTTTCTGCAATTACTTCATACTGGATTGTACGCCCCTTAAATTCATGGGCATACTGCTCTAAGAACTTCATTCCATCTGCATCTTTAAAACGAATCAACCGCATTAACTTTTTATCTTCGGTCATGATGCCATCACGAATGATAATACGACCTCCTCGCTTTAACACCTTATAGGCACTCTGCAGCCCCTTTTTAATAACTTCATGATTGAATTTCTTACCTTCATACTCGATATAAGAGAACAGCTCATGAAGGATAGAAGAATATACAATCGTATCAACCGATTCTTGTTCAAACGAGCTGCTTAAGTTGATTGCATCTCCTTTAATGACGTCCCAAGAACGCCCTTCGTTCTGCTTCTTCTTTTTCAACGTATCAATCACGTTTTCAGAAATATCGATACCGTAGATTCGTTTATTCTCGGTCTCTTCTTCAATCATGTCTAGCATGACACCACCACCAGCTCCGACATCTACAATCGTATCTCCCTTTATATAATCAAGAATAATTCGTTTATCATCAGCCGAGCTATTCATATGCTCCAAATACACTTCTTCGTTATGGAATCTATCATATGCATCCTTTCGTAACCCGAAGAAATCAAACAGCAGCACATTTGCCCGAGCATGCATCATATCTATCTTTTCTGCCTCTACACAGAAGGTAATTAACGCCTCACCTACAGCAGAAAACTGAAACGACACATACGCAGTCTTCATATCTTCATCGACTTTAACCTTAAAAGAAACATGCGTTGTATTCGGTTTCTCGTTCTCACGGTACTCCCGTAGATACTTCTCAATAACCCGCTTACGATACACGTTGTCCTTTTTTTCGCCTTTAAAATCATAATGCAGCTGTTGCATCAATTTCTCGAAATGTATATGCTGAACTTTTCTAGTGCCTATCTCATTCTTTAACATAACAAAAACTGTCCAAATATCCTCAAAGCTAAGAGCATGCATAGACGGTTCTACATACCATAAATCCTTATCAAATAAGAATGTTTGAACGTCACTCTTCTCGCTCCCCATAATTATATCTTTTTCAAATGCTGACTCCTTATGTTTTGGCGTGAGTCTATGTATGCGAGAAGTAAATGGTTCCATATAACCATCAAACAAACCATCAATTGTAATCTTCACATCGTTCTTCACTTCACTCCACAAAGCTTTTGATACGCCCTCAATAATGCATTGGTTAAGATAGTATAGAATCTCCTTTAACCTAACGTCTCCGTATTCTTCTTTATATGTGTTAATTAAATCAATATGGGAGTCCAAACGAGCCTCTCCGCGGATATACTGCCCGATTAATCCATGTGTTCTAATTAAATCTCGAATAAACAAATACTCAATAGCGTTTAAGTTTGTCTCTACACGTTCAATAAACTGAATGTCACTAAAGATATCAGCAGAACCCTCATTATGTACCAATAGATTAATCCCTTTTTTCTTCCATTGCTCCCGCTGTTTTAAAGATCCTACCTTTGCAAGTTCACTATACGTTAGTACCTTTTCAATAATATGATACGCTTCTTCAGCTAAAGGCAATCCATCTAGCACTTGCAGCGTACGGTGTACATAGTACAACACTGCATCTGTTTTTAATGCACCAAGTGCTTGTACATTCTCATAGTTTTGATGTATCTCCTCTGCCTCAATTAGATGTTTTAACCACGTAGGGATTGCAACAGAAATCCCTTCAATGTATGTATTTAGAACTTCAATGCTTTTCAACTTATTTCCCTCCATATATAATCAATATCTGTAGTAAAGTCTGGGACACCTTCTCCAAAAAGAGCATCACCTTATGTCCCTCCCCCTAAATACTACTACTTGCTTTTTACCATCTACATCTCTTTCGAATAAAAATGCATCAAACCCAGTCTTTTTATCATGTAAAAGAGAGATATCAATTTCGTTACTAACATGCCAAGGTTGTAACATATTCTTTTGTTCATCTCTTATTTTAACTTCATTTGTTTTAACAGAATCAACTGAAAATGGAAAAGGCAAGCGGGTGCACTCCACTTGCCATTTTTTCATAGCTTAGTATGTATTTGAATTTCTTTTGCTTTCTCTTTTTCACCCTTCACGCGTACAATTAAATCATATGATCCGGATTTTGGAGCTTCAAAAGAAAGCAAACCTTCTTTTTGAGAAGTGATTTCTTCTTCATAAATAACCTTATCATCTTTTGTAACTTGTAATAAAATTGTACCTTCTTCAACAGCTGCTTCATAAGGGATTTCCACATTTCCTTTTTCAGCTTTAAGCGTTTGTACATCGTAATACCCTTGCAGAGAACCAATTTTCAAAGTCGTTTCGCCATTTTTTTGAACCTTTGTAACTTGTGTTGCTGTATTGCACGCACTTAACAATACAACAAGAGTGAGAATCATAAATAAACGTAATGATTTCATAGAAATTCCCCTTTTTTTATGTATATGAGAATTAAAATCCATTCTTTAACTATTTCAAAAACACCAACACCTAAAAAGAATCACTGCTTTTCTTCAATTTCTTTTTTAAATAATTTTTGAAACTCTAATTCTGTTTCATTAATAAAACCAAGATGTAACACACTAGAAATATCTTCATGATTCAAGAAGAAATTGTACTCTGAAGAAATATTACCATGAGGGAAATAACAACATACATAATCCCATGTTGTTTTTGTTTCAGAATCCATTTGTCTTCTTCCATAAACCATTAATGGATGTTCCCAATCTTTAAACATTACAACAGAACCTATTGGAAGTAATTCTAACTCTAAATTTTGTCCCATCTTATTTCCCACCTCTTAAAATAGCTTTTTTTACAATAAAATACATAATAGAGAATAGTAAACAAGCTCCAATTGTACCGAAAGTTGCAATTGAAATTTTCCCTGCTAATGATTCATTTGGATCTAATGCATTAGGTAAAACTGTCCCAAAAATTGCAATGCAAGCTAATATAACCATAAAATATTTTAAAATTTTCACTTTCTTATTCATACTAATTTTCCCCTTTATTCTTTAATAGCAAATTCTCCACCAAATCCCCATAAACCTACACCAGGACCAAATGGTACATGGAATTTCACTCCACTTTTTCCAGCTTCTAAAGATCCCCCGACTGTCCCAAGTGACGCCGATCCTCCAATTTGTAATTTTTTATCAGAAAATGGAAGTGGGATTTTTATAGCACTCTCATATTTTACCAGAGTAGCTTCAGCTCCTATATGTAAATTCCCATTTTCTACATGAGCACCTAACTCTGCAGTAGCAAGTGCTACTTTAGCTTCAGCTCCCACATTAGATCCTTTAATATTCTCTAGTTCTATTCCAGCTTGAGCTACCGTAAAACCAGCCATTGGTCCAAAAGTTTGTTCCCTCTTGTTTTTATCTTTCACATCAAATTTATCATAAGTACGAGAACTTACAAATGGCTCAGCTTCAACTGTAAGCCCCTTAATGAATAGACCACCAGTTCCCTTTTCATCTACAAGTGATTTTTCATATTTTTCACCATTAATTACATAACCAATTCCTTTTACAACTACTCCAGCTCCCGCTTCAACTGCTGACTTTGAATTCATCAAAAGTGAATCATTTTTAGAGTTTTTAGACGAGTATTCCATATCAGCTTTTTCAAATTTCTCTGCTATACGAAGTAATTCATCTTCTATTTGCTTTATAATATTAAGAAAAGATTCATGTGCTTTATTCATTCTAGGTAGATCATTATAAAAACTTAAACTGGAAGCACCAACCCATCTCATTTGAAGCTTTAATAATTCCCCTTGAATTTTAAAATGACGATCTGATTCTATATTACTAGCATATTTAAAATTCTTTGCAATTCTTCTCAATTCTTCCGGTCTAACTTGTATATTCCCCATGGATATCCCCCTATCCCAATAACGCATTCAAAAAATTTCATCACACAAATTTTTAATCCTAATCATTAAAAACCCTACTTTTTCTTACTTTAATTGTTTCTAAAATGTAGAAAAGAATCCCTAAACCAAATATCTTTTCAGCATTAGAAATATTATTACCTAATTTAATAATAGGTACATTTAATCCGAATCTTTCGCTCCATTCCAAAGGCATATATCCTCTTTTACAGTTTATTAATATCCGGTTATCCATTGTCCGAAAAGAAGTTTCGAAAAAATCAAATTCAACTTCTACTTCACAAATTTTCATCTCTTTTTCATTCATTAAAGAACCACGTACCATTCCAAATCCTTGTATCATATTTTCTTTAAACATCCCTACACAATTATAATTTGAGTCATAAATAGCCCAATCATAGTTTTCAACTTCACTATGAAAATATGCAAGAATTTCCCCATCCTTTGCTTCCAATCCAACAACTTGCTTGTTTTTTAAAAAAGGTAATTTTGAAGAAATTATATCAGTTGGAACTATAGTTGTTCCTACTATATAGGCGCCATCGGGAGTATATAAACCGTAATGTTTATTATTTTGAGGTAATTCTAGTAAAACATAAGTATCAATATCCCAAAACTTCAAATCATTTTTAGCTATATTCTCTTTTAATAAATTCCCTTTTCTTAATTGCCAAAATCCAATTCCCCCAAAAACAAACGAAGCTATAACCATAAATATTATTTCTCCCCAATTAACATCACTCCAACTATTATACAGACAATATAATCCAAAGAGAAAAATCCCTGTCCCAATTAAACACTTAAACCGTCCCCTTTTTTTATAATACTCAAATAATTCCACACAAACACCTCTATCAAATCATCTTAATACCCCAAATTACCTTTTAAGTATACCAAGGACAAAATATATAATCTAATATTTTTTTTATATAATTAAAAACAAACATAGTTACAGAAAAAGAATGTTTGTATGCTGATCTGTACTACATTTCCTTATTCCTTGTATGCTATATTTCTATTCTTCTTTTTACTTAAACAAACTGCTCAATCTTATTTGTTGCAACTTCTTATGAATGTGTACCTACAATTTTGCATTTATCTTCTTTATATGCAGGGAACACCACCAAAGGATTTCCCTGCCCCCTGTAAAAAAAACCTTACTTTTAAAAAGTAAGGTTTTTTGTATTTATTCATTAGCAATATAAGCATTCTTATAAGTATAAATACCACCAAATTGATGCTTTTCAATTCCTTTTACATAATCCTTTTGTACATATGCTGAGCCAATATGATAAAGCGGCGCCACCGCAGCATCTTCTAATAATACCTGCTCGGCTTCTCGCAACGCTTCCCATCGTTTTTCCGTATCTAGTACAAAATCCGTTTTCGCTTTCTTTATTAATTCATCGTAACGAACATTAGAATAATTCATTTTATTATTCGGATTCCCTGTCGTAAATAACTCTAAATAACTAATTGGGTCTTTATAGTCAGGTCCCCAATTTGCCATAGTTATATCGTAATCACCTATTTGTTCTAACTGTAATTTTTGCTTAAATGGCTGTTGTTTAATTTGTATCGTTAACCCTTGCAAATTCTTCTCTAAATCACCTTTTATATATTCTGCCATACGTATTGCGTTATCTTGTTCGAACGTTAAGAACTCTAGGTTTACTTGTTCTACCCCAAGCTCTTTTTTCGCTTCTTCCCAAAGTTTTTTCGCATTTTGCAAATCATATGAGGAAATATCTCCATTTTCTTTTCTAAAATCTTTACCAGTCACTTCATTTACATGACCAACTGGTACAAGTCCACTTGCAGGTTTTGCTCCGTTATTAATAAAGTGAGCAACGAAATCATCTTTATTTAACGCTAATGAAATAGATTGACGCACCTTTTTATTTGCTAACGCGTTATTTTTTTCATTAAAACGAAGCATAGCAATTCCAGGATCACTCGACATATGTAATTCCTTATTCCCTTTATACTTGTCTACAACTTGCGAATTAATAGGTACTCGATCTAAATCTCCGGCTTCATATAAATTTACAGCTGTCATTGTATCCTTTACGATATGAAAGTTTATTTCGTCTAATTTCACTTTCTTTCGATCCCAATATGTAGCATTCTTCTTTAATTGAAACTCTTGTTCATGCTTCCATTTTTCTAATACAAATGGACCGTTATATATGAGATTACTAGGTTCCAATGCATAATTGTTTCCTTGTTCTTTCAAAAATGATTCATGCTGTGGTAAGTATATAGGTAGTGCTAACAACTGTAAAAAATACGGAATTGACTGTTCAAGTTCAACTTCTAACGTATAATTATTTATCGCTTTAACCCCAAGTGCATCAAGAGGCATTGTTCCCTTATTGATCTCTTTCGCATTTTTTACATAAAAGAGCATGGACGCATATTGAGAGGCTGTTTCAGGGTTAATTGCACGTTTCCAAGCAAATATAAAATCATTTGCTGTTACATTATCCCCATTTGACCATTTTGCATCTTTACGCAAGTCAAATGTATATTTCTTACCATCTTCACTTCTTTTAAACGATTTTGCTATGGCTGGAGTAGGCTGATCTTGATCGTTTAATACATATAACCCTTCAAATATATTCTGCATAATGTGTGCTGATGTACCATCTGTTGTTTTCACAGTGTCCAGAGAAGGAATTTCTTCTGATACTGTTACATTTAACACTTGTTTTTTAACCTCTATGTCACTTTTATCCGCTTTATTATTACAAGCTGTTAATAATAAAGATGTAACAAGTGCCATTACCATTAAATGGCTCTTTTTTCGCTTCATGAGTTGTTCTCCTTAAATATAAAATATTATAAAGCGTAATATATTATAGCAGAAATACTAACAGAAAGATGCGACATTCTTTTGAATATTTATTCGTTCAAGAAAAAAACTATCCTTTTAAAAGGATATGGATTACCTTGGAATCTTTTCGATTTTTAACGAAAAAAACATATAAACTAATAGGAGCTTAACTTTTCCTCAATAAAATCGAATTTAATTGTCGCTTCAATACATACTTTCTATTTTATAGCATCTAAATACCACAATACCAAATTAACATTTACGGATATTTTACGAAACTTTCGGAAATTAAGACGAATATTCTGGACTTATCGTTCCGGAATATTTATACTAAGTTACATGAATGGAGGTGTTATAAATTGGGTAGAAGTATTAGTTTTAACAAAGAACACGCTTTAAATAAAGCTATGCATTTATTCTGGGAAAAAGGTTATGATGCTACATATATATCAGATCTTATTGAAACGATGGGTATAAGTCGATCTACTCTCTACGATAGCTTTGGAGATAAGGATGCACTATTTAAACTAGTTTTGGAACATTATAAAAATTATGGCTCTCAAAAGAGAAATTTACTTTTTAGTGGTATAAACACAAAAGCATCACTTAAATCCTTTTTTTATCAACATATTGAAAAATGTTATTCAGGTGAAATTCCAAAAGGTTGTATGATAACTAATTCTTCACTGCTTATTGGACAAATTGACCCTGCCATAGAAGAAATACTCATAAATGATTTTAATGAACTTGAAAAAGTATTTAAGCAAGTTATCGAAGAAGGAAAAAAGAAAGGAGAAATTTCACAAGAGGTTGATACTGAATTAGTTGCATATTCTTTATTAAGTTTAAATCATAGTTTGAATGTAATGTCTAAATATAAAAAAGAGAAAAATTCAGCCTATCATCTAGTAGATAAGACTATTGCAGACCTATAGTCTTTCTTTTTTAATGATTTCGGAATGAACGTTCCAAAAAGAAAGGAATGATAAAATTGACTAAAAAGACAAATTTTCTAATATTTATTTTAGCAATTAGTTGTGGTTCACTTGCTGCAAATATTTATTATGCACAACCAATTGTACAATTCATTGCAAAAGATCTGAACATTTCTTCTGATTTATCTGGATTGCTCACTACTTTGACACAAATTGGGTATGGATTGGGGTTATTTTTTATCGTACCGATGGCTGATTTATTGAAAAGTAAGAAAATAATAGGAATTCTTATCGGGTTAACTATTTTTTCATTAATTGGTACGCTAATTTCGACAAACGGAATTATTTTTTTACTATTAACAACTATAATTGGCATTGGGGCCTGTGCAGCTCAAATGTTAGTTCCACTAACAATGAGAATCATGCCAATTGAAGAGGCAGGTAAATATGTGGGTAAAGTGATGAGTGGTTTATTGATTGGGATTATGATTGCTCGCCCATTATCTATCGGAATAACAGAGTGGTTTAGCTGGAGAATGGTATTTCTTTTTTCATTAATAACCCTAGTTACCGTATTACTGTTAATTCTAAAATTTTTACCCAACTATGAAGTTATCTCAACTAGTAACATGACATATCCAAATTTAATAACTTCTATGGTAAAGCTACTAATAAATACTTCTCCTTTACAACAAAGAGCTTTTTATCACGCATGTTTATTTGCTGCATTTAGCCTTTATTGGACAGCTATTCCAATTTTATTAAGATCAGAGCCATTACATTTTTCAAATAATGAAATTGCATTATTTGGCTTTGTTGCAATTGCTGGAGCTTTATTAACTCCTACTATTGGTAAAATAGCAGATAAAGGTTATATTTTTACAATGACTAATGTATCATTGGCACTCGTACTATTATCGATCGTACTATTATTCTTTGTTCAAGATCATTCACTATTTAGCATAATTTTAATTCTTATCTCAGGTATCTGCATTGATATTGGTGTAGCAGGAAATTTATTATTAGGTCAAAAAATTATCTTTGGTTTGAATCCCGAGATAAGAAACAGACTTAATGGATTATATATGACTATTTTCTTTTTGGGAGGAGCCTTTGGTTCATGGATTGGAAGTTATACTTACTATAAATTTAATAGTGAAGTAACTTTACTCATTGGAGCTGCTTTACCTTTAATCGCCTTAATAGTTCATTTAATACACAATAATACAATAAGTTTATTAAAAACCAAAAATAAATACATGTCCTAACTATCAATGTACTCTAAAACTAGCGTCAACATCTAATTTTTTGGGTAGTGTTAGCATTATCACTTCTGTTGCAAAGTTTTAAAAAATATAGTGAGGTTTACAAATTAGAAATAGGCTGTGGAGAAGATTCTCTCCACAGCCTAAAAAAGTTATCTTTGTAAACCTCGTTTATAACGACTTGCTTCAAATATAATACGCTCTTCATCTAACGTTTTACATTCACCATTCCAAACGACACGTTTTCCGTTAATAATTACATCGCTTATATCTTTACCACTCGCAGCATATACAAGGTGTGATAACACTTCATCTGCTGGTTGTAGATGCGGCTTGTTAGACGGGTCAATCGTAATAAAATCAGCACACTTACCAGCTTCTAGTGACCCTGTTTGTTTCATCCCGATTACTTCCGCAGCTCCTTTTGTCGCAAGAGAAAGAGCTGTTTCAACTGGTAATGCTGTTGCATCTTGGTGAATACCTTTTTGTAATAAAGTCGCTATGCGCATTTCTTCAAACATGTCTAAATTATTGTTAGATGCAACACTATCTGTTGCAATTCCTACTTTTATTCCTGCTTCTAGCATCGCTTTTACATTCGCTATACCAGAACCTAGTTTTAAATTACTATTCGGATTATGAGCTACTCGAACATCATGTTCTGCTAAAAATGCACGCTCATCATCATTTAATACTACACCGTGTGCAATAACTGTTGGGCGTTTAAACAATCCGCAGCTCGCTGCATATTCTACTGGACGTTTTCCGTACTGTGCTTCAATATCACGTACTTCACGCTCTGTTTCAGAAAGGTGGATATGAACCATTGTTTGATTCTCTACTGCAATACGAGCACACTCTTCTAACAATTCTGTACTACATGTATATGGACTATGTGGTGCAACCATCGTAGTTAACATGCCACTTTCTTTATAATAACGCTTCACATATTTCTCAGCTTCTTCAATCGCTTTCTTTTCATCGTCTTTCGTTCCGAAGCTAAATAAAGTCCTTGAAACAGCAGCTCGCATCCCGCTCCTTGATACCGTTTCCATAATTGCGTCTTGATCTACTCCAATTGGATTAAACATGTCAGAGAATGATGTTGTACCACTTTTCACCATCTCAAGTAATCCTAATTCCGTACTAGCGACCGCAAGCTCTGGAGTAAATTGACTTTCCAGTGGCCAAATTCTCGTCTCAAGCCATGGCTGTAATAACATATCATCTCCAATACCTCTTAGGAGACTCATTACAACGTGTGTATGTGTATTTACAAGCCCTGGTAAAACCCACTTTCCTTTCATGTCAATTACTTCATCTACTTCAAAATCATTTGCAAATTCTCCGCTCTTTACATCTATAATTTGATCATTTTCTACAATGATATATCCATTTTCTATCACTTCGTTTTGTTCATTCATCGTTACAATTGTAGCGTTTACATAAGTTGTTTTCAAAAGTATTTCCCCTTTCAACTCTATGAAGTTCCCTTTAATGAAGTTACCACCATTATAGTAACTTATTAAAGATTAAGAGTCAAAAGATAATTTTAATTCTTTCGTTATTTTTCCCTTCAAAATGCTATATTGTTTTTCATTTGTATCTGCAAATGCTTCTTCCCGATTTGACTTTTCATCCATATAATTCAATTTCCCATTGAATTGAGTCTCTGTAAAATCAAATCTCTGTCCATCTATAAAGTTATAAAAGTGCCATACCTCTCTTACTTTTGTCTTTTTAATTTCTCCTCCGTATATGTCTTGAACGACAAGAGCTGTAACACCACATTGTCCCTTTGCTGGGTTTTCAATTGTCCACTTTGAACTCGTTTCAATCGACCACGATTTTATTAGTGCTTCATATATTCTTTTTTCCTTTACATCATCCATTCTAATCTTCCCCTACTATTAATAGTTTTACACATCATATTTCAAAAGAGGCAGTACACGACCCTTAAAGACAGTTGATGGTGTCTCTCCTATTAACTGTGCTCCCATTTTCAAGTAATATCCTTTTGCATTCGGATCACTATCAATTGTAAAACTTTTTAATCCTAGTTCATTGGCTTTTTCTATTACATACTCCCAAAGTATTTTCCCGTAACCTTTTCCTTTGTAATGAGGATGAATGTACAAGAAATCGAGAGCTTTATCATTACGTAAAAATGAGAAAAAACCAATCTTCGCATTATCGTTTTCTAAAACATATACAAAATTATTTTTTATGTACTCCTCCGTAATTGTTAAATCTTCCTTACAAGCAAGTATGAATTCTTCACTATAATTCCACGTTGCTTTTGAATGTAGTGCGAGTTCACTTAATTCATTTGCTTCACTTAATAATGCTTCTCTTATCTTCATGATTCTTTTTCCTCACTTTCAATATGTACACTACTAAATTGATTCGGAAAGCACTTCAAAAAAACCTTTAATTTCCATAAATTAGAAATTAATTTTATAAATCTTTATTATAATCAGTACGATTTTCAACAATTTTTTTAAAGAAAAAGAACACCATCCCTAAAAGTTGGCGTTCTCTTTTTCTAAAATTTAATCTTCAAGCTCACTCATTCGTTTTACTATTTCGTACGATACAAACCTATACAGTTTCTACTACCGCTTCAAGCATTGTTCCATTTTTAGCATAGTTCGTATGCCAAGAAAAAGCTTTTTCTAAAATATGAGGAGTTTGTCCACCTCTTATTTTTGCTTCTTCGTAATAAGCTCGTAGCTGTTCACGATACATTGGATGTGCGCAATTCTCAATAATAAGTTCCACTCTTTCTCTTGGCGCAAGTCCCCTTAAGTCGGCATATCCCTGTTCAGTGACGATAACATCTACATCATGTTCAGTATGGTCTACATGAGAAACGAAAGGAACGATACTTGAAATGTTACCACCTTTCGCAATCGATTTAGTAACAAAGATAGCTAGGCGGGCATTTCTTGCAAAATCGCCAGACCCACCAATACCATTCATCATTTTTGTACCTAAAACGTGAGTAGAGTTAACATTTCCGTATATATCTAATTCTAATGCAGTATTAATTGAGATTAATCCAAGGCGACGAATAATTTCAGGATGATTGGAAATCTCTTGTGGACGCATCATTAATTTGTCACGATATTTTTCAAAGTTAGAAAATACTTGTTGCATTTTCTCTTCAGAAAGCGTGATAGAACAACAAGAAGCAAAATTGACTTTTCCAGCATCCATAAGATCAAAAACTGCATCTTGTAAAACCTCGGAATATACTTCTAAATCTTCAAATTCTGAATCTAATATTCCATGCAATACGGCGTTAGCCACTGAACCAATTCCTGATTGTAACGGCGCTAAACGATTTGTTAATCGGCCTACTTTGACTTCTTCTCGAAGGAATTCTATTAAATGCTGTGCCATAATAACAGTTTCTTCATCCGGAGGAACAATTGTCGATGGCGAATCCAATTGATTCGTAAACACAATTCCCTTTACTTTTTCAGGATCAATTGGAATACCGATTGTTCCAATTCGGTCATCTGTTTTCACAAGCGGAATTGGAAGCCTCTCCCCTTGTTTACCTGGTTCATATAGATCATGTAGCCCCTCTAATTGTGCGGATTGAGCCATATTCATTTCAATAATAATAGACTTAGCATTTAAGGAAAACGCTAAGGAATTTCCAATTGAAGTGGTTGGAATAATCATTCCGTCCTCTGTAATCGCAACCGCTTCCACAATGGCGAAATCTATATCCAGAACGTCAGCACGGAGTAACTCTGCTGTATGAGACAAGTGTTGATCCACAAATAAAAAGTCTCCGTTATTAATTCCTTTTCGCATAGTCGCGTCAGCTTGGAAAGGTAATCTTTTCCCTAAAATTCCTGCCTCAGCAAATAATTTGTCTACATCCGATCCTAAAGAAGCCCCAGTATAAACATTTACTTTAAAAGATTCATCATTCTTAACTCGGTTTACAAGCGCAAATGGGACTGCTTTTACATCACCTGCACGTGTAAACCCACTTAAGCCTAAAGTCATTCCACTTTGAATCCAGGAAGCTGCTTCTTCAGGTGTAACTACCCGATCTTTTAGACGTTGATCTCTGATTCTATCTAAATTGTTCTCCATATGTAATCCCTCTCTCATTGAATATTCATAATTATTTTACACATTAACACTATCAAAATAGGGATTTTAGTATACAATGCCGAAAATTCAGACAGAACAGCAAATCTAGGTTCTAAAGCAGAAAAATTTAGAATCCTAGAAGTTTACGGAAATAACTAGCGTATGATTGACTAACTGGTACTCTCTCACCATTATCCATTGAAAGTACAAAAGTAGAATGGGTATCAGGATAAATCGCTTTAATATGATTAACATTTACAATAAACGAACGGTGACATCTAATAAATGAATCTTTCGGAAGCAAGTATTCGAATTCTTGCAGAGAGTATTTATGTGTTCCTGATAACTCTTCTGAATTCACATACGTCTTTTTATCTTTAGCCTCTAAATACATAACCTTTGAAAAAGGAACCGGAATCCAGCCGTCTGTTGTTTTTAAAGTAACAACTGACTTTCCATCCGTTAAAGCTGGATAAATTGCCGTTACGCACCCTTCAAGCTTTCCATTGTTTGAAAATGGTACAGCCATTCCATGATAAGGAATACCAAAAACATCCCGATTAATAAACTCAGAGGTTTTTTGATTCATCACCATCGCTTTATGAGCAATCGTTCCTTCTTTTATAGGATCCCCGACACTAATCTTTAAATCAATTCGTTTACTTGGCCGATAGTAAATATATTCTTTCGTATTCGAAACAGCAATTGAAATTTCATCTGAAAATAATTCCCCAACAACATCTAGTAATAAACCTAACGTTCTATCTTCCATTCTATTAACACCTCATTCACTATTATACTACTATTATGAACAGGCATCTGTTGCTTTATAAAAAGTTTGATTTTAAGTTACTTTTAAAATTAGTTTTATTCACTATTACTTCGTTACTACAAAAAACCTCACTTCAGAAAAGTGAGGTTTCCTCTCATACAATATTTCTTTATTTTTTGAACGACTATAGAATAAGATTTATTTTTTATTAAGTAAAGTGAATTTAAGAATTTATTGCCCCTATTTCTGTATAATAAATAATCCCAAACTACAAACAGTTTGGGATTATCTTTCTCATTTATTATGCGCATCTAACCACGAAATTAAATCTTTAAATACTTCATCCTTATTTACTTCATGAAACATTTCATGTCTACCATTTTCATATAAACGTAGTGTCACGTCTTTCACACCACATTTTTTATAGTTTTCATATACTTCTTTTACACCTTTCCCCATATCGCCAACAGGATCACGATCACCAGAGAATATATGTATTGGAAGATTCTTTGGCGTCTTCTTGTATTCTTCTAGTTTATTTACTTCTAATACTCCAGAAAATAATTCTCGGTAAAAACTCGTCGTACAAATGAAACCACATAACGGATCCGCAATATATTTATCAACTTGATTATTATCTGAAGATAACCAATCAAATTTTGTACGATTTGGCTTAAAGTTCGAATTGAAGTTTCCAAAAGATAAAAAGTTTAACATTGGACTTTTCGTTTTTGCCCCGCGCAATTTCATTTCGATTGTTGCTACTTTATGACCAATAGCTCCTAAAAGCCCTGGATTTCCACCTGTTCCTGAAATTAGAAATCCATCATATAGTTCACCCCTAAGTTGTACAGCACGTCTTGATAAAAAAGAACCCATACTATGTCCAAGTAAAAACAAAGGACTTGACTGTTCTTCTTTTATCCTTTCTGAAACAAAGATAACATCCGATACAACTTGATTCCACCCTATATTTGGTTCAAAATGACCATAATCTTCTTCTTTTTTTACTGTTTTCCCATGTCCTTTATGATCATGCGCATAAACACCATAACCTGCTTCCAATAAAGCATCTACAAATTCTGTATACACCCCTGCATGCTCTGTCATGCCATGTGCAATCTGAATAATTCCTCTCGGATCTCCTTCTGGTAACCATTTACGCAAATAAATTTCCGATCCATCCAATGCCGTAACGAAACTTTCCTGTACATTCATTTCGTCAGCCCCCAAATTTATTATGTATACCTTTAAGAAAAATGAATATCCATTCACTTTTCTTATTTTATATTATATGTAATTGCTTTCATTATGACAAATGATGTATTTTTCAGACTTGCTTTCAAACTAATCTCTTGACGAACCAAAAATAAAATTATATAGTTACTTACATAAAGTAATTATATAATTTTTAGGAGGTTTCTACTATTATGATGCCATCACTATTTTTAGCACATGGTTCGCCTATGCTCGCTATTCAAGATACAGACTATACACGATTTTTAAAAACACTTGGAGAAACATATAAACCGAAAGCAATTGTTATTTTCACTGCTCACTGGGAAACTGAAGTATTAACGATTTCCTCATCAGATAACGAATATGAAACAATTTATGATTTTGGAGGTTTCCCCCCTGAGTTATACGAAATCAAATATCGTGCGAAAGGCTCTTCTAGCATTGCATCTATGTTAGAAACAAAATTTAGAAACAAAGGTATTTCAGTCCATCATAATATGACCAGAGGTTTAGATCATGGTTCATGGACACTCCTGCACCGCATGTATCCAGAAGCAAATATTCCTGTCGTGCAAATATCAGTAAATCCATTCCTTTCTGCAAAAGAACAATTTGAAATTGGAGAAGCACTTAAAGGACTCGGACAAGAAGATATTTTAGTAATCGGTAGTGGCGTTACCGTTCATAATTTACGAGCACTGAAATGGAATCAAACTACACCTGAAAAATGGGCAATTGAATTTGATGATTGGATTATTAAACATATGCAGAATAACGATAAAGATGCATTGTTTAATTGGGAGAATAATGCTCCTCATGCACAATTAGCCGTACCAAGAGCAGAGCATTTTGTTCCTTTGTTTATTGCAATGGGAAGTGGCGAGAATAGCGGTGAAGTCATTCACCGTAGTTATGAGCTTGGTACATTAAGTTATCTCTGTCTTCGATTTTAAAGAAAAAGGATGAAGCACATGTTGCTTCATCCTTTTTCTTTTTCATTCACTTAGTTAACTAACTTCCAAACGTTGTTTCTCTGATACTTCTTCGTTCTTATTATGAAAATAAACCCAAATACACGCAATAAATAATAGTGATGATGTAGAGAGGAAAACATATTGGAAGCCTGCATGCGCTGCAATTTGTCCCCCGAGCACTGGCCCAATCATATTTCCTAAAAACTGAAACGACTGATTATATCCAAATATTCGTCCCGTAACATGGGTTGGTGTATGTTGTTTTAGTAGAGTTTGTACGGAAGGCAATAATCCTGCTTGTGCGATACCTAATAAAAATCGAAGAATTAATAGTTGCCAAGCTGAGGTTACAAATGCTTGCGGGATAAAAATAATTCCTGCTGCAAATAACGCTACAACTAACGTTTTTTGAGGACCGATATGATCTGATAATCTTCCTAGTCTTGGTGCTGCCAAAATAACTGCTAATCCTGTCGCTGACATAACTGCACCCGCAATTGTTTCAATATGTGCAGTATGAGGACCTACTAAATTTTTCACGTACAATGTAACAATTGGTTGAACTGACATATTAGCAAGTTGAATAATAAATGTTGTTACAAATAAACTAATAATTAAATGCTTCGCTGGGACCATCGTCCATACTTTTTTCGGCTGTGTTTTTTTTGCTTGAGCAGAGTGATTTTCTTCATGCAGAAAGAAAAAAACGATGAGAAAGGAAAGGAATAAAAAAGCTCCTGTAACAAGAAAGACATGACGCATTCCAATTAACTCAGACAAATAACCTCCAAGTAACGGGCCAAGTAACGAACCGCTCACACCACCAGTTGAAATTGTGGAAATCGCCCAACCTGAATGTTCTTTCGGAGTTTCTGCTGCAATAAATGTCATCGCTGTTGAAAGGAAACCAGATACTGCTCCCATTAAAAATCTTAGTGCGACTAGTTGATACACATCCGTTACAAATCCCATAAGCGTCATAATAATCGCCATACCAAGGCTAGCACGAATAAGCATCAATTTCCGTCCATGTATATCACCAAGCTTCCCCCATATTGGTGATACAATCGCACCCATTAAAAATGTTACACCAAATGCAAGTCCCGACCACTGTGCAATGCTTGAAGTGCCAGTTACTCCTAATTCCTCAATATAAAAAGATAAGAAAGGAATTACTAAACTCATACCGGCTGCAGTGGTAAAACAACCTAGCCAACAAATCATTAAATTCCGTTTCCAGCTGGCCATTTTCACACCTTCTTTCTTTAGATACCCATTCTACACCCTTTCTTGTAAAAAGTTTAGTAATTTGCTTTATATGTAAGATTTACTACAAAACCCGCTATTTTCTAGTGAAAATCACTACAATCCCACATTTTTTTCATAATAAAACCAACTCCCACTAAATGAAGTTGGTTAATAATCCATTAAACCGTAACCATAAATAATTGAAACAATTACACCCACTACCAATATACCTGGAAGTAAATTTGCCACCTTGATTTTAATAATACTAAGCAAGTTCAATCCAATAGCAGATATCATAATGCCGCCCGTAGCCGTCATCTCCACTATAAATTGGTTCATTAATTCTTTCGGGACAAAACTATTAATTTGTGTTGCAAAAACTGCAATACCACCTTCATATAAAACAACTGGAATCGCCGAAAATACTACGCCAATTCCTAGAGTTGTCGTTAATATAATAGAAATAAATCCATCGATAATCGCCTTTGTAAATAAAATATCATGATTTCCGCGAATCCCACTGTCAAGTGCACCAAGTATCCCCATCGCGCCAATTGCAAAAATTAAAGTAGCTGTTACAAAACCTTCTGATATGCTACCTTTCCCTTTCGATCCAACTTTATTTTCTAGCCAATCCCCTAAATGTTTTAACTTTTCTTCTAATTGTAACCATTCTCCAATTACCGTACCAATCACTAAACTCAGTATGACAACAAGAAAGTTTTCACTTTTTAATGCCATTTGAAGCCCAAGCACAGTAACCGCTAAACCGATTGCGTGCATTATCGTCCCTTTCATACTTTCTGGAATCCTACTAAATAATTTACCAAGTAAAGTACCAAATATAATACAAATCCCATTTACAACTGCTCCTAATATAACCATTTCTCATTCTTCACCCTTCGAATTCTTTATTTCTATATTTTGGTTTATACATTGATTTACAGGTTATCTATATGTTAACTTAATATTGAGAATATTAACAAATGTTTTCCACTACATAACCCGCTATTTTTTGTAACTTTAATTACCTTTAATAGATTCAGTGTTAATTTAATTGCGGGATAATATTAAAAGGGAAGGTATATATGAAAACTTTACTAAAACGATTTTTGTTAATAGCCTTTTTCATTACACCGATTGTTTTATTAATCAATTACTCTTTTATTTCAAAAGCAAAAGACAAACCCGATTTGCAAAACAAATCTAGTAAAACCGCTTCAAAAAGCGAAAAGAAAATAGAAGACCAAGAAATCACACTCACCTTCTCTGGTGATACAATGTTCGATTGGCAATTACGTCCTATAATCGAAAAGAATGGGGCTGATTACCCATTCCAACATGTAAAAGAAGAAATAAAAAAAGCTGATATTTCTTTTGTAAATTTAGAGTCGGCATTTACAACGAAAGAAAAGAAAGCACCTGGGCAACTGTTTTGGATTAAAAGTGATCCATCTACACTACAAGCTATTAAAAACACTGGATATGACATCGTAAATATTGGGAATAACCACACACTTGATTATGGGCAAGATGGATTATTAGATACGATTTCTCACGTAGAAAAATTAAAGTTCCCTTACATTGGAGCCGGAAAAAATGCGAAAGATGCATATACAGCACGAGAAATGACCGTAAAAGGGAAAAAGTTTAAATTTCTTTCCTTCGTTCGATTTATGCCTGATTCTAATTGGGTAGCTGGTGAGAATAAACCTGGCGTTGCGAATGGCTATGATTTAAATCTTGTAACAAAAACAATTAAAGAACAAAAACAAGATGCAGACTATTTAATCGTCTATATGCATTGGGGCGTTGAAAAATCAAATCGTCCGGTAGAATACCAAAAGCAATATGTACCTAAAATGGTTGAAGCAGGAGCTAACGCAATTGTCGGAAGCCATCCACATTGGTTACAAGGGTTTGAGTATTATAATAAAGTTCCTATCGCTTACTCATTAGGTAACTTTTTATTCCCGAGTTATGTGAATGGGAAAAGCGCTGAAACTGGCGTATTAACTTTAACTTTTAAAGGAAAGGATGTCCAAATGTCATTCAATCCTTATATCATTCGCAACAACCAAGTTTCCCCTGTAAATGAGGGAGAAAAGAAAAAAGCTCTTCAATATTTACAAACAATTTCAACTGATGTAGAAATTGATGATACAGGGAAAATAAAAAACAAACGAAACTAGACAGCTCAAGATCTATTTCTCTGTAATATACTTTACAGAATAGGTGATAAACATGCTGAAAGACTTATTAGAAAATGTAAGTTTGTTAGAGAACGTTTATGAAATGTCTATAGCAGTTCTACTTTTATGTTCCTTTTATTCTGTGAGACTATTAAAAAAAATAAAGCGAGAGAGAAATCTTACTCCTTTTGAATTTACAATGTATGTAATCATTCGTATTGCGATACTCTTTTGGTTAGCTAGCTTTATTCTTCTTGAATTTAATGAGTACCTAGTTTAACTATAAAAAAGATAGAACAAGCACTATATTCCCTCGCTTGTATCTATCTTTTTTATTTACATTCTAACTCTCTCCTTCTATTAAATAAGCAAATCAAACAAAACAGGGTTTTTATTAAGTTCCATAAATTGAATATTATTTTCTTTAAAGCGAGTAATTAATTGCTCATAATCTTCTTTATGTTTTAATTCTACGCCGACTAATGCTGGACCATTTTCTTTATTATGTTTCTTAATATACTCAAAGCGCGTAATGTCATCTTCTGGTCCTAATCCTTTATCAAGAAATTCTCTTAGCGCACCTGAACGCTGCGGAAATTCAATGATAAAGTAATGTTTCAGTCCTTCATAAATGAGCGAACGCTCTTTCATTTCTTGCATTCTATCAATATCATTATTTCCACCACTTAGCGTACATACAACTGTTTTACCTTTTATTTCATCTCTATATAAATCAAGCGCTGCAATAGAGAGTGCACCAGCCGGTTCAGCTACAATCGCATTTTTCTTATACAGTTCTAAAATCGTCGTACAAACTTTCCCCTCTGGTACTAAAATAATATCGTCAATTACATCTTTACAAGTTTCAAATGTTAACTTTCCTACTTTTTTAACAGCTGCCCCATCAACAAAGCTATCTATTTTCTCCAATGCTACATTTTCATTTTGAAGAAAAGCCTCTTTCATAGATGCAGCTCCCATTGGCTCTACACCAATAACCTTTGTAGTAGGACTAACACCTTTTACATATGTACCAACTCCTGATGCTAATCCACCACCACCGATTGCTGTAAAGATATAATCAACCGGTTTCTCCATCTCATGCATAATTTCAACTGCCACTGTCCCTTGACCTGCAACGACATACGGATCATCAAACGGATGAACAAATGTCATTCTATTTTCTTCACAATAACACTGTGCTTCTTGGAAAGAGCTATCGAATGTATCACCAACTAATACAATCTCTGCGAAATCACCACCGAAAAATTGTACTTGTGATACTTTTTGTTTCGGTGTTGTTGTGGGCATAAATATTTTTGACGGAATCTTCAATAAATTACACGTATAAGCAACTCCTTGCGCATGATTACCAGCACTTGCACAAACAACACCGTTTTGTAACTTTTCTTTCGGTAAACTTTGAATTAAATTGTACGCACCACGAATTTTGAAAGAGCGAATTAATTGTAAGTCTTCTCGTTTTACATAAACGTCACAATCATATTTCTCAGATAAAACTGTATCACGTTGTAACGGTGTTTTAATAACGATATCTTTCAGGCAATTATGCGCCATTAAGATATCTTCAATTTTCACTCTCTCCTTTACCTTTTGCACCATTATATATCATCCTTATCTCTTTTAAATTGGCTCAATCAAAATGTGGGATTTTCAGAACAGCCCCTGTATTCGCCGATGTTACCATTTGTGCATAACGTCCAAGCCAGCCAGTTTTTACTTTCGGTTCTGGTCGTTTCCATTCTTTTTTACGCTTTTCTAATTTTTCATCACTCACTCTTACTTCTAGTAAGCGTTCTTCAACATCAATACATACAATATCCCCTTGTTCAAGAAGTGCAATCGTTCCACCAGCTGCTGCTTCTGGTGAAATATGTCCTACTGAAATTCCACGTGAAGCTCCAGAGAAACGTCCATCCGTTAATAATGCAACCTCAGCACCTAATCCCATTCCAGCAATTGCTGATGTTGGGGCTAACATTTCTGGCATACCAGGGCCACCTCTTGGTCCTTCATAACGAATGACAACTACATCTCCTTTTTTCACTTTCCCAAGCATAATGCCAGCAAGTGCCTCATCTTGTGAATTAAAAATAACGCAAGGCCCTTCAAAACGCTTTACTTCTGTTGCACCGCTTTTAATAACCGCTCCATCTTTAGCAAGATTTCCTTTTAATATACGTAAGCCCCCCTCTTCACTATGAGGGTTTTCGAGAGAGTGAATAACCTCCTTATCTTTAATCTCTGCCTCAGCAATATTTTCTCTTAATGTTTGCCCAGTAGCAGTGATTCGATCAAGATGAAGTACTCCTTCTTTCCGGCTCATCTCTTTCAAAATTGCACTAATCCCGCCCGCACGATCAATATCTTCCATATGCCAATTTGAGGCTGGACTTACTTTACATAAATGAGGTACACGTCTTGAAACTGCATCAATACGGTTCATATCATAATCTAGTCCTGCCTCTTGTGCGAGTGCTAGCGTATGTAATACTGTATTCGTTGATCCACCCATCGCCATATCAAGTGCAAAAGCATCGTCAATTGCTTCTTCTGTTACAATATCACGCGGCTTAATATCTCTTTCAATTAAAATTTTCAATTTCTCTGCTGCTTGTTTAATTAACTCTTCGCGTCTTGGATCAATTGCTAAAATACTCCCGTTACCAGGAAGAGCTAAACCTAACACTTCACATAAACAATTCATAGAGTTCGCGGTAAACATACCCGAACAAGAGCCACAAGATGGACAGCCATGATCTTCAATATCTTTTAATTCTTCTTCTGAAATTTTCCCAGATTGATAAGCTCCTACTCCTTCAAAAACGGAACTCAGATCAACAACTTCCCCTTTAGATGTTTTTCCTGCTGCCATCGGGCCGCCTGAAACAAACACAGTCGGAATATTAATACGTAGTGCAGCCATCATCATACCTGGTGTAATTTTGTCACAGTTTGGGATACAAATCATGCCGTCAAACCAGTGTGCATTTACAACCGTTTCTACTGAATCTGCAATAATTTCACGACTTGGAAGAGAATAACGCATACCGATATGTCCCATCGCAATACCATCGTCAACTCCAATTGTATTGAATTCGAATGGTACCATACCTGCCGCGCGAACTGCCTCTTTTACAAGTTTCCCAAACTCGTTCAAGTGTTTATGCCCTGGAATAATTTCAATAAAAGAATTACAAATCGCTATGAAAGGTTTATCAAAATCTTCATCTTTCAAACCAGTTGCTTTTAATAAACTACGGTGCGGTGCTTTATCAAAACCTTTTTTAATCATGTCACTTCTCATCTTGTCAAATCCCCTCTTACATATTTTTCATTTATACTCTCTTACTCTATTTCTTTACTAATTCTTTCGGTGCATGAATCCAGCTCATCATTTCACGAAGCTCTGCTCCCACTTTTTCTAATTGATGATTTTGTTCTGCTTTTTTCATTGCGTTATACGTCGGACGCCCTGCTTGATTTTCTAAAATCCATTTCTTCGCAAATTCACCTTGCTGAATTTCTGTCAGAACACGCTTCATTTCCTTCTTCGTTTCATCTGTAACAATTCTCGATCCTGTTACATAATCTCCAAACTCTGCCGTATCTGAAATAGAATGGCGCATAGTCGTTAATCCACCTTCGTACATTAAGTCAACAATTAGCTTTAATTCATGCAAACATTCAAAGTATGCAATTTCAGGACGATATCCACCTTCCGTTAACGTTTCGAACCCGGCCTTCACAAGTGCAGTTACCCCGCCGCAAAGTACAGCTTGCTCACCGAATAAATCCGTTTCGGTTTCTTCTTGGAATGTCGTTTCAATTACCCCCGCACGTGTACACCCTACACCTTTTGCATACGCCAGTGCTACATGTAGCGCTGTTCCCGTCGCATCTTGATGCACTGCGACTAATGCTGGAACACCATTTCCTTCTTGAAATACACGGCGAACGAGATGACCTGGACTTTTTGGCGCGACCATCGCTACATCTACGTAACTTGGCGGATTAATTTGTCCGAAGTGAATGTTAAATCCATGTGAGAAAAGTAACATTTGTCCTTCACGAAGATTCTCTTCTACCTCTGCTTTATACACATGAGCTTGCTGTTCATCTGGCAATAACATTTGTACAACTTGTGCGGTTCGAACCGCTTCTGAAACAGACATTACTTCAAATCCATCCGCTTTCGCTACTTCATACGACTTACCAGGACGAACACCAACTACAACCTCTACACCAGAATCACGTAAATTTTGTGCTTGCGCATGACCTTGTGATCCATAACCAACTACTGCAACAGTTTTTCCTTGTAATAACTCTACATTTGCATCTTTTTCATAATATGTTTTCATATTCCATACACTCCTTATAATTTATTTACTTGCAGAACATCAATTAATTTTTTCAACTGACTAACAAGTAATGTCGCTTCATTTTCAGTACAAACTGCTGTGAGTTTCATTTCAGAAACACCACTAGTATCTCTTTCTTTTAAATGTAAAGAAGAAATATAATAACCACGCCGAGCAAAAATCCCACTTATACGTAATAAGACGCTTGGCTCGTTATGAATAACGAGTGAAAAAGTATGACTCATTCTTCCCACCTCTTCATAATCATTTCGTTATTCCCTTTGTTTGGCGGAACCATCGGAAATACGTTTTCACCTTCTTCTACACAAAAATCAACTACGACAGGACCTTCGTGAGCAAATGCTTCTAACATCACTTGTTTTGCCTCGGTTGAATTTGTTGCTCTTAATCCCTTTACTCCATAAGCTTCTGCTACTTTCACAAAATCTGGTGATCCAATTTTTGATTCTGATAAACGATTTTCATAAAACATTTCTTGCCATTGCCTTACCATCCCTAAAAATTTGTTATTTATGATAAATACTTTTAAAGGGATGTTATTTTCAGCAATTGTTTGTAGTTCTTGAATGTTCATTTGAAAAGAAGCGTCACCTGCAATACAAATGACAAGTTCTTCTTTTTTAGCTAGCTGAGCACCAATTGCTGCTGGAAAACCAAACCCCATTGTTCCTAATCCTCCAGAGGTAAGGAACATCCGAGGTTTTCTTGCTTTATAGAAGTGAGCAGCCCACATTTGATGCTGACCTACTTCTGTTGTGACAATCGCTTCACCATTCGTTAATTCACTTACTAAGTTGATCACATGCTGTGGTTTTAACTCAGATTCTTTTTGCTTATAAGAAAGTGGATATTCTTCTTTCCATGTCTTTACTTTCTGAAGCCATTCGTCTGTTTGTGTATAAATAGACATATGTAACAGCATGTGTAACGCTTTTTTTACATCACCAACAATCGGATGTTCTACAGTTACATTTTTATGAAACTCAGAAGAATCAATATCAATATGTACTTTTTTCGAGTTTGGAGAAAAAAGTTCTAATTTTCCTGTTACACGATCATCGAAGCGAACACCTAATGCAAGTAGTAAATCACATTCTGTTACCGCCATATTAGCAGCGTATGTCCCATGCATACCAAGCATCCCTAGAAACAATGGATCATCCGGTGGATATGCACCAAGTCCCATTAAAGTTGAAACGACTGGAATACGGTTCTCCCTTGCGAATTCGAAGAGTTCATCGGATCCACCTGAATGAATGACACCTCCTCCAATATAAAGAAGTGGACGCTTAGATTTTGAAATTGCTTTAGCCACCTCTCTAAGTTTCATGCTGTCTGGTACAAGTTCTGGTTTGTACCCCGGAATATCAACTTCTTCATTAAAGAAACTGGTGACTTTTGCATTTTGAACATCTTTTGGAATATCAATTAATACTGGTCCCGGGCGCCCGCTTTTGGCGATATAAAAAGCTTCTTGCACAATTCGTGATACATGATTCACATCACGAACCTGATAATTATGCTTCGTAACAGGTACTGTAATTCCGACAACATCCGCTTCTTGAAATCCATCTTTACCAATTAAAGGCGTTGCAACTTGCCCGGTAATGACAACTAAAGGAATCGAATCCATATAAGCGTCTGCTAAACCCGTAACTAAATTTGTCGCCCCTGGGCCAGAGGTAGCAAAGACTACCCCAACCTTTCCAGAAGCTCTCGCATATCCTTCAGCCGCATGAATGGCAGCTTGCTCATGACGAGTTAAAACATGTTTCAAACCACTTTCGTATAACGCATCGTATACTGGTAAAATCGCTCCGCCTGGATAGCCGAAAACGGTCGTTACACCCAATTTCTTCAAACATTGAATCACGTGCCCAGCGCCTGTCATTTCTTCATACTGTAACTTCTCATACGCTGTATACTGCTGCTTCATTTCCATTAACTCCTCTCCTTATTTATGCTAAGCTTTCCGTCAGCCCGGGAACACGTACTCCTCTTTCTCTCGTTAATTTTTTAAATTCTTCGGTCAATTGTTTCGTTACACTTCCTGGTTTCCCATCTCCAATTTCTCTGGAATCAACTTTTACAACTGGAATTAACTCCGCTGCTGTTCCTGTTAAAAATACTTCATCCGCTACATATACATCATGGCGAGTGAATGGTCTTTCCTCACACGGAATATTCAGTCGTTCACATAGCTCGATAACACTATTTCTCGTAATACCTTCTAATGCTCCTAAATAGGATGGCGGGGTTAGCACTTTTCCATCTTTCACAACGAAAACATTATCGCCAGAACCTTCACAAACATATCCTTGTTGATTTAACATAAGAGCCTCTAACACTCCTGCTTGTGCTGCTTCAATTTTTACAAGTACGTTATTTAAATAATTCATTGACTTAATACGTGGATCTAACGCATCTGGCGTATTACGTCTTGATGCAACAGATACAACGCTTAGCCCATTATCATAAAATTCTTGTGGGAATAACTTTAATTGTTCTGCAATGATAATTACGCTCGGCTTCACACAACTTCTCGGATCGAGCCCTAAGTCACCTTTTCCTCTTGAGACAATTAAGCGAATGTAAGCATCAGCGTATTCATTTTTTTGGAGTGTATGTAAAACTGCTTCTTCCATTTCTTCTACCGTCATTGGAATTGTTAGTAAAATAGATTTCGCTGATTCATATAATCGTTTCACATGTTCTTTTAAACAAAATACATTTCCTCCGTAACTACGAATCCCTTCAAATACACCGTCTCCGTATAAAAAACCGTGATCATATACTGAAACAACTGCCTTTTCTTTTTCTACAAATTCCCCATTCATGTAAATGTACTGGTTTCCCATCTCACATCGCTCCTCTTTTTTTCTCTATTTTTTGCAATCTATTTCTACATCGATTGCTGAGATGAGTATTTTTAACAGAATATTCAGTATATAAATCTTAAAAATATACTCGTCTCAACAATCGATTACTTACATACTTGTAGCAATCCATTGCTGAGACGAGGGAATCGTGGTACCACTCAGCTTCCTTATACTTCTCACGAAATATAAGCTCTGCAAGTCCAATTAGACTTTTGTTTTTCTATCGGGAACAACCCCGCTACTTTTTACTAGTTTTCAAAAGTAGTGCTCCAAGGTGATTTTCAATGAGTGAATTGTTACCACCCTCACAGCCTCGGGGCAGCTCTCTGAAACAATCTTTATCATTTACTCTCCTCTTCTACGCATTCTCTTCTTCTATTTTTAAAAATAAAAACTCTCGCCTCAGCAATCAACTACTACAATTTAGTAGCTTTGATTGCTGAGGCGAGAGTTTCGCGTTACCACTCAGCTTCCTTATACTTCTCACGAAATATAAGCTTTGTAGGTCCAATCAGACCTCCGTCCTTTTACCGGAGACGATGCCGCCGCCCTCTACTCAGTTTCCCTTTCGCAAGCGATGCTCCGAGGTGATCTTCAATGATTCGATTGTTACTACCCTCACAGCCTTGGAGTAGCTCTCTGAAACGATCATAATCATCTACTTTCCTCTTCTTTGCATATACAACATATAAAGTTAGAAAATTCTTAATTAACTTTTATTTGTTACACGTATTATAGGACGTTGTTCTTTTCCTTGTCAACATGTTTTTTCAAAAAAATCAAAATTAATTCTATTTATTTTTTCTCAAATCAAAATTGGAATGCATTACTTACATACACTCATATATTACTTAAGTATGTTTGCATTACTACATAAAGAAAAACTTATAAAGTTTATGAGGAGATGAGGAAACTATGTTAAAAGGGAAAGTAGCGTTAGTTACAGGAGCAAGCCGAGGAATTGGACGAGCAATCGCTAAACGTTTAGCAAATGACGGTGCATTGGTTGCTGTTCATTACGGTAATCGAAAAGATGACGCTGAAGAAACTGTTCATGAAATTCAATCAAATGGTGGCCAAGCTTTTTCTATCGGCGCAAATTTAGAATCCTTACACGGTGTAGAAAACCTTTATAAAGCTTTAGATACTGAATTACAAAAGCACACTGGTGAAATACAATTTGATATTTTAATAAACAATGCTGGCATTGGTCCTGGTGCTTTTATTGAAGAAACGACTGAACAATTTTTTGATAGAATGGTTTCAGTAAATGCAAAAGCTCCATTCTTTATCATTCAACTAGCACTACCACGTTTACGTGACAATAGCCGAATTATTAATATTTCATCCGCTGCCACCCGCATTTCTTTACCTGATTTTGTTGCATATAGTATGACGAAAGGCGCTATTAATACAATGACTTTTACGCTAGCAAAACAGCTTGGAGCACGAGGAATAACGGTGAATGCAATACTTCCAGGATTTATCAAAACAGATATGAATGCAGAACTCTTGAGCGACCCAATGATGAAGCAGTACGCTACTACTATTTCCGCTTTCAATCGCTTAGGTGAAGTAGAAGACATTGCCGATACTGCTGCATTCCTTGCTTCTCCAGACAGCCGCTGGGTTACTGGACAATTAATTGATGTGAGCGGAGGATCTTGTTTATAAAAAACATATATTTTCAAATCTTTTTTATTGCGCAATAAAACAATTTATATAATACTATATAAAACATATACATTTAGGAGGATTACAGCAATGTCCGAAAAAACATACGAACTCGCAACCTTCGCAGGCGGTTGCTTTTGGTGCATGGTAAAACCATTTGATGAACTTCCTGGTATTCATAAAGTACTTTCTGGCTATGCAGGAGGTCATGTAGAAAACCCAACATATGAACAAGTAAAAGCTGGAACATCTGGACATTTAGAAGTTGTTCAAATTACATTCGATCCTTCTATTTTTCCTTATCAGAAATTACTAGACTTATATTGGCCACAAATCGACCCAACTGATGATGGCGGACAATTTTTTGACCGTGGTCCATCTTATCGTACCGCTATTTTTTATCATAACGAAACACAAAAAGGGCTTGCTGAAAAATCAAAACAAGCTCTTGCAGAAAGCGGTATGTTTAAAGATCCAATCGTGACTGAAATTCGTCCTGCTGCACCTTTTTACGCAGCAGAGGAATACCACCAACATTTCTATAAAAAGAATCCAGAGAAATATGCTACTGAGCAAAAGGAATCTGGTCGTGAAGACTTTATTAAAGAAAATTGGCAAAAAAAATAATAAAAACGCATCGTGCTTTTTTAATACGATGCGTTTTTATTTTTGATAAAAGTACCATACAATGATGAGAACAACCGCTGTTAATGCCCAAAGCGCTACTTCATTTTTCACTCTACTCTTTTTCTTAGTCATTTCATCTCCTCCTAATAGCAATACAACGTATTCAAGATTTCCTCTGTTTCATTGTCCACCTTATATACATAAATACATCCTTACCAATCCTTATAACAAGACCACCAATAATTCCGATTGCAATTGAAATTACTAACATCTGTCCAAAGCTAAAAGAATTTGTGTACGTTATGTAGAGAACGATACATATAAGTAAAACATCCGGTAAAGAAAGCAAAAACTTTTTAAGCATTTCTTTATCTCCTCTATACTTTATTTATATCTTCTACTGTAATTTTGAAATATAGTTTGTTCAAAAATTCCATTTAGACCCTCATTTTATGAAAAATAATAAGAATCCCTTTTCAAAAGAGATTCTTATTCAGTAGATTTAAGTTTAATTATTTTCTACATATCCTATTCCATAATTACTCCTAAAATAGAATAATATTACTAATCATTTATTGTAAATTGACTATTTGCCAGGCAACCGAATGTCGCGCCAGCTACCTACATCGCATTGGCCAAATTCATTATTACCTACCGCGATCACCGTGCCGTCTGATTTTAGTCCGACTGTATGTGCACAACCAGCCGCTATCGCTACAATATCTCTCCAATCACTTACGTTACATTGACCATACTCATTCCAACCCACTGCCACCACGGTACCGTTTGATTTAAGTCCGATTGTATGATTCGTACCAGCCGCTATTGCTACAATATCTCGCCAGCCACTTACATCACACTGGTTATGTTTATCATTCCCCACTGCTGTTACCGTACCGTCTCGTTTAAGACCAACAGTATGAAGATACCCAGCCTTGACCGCTACAATACCTCGCCAGCTACTTACATTGCATTGACCATATCGATTATTCCCCACAGTCGTCAATGTGCCGTCCAATTTAAGACCGACTGTATGCCAGTCACCCGCTGTGACTGCCACAATACCTTGCCAACTGCTTACATTGCATTCTCCTTCTTTATTTCGGCCCACCGCTACTACCGTGCCATCCGATTTCAGGCCAATAGTACGACGCCACCCTGCCGCAACCGCTACAATATTATGCCAATCGTTTACATCACATTGTTCATGCTTATTCCAACCCACTGCTACCGCAGTACTGTCACATGTAAGACCGATTGTATGAGCATTACCCGTGTTCGTTGCCATATGAACATTGCCCACTGCGACTGCTTCAATATCTCGCCAGCCACTTACATTACATTCCCCTTCTTTATTCCGGCCCACCGCTACTACCGTGCCATCCGATTTCAGGCCAACTGTATGACAACGCCCCGCCGCTATCGTATCTTTAGGCCATCGCTTCACTTTTTCTTTCGATAAAAGGTAATCCATGTTTTACCTCCTTGCATATAAGCAACTGTATCATAATAGATATTTTTATCAAATTTCATTATAAATCTACATTTACAAAGAAAGCTTATTTTACTTCTTCAAAAAATAAAAACCTCCAGTTTAAATACTAGAGGTTTTCTCGTTATTTCTTCAAGCGTTCAATAAAATCGTTCAATTTATCTAGCGATTTCATATTCTGATTGCAAGCTACACCATCTTTGCAAATGTAGTTTCCCTTTTTAACGAAAGTTCCTGGTACATCGCCTTTAATTTCAACTAAAAACATTCCTACTTCTTCATGTCCATGACATAACGAACAAATGCTTTTTTTATTTAAACTTTGGAACGTTCCTTGCAGACCAACAAATTTATTTTTATCATTTTTCGCTATAATAAATTTCCTGCTTGACCCCTTATCAATCCAGCTTAAATAAGATATTTCTTTCATATCCATTTCTTCCATATCAGGAAGTTTTAACTTTTTCGCTTTAGGAAATAATTTTTTTAATGTTTGTGCTGTAACTTCTTGAAACGGAATTACATACGGATTTATTTTCATTAAAAATGATTCTGCATCTTCTCTATTTTGAACTGTTAATACCGTATCAATTAACTCTTTCTGTTCATCCGTTAAATTCTCAAATACATGTATTATCTTTTCAATCGCAAGCGATTTTAACGCTTGAATTACACCTCTATCATTTGCCGTTGCATGCCCGTTTGCTAAAATATAAGCTTGTGATTTTATAAAATTATATTGATCACTTCTAATAAACGCTTCCATCTTTATCACTCCATACAAATTGTTGATCTAGTTTTATTGTATACAATGATTACGTTTTTTGATATGTAAAAGATAACTTAGAAACAAACATTACATATATCACTTATTCTCTACCGCTGCATTTCCTGACAAAAGAAGCCATCATCTGTTTTCCATTCCGCATATAATACGTCTTCAAATTTAGTAATTCCTTTTTGCTTTATTTGTTTATAAAGCCATCCTTCATCAAATCCCGCTTCCCTCAAATTATCCTTAACTACTTTTCCATCACTAATTAATGAAATTGGTAAGTATACAGGCTTATGTTTTAAACTTAAATCATTTATAGTAGGAGATTCGTATTTACTTTTTTTCAGAACGCTTATGTTTCCGTTCGGTTCCAATATCATATATTCAACTTCTCGGATTGAAAATATATCTTTTTGTTGCCTAAGCATTTGTTGTAATTGGTTTATATCCAAATGATTTACGCTTAATTGTTCACGATCAATCTTTCCGTTACGAATAATAATTGAAGGATACCCTTCAAAAAACCTTCTTGTTCCTCTTACTTTTTGTGTTATCACTTCTATAGTATAAATTAAAATTACCCAAACAAATACTGAATATAAAATAGACCATACTTTAATTTTAGGATCATATATTGAATTTCCAACGAGCTCACCTAGGACGATTGCAGAAATAAAATCAAATGGTGTTAGCTGAGATATTTGTGTTTTCCCTAATATTTTTGTAGCAATTAATAGAACAAAAAAACCAACTAAAAGCTCTATCGTTATTTGTCCAATATGATTCATATATGTTCACCTTTCTACTTTTCAAGTGCTCTGTATACCATTTAATAAAAAAACGGCACATTTTTTCTATTATCATGCCCGTTCACACCTCATATATCCAATACACATAAAACAAAAAGAGTCTGATTCAAAGTAATATATGAATCAGACTCTTTTCCTCTTATTTAGAATACACAATCTTTTTAATCGTTTCCCCAGAAAGAAAATATTCTTCTGCAAGTTGATGAATAGCAATCCCACTTTTAAACGCTTCTTTAATTGCTTTATTTCTTTCATCTAGTTGTTTTCTTCCGCCAGATCGTGTACCCCATTTATAATGTTTCGTTTCTTGTTTCGGAATGTAAATTGTTTCACCTTGTATATACTTTTGAATTTCAGTAATTAAACTCTCTGGTAAAACAGCATTAGCTTTTACGTATTTCATTTCTGCTCGCCCCTTATTTTTTATGGTTCATTTCAATAAGGTGCAAAGCCAAATATAAAAAATGATACGAGCTCATATAGGCGATTGTATATTACTTGTCTACCTCACGCAAAGTATCGCCATTTCCATACTTGGCTTTGCATGAGACGTTGCAGTGTCTGGCAATTGAATTATAATCGCCATATAAACACCTCCTAATATACCTTTTGCATTTTATTATATGATAAATTCCTTCTCCTTGCATCCACACCCTTCTTAAAGCACGAAATTACTTAGTTTGATATAATACTTTTTAACTGAATTAAAAATCATTGTGAGGTTACATTATGAAGAAAAAAATTATCATTACAATCGTTACACTATTCTTTATTATCACGGCATTATTCGGAACATACAAATTGATGAACGCAAGAAGCTTTCAATTATTTGGAGATTTAACACAACGCGTAGAAACAAATGAAAAAGTGATTGCTTTAACTTTTGATGATGGCCCTACTAACAATGTAAAACAAATATTACCGCTACTAGATAAATACAACGCTAAAGCTACTTTCTTTTTAATTGGAAATGAATTAGAGCAAAATTTATCGTTAGGAGAAGCTATCGCGCAATCTGGGCACCAACTTGGAAACCATACATATTCTCATAATAGAATGGTTTTCAAAACACCTTCTTTTATTAAAGATGAAATAGAAAAAACGAATTCATTAATCCGCCAAACAGGATTTACAGACAAAATTGATTTTAGGCCCCCTAACGGAAAAAAATTAATTGGACTACCCTATTATTTAAATAAAAATAATATCGAAACCATTATATGGGATCTTGAGCCCGATACTTTTTATAAATCTGCAGCTGATAAAATTGAATATGTTAATAAAAATGTAAAACCAGGTTCTATCATTTTACTGCATTCTATGTATGATGAGTCTAATGAAAATTTTAAAACGATTGAAGGTATTTTAGATTCTTTATCTAAGAAGGGCTATCAGTTCGTAACAGTAAATGAATTGCAAAAAAGAGCAAAATAAAAAGATAGCGTATCTTTGTATGATACGCTACCTTTCTTTTTATATAATGCCAAGTACATTTAAGAATACGATAATAATCGCAATTGGTGCGATATAACGAAGTAAGAATAACCATAATACGAATAGTTTATAACCTTTATTTTTACTTACACCTAGCTCTTTCATTAATACATCTTTCTTCATTTTTAAAGGAACAAAGATAGAAACTAATAATACACCAAGTGGCATTAATACGTTACTTACTGCATAGTCCGCTAAATCAAAGACTGTCTTCCCGAAAATCTTCAGATCACTTAATATACCGAATGATAATGCTGATGGTACCCCAACAACGAAGATTAATAACCCTACAATTAAGGCCATTTTTTCACGTTTCCCTTTACCTTTTGATGTTAACGATGCAACACTAATTTCTAACATCGAAATTGCTGATGTAATCGTAGCGAAGAAGAATAGTAATAAGAAAACAATGAAGAATAATTTTCCGAACGCCATTTTACTGAAAATAGCTGGCAACACGATAAATAATAGTCCCGGCCCTTGAGATGGTTCCATTCCAAATGCGAACACAACTGGGAAAATTGCAAGTCCTGCAAGTAATGTAATAACAAGAGTTAAGGCTACGATAGAAAATGCTGAACGTGGTAAGCTTTCTTCTTTCGGTAAGTACGAGCTATACGTTACCATAACGGCTACCCCGACAGATAATGAGAAGAACGATTGCCCCATTGCGTATAATATAACTTCTGATGTTACATGTGAGAAATCAGGTTGTAAGAAGAAACGAACGCCTTCTCCAGCACCATCTAATGTAAGTGCACGAACGATTAATACAAAGAATAAAACGAATAATGCTGGCATGAAATATTTATTTACTTTTTCAACACCATTTTGTACACCTTTACTTACGATGAAAATAGTAATAAGGATGAATAATAGCTGTGATCCAACTGCTAAATATGGATTGGAAATGATTTCACCAAACGTAGCTTCGTATGCTCCATTTCCTTCCCATAGTCTACCTGTAATTGCATTCCATAAATATAATAAAATCCAGCCTCCTACAACACTGTAGAAAGAAAGTAATATGAAACATGTTACAATTCCTAATTTACCTAACCAAGGCCATAACGTTTTAGGAGCAATCTCTCTATATGCATCGACAGCCTCTTTTTGTGTACTTCTTCCAATAACAAATTCAGCTAATAATAGCGGTAAACCAATTAATAATGTGAAACCGATGAAAATTAGGAAGAACGCTCCGCCTCCTCCAATGCCGGCCATATATGGGAATTTCCAAATCGCCCCAAGACCAATTGCCGAACCTGCTGCAGCTAATACGAAACCTAATTTCGATGTCCATTGCTGTGAATTCATTTGTTAATCTCCTCTCTATCTCTTTTTCTTTGTTACAATTCGGTATTTATATTGTTCTATCAATACTCTTTTCTAATACGTTCACTTCCTCCCTAATAAAAAAACGTCCCTACGTAAATACGTAGGGACGACAAAAATATCGCGGTACCACCCTAGTTGTGAAGAACACTAAGAAACCACCTAAATAAAAACGCCCCTACGCAAAAACGTAGGGACGATAAAATATCGCGGTACCACCCTAGTTATGAAGACACACCAAAGTTAGGACCTAAATAAAAAACGTCCCTACGTAAATACGTAGGGACGATAAATATCGCGGTACCACCCTAGTTGTGAAAAAATCTTCACCACTTTATTTGATAACGGTATAAACTACCGTCTTTCATTTCCTCATAATGCGAGATTTATGAAAGATGCTCCAGGACGAACTTCATGAATAATCTATATACTGATTCACACCAACCATCAGCTCTCTGAAATAGGGAGATATTCACTACTATACCCTTTCATTGCCCAAATATTATTTTCCGAATTGATTACTATCATTTTTATCACACATTAAAAATAGTGTCAACTTATATTTCGAATTTTTATGTATTACAATCTATTTCAAAATTCGAAATATAAGTTTTTAGTTTAGAAAACAAGTGGATTAGTACATAACGAATTCTAACAGGCAATAGAAAAAGAATTACGTATTATTGATACTTATTCAATAATACAAATCATCTAGAAACATAACCTGTCTCTCTGTATTAATTTTTTAAGAGTTTGATGGATACCAAGAAAATTTCGCATCACTATCCAGTGGTCTATTTTTCGTTTCTTCTTTAATTACACGAAACCATTCATTTAGAATTTGAGTTTTGGGCAATTGAGCAGCAAGGTTATCTTCCCAAATTATATGTGAAAACCAGGCTTTCGTTTCCCATTCAAACTGCAATTGCGCAAACGAAATTATAGGGTGATCAGCTTCATGAAATTGCTCATTTACTGCATTTGAAACTTCTGGAGCTTGCGGTAACAACTCGTTCTGAATTCTATTTCTTATCGTCTCATTTTCTAGCTGATCCCAGAAATACAATTTCCCATTTATTTGATAGAAAATATCAAATGAAGCCTCACCTTTCTTCAAATTCAATAATACGAAGGCACGTTCCACATCATTGTCAGCCGCCTTTACAGCATTAACAATTATATTTTGTACCATTGATACCCAGTAACTAGTCGCTTCCTCTACCGGTGATTCAACATACAATTCTTCACTTAATTCATGAAGAGTGGCTTCTTGCTCATTTACTTTTTCAACTTTTTTAAAAAACCTATTAAAAAAACCCATAACTTCCCCTTTATTACTGTTTTCTATTTCACAAAATAAAAAATCGATTTTTCTTGCTCATCCACATTTACTCCTGGCGCGTATGTATGAACTTGTTGCAACACTTCTTCTATTAGCAACTCTAACTCCTGCACACTATTTTCTGGACTCCCTATTAATGTGTCCGCCATACGTTCATATAAATTTTCAGGTTTAATAGTCATTCGTTCCACATTATTAGGCATCCATTTAAACGCTGGATGATGTACATACATTTTATTCAAACCAAATAAAACACCGAATACGTTCCTTTGTACTTCGCAAATAACATCATAAAGCATAAGCCAATCTTTCCGTTTTAAAAGCGCCTTTCGATTGTGCCAACGATTACTTAACCATAGATTTTCTGAAATCATTCGTTTTACTAGTTCATCTGGATATACCACTACTCTATCTTTTAATTCATTCACTTTCTCTTCTCCATACAAACTAACACCATCATGAACGGATGATACAATACATTGTTTTTCATAACTTATATCATATTGATCCACCACATCCGAAATCACTTTCTCTACTGTCTCTGTTAAAAAGTTACTAATCTCTAATTTAATTCCCTCTTTCGTTAAATACGTTTCCGACCATTCTTCTTCCTCATACGGATGATACGATAATATTGTCCCATCAATATGATGAATAGGGGCCCTACGATCCTCATCTTCTGGCGGTGTTGACCATAAAATATGTAATTCTATATCTGAATGTTCATCTTCAAGCTTTCTAGCTACTGAACCCGCTAAAATAATGGCTTCTACTTTCGGATTTTGCCTATAGATCTCTGACATCTCTATTGCTTTCTCTTTTAATCCCATTTCATTTCCCCCTAAAATTGCAGTAATCCCCTATATTTCATTTATCTATTTCGATATTACAGCTTGCATTACCTTTTCAAATTCCTACTACATCATATTTCTATCCAAAAGCGCTGAATAACTTCACCAGTACGAGAAGAAACTATTTCATTTTCTAACACACCGCCAACCTTTTGAATCGTTTTAGCAGAACCGATATTGGATTTATCACAAGTTATTAATACTTTCTGCAATCCTAATTTTTGCGCTTCAGCTAATGCAAGTTGTAGTTGTTTCGTAGCGTAACCGTGGCGACGTTTATTTGGATGGACACTATATCCAATATGACCGCTTTCCCGTAATAATTCTGGATTTAATCTATGTCTAATATTCACAAAACCTATAAGTTCCTCTTTTTCAAAACTTAAAAACTGACTAGATGGCACTCGATTAGCTAGTAAATTTTCTCCTATTTCTTGTTTACTCACTTTTTCAAACCATTCATCAAGAGAATCAAAGTTTTGTAAAGAACTACTTCCATGTGGTTGTTCCCCTGAGTGTAAAAACGCGTGTCTATACGCTGTAATATGCTCACTATATTCATGGGTTGGTTTTAATAGTTTCATTGTTCTTCTCCCCCTCTTCATTCCATAAAACAAACACCTTAATAGCAGCTATTCACTATTAAGGTGTTTCTATCCTTTTTATTCAAATAACCCCATGCTCAAATAACGTTCACCTGTATCAGGCGCAATACATAAAACTTTTTTACCAGCGCCTAGACGTTTCGCTATCATGATTGCAGCATAAACAGATGCTCCAGAAGACGGCCCAACTAATAATCCCTCTTGTCTAGCTAAGTTTCTCATTGTCGTTAAAGCCTCTTCGTCTGCAATTTGAATAATTTCGTTATACACTTCTGTATTTAAGTTTTTCGGGATAAACCCTGGGCTTGTTCCTACTAGTTTATGAGGACCTGGCACACCACCTGATAAAACGGGTGATCCTTTCGGTTCCACTACTGCAATATATAAGTTTGGTAATTTCTCTTTTAACGTTTCACCAGTCCCTGTAATCGTTCCGCCTGTTCCTGCCGTTGCAACAAAAGCGTCCAGCTCTCCATCCATTTGTTCGTAAATTTCAAGCGCAGTCGTATAACGGTGAATATTCGGATTAGCTGGGTTTTCAAATTGTTGCGGAATAAAACTATTCGGTATTTGCTTTTGCAATTCTAACGCCTTCGCAATTGCTCCTGGCATTCTTTGTTCTGCTGGTGTTAAAACTACTTCTGCTCCGTATGCTTTCAATAAATTAATACGCTCTTTTGACATATTATCTGGCATAATTAAAATCGCTTTATACCCTTTAGCTGCTGCATTCATCGCTAAACCAATCCCTGTATTCCCGCTTGTCGGTTCAATAATTGTATCTCCTGGTTTGATGAGACCATTTTCTTCTGCAACGTGAAGTAAATTATAAGCAGCACGGTCTTTCACACTGCGCGATGGATTAAACATTTCTAGTTTCACATACACATCTGCTGCGTCTTCCGGAATAAATTTAGATAATCGGACGACAGGTGTATCTCCTATTAATTCCGTAACGTTTTCACACAATTTCATAGCGCATCCCCTATTCTATCGTTTTCTTATCACTTGGCAGTAACCATGAAGTGAGTCCAATTAATGGTAGACAACTACATAATAGCATAATAAATTGCAGGCTATATATATCTGCTAATTTCCCAAGAACTACAGCACCTAATGCTCCAAGTCCAAACGCAAGACCTACGATTAATCCTGACACCATTCCCACTTTTCCAGGTACAAGCTCTTGTGCATATACAACAATTACACTAAAACTACTTGAACTAATAAAACCGATACATAAAAATAACGGTACGACCCACACAAGTGAGACATGTGGTAATAACAGTGCAAGTGGCGCTGAACCTAACATTGAAAATACGATGATATTTTTCTTACCAAATCGATCTGCTAACGGTCCTCCGAAGAAAGTTCCTAACACACCAGCAATCATAAATGCGAATACGAAATACTGGGCATTTTTTATAGATAAACCGTAATGCTCTATTAAGTAAAATTGATAGAAATTCCCGATACCAGCACCGTACCAAGAGCGTACAAAAGTAAGAAAAACAAGAAGTATAATAACGAATTTAATGTGTGTACTTACAATTGCATTTTCCGCCTCAAGTGCAGCCCTCTTCTTCCTTCTTACAGCACCCGTTGCTAATTCATTTTTGTACCAATTCGATACGAAAATTAATAATACAATTCCTACTGCTGCAAATGCTGTAAAACCTAATGAACCAATTTGACCGAGTGGAACGAAAATTAGCGCTGTAAAAATAGGAGCTAGAGAATTCCCCGTGTTTCCCCCAACTTGATAAATTGCTTGCGCTAACCCTCGTTTTGCACCTGCCGCCATATACGCAACACGAGCGCCTTCTGGATGAAAGACCGCGGAACCTAAACCAATAAATAAAACAGAAATAATAACAATAATAAAGTTTGGTGCAAACGCGAGTCCAATCATTCCAAGCATACTTGAAAACATGCCGAGTGGTAATAAAAATGGTGACGGCTTCTTATCTGAATACATACCAAACACCGGTTGCATAATCGATGACGTCATATTTAATGCAAACGCAATCCACCCTACTTGCATATAGGATAAATTCATCGTTTTTTCCAAAATAGGAAACAACGCCGGCACAACTGCTTGCATCGAATCATTTAAAAAATGCCCAAAGCTAATCGCAAATAAAATTCGATATATTGTCGGTGTTTCTACAGTTTTTTTGTGTGAAACTGCCTGCATATGTGAATCTCCCCTTTCTGTACAAAATATATATTTATTACAGTAGGTGTAATAAATTCTGACTTTTGAAACATTTCTATTCTATACTGCTTTCATTTCTTTTTCCAGAAATATAACTTAACTCCCGTCATTGGCTTGCATCCTTGTAACTTTCAGCGGTAAAACAGTACAAAAAAAGACAACCCAATCACATACTGGGTTGCCTCTTACATTAAATTGCAAAATGCTTATACTTCTCGTAATCACTCGTCTTACATTCTATTTGTAATTTGGTACCTTCGTTTTCGTAACTCGTAGATAAAACGTGTGCATGATTATTGAAATACGAAACTACCTGTCCTTGATCATATGGAATTAACATTTCACACTTCGTATATTCTTTATAGATGTGTGAGCGAATCATTTCTACAAGTTCTTCAATTCCAACATGTTTCTTCGCTGATAAATAAACGCGATCTTCTTGCACTTTCGGAATTTCAACATCTACCATATCTGATTTATTATAAGCATAGATCGTTGGAATATTTTCTACTCCAATTTTCTTTAACGTTTCATTTGTAATATCAATTAATTGTTCATAATTTGGATTTGCGTAATCTACAACGTGAATAAGTAGGTCTGCTTCCGCTACTTCTTCTAACGTTGAACGGAACGCCTTCACAAGATGATGTGGTAATTTACTTACAAATCCAACTGTATCTGTTAATAAAAATGATTTATTATCTGGCAAATCAATATTTCGTACAGATGTTTCTAACGTCGCGAATAACATATCTTTTTCAAATACTTGTTTTTCTTCTGTACCATTATAAATTTCAAGCATTGCATTCATCGTCGTTGACTTTCCTGCATTCGTATAACCTACTAATGCTACAACAGGTATTTCATTTTTCTTACGCTGCTTTCGCTGCGTTTGACGCTGGGCAACGAGCGCTTCTAAATCTTTATTCAAAACTGAAATTTGTTCTTCGATTTTACGACGGTCTAACTCTAACTTTTTTTCACCGACACCTTTATTTTTCGTACCAACGCCGCCGCTCTGTCTCCCTAACGATTCACGAAGACCGATTAAACGAGGCATCATATACTGAAGGTGTGCTACTTCTACTTGTAGCTGTGCTTCTTTCGTTTTCGCACGTTGCGCAAAAATATCTAAAATTAAAATGGTACGATCAATTACCTTACAATCTAAATCCTCTTCTAAATTTCGAATTTGTGAAGGAGATAATTCATCATTAAAGATAACCATATTCGCATCTATTTCTTGTACATACTCTGCAACTTCTTCAATCTTTCCTTTTCCGATATAATGCGATGGATTTACTCGTTGTAAATTTTGCGTTACTTGCCCAATTACCTCTACATCACAAGCTTCCGCAAGATTTGTTAACTCTTCCATCGAATATGCAAAATCATCTTCATTACCTACATTTACTCCAACTAAAACTGCTCTTTGTAATACTTCTTCCATATATTTATTCCTCCATTTCGATTACGTAAAATAAAAAACACAGGTCGCTGCCTGTGTTTTCGTAAACGGATAAGGGTTCACCAAAGAAATAGAAGAAAGCTATGCTTTCATCCTATTTTATAGTCAAAAAGTCCCAAGATTGTATACGTATCCACAGTAAATGTTCACTTATACAATCCCATTCTATTTATAAAGGCAAAACAAAAAGAGGGCGTATTCGTCCCTCCCTCTTTTTCACATATAAGCTTAATAAAGGGTTCCTTTAAAATAGGCAGACCAATCCCGTTCACTCTGTACACAGACAGAGCCTTTGAGCGCTATTCAATTATTGGCACAAAGTATTGAGACGTAATCTGATTAAGATCAAAGGAAGCCCCTCCGTTCATTTTAAGTTACATAAAGTGTAGCATAAGTAATTCGCTTTCACAAGGTTTAACAACCTATATCACACTAAAGAAAATCTTTATATTTTTACTTTAATCGTCATTTTTTGCGAGTTTTTCTCACAATAAAAATAACAAAAGCAATTATCAATTTTAGAAACTTCTCGTATATTATTTTTACAGCACTCGCCAAATTCCTTCATAGTAAGTTAAGTATTATCGTTTTAATACAACAAAAATCTTTATTGACATTTTTATAACCTAATATTAGTATCAGGTTATAAAAAATAAAAGTTAGGAGATGTTCCTATGCATTCTAAATCTCGTATTACTGCAATTGGTACTTATGTTCCAGATCAAATATTGTCTAATAACGATTTAGAAAAGATGGTCCATACGAATGATGAATGGATTGTACAAAGAACAGGAATGAAGGAAAGAAGAATCGCTAGCGACGAAGAATACTCCTCAAACTTAGCCATTAAAGCAATTGAAAATTTATGTACAACATATAAGAAAAACTTAGAAGATGTCGACTGTATCATTGTCGCTACTACTACTGCTGATTACGTTTTCCCTAGTGTTGCTTGCCAAATACAACAATACTTCAACATACCTCATACACTAGCTTTTGATTTAAATGCAACTTGTGCTGGTTTTACATATGGACTACACGTCGGTAATAGCTTAATCACTTCTGGATCACATGAAAAAGTACTTGTCGTAGCGACAGAGACATTATCTAAAGTTACTGATTATAGCGATAGAACGACCTGTATTTTATTCGGTGATGGTGCTGGAGCTATTTTATTAGAAAGAGATGAAGACACCCCAAGCTTTATCGCTGCTCACATGGGAACAAACGGTGATGGCGGCATTCATCTATATAGAACAAACTTATCTACTACTATGAATGGCACACCACTGCAAACAAATGAAAAAATCGTTCAAAATGGAAAAGAAGTATATAAATGGGCAACACGTACAGTGCCAAAAGGCATAAAAGATTTAATACATACCGCAAATATGCAAGTAGATGATATAGACTGGTTCATACCCCACAGCGCTAACTTACGAATGATTGAATCTATTTGCGAAAAATCTCAAATTCCAATACAAAAAACATTAACGAGCGTGGAATATATGGGGAATACCTCTTCAGTCACCATTCCACTCACTTTAAATTTAGCTATAAAAGAAGGAAGGTTAAATAACGGAGACACACTTTTACTATACGGATTTGGTGGCGGACTTACGCATTTAGGACTTATTGTAGAGTGGAATTTAATTTAAGTGTATAAAAAGAGGTTCTAGTCAGTAACTAGAACCTCTTTTTCATTTAATTTCTTGCCCCTTTTCGAGACCATATCACAACAGGAATAAGTAATAACGCTAACACGCCTCCAGCCAATGACAATGCCGCATAACTTGAATTCGCTACTACCATACCTGACATTGCTCCACCAGAAGCTCCAGCTAGCGCAATAAAAACATCTATTTTCCCTTGTGTTTTAGCACGTGTAGACGGTGTTGTGGAATCAACGATTTGTGCTGTACCACTTATCAATCCGAGGTTCCATCCTAGCCCAAGTAAAGACAGAGCAACGATTAATAATAATAAAGAATCACTTGGCGCTATCGCAGCTATGACACCCGCTGCAAGTAAAATCACTCCACCAGCTATGCTCATTGTAGTTCGGCCAATTTTATCAATTAACATTCCTGTAACGAGAGATGGAAGATACATTGCACCTACATGAAAACCTATCACAAGTCCTACTGCACTTAAACCGTGACCGTGGTGTCCCATATGAACTGGCGTCATCGTCATAATCGCAACCATCACTATTTGCGTAAGTATCATTACGATTGCTCCAACTGTAATACCTCGTTTATTTTCTTTCGCTTCTTCTGTTATTGGTTGTCCTTTATATGTATGTTCCTGTTTATATCTTTCTATTATGTTAGCAATAATCAAAGGATCTGGACGAAGCATAACAAAAAGAACTAGACCCGCCAGTATAAATGCTGCTGCCGATAGTATGAACGGACCTGCAAGTTTAGGAACTCCAATTGAATGAGCAAAACTTCCCATTCCCCCTACTAAATTTGGTCCTGCAACTGCACCGAAAGTCGTCATTACCATCGTAATACTAACAGCCGTTGCTCTCTGCTTCTTATCTGCTAAATCTGTACCTGCATAACGAGCTTGTAGATTCGTGGCTGTACCGGCACCATATATAAGTAAAGAAATAAGTAAAAGAATAATACTATTTGTTAAAGCTGCCATTACAACACCAATTGCTCCAAATCCGCCTACTATAAACCCTGTTGCAAGACCTATCCGGCGTCCATATCGTTGCGAAAGCTTCCCTACTATGAAAGCTGCTAATGCCGATCCTAATGTAAACATAGCAGTTGGTAATCCTGCAAATGCATCTGTTCCAAGCATTTGCTGCGCAAGAAGTGCTCCCACTGTAATACCAGCAGCTAGTCCTGCACCGCCAAACATTTGTGAAATGCTGACGATTATTAACGTTCGTTTGTATAGTTTTTGTTGCTCTTCTTCTGTGTACACATGATTATCTATTAAAGCCCCTGCCTTATCTAGCAATTCCCCATCCTCCTTTTAAAATTAATCCCTCTTGTTAATGTACTATGTATAACGTTACATATTCAATGGCATTTTCCATTCCTTCCTTTCATTCTAAAAAACTTTCTAATCATACTCGACTTATCCCATGCTATATTAAAAATACTACTATTCACAATATGCAAGGAGAAAACAATGAAAAAAACAGGCTGCTATAGCCTGTTTTTCTTTACGCTTCTTCTACTAATCTTCCCCTTCTCTTTTTACTCAAAGCTTTCCCTTCCCAAAACAACAAACTTACGAAAGCACAAATTAAAATAATTGGCACACTTGCTTTATATAAATCTGTAAAACTCATTGCCATCTGATTCTTGGCATAATGATTCACATCATTCGAAAATGTGAGTACCTCTTTCTTTATACTTTCCTCTTGTTTTTCAACTTCTTTTGTCACTTGCCTCATAACTTCTTCTCTTTTTACATCTCTATATTCTACTGGAACTTCTCTTAATATTTCATCCGTCTTGTCGCGAATCAATTCTTCCTTTTTCTCTTTACTTAATCCCATTGTCATTGCATTTTGTTTCTTATTTATATTCGACTCTAAACTTTGATTCTCTATTTTCTCTTTAGTCATTTGTAAAATTTCAGTTTGCTCAGTACTATTCACATGAATAGTACGCACCTTTTCTTCTGCATAACGATATACTTTTTCTTTATTTACAGTTAAATTGTGAGTTAAATTAGAGACAAATATTGCAACCGCCAATACAATTCCAACTTGTCGTAACATTGATACAACACTTTGAGAAGCAGTTAACAGTTCTCCTTCAAATGAAGAAGCACTTAAAACTGTAATTGGCCCCACTACTAAACCATATCCAACACCTAATATCATACATGGAATAATAATTTCTATATTTGTTGAATTAACATTTATTATTTGCAACCAATAGTAGGAAAGCCCCATAACAAGAAATCCTGACAAAATAATAGTTACTTTTCCGAGTTTTTCAATTAAAGTTGCTGCAACTGGTGAGACAAAAAATATCATTGCTGAAATTGGTGTCACTAAAAAAGCCGCTTCAATTTCCGTTCGACCTTGTAGTTTCGTCAAGAAAGTTGGAAGCAATACAGTAACTCCAATTAAAAATAAATTACTCAATATAACAACGATTGACGCTCCGACAAACATTCGATCTTGAAATAACTTTAAATTCACCATTGGATTATGAATCTTTCGTTCTACTAAAACAAATAGAATAAGAGAAATAGTGCTAATTGCATAACAAGACAAAGCAATATTACTTTGCCATCCCCATGTATTACCTTTTACTAATATGAGAGTAAATGAAAAAATTGCTGTGCTACTTAATAGTAGTCCTATCCAATCTATTTTTGAGATAATACGTTCTTCATTTTTTATTTGTAGCATGATGCAACATAACACGATTCCTATTATACAAACCGGAACATTAACGAAGAACACCCATCTCCATCCTAAATTTTGCGTAATAATTCCACCTATTACTGGTCCCATAGCAGCTGACAATCCTTGTGTTACTCCTAAAATTGCAAGCGCAACATGCCTTTTAGCTAACGGCATAGCTGATACACCAATTACCATACTTGTTGGAAATAAAATTGCTGCCCCAATACTTTGTATAAAACGAGAAAAAATAAGAAAATCACCTGTATTAGCAAAAGCGCAAAGTACCGATCCACCACCAAAAATCACCAGACCAAGAATATACATCTTTGCTTTTCCAAAGATATCAGCTATCCGCCCTAACGGAATGGCAAGTACTGCAATCGTCATTGTATAAACATTTAATACCCAAGACATCTTTTCTAACGAAGTATTTACACTCGATTGTATTGCCGGTAAAGCTATATTCATAATTGTCGTATCAATCATACAAAGAAAGATACCTAGACACATTAAAAAGACAATCTTAATACCCTTTGATTGCTCCATCTTTATATACCCCTTTATTTATTGTGAACGCGTTTTTCATTCTTCTGTTTTATTGTTTTCTTTCGCCTCTAACTCTTCTAATTTTTTCTTCAAAGTCTCCACTTGTGCACTATACGATGCAATACCTACATCTAGTGAAATTTCTTCGACGAAAGTAATACCTACTCTCCACTTTTCATATTTCAATCGAAGATCTGCAATGTACGCTTCTTTTCTTTCAATTTCATCTTTAATCCATTTTTTTATTGTTACATCATCACTATAGTTACCAAAATACATTCTCATTAAAAAATCCGAACGTAAAACATCCTTCTCTACAGGTGTCTGCATGTATTGATAAAATTCTTCACGCCCCTCATCTGTAATAAAGTACATTTTCTTATTCGGTTTTCCCTCTTGCATGACAACCTCTTTTTTTATTTTCCCTTCATTCTCCAATTGTCGTAACGTTGGATAAATCATTCCAAAACTTCCATCAAAAAAATGAGTAAATACGTCTTCAAACACAATTTTAATATCGTAACCAGACAATTCCTTTTCCATTAATAAACCTAAAACAACATCTCTTCCCTTCAAAGTAAAACCCCCACATAGTATATAATCAATAATCATATCAACAATATTAATATGATTATTGATTATATACCTTATTCTGTTAATTGTAAAATGTTTCTAAATAAAAAAGCCCCATAATTTGGTTTCACCAATTCACAGGACCATTTTCTTTTTTACTCTTTAACACCTACATCTTGCAAAACTTCGATATCCTCTTTCATTTCATAATAATAAGAAGGCAATTCTATACCATGTTCTAAGAAATAATCCTCAATGAATGAAATAATAATTTTTAACGTTTTCACACGAGCATACAATTTATCGTTACTTTCAATAATATGCCACTTCGCATTTGGCTTACTTGTTTTTTCAAACATGTCTTCCATTGCTTCAACATATTCATCCCATTTTTCACGATTACGCCAATCTTCGTCTGTAATTTTCCATCTTTTCAAAGGATTTTTCTCTCTATCTTTAAATCTCTTTAACTGTTCCTCTTTACTTATATGGTAGAAGAACTTCCCTATTATGTAATGGTCATCTGTTAGTAGTTTTTCAAAATCATTAATCTCATCATATGCTCTCATCCACTCTTCCTTTGTAGCAAATCCTTCAACACGCTCAACTAACACACGACCGTACCATGAGCGATCAAAAATGGTGATTTGCCCGTACTGTGGAATTTTACGCCAGAAACGTTGCAAATAATGGTAACGTTTTTCATGAGGTGCAGGCGCTCCAATTGGATTTACTTGGAACCCACGCGGGTCAAGATGTTCCGTCACCCGCTTAATTGCCCCACCTTTACCAGCCGCATCCCATCCTTCCATAACAAGCATAACCGCGATTTTTTCTTCTTTCAAAATTTGCTGTAATGCTAATAAGTGCCTTTGATATTTTTCTAATTTCTTATTGTACTTAGATTTTGATTCAATTTTTTTCGTTAAGTCTACTTTAGCAAGATGTCCATTTTCCATAAAACAAATCCCCCTTGTTGTATGACAATGTTATTTTAACATATTTTTGGTAATTTTTTCATATCCTAAATAGCTGTGTAGAAACATCTCTACACAGCTTCCCTCTCTAATTTCACATATACAAGTACATTTAACTACATTAAAACAAATAATTTATACGGAACTCTTAGTATATTCTTTTTATTAAAACGTAAAAATAGCCCTTTTAAAAAGGGCGGCAATCTAAGTATAGAAAAAACAAATTTATTCTTTCTTACTACATACGTAATTATGCCAGCTATAAGAGTAGTGAATAAGATATTGATTCACTACTCACAATAACCACTTTACATTATATGGTATATTTACTTATGAAAAGAAGATAATAACAAGTAAATCCATTAAAGAATGGGAGCTCTCAAAAAATGAAACGAAAAATATTAACTCTCTTTACGCTTATATGTTTAGCACTACCAATGCAAGCTAGTGCTTACACATTTCAGTCACTACCGATTGCGTCAAAGTCTAAACAATGGTATGTCGAAATTGATAAATCTCATAACTCAAACAAGCAAGCAATCCAGCCAAAGCAAGGTGTATTTGATACGTATAGTTTACTCGTAAAAAACATCGGTCATGATGTATCAAACGTATCTGTGGAAATACTTGATAACAATCCTACCTCTAAAGCTACCTTTAAACCTACTACACCTAATGAAAATATTTCTAAAAGTCATACAAGCTTTGACTACATGGTATTCCCATTAGACTTTAATAGTCATAATTTTAAAGTTGTGATCACTTGGGAAGAAAAGAATTTCTCTTATAACGGCCATCCGGTAAATGAAGGTAAAAAAATGAAACAAACATTTGTATTTAATGAAGAATAAGTCCTAATTTCTTTAGGGCTTATTCTTTCTTATGGATACCAATCGATACAGCACTAAAGCTACCTATGCAAACTTGGTTTAAAGAAAGATTCCCATTATTTTTTGAAACAGGCACTTTTGAAATTCAACGTGTTTGGGATAATGAGCTAAATAAACAAATTTCTATGACAATTACCCATACATAAAAAAGCTTGGAAACCCATCCAAGCCTTTCTTACTTCTGTGCAATTTTTTCAATCTTATAATGAATATGTAAAAATTCAAGTCCAAATAGCCACATGCTATGATGAGCTGTTAACATTTTATCCTTACCCTCTGTAATGATGAAAGTCTCTGCTAACGGTAAACGGATTGTTAAGAACCGAGTATGTAAATAAATCCCCTCATCTCCCTGGCCATTTTCTCTTAACTTACTAGTAATGATTAAATCATGATTATCATTACATAGCCTCAAAATACCAGTCATATTCGAATAAGGTAAAGGCAAGGCGATATTCATATATGTCTCATCCTTATCTGTATGCTTTGAATAAAGAGCTACAAAAATAGATTCACCTGCTTCATTTTTCCTTAGCCAAGCCCTTACATTCTCTCTTCCATCTTCCTCATCCATTACACCAATGATAGAGCCATGCATCGTTTCCCACTTGTCGCCCATTCCTAAATGTATTTGTCCTACATGCTTGCTCATTTTCTCATAACAAAATGCAAATAGGCGGAACCAACGAGCCCATTTAATATTTGATTGCAACTCATACTCTGTTGTATTTTCATAAAAACGAATAATACTTAAAGGTACCTTCGTCACGTCAAATGACTCACTATGAAAATCAGTTATTTGATCAACTAAACCGTTGTATTCCTTACTGCCTACTAAATTGTCGCTATATAAAAAAGCCTCACCAATTGCCACACTTCCTCTTAATTTACTCATTGGTTTCCCATAGTATTTATAATTCGGAACACTCTTTTCGATCATCCAGCCGACAAATGCCGGTAACGCTACTCCAATTCCGTTGACAACACCGTGAATCCAAACCATTTGAGCAATTGTAATCGTCATTACATGCTTCAAATTCCCGTATGAGTATATAAGTGAGAACATAATTGTAACCATGAGTGTACTAGACGAAACGATTAAAAGAATCTTTGCACTGATAGCATTAAATTTTGCTCTCCAAACGTAAAATCCATATCCATAAATCGCACATAAATATAGGAGCACTGCAAAAAATTCAAATATTCTCGAGTATGTAATTCCTATTGCAACTGTCATAGGTGAAATCATGATGATAAACATAATAGCATCATATACTTTACTTCTCTTTTCTCTTTTTCTCCCTATTAAACCAGCTGATAATGGCAATAGAAACGCCGAATAATGAAAATGTGCAGCTGTGAGTAAAACAATGTCAGAGCTAAAATGCATAATTGAAAGTTTTGCTGCTGAAGCAAAAAACCAAAAACCACCTAAAAACAAATAAATAAACGCACTATCTATGGCGATCTCTTCTAACGGCTTCCATCCTCTTTCTAGCAATCTACTTACACCAAATAACGCAACGATTCCTGTATATACAAACCAAACTAGCGCAAATACATAGTGATTTGTGACGAAAGCTAGCATTGCACAAATTGCTGCGATTGGATATAAAAACGATACGAATTTATAAAATAATAAATACGATCCATCTCTTTTTCTTTTATCACTAATACAAAGTGACATTGGTATAAATAATAAAACAGATAATAATATAATTGCTTCAACAGGATTTATATTCGACCACTCATATATTAGAAAAACAACATAACAAGCAAGCCCAAATATTATATTTTTCATATCGTTTATTTCCTTTCCACAAATGTTCCCTTATATGAAAAAAGCGAGCCAATTAACGGGTTTCGTACTTGTACATGAATTCGAAAACACTGTAGTGTTGCATCATAACTTTCAACAATTTTTGCTTCACCATACAAAAATTTTGGTAACGGCATTTTTCTTCCAAACATATAAAACCATTGTTTCTTTGAAGAAATATGCATTGCCCCTAACTCATCGATATGAAAATGCAGTGTAGAAACGAGTAAATGTGGTTCGCCAAAATAATCTACAATTTCATTTTCGTTTCCATCCAATTGCATAACTGCGTTAAAATATCTTTTCTTATTTCACCTATTGATTCCCCTTCTCCAGCTATTTCAAGCCCAAATCCAATCTTTGTTTTATACAAAAACTTCTGTGGTTCTCCTTCTTTTTTCTCTAAATACGAAATTTCAGTAAAGCGAGCATCCCACTCTGTATGTATATCTGGTTCTTGCGTATATTCCCGTAATTTTCCCATCGTCGTGTTCATTTTTGTCGCAACATAAATAGGCTGTTTCCTTTTCATTCTCCCACCTCCTATGCACTATAAGTTTAATGTACATGCAATGAATTTATTTTGCTACATTTTTCACAAACTTCCTCAGAAAAAGAAAGAATTTTTAAAATATATATAAAACACTTGATTCCCCGAAAAATTTAAATTATTATAAAACAAATGTTACCAACAACTTCATAAATCAAACACTCTCGCCTAAAACGTGAGATAGAGGTTGCAATACTTATGAGTATTCTAATGGAGACACAGAGATGTCTATGAACTTAGATGAAAGGAAGTATTGCCGAAATTGATAAATTTCTCTGCATTTATCAATTGGGGCTGTTTTCGAATAGAAACAGAACTGTCATATGTACAGACGTGTATGTATGAAGAGCTATCTACAAAAAAGAGATATCATTTTTTATGATATTCCTTTTTTGGCGGTTTTTTTATTAGCTCCGTTTTCTGTTTCCCTTTTCCTGTAACAGCACCATCCTCACTTATTTGAGATGGTGTTTTTTGTTTGTCTTTCTGGTAACTACAGGAGTATTGGGATTTATATATTTCCTAATCTATTCTTAAAAATAGACGAAAGAAGGAATTTGCAATGGAAACAATTGTTCAAAAATTTGGTGGCACTTCTGTCGGAAGCGTCGAGCGCATTCAACATGTAGCAAATTTAATTATTGAAGAATATGAACGAGGTCATAGCGTTGTCTCTGTCGTTTCAGCAATGGGAAAAAGCACGGATGAACTTGTCGCACTCGCTAACGCAATTACAGAAAATCCAAGTAAACGCGAAATGGATATGCTTCTATCGACAGGAGAGCAAGTAACTATTTCATTATTAACAATGGCACTGCAAACAAAAGGCTATCGTGCAATTTCATTAACAGGATGGCAAGCTGGTATTACGACAGAATCTGTACATAGTAGTGCACGGATTACTGAAATTAATACAGATCGAATTCAGTCTTATCTTACTAAAGGCACGATTGTTATTGTAGCTGGTTTCCAAGGAGTCAGTGAAGATTTTGAAATTACAACGCTTGGACGAGGCGGTTCTGATACAACTGCTGTCGCATTAGCTGCTGCACTAAACGCAAAAAAATGTGATATTTACACAGATGTGACCGGCGTATATACGACGGATCCACGAGTTGTAAAAGATGCTTATAAATTAGATGAAATTTCTTATGACGAAATGTTAGAACTTGCAAACCTCGGTGCTGGTGTATTACACCCGCGTGCTGTTGAGTTTGCTAAAAATCATAATGTCATTTTAGAAGTTCGCTCAAGTATGGAACAAGAAAACGGAACAATTGTAAAAGGAGAATGTAACATGGAACAACAATCAATCGTTAAAGGTATTGCATTTGAAGATAATATTACACGCATCACAGTGAAAGGATTAGAACAAGGTTCACTTTCAACTGTTTTCTCTACATTAGCAGCGGCACATATTAATGTAGATATCATCATTCAAAGTATTACAAATGAAGGAACTGTTCATCTCTCCTTCTCCATCCATTCTAATGATTTAAGAGAAACATTAGAAGTATTGGAACAAAATCAAGAGGCACTTCACTATGAAGCAGTAGAATATGAAAATCATTTAGCAAAAGTATCAATCGTAGGATCTGGCATGGTATCTAACCCTGGTGTCGCTGCAAATATGTTTACTACTTTAAAAGAAGAAGATATTCATATTAAAATGGTAAGTACATCAGAAATTAAAGTGTCTGTCGTTATTGACCGCCTTCATTTAGTAACAGGTGTTGAGGCACTGCATCAATCATTTATGGCGAAAATTGAGCCTTTCGTGCAAATGAGCTAATTTGATATGTTCAGTAACACTTATAAAAAAATCATATTAATCTACTTCCTTCCTATTAAATAAAGGCTGTTCGTTAACAAGATGCTATATGACATATAAAAAAACACCTTGTCACATTTTCCTATACTACGACAAGGTGTTTTTGACTGAAAGGAATTTGTAACTACTTAGTAGTATAATTATGAGGATGATTAAATAATAAACTTTCATACATAAGGAGATAAGAATATGGCAAAAAACAAATTACTACGAATGGACAATGTCAGCATTGTTGTAGAATCTCTTGATAACGCAATCTCTTTCTTCGAGGAAATTGGCTTGAACCTCGAAGGGCGAGCCAATGTCGAAGGTGAATGGGCTGGTCGCGTAACTGGACTCGGCTCTCAGTGCGTAGAGATCGCTATGATGGTCACTCCAGATGGCCACAACCGAATTGAACTTTCGCGATTTCTCACCCCTCCTACTATAGCAGATCACCGAAAAGCTCCTGTAAACACCCTCGGTTATCTACGCGTCATGTTCACCGTTCAAGATATTGACGAAATGGTATCGAGACTCACTAAGCATGGTGCAGAGCTCGTTGGCGAAGTAGTTCAGTACGAGAACTCGTATCGTCTCTGCTACATTCGTGGAGTCGAAGGAATTTTAATCGGTTTAGCGGAAGAACTCGGTAATAAATAAGCAAGTGACGTTTTATAAAAAGGCACTATCATTGAATAAAACGTAGACTCTTAAGCGATTTTATTATTATATTTTGAACCCCGTCCTAGCTTTAGACCGGGGTTATGCTTGTTTGAGCTTTTAAAATTAAATAACTTTATTATCATTTTACATATAGATTTCAAGGATCTACCCAAATAGCTTTCATATTACCGATATCCCAAAATCATTATAATACAATAAAAATATTCGTTATACCCTTTCCTAGGAAATATAACTAACTCTTCTTACTTTTTATCACATATATCTTTTCGCTCTTTCTCTTGAAAAAACGATCTATATTCATTCAAAATAACTTTCTTCACATTCGAATAAAAAACCATCATGAATAGTGCAACTCCTAATACAAATACTTGTATTCCTTCATAATCAATGAATGCACTCATAATTAGCAATCCAAACCCAATATAAAAACCAAAATCATTCTCTTTCTCAAAATCCTCATCTTCTTCATCAATATGTATTTTTTCTTTAATATTCTGTTTCCCTTTTATTAACTCATCAAGCGTAACATTGTACATTTCGCTTAGTAAAATTAGATTATCAATATCAGGATAACTTTTATCATTTTCCCATTTGTACACTGCTTGCCTCGTCACACCAATCTTTTTAGCAACATCCTCTTGCGAAAACCCCTTTGATTCTCGTAGTTTTTTTAGCTGCTCTCCTATGCTCATAACGTCCCCTCCTTTAACAAATTATTACATAAAAAGAGATATAAATGAAAGAAACCATTAGTAAAACTCTCTGTAAACCATTCGTTTACACAATTTAAAAAAGAGGGAATAGCTCTATATTTAAGCTATTCCCTCACTTCTATTAAAACAGATGAATGTTTTCTTTTTTACAAGCTGCACGTAAATCGTCAGGCCATACAGAAGATTGAACTTCACCGATATGTGCTTTACGTAAGAAGTACATGCACATTCTTGATTGTCCAATGCCACCGCCGATTGTTAATGGTAGTACGTCTTCTAATATACCTTTATGGAAATCATACTCACGTTTGAAGTCTTCACCAGTTTTCGTTAACTGCTCATCAAGCGATTTACTATCAACACGAATTCCCATTGATGATAACTCAAATGAAGATTGTAGTACTGGGTGCCAGAATAAAATGTCACCGTTTAATTTCCAATCGTCATAATCAGCTGCGCGTCCGTCATGCTTTTCACCTGAACGAAGTGCATCACCAATTCCGATAATGAAGACTGCACCGTGTTCTTTTGCAATTGCATGCTCACGATCTTTCGGTGTTAATTCTGGATATTTATCTTCTAGTTCTTGGGAAGTAATGAAAACAATCTCTTCTGGTAAATACTTTCCAAGGAACGGATATTTTTCAAATAAATGATCTTCTAAATCTTTGAATATTCCATAAATTGTTTGTACTGTTTTTTGTAAGTAATCGACAGTACGCCATTCTTTTTGAACGATTTTTTCCCAATCCCATTGGTCAACGTAAATGGAATGCGTTGCATCAAGTTCTTCATCACGACGAATCGCGTTCATGTTTGTATATAAACCTTCACCAGCTTCGTATCCGTATTCATGTAATGCAAATCGTTTCCATTTCGCTAGTGAATGAACAATTTCTAATTCTTCTCCTGAATGTAACATATCAAATTCAATTGGGCGTTCTACACCGTTTAGGTGATCGTTTAATCCTGATTTTTTCGTTACGAATAATGGTGCAGATACGCGGAATAGTTCAAGGCGTCTTGCTAATTGGTCCTCGAAAAATGTTTTAACTTCCTTAATTGCGATTTGAGTCTCTCTTACTGTCATTAATGATTGATACATGGTGGTTTCCTCCTAAAATGTTTGGATGTTGTGAAAAGAAGCCAACAAAAAAAGCCCTTCTTTCCCAAAAAACTGGGACGAAAGGCTTTGGTTCCGCGGTACCACCCAAATTAGCAACAGAGGTTGCTCACTTATACAATACGGAGATGAAATATCTCGATACTGTTCTTCTTGTAACGGCGAAGTTCCCGGCTAAGTCTACTTTCCTATAAAGGATTTCGGTTAGCAACTCCAGGAGGTTCTTCATAATAGGCTTCGTATCAGGCTCACACCACCCCTGACTCGCTTAAACTACGTCCTACTACTACTCGTCCTTTCATAGTCGTTTTGTTGTCACATCTCTGAAACATTTTATTAATGATTATTCTATACAAAAAATAAAGAAAGTCAACAAAAAGTTTTAAAATGTTTTTAAATTCTTTATTTTACGGCTTTATTGATTGTTGTTAATTTAACATCTTTACTTTTTCTGCCTCGTCAATCCAAAAAATGTTTCACTGACCGAAACTAACGTATACACAACAATTAATGTGATCGTTCGGAATATAGAATCCGCAGTATTTCTTATTATTTTCATTTTCTTTATAATTCCTTTCAGTTTACTTGCAATTTCATGATATACTATAGCATTCAAGCAGTTTATTTTTACTTAAAGCAATCATAGTCATTTATAAAGAGTATTTTCTAAATCATTGACTATTATCAAATAAGATTTTTATATAACGGAGTGATCATATGAGTAAAACGAAAGCAAAACCGAAAAAAGGTGTAGGACAAGGTACAGGAAGTAAAGGATGGAACCGTTGGCAATCAAGTGCAAAGAAAAAGGCAGCTGCCAAACCATACAAAAGTAAAGGTACAAAGAAGTAATTTAAATAACATTTGATTTCTTTACTTTGTACAAAACAAAATATAATTATTACAACAAAAAAGCTATGCCCTCATAAATTTGAAGGCATAGCTTTTTTATATTAAATCATTAAAATATCTCGAATTTCTTCCTCTGTGATTGAGGACAATTTCTCTTCTCCCGGCTCAATCACTTCAGCGATTAAATTTTTCTTACTTTCTTGCAGTTCATGCATTTTCTCCTCAATTGTTCCCTGAGCTACTAGCTTTATAACTTGCACTGTATTTTTTTGTCCCATTCGATACGCCCTATCGGCCGCTTGTTGTTCAACAGCTGGATTCCACCATAAATCATATAATATTACTGTATCTGCACCAGTTAAATTAAGTCCGGTACCACCAGCTTTTAAAGAAATGAGAAATAGATCTCCTTCTCCTTCGTTAAACCGATCGCACAGCTCTACACGATCCTGCGCTGGTGTACTCCCGTCTAAATAAAAGTATGGAATTGCTTGTCGATTTAACTCCCGACCAATAATGGAAAGCATCTTCGTAAATTGAGAAAAAATTAATATTCTCTTCCCTGTACTTCTACATTCCTCTAAAATCTCTAACAGTTGTTCAAATTTAGCTGAACTTCCTTTGTAATCATCAACAAATAAAGCGGGATGACAACAAATTTGTCGCAATCTCGTTAAACCAGCTAAAATTCTAATTTTATTTTTACGTAACGTGTCTTTGTCTAAATGCTTTAACGTTTCTTCCCTTAACTTCGCTAAATAAGCAGCATAGAGACTCTTTTGATCGGGTAATAACTCCGATGATTGTAAGTGCTCTATTTTCTCTGGCAACTCATTTAATACGTCCCCTTTTAATCGTCTTAATACGAATGGTTTCACTCGCTTCGCTATATCTTCACGCCTTAAATCACCGAACTCTTTTCTTCCTGGTAATAATTCCGGGAAGACGACATGGAAGATAGACCATAGCTCTTCTAATGAATTTTCTACAGGTGTACCAGTTAGTCCGAAACGGTATTCAGCTTGAATTGTTTTCACAGCTCTTGCCGTTTGCGTTGTAGGGTTTTTAAACGCCTGTGCTTCATCAAGAAATAGTGTATGAAATGGTCTTGCATATAATCTTATATCTCTTCTCAGTAATGGATATGACGTGATTACGACATCAAATTCCGTTATATCTTTCAAAATTTTCCGGCGCTCTGCTTGGTTTCCATCTGCAATAACTGCTCTAATATGCGGGGCGAATTTTTTCAATTCACTAAACCAATTATAAACAAGAGATGATGGTGAAACGACTAATATTGGCAGTTTCTTTTCTCGAATCTCAGTCAAAACAGAATCTATAAAAGCAATGCTTTGCAACGTTTTTCCAAGTCCCATATCATCTGCTAAAATACCGCCAAAACGGTAATGAGCAAGTGTTTTCATCCATTCGAACCCATATACTTGATACTTTCTCATTTCTGCATTTAAAGTATTTGGCACAGCAAACTTTAATTTTTTCGGGTTTTGAATGTTTTCTACTAACTCTTGAACTGAATCATCCAAACTTAAAACATTGCCTTCGTGAAGTCCGTTCATCCATTTTACACTCCGAATAAGCGGAACATTTACCTCTTCTCCATGTAAAAATTCTTTCCGAATACCTGATTCTTTTATAAACTGATTAATTTCATTAAACTCTTTACTCTCTAGCGACAAAAACGAACCGTTCGCCAATCGATAATATTTACGTTTCTCTTCAAGGGCCGCTAATACACCTTTAATTTCTGCTTCTGGTATTCCTTTTATATCAAAACGAAATGACAACCAATCAATTCTTTCTTTTCTTCTCACTCTAATAAGAGGAACTGCATCCCCTTTACTAATTCGCAATTTGATTGCTGTCGTCGCATAAATATCAACTAAACCTTTTAATGTTGGCACGACGTGATATAAAAAGTTATACTCAGCTTCTTCATTATGCATAAAGTAACCGCCTTCTGTTTTTGCAAAGGCACTTTTACTCATAATGTCTAAAATCTCTTTTTCTTTTTTCTCATCACGATTAAAAACAGACGGCTGTCCATCCTCTTCTAGCGGATTAATCATGACGTTCCCATAGTGAAATTCAAGACCTGCTAATAAGCGATTTTTCACGCGGTCTAAATACAATTTCGCTTTTAGCGAAGGTGTTTCAACACGATCCGATATTACTTCATCAATGTGTACCGTTCCGAGCTTCATTAAGCCTGGTACAACTTTCGCGACGAAATGTTCCATCTTACTTTCTGGAATATAAAACTGATTACTATTTGAGCGACTCATCATCTTTTGTAATTCAATAAGTCGCATACAATCTTCAATGTGTAAGTGATATAATTTCCCACCATAAAGTGCATTGTTATACATATCCATAACTTGTACACGATTTAGACCATCTATATGAAGTGTAAATCCGCCATTATTTCCCTTCGTAAATTCAAAGTGTAACGGCAACAAACCTTTTGAAACTTGTAATCCCTGAAACAGTTGTTTATTTTGTTTCAGCTGTACATATTCAACTTTAGAAAGTGAAGAGAGCATATCTTTCCATGAAGCTGGTGGTATAAATATCATACTTTCATCTTGTTTCGCATGTACTTCTAGCGCATCCTCATACATTTTTTCGTTATGATACATTTTAATGAGCTGCTGAATAATTGCATCCGTTTCTTGTTTAAAACTATGTACATCTGTTGTATATGTAAATTCATTTGAACAATGAAAAGACTCTCTTTTCTCCACCTTAGAAAGAAATTCTCTAATATGATTTATGAAATACAACTTGGCAAGTTTCAATTGAATTCCAAGAAGAGCACCACCACTTCTCGTAGCTACTGGTGTACATATAAACTCAACATCTAATATTTCACGTGTATCAAAACGGTGTTGTTTACTTTTTGGCCTCAGTGGTTTGTCTGCAAACAGCTGAAACATACCACTTGTCAATTGATCATTTCTGTTACTAGTGGAGCTCATTCCACCTGTTTGTTGATTATAGTTTATTTGTATTAATACTGCTGCAACATGTTGACAGTACGTTTGAAAAGACGCTAATGAAGGACAACTACATTTTGCAACAACATCACCCTTTTTGGCTTTTGCTACTGTAACATGGAAATCCTCGTTCCCTTTTACTGTCGCCTCACAAATCTCTTTATTTTCATCGTAATGATCTATTATCACTTTATTTGATTTATAATAGGTTTCACCTCTTTTATATGAGGTCTCTCCGCACACTTCTTTAATAATCGATTTATTCAATGTGAAACTCATCGCTTTGACACTTCCTTAATATAAAACCATTTTCTCTTACTTAACATTTTACATGCTCCACGAGAAAATATAAAATGTTGATTTAACAAAAAAAGATGCTTATTTATAAGCATCTTCTTCACTCTATCTCCATCAACCTCTTCGCCTCAAAATACAACACTTGAATAAACTTCTTCGTATTAATTCGCGTATGACCAGAAGATGCGAGTTCATCTTTCGTCATTTCTGTCATCCGTTTTCTAACTACGGTGAAATCGAAAAATTTTGGAGCATAGCTTTCAAATTTTGGATTTGAAAAGTCTGTTAGTCCTAAAGAAGCCAAATGATTTAACGACTGATAAATAGCTCGACGTACTCTTTGTTCAGACGCTTTTTTCTCTTTATCAATATCCGCACCTAAAGCTAGATCCCCTAATTTCCTTATCGTAATATGATGAAAAATTTCTTTTAACGCAGGAAAGCCAAACTCAAATGTCTGTGCCTTTTCTTGACCATATAAATATTCCAGCATACTAAGTAAATCTTTACTTCCATTCTCTCCCGCAATACCGAGTTCTGATAGTAAAAAGCGTCCTAAATCCCCTATCTTTTTTCCTTCTTGCACTGGTTCAGTACGCAATTGCGGTTTTTCCCACTGAAACACGTTATTCAATGATTTTTGAATATCATGTATAGAACGCTCCAATCTAATACGCTCCATCACTTTGCGTACAACAGATACAACTTCGATTTTATTTAATGGTTTTGTAATATAATATTCTACACCAAGTGTATATGCCTCACCTATAAGCTGCTTCGATTCCACTTGAGAAATCATAATAATTTTCCCCGTGAAAGTTGACGCAATGTGACGAACTGTTTCAATTCCGTCCCTCATCGGCATCAACAAATCAATAAATAAAATATCTACTTTTTTAAAATTTAGTTGATCCGCTTCAATAAAAGCTCCGTCATCCGCCTCACCAATTACTTCTCCAAGATCTCCATCTTCAATAATTTGCGAAAGCATCGAACGGAAAACTTCATCATCGTCTACGATATAATAAAACAAATCTATTCCCCTTCCCGCTTTAAACTATCCTCTGGTAAACAAACGATAAACTTACATCCTCTTTTATTTTCTCGGTCTTCTAATTTCACTTCTCCGCCTAGCTCTGTTACCATTTCATTTATGTAAGAAAGCCCAATACCAGTTGACGGTGTTCCCGTTTGATCATACTTGGAAGTAAATCCTGGCTTAAATACTAATTTCTTATACTTTTGTGTAATACCAGGCCCATCGTCAATTACTTCAAAAAATATATGCTGATTTCTTTTATATAGCTTAATAATAACGAAACCTTTATCTTCAATTGCTTCAACTGCATTTGCAACTAAGTTATTAAAAATTGATAGCACTGTATACACGTGGTATGCAGCATGCTCACCTTCTATATGTTTAGAAAAACGTATATCCTTTTCTAGCATTTCAGCATACTTCTCGTTTATTCTAACAATCATCTCTGCTAACTCATGTCCTTCTACATATTCAGCCACATTTTTATCTAATAACAGTTTAGATAACCCTGCAAATATCCTTTGATTATCCTTTTTTATTTCATGCACTTCCCCCGCTATTTTCAATGCTGTTTTACTACTTGAATCAGCGCTTACTTGTAAATTTCGATATAGTTGATATGCTTCTTGTGTAATTAACTCCGCATTTTGTAACGTCTTTTTCAAATGAACAGATTCCACATATAAATTAGAAAGATGCATTAACATATTTTCATTTTCTTTTCGAACTTGCGATTCTTTTAATTTCGTTTCATATAAATTCATCATATTTAAAAAACCAAGTGCAAAGAAACTACGAAAAATAGCAATAATAATAAGTTTATTCACTTCAGAAATCGTTATTGTTGTACCTAGTACTAACATGTGATAAAACGCAAGTTCTGACATACTTGCAACAATTTCAATTGAAATTCCAAGGCATCCAATAATGATTGGTTTCTGATGGAACTTATTTACCCTACAAAGCGAAAAAAAACTGCCATAAATAAAATAATAGAAGAACACAGGATAACGCAAATAAAATGATTCTGTCATATGAAATGAACCTTGCATGATCCAGTCAAGACATACTCGGAATAAGACTACAGATATACCAACAAGAATACCTGCAACTCCTGCTGGTGCTCTTCTTAAAAATAATAATAAAAAGAAGAATAGCGGTGTACCGAAGCTAACTCGAAATGTATCATTAAAGGGATGAAAGTTCAGCTCCCCAGCAATCGGAACAACGACCATTAATATAATTAAAAGGGACATATCTTTCTTCCATAATTGATTCCAATTCAAAGGTGACACTTCCTATACTTTTTTTCAGTAGTAAAAGTGAAAGCCCGCTTATTGTTATAAACGGGCTTTTTTTCTATATTCTAACCTTTTCTACCGCTTTTATTTGGCGATACTCTGGCTTCCACATTACTTCTTGCACTGCCATCTTGATATCGTTATCACTTAAGTTCACTCTTGCAACACCTTCTGCAACTGCAACTTTCGCTACTTCAATTGCAACCATTTCTGAGATATTACGTAATTCTTCGACCTCTGGTAAAATAGGTGCTCCTGGCTGACTTGTATCTACCATACTTGCAACTGCTTCAGCAGCCGCTGCGAACATTCCATCCGTCATGACGCTTGCTCGTACTACAATTGTTCCAAGACCAAGCCCTGGGAAAATAAGTGCATTATTTGATTGTCCAATCACATACGTTACACCGTTATATGTAACTGGTTCAAATGGACTTCCTGTTGCAACTAACGCTCTTCCTTCTGTCCACTCGATTAAATCTGCTGGTTTTGCTTCAGCAAGTGGCGTCGGATTCGACATTGGTAAAATGATTGGTCTTTCTACGTGAGAAGCCATTTCTTTAATAATCTCTTCTTTAAATGCACCTGCAACAGTAGATGTACCAATTAAAATTGTCGGTTTTACATGTTTCACAACTTCAGCAAGTCCGATCACATCATTTTCTTTCCACTCACTTACTTCTGCTTCTTTTCTTGCGTACGGAATTTGGAAATCAAGAAGATCTTCCATATTATCTGTAACTAACCCGTTACGATCAATACACCAGAAACGCTTATATGATTCTTCTTCAGATACACCTACGCGGACCATCGCATCTCTAACTTGATCTGCGATACCGATTCCAGCCGTACCAGCACCAAATACAACAACGCGGTGTTCACTTAGCGGTACACCAGAAGCTTTCACTGCCGATAATACTGCCGCAAGTGAAACTGCACCTGTACCTTGAATATCATCATTAAACGTACAAACGTCATGACGGTATTTATCTAAAATTTTTCGTGCGTTACGAGAGCTAAAGTCTTCCCAATGTAAAAGTGCTTTCGGGAATTGTTTATTTACCGCTTGTACAAACGTATCAATAAATTCATCGTAAGCTTCACCTGTTATACGAGGGTGACGATTTCCAATATAAAATGGATTGTTTAATAGTTCCTCACGGTTTGTACCTACATCTAAAATTACCGGTAATACGCGGCTAGGATCGATTCCAACTGCGGCCGTATAAACAGCTAGCTTTCCGATTGCAATGTTAATACCACCAACGCCCCAGTCACCAATTCCTAATATGCCTTCTCCATCTGTTACAACGACTAAATCAATGTTCTCAGCTGTTGCACCAATATTGGTGAATGCTTCTTCAATACCTGATGGATCGTTAATCGATAAATAAACACCACGTGGTTTACGATATTCATGACTATATCTTTGAATTGCTACACCGACAGTTGGTGTATATACAATCGGTAACATTTCACGTAAATGATCTGTTAATATACGATAAAATAATACTTCATTTCGATCATGTAACGCAGTTAAGTATACATTCTTTAATAAATCATCCGGCTGAGAACTAAATTGTTCGTATGCTCGGCGTGCCTGTTCTTCTAACGTTAAAACCGCTGGCGGTAATAACCCTTTTAAACCTAACTCTTCTCTTTCATTTTGTGTGAAAGCTACCCCTTTATTTAAAAGTGGTGTTGATAATACTTCTGCTCCTCTTAATGTTGTTTCTAATGCACCATTAGAAGCTACTGTAAACTTGCTCATAACATCCCTACCTCTATTCATATATAGCATTTCTATATTGTAAACAAAAAAGAGGGGCTTGTCCCCCCTCTTCTTTTAATTTTTCTTTAAAAGAGTTGCTCCTGCAATCCCTGGGTGCGTCATTTCGAATGGATCTAGAATTAACTCTAAGTCTTCTTGTGACAGTACACCATTTTTCACACAAAGTTCTCGAACGGATTGCCCTGTCGCGATTGCTTCTTTCGCAACGCGAGCTGCAGCTTCATAACCGATATGAGGGTTCACGGCTGTAATAATTCCTACACTTTTCTCAACATACTCTTTTAAGCGATCTTCATTCGCTTCAATTCCTTTTAAGCAATTATCTGTAAAGGCACGGAAACCGTTATTCATAATGCTAATTGATTGCAGTAAGTTGAAAACAAGTACTGGTTCCATAACGTTTAATTCTAATTGTCCTGCTTCTGAAGCAAGGCAAATTGTATGGTCATTACCAATTACTTGGAACGCAATTTGGTTAATAACTTCTGGCATAACAGGGTTTACTTTCCCTGGCATAATAGATGAACCTGGCTGACGAGCTGGTAACATAATTTCTGCTAAACCAACACGTGGACCTGATGCCATTAAGCGAAGGTCATTCGCAATTTTAGACATATTCATCATACATACTTTAAGTGCTGCAGATACTTCTGTGTATGCATCTGTATTTTGCGTTGCATCTACTAAGTCTTCTGCACCAACTAGTGGTAGTTCACTAATTGCAGCTAAATGTTTTACAACTGCTTCAATATATTCTGGGTCTGCATTTAAGCCTGTACCAACTGCAGTTGCTCCCATGTTCACTTCATATAAGTGTTGACGTGATTGTTGAATTCGTTTCATATCACGTTCAAGTACGCGAGAGTATGCTTTAAACTCTTGTCCAAGACGAATTGGCACAGCATCTTGTAAATGTGTACGACCCATTTTAATCACATGATCGAACTGTTCTGCTTTTAATTCAAATACATCGTGCATATAACCCATCGTTTGTAATAAGCCTTCTAATGCATTTAACGTTGCGATATGAATCGCCGTTGGGAATGCATCATTTGTTGATTGCGCCATGTTTACATGACTATTTGGACTAATATAGTGATAGTCTCCCTTTTCCATTCCTAATAATTCAAGAGCACGATTGGCAATGACTTCATTTGCATTCATGTTCATTGAAGTACCTGCTCCGCCTTGAATTGGATCTACGATGAAATGATCATGCCATTTTCCATCAAGAATTTCTTGAGCAGCTTCTGCAATCACGCCACCCTTGTTCAATTCCAATCTTCCTACATCTGTATTCGCAAGTGCTGCTGCTTTTTTTACAATTGCGAACGCTCTAATTAAGCCTTCATGGATTTTGTATCCTGTAATTGGGAAATTTTCAACTGCACGCATTGTTTGTACGCCGTAGTATGCATAGTTTGGTACTTCTTTTTCACCTAAAAAATCTTTTTCAATTCGAACACCATTTTTAACTTCAGTTAATGTTGCCATGATTATTCACTCCTTAACGATTTCTTATGCTGCTTTTGTTTCTTTGACTGTTTCTACATATTGTTTTGCTTTCTCATTATCGAATTCGCCTTCCCACTTCGACATAACAATGGCCGCTAATGCATTTCCTAATACATTGACAGATGAGCGAATCATATCTAAAATGCGGTCAATTCCCGCAATTAACGCGATACCTTCTAGTGGTAGCCCCATTGAACCTAACGTTGCTAATACAACAACGAACGATGCACCTGGAACTCCCGCCATACCTTTGGATGTTAACATGAGAACGAATAATAACGTTATTTGCTCCGTTAGTGACATGTGCACACCGTACATTTGTGCAACAAACAATGCCGCTAACGCTTGATAAATAGCCGATCCAGTCAAGTTAAATGTATAACCTGTCGGAATTACGAAAGAGGCAACTGCCTTTGGACAACCGAACTCTTCCATTTTTCTCATTATATTAGGTAAAACAGCTTCTGAACTTGCTGTCGTAAACGAAAGAATCAGTTCTTCTTTTAAAATTTTTATTAATGTAAAAATGTTTACTCCAACCATTCGTGCATTAATACCTAATACAATCACAACGAATAGTATAACAGTTACGTATACAGCTAGCACTAGTTTTCCTAGCGGAAGTAATGTTGCTACACCAAATTTTGCAACTGTAACGGCAATTAATGCGAATACACCAAATGGTGCAAATTTCATAACTTGATTTGTAACCCAAAACATTGCTTCGAGTACGCCTTCAAAGAAGTTAAAAACAGGCTTTCCTTTTTCCCCAATTGCCGCAACTCCTAAGCCGAATAATACTGAGAAGAATATAATCGGTAATAGGTCACCTTGTGCAATCGATTCAAATACGTTTTTTGGTACAATGTGAACAATTGTCTCAGCAAAACCTTTCTTCTCCGTTGCATCTGCTGTTTGTTTATAAGAAGAAATATCACTTTGCTGTAAATTACTCATATCAACACCAGTACCTGGTTGGAATATATTCGCTGCAAGTAATCCCATTAAAATAGCAATCGTCGTAATAATTTCGAAATAAAGAATTGTCTTACCGCCCAGTTTCCCAAGCTTTTTCATATCTCCTACACCAGCTACCGCAACAATTAAGGCTGAAATAACAATTGGTACTACAATCATCTTAATTAAGTGAATAAATATATCCCCAATTGGTGTGATATAAGAAATCGCCGTTTTATTGCCATAAAAGACTGCCCCTACTACAATCCCTAAAACAAGCGCGACAAAAATTTGTGTTGCCAATCCGAATTTTTTCATTTATGTTCATCCCCTTCATGCGAACGCTTTCAATTTGAATTTATAAAAGCTACTCACACATCTTATAAGCGAACCTACAAAATCATACAAAAACCTACAAGTTCGTCACAAAAAATTCAAATATTTTTCTTCTTTTTTTCATTGACACCATTTTGTTAAAAAACGATAAAATAAACTTGATAAGTAATCAGATTGTTTCGTATAATCAAAAAGATATATACTTAAAACAAATCAAAATGAAAAGGAGTGGATGTTATGAAAAACTATACAAAGCAATTCGTCCTATCTTCTTCTTTTCTTTTTCATTTTCTTAAAAAGGAACAAAGGCATTCGCCTTTGTTCCTTTTTTATTGCGATCTATATAGGGGGAATTGTTATGAGACCATATAAACGTGTCTTAATTAAATTAAGCGGCGGTGCACTTGCCGATCAAACTGGAAATAGCTTTAACTCCAAACGATTAGAACATATCGCAAACGAAATTTTATCCATTGTTGATTTAGGTATCGAAGTATCCATCGTCATCGGTGGCGGTAACATTTTTAGGGGGCATCTAGCTGAAGAATGGGGAATCGATCGCGTGGAAGCTGATAATATCGGTACGTTAGGTACAATTATTAACAGCTTAATGCTTCGCGGTGTTTTAACAAGTAAAACAAATAGAGAAGTACGCGTTATGACTTCCATTCCATTTAATGCAGTAGCTGAACCATACATTCGCTTGCGTGCAGTCCACCATTTAGATAACGGCTATATCGTTATCTTTGGAGGCGGAAACGGCCAACCGTTCGTGACAACAGATTATCCAAGTGTACAAAGAGCCATCGAGATGAATAGTGATGCCATATTAGTCGCAAAACAAGGGGTAGATGGCGTCTTTACAAGTGATCCAAAGCATAATAAATCAGCAAAAATGTACAGCAAACTAAACTATAATGATGTCGTTAGACAAAATATACAAGTCATGGACCAAGCGGCATTACTGCTTGCCAGGGACTACAATTTACCAACGCATGTCTTTAACTTTGATGAGCCTGGGGTCATGAAGAAAATATGTTTAGGCGAACATGTGGGGACGTTGATCAATGATGATGTTACGATGCTGGTGCATGAAAAATAATGATTTCCCACCAAAAAGGGTGCCTTTTGTAGGCACCCTTTCCTAATCCATCATCACAAATAGAACTCAACCAATCCCGCTACTTTCTCCTTACAACGCTCCCAAAAAGATAACTTTTCAAAAAACTCTTTCGTCATTTCTTTCGAATCATGAAAATCCTCTGTTAATGCCTTATTAACTTGTCCTACAATAGGACCACCATAAATATAAAAATTCATTTCATCATTTATGTTGAAGCTACGCGAAGTAAAGTTTGTTGTACCAATAACGGTTAATTCATTATCAATAAGCATTAATTTACCATGGAACATTCCTTTTTTATACCCATATACAGTAATCCCATTATTAACAGCTTGACGTATGTATGGATACGCCGCTTCTTTTATAAGAGGTAGATCTGGTTTATATGACCAAAGTATTTTTACTGTAACACCACGCTTTTGTGCTGCGATTAAAGCATTCATAGATTCTTTATTTTTTGCTATAAAATACGGCGTTGCAATTACAATGGAGTGTTGAGCTTGTTTTATGAGCTCTATATATTTTTCAGCAACGTAATGCCCATTGTAACTAGTCATAGTATGTAATGTATTCCCTTTACTAGCTTTATTCGTACTCCTCTTTATCTCTTCTTTCGTATCTCGTTTCCAATCTAAAGCAAACTGCTCTTCTAAATCTTTTGCTCCTTCTCCTTTAAGCCGTACATGATAATCACGCCAATATCCAAATCGCTTATCTTTCCCTAAGTACTCATCTCCTATATTAAATCCGCCTGTATAGCCAATCTCCCCATCAATCGTCGTAATACGGCGATGATTACGATGGTGAAGTGAATAAAATCCGAATGGCAATGCAGGTTTTCTACTATATGTAAAATGCACACCACTTTCCCTCAATTCATTTATCATCTTTCTTTCAAATGATAAATCATTCATGCGATCAACTGATAAATAGACGTTTACTCCTTCTTTTGCCTTCTCTTTTAATAAGTTTAAAAAAGTATGACTACTTTTATCATCCGACAAAATGAAGAAATAAGTGTAGATGGAGCTTTTCGCTTTTTTAATATCTTCAAATAGCTGTTCATATAATGATTTCCCTTCTACATATAATTGAAAATCACTATAATGAGGCGTATACTCTGTCGGCATGTTTTTCCCAGCTTCCATTTTCCTACCTAAGGTAACATCGATATGCATCCATATTAAAATAAAAACGAAAATAGCAATAGCAATAGAAGTAACTCGCAATATTTTTTTAATCATTTTGATTTCCTTCCGATCATTTTCTTTCCACCTTTCTATTTTGTCATTCAAGTTTAGATTTCATGCTTCATACAAAAAAGGATGTGACTTAACGTCACATCCTTTTCACATTAAACAAAATTCCTCGCATCATTATTTCTTCCAAACTTATAAATCGCAATTAAGAAGAATGCAATCGCGAAAGCGAATAAAATTAAAATGTTTAAATACAACTCAGAGAATGGAATTCCTTGCTGTAGTTTCGATACTGTATCTAACAACCAGCGCTGTGGAAGAAAATTAGCTACTTTTTGTACTGCACTTGGCATAATATCATATGGGAAATAACATCCCGCAAGTAAGCATGTTGGTACAATGACCATGTTTTGCATCGCATTTGCCGATGCTGAGTTTTTCGAAAAAGCTACAAGAACTAATGATATTCCAATTGCGATTAATGCAAATAGCATTAGTACGCCCATCATCACTATAAAAGGCATATTGATATTCGTATGAAAAACATTCGTTAGGAATAGGATTGTAATCAAAATTTGTACTGTTAGTATTATCATATTTACCCCGACATTAGATAATATGAACTTCTTCCCATCTATCGGCGTTGATAATAGTCTAAAGTACGTTCTATTCTCTTTTTCTTTTAAAATATGGCCTGATAAGTTAGCTGCTGAAAACAGCATAAACATAATAAGGTAACCCATCGTTTGATTTGTCATATCTTTATTTTTCGAAGTATCTTCTAGCGTCTCAGTTTTCATTTTAAATGAACCTTTTTGATACCCTGCGTACATATTGTCGAATGTACTTTGATCTGTTCCTGCTACTTTACTAATAGCTGCTATATTATCAATATAATTATATAAATATGATTTTATAAATCCTGTTACTTGATCACCTTTAATCGATGAAATTTCAATATGCTCTGGTTTCCCTTCTCGAACACTTTTTGAAAAACCAGAATCCAATGTAATAACTCCATCAAGTTTTTTGGAAGTGAGTTTATCTTCTACTTCAGACTCCTTAACCTTACTCACATTCACATGATTTAATCCTTCTAAAAACTTTATCGTATCATTTGTTATCGGCTCATTTTCTTTATTTACAATCCCGATATTTAACGTTCCTTGCCCTGCATTTCCATATATCGAGAAGGAAATGAGCGTCCCTATTATCGGCAAGCTAATTATAATGAGTAAACTTTTTTTATTTTTCAAAAGCACAGATAACGTTTTTTGTATGAGCCATAAAATATCCTTCATACTATAGCCCCTCCCGTCTACGTAATGCAATAATTGCAATTAATAAAAAGAGTGCTGAAATTCCAAGGTTTAAAGAAATGACTGATAATGCTGCCCCTACATCATTTGCATAAATAATTTTCATAACAGCTGTATTTGCCCAAGTTAATGGTGATAAATTCGTAACGAAATTTTCTTCTATTACGAAATATGCACCTCCAAAAATAGAAGCTAATTGCACAACAACCATAATAATTGCCCTAGACGCTTCAGCTGTTTTCGTAATATATCCGATTCCTAAACCGAAGCTAATTGCTAGAAAGACTTGTGTTAATAAAATAAGAAATATGATTCCAAGATGGTCGCCCCAATTCGCTTGAAAAACAAATTTACTAAATAACATGACGAGTAATATGCACAGGGCATTTGCTACTAGGCTACCAAGTACTTTTCCAATGAATATTTCAGCTTTACTTATAGGTGCAGCAATGAGACGATCTCCTGTTTTACGTATTCGTTCTCCTCGAATTAAAGAACTCGCTCCCATCGCAGCATATAGTGCAATCATCGTTGTCATTACAACCGCATAGTAATCCATAGAACCTGGTTTTTTCGCAGCTTGTAAGGATGTTTCTTTTATATAATCATTATGATTTCCGTTTGAAATAACTGTGCTCACCTTAGTAGGATCTACTTTTGCAACTTCGACCGCTACATTGTACTTATCAACAAATGTTGTAAGCATTCCTTCCACAATACTCCCCTCAATACTACTTTTGTCACTTCCGTAAAATTTTGCACCATCTTTATTTAACTCTACATAAGCAGCATATTTATTTTTCTTCACTTCTTCTTTCCCATCTATACCTTCGGAAGCTTTTTTAAAATGAATACCTGATTTATCCACTTCTTTCGTAAATGCTTCAAATGATTGAGAAAACGTGCTACTCGCTTCATCTTTATATAGCACTTGTATATCTTTAATCGAATGACTATCACTATTAAATGCGTTGGTTAACGCTGTTCCTAACACAAGCATAAGCACAATCGGAAATGCTAACATAAAAACTAAAGTTCTTACGTCTCTGAAATCTCTTTTAATATGCATAATTGCAATATTGAAGATGTTCAATTGATGAACCTCCCTTTACCTTTTCTTCATTTACCTTTTATTTATCTCGTAAGTTTCTTCCGGTTAACGTAAGAAATACTGTTTCTAAGTTTGGAGCCTGCTCCTCTAACGAACGAATTTCAATGTCATGATTAATGAAATGCTGAATAATTTGATTTAAATTATTTAATCCTGCATCCGAGTTTACCTTGATTACGTTCTCTTCAATCTGAACAGCTTTCACACCGTTTATCTCTTTTAACTTTTCTACATCTAAATTTTCTACTGACTTCACTTCAATCCAAATATCTTTCGTATCTGTAATAATCGCTTTTAACTGTTCTTTCGTACCTTCTGCAATCACTTTACCGTGGTCGACAATTGCGATTTTCGTACAAATCTCTTCTACTTCTTCCATGTAGTGGCTCGTGTAAATAATAGTGCTTCCCATTTCATTTAACTTCCGGACAGACTGAAGAATATAGTTCCTTGACTGCGGATCAATTCCAACTGTCGGTTCATCCATAATAATTAACTTCGGTCTATGTGCAATTGCACAAGCAATATTTAATCTTCTTTTCATCCCACCAGAAAAGTTCTTCGGATAGCTTTTCTGTTTATCACTAAGTCCTACAAATTGAAGAGCTTCCTCTACCCTAGCTTTTAATTCAGCTCCTCGTAATCCGTACAATCCAGCAAAGAATTTCACATTTTCATAGGCAGTTAACTCTTCATAAATCGCAATATCTTGTGGAACAATACCGATATTCATCTTTGCAAATCGATTATGTTTCTTTATATTTTTTCCTAGTATGCTAATTTCACCTTCATTACTTCTTAACAAACCAGCAATCATATTTATCGTTGTACTCTTACCAGCACCATTTGATCCTAAAAAGCCAAATATTTCTCCTTCTTTAATAGATAAAGACATATTATCAACTGCGATGAAATCACCAAATTTTTTCGTTAAATTTTTAATTTCTAATGTATTCATCATTTTCACCCCTATTTTGGTTTCTCTGCTTTTAGTATAAACAAAAAGAATGAACCTGCTCAGTGCAGAAGTTCATTCTTTTCACATGAGAATATTCACTTTTTTCATATGAGATGGTTCATCCTCGTACCATTCTCTTTATATTGGCAACAACATCGTTACTGAAAAACCACTTTTCCCATCTACAATAATTTTTCCGTTTACAGACGCCGTTCGCTCCTCCATCCCCATAATACCGAGACCTTTTTTAATAAGAGCTACCCCTTTTCCGTTATCCTTCACTTGTACCTTTACCATCTTGTTAAGTACATGAATATCTATAGAAATGACTGTCGCATCAGCATATTTCATTGCATTTGTTAGTGCTTCTGTAACATTCTCACCGATAATTTTCCACTGAATGGGAGAAATCATATCTAAGTTCCCTTTGTATACAAAAGGAATATTCACATCATTCTTACCGGCAAATTCCTCTATGAATAATTTCATACGGTGAATGCCAATTTGCTCAGTTGGTGGCTTCATATTTTTTAATGTAATGCGAATACTTTCAATTCCATCTTTTGAAATGTGAATTGCATTTTGTAATAACTCCGCTGATTTTTCTTTATCTATCCCCATTAATCTCTTTGCTGCTTCCATTTGAATTAATGCACCCGTCATCGAGTGGCCAATTTTATCATGAATTTCTTGTGATAACCGATTTCTTTCTTCTAACTTAAACGTGTATTCTGATTGTCTTATGTACTCTTTATTTTCATGTAAGCTTTTCGTAAGTCGTTGCATATCTTTTCGCATCTTATCATTTTGCGATTCAAGCTTTACTACACGCGATATATATCGATCTGCAATAGTTAAAACGAGAAAAGAAAATGCGACAATTAATCCATAAGTCATTCGAATACTTTCATCTGCAATTGTAATTGGGAGCATCATAATGACAAAGCGTGGCCAATTCTTTTCTATGTAATAGAATGTAATTTCGTATAAATTCAAAGGTAAAAACAAAATAAAAAATGGATGAACCCTCCATGTAAATAACATAACTACGCCAATGGACATACAGATTAATATTTTTTTATACGTATCTTTTTTAAATATAGAAATCATTACGTTTACAGAGAGGTAAATAAGTAAAGTAAATATAACCCACGGTAAATTTGCTACATTTGCGTAAATATAACTAAACACAATATATAAAAAGACAATTAATTTACTTACAGTTAACCAAAATTCCATATCATTAATCTACTTTCCCTGTTAAGTAATAAATCGCAATTTGTGTGCGATGTTCAAGTCCAGTTTTCCCTAAAACTGACGTAATATAATTTGCAATTGTTCCCTCAGATATAAAAAGCTGTTTCGAAATTTCTTTATTTGAGAAACCTTTTGCAATTAATGCGATAATACTAAGCTCCCTTTCTGTGAAAAGACTCTTATCAATTTTACATTCTTCCTCTTTACTTTCCATTAAATTAGACTTAATTTTATCGAGGACAACATCTTGCATAACAGTTTGACCGTTATATACTCCTTTTATCGCATCACGAATCCGCTCCGGATCGTTATTTTTTAATAAATAACCTTTAGCTCCGTTTTTTACTGCATCCAAAATATATTCATCATCATCAAACGTCGTTAAAATAAGCGGTTTTGTTTTCGTCTCTTCACAAATGAATTTCGTCGCCTCTACCCCGTTCATATTTGGCATGCGAACATCTAATAGAGCGATATCAACGTCGTTCTTTTTGCAATACTCCACTGCTTCCTTCCCATCATTTACTGTATCTACTACTTCAAACTCTTCGTATGTATTTAAAATAATTTTCATGCCCTCTCTAATAAAAGAGTTATCATCTGCTATCAATATTGTAATTTTCATGTTTGTTAGTATGGACCTTCCTCCTACTAACATTCACATCCTTTCTACGTGTAACATTTCCCACTTGCTCATTATATACTTCTCTTTACCATTTTTTCACACCTTTTTTCATCTAGCTCTCCTACAAAAAATATATTATTCTTTTTTTATAAAATGTGTAGGGTGACTTATCATTCTTTACGTCTATATAATAGAATGCGTCAAAAAGGAGGGAGAGACCCATTGAGGAAAAACAATTAATTGAAAAAGCACAACAAGGAAGCGAACATGCTTTTCGTATCCTTGTGCAAACATATCGTCATTATATTTTCCAAGTTATCTTTTCTATTTTAAGACATGAAGAAGATGCGAAAGATGTTACACAAGAAGTATTCGTAAAAATTCACGCCTCTCTCCCTAATTATCAATTTCGCGGATTAAAAACGTGGATGGCGCGTATTGCCACCAATCACGCTATTGATTATAAGAGGAAGAAAGCTAGAGAAAACGAAGAACTCTCCTTATGTAAAGAAACTGAGGGAAATATAAAATCCTCTCATAATATTGAGGATTTATTATTGACGAAAGAGCAAAAATTACTCATCGCTCAAAAACTGAGAGAACTTCCGGAAAATTACCGTGACGTCGTTCTCGCACATTACTTAGAAGAAAAAAGCTATCAAGAAATTGCTTTACAGGAAAACATCGAAGTGAAAACAGTTGAAATGAAACTGTATCGGGCACGAAAATGGATTAAAAAACATTGGAAGGAGGAAGAGTTTCTATGATGCATTATTCAAAAGAAGATTGGCGCAATTATACATTAGATTTTATAGAAAGCAATGAACGTGAATCTATGGAAGAACATCTTTACGAATGTGATCATTGTTTAACACTTTATATGGAAAGTATTGATGAACAACATGAAAACCTTCCAATGATAAATGATGATTCATTTACGAACGAAGTTATGACGCAAATTAATTTTGAAACGCTACAACCTAATGAAAATATAAAAACAAACTCACTAAAACGCACAATTATTCACTACATAATTGCGACTGCGGCTACAATTATTTTTATGGTAAGTGGTTTATTCCAATATATTTTTACAGCGACATCAAATTTCGAGAAATCTTCAAAACATAACGAGTCTTCTATCTCACAACAAATTGTAAACAAATCGGTAGATACATCAAAAAAGGACGGAGGTTTAAAGCATGAATAAAAACCCCTTTTTAGCACTTGTATTAGGGCTAATTCCTGGGCTTGGACATTTATACTTAAAAAAGCTAGGACGGTTTATTTTATATAGCGGAGGATCTTTATTTCTATTCTCCTTTGCAGTATTCTGTACCATAGTAGTAAGAGAACGTGATATTGCTTTTCTTTCTCTATTTTTACTAGCTGTTCTATGGGTAATTAACTTACTAGATTTAGTTATCACCATTATAAAACAAACGAAAAAACAAGAAGCTGGAGAATTGATAAATTCCTCTAAAGAGAGCGAACGATTTTATATCATTCTCCTATCTATCATCCCTGGACTTGGCCATTTCCAATTAGGACTTATGCAACGTGGTCTTACGTTTTTAGTAGCTTGCACAGGAATCGGAAGTATGATTATTTTCGTTGCACTTTTAACATCGCAAGAAAGTTTTCTTATCTTCCTTATTACATTACCTGTTTTATGGATTTACAATTTCTTCGATGTTGTTCAGCAACTCCAGAAAAAAGAACGTGGCGAGCAACTAGATGATCGTACTATTTTCGAAGAGTTTGAAGAACATCGAGAGCAAGGAAAGAAAAGTAAAACATTTGCTTCTATTTTAGCGATGTTCCCTGGAGCAGGTCATATGTATTTAGGTTTACAACGCCGTGGTCTTCAGCTTATGGCAGCCTTTTTACTATCTATTTATTTACTCGACTTATTAAGACTTTCTGCGTTTTTATTTTTAGTACCAATCATTTGGTTCTATAGCTTTTTTGATGCGTTACAGCAAACAGCAAAATACGGAAAAGAACGAGTACAAGACGAACCCATTATCGATTATTTTATAAATCATCAAAGATGGATCGGTATCGGATTAATTACACTCGGTGGTTATTATTTATTAAATCAAACAGTCCTTCCTATTTTGAATGATTATTTTGTAACTATATTTAATATTCATCTTAGTGAACTATATTATCGCTATTTCCAAACATCTATCGTTGCGCTCCTTTTAATTGGTGGCGGCTTTAAATTGTTACTTGGAAATAAAGAAAACAAAGGTGGGACAAGCGAATGAGGACTTGGCGTGTTGGAACATTCTCAATGGGGCTTTCTATTATATCGTTAGGATGCTTTTTACTATTTTCAGTCATAAAAGGAATTCAAGTATTAGATACACTAACTGCATGGTGGCCAGTTTTACTTATCATACTTGGAGCTGAAGTTTTACTATACCTTCTATTTTCTAAGAAGGAACAATCATTTATTAAATATGATATTTTTAGTATTTTCTTTATCGGTGTTTTAGGAAGCGTCGGAATTGCTTTTTACTGTTTATTATCAACTGGATTACTAGAAGAAGTTCGTCACTCTATTAACACAACGAGGCAAACGAGTAATATTCCAGACGGACAATTTGATATACCTGAATCTATCAAAAAAATCGTAGTAGATGCAGGACATCAGCCTCTAACGATAGAGGGAAATAATACAAATCAAATTCATCTTTTGGGAACTTATGAAATGACAACGAAAGCAAATGAAAAACTCAATTTAAAACGAGATGATTTCCTTTCAGTTCAAACGGCTGGAGAAACGATGTATATCACTTTAAAATCTTTACCTGTTCAGCATACATTATTTAATTCAGCACCACAGGTGAAACCAACGCTTGTTCTTCCGCAAAATAAAAATGTGGAAATCCGTGCTTCAAATAACGAACTATCTCTTTATCCAGGTCAATTACAAAATAATTGGTTTGTACAGGAAAGCTCAAGAGTGTCTGTCCATCTTGCAAAAGAAAGTGATGTATCTTTAACAGCAGTAACGAATCAAAAAGAAACCCATGGAAGTACACCTTGGGAACAAGTAGAAGATTTAACGAAAAACGAAAATACTTCTTCAGAAGAACATCCAGAATTAAACAACCAAGAACATTGGTATAAAAATTCGATTAAAACTGGAAATGGGACGTACAAGTTAAATATTGAGAAAGCTTATAATTTGAATATGAGTGTTCTCGAAAAATAAAAAACCTTCCGCAATTGCGGAAGGTTTTTCTCATATAATCGCTTTAATTCCTTCTAACACTAATCCAATCATAAATCCGCAAACCGCCCCGTTCACTCGGATCCACTGTAAATCTTTACCGACGTTATTTTCAATCATTTCGATTAACGTCTTATCATCTAACTTATCAAGGTTTTCTTGTACAAGCTTACCAATTTTCGAATGGTTCTTCTCAACAAGACTTACAACTTGTTTTTGTAACCAATCTTCTATTTTTTGAACTGTCTGTTCATCTTCTTTTATTTTATTCATTTGTTTTTGTAAAAATGGAATAACATATTTATCAGCAAATTCTTCATTATTTACAAAAGCAACTGCTCTTTGTTGTACTTGCTCCAGCATCTCTTTTATTTTGTCAGTAGCATCCCAATTGGCAATCCATTTTTCTTTCCAATTTTCTAATTCTTGTAGTAACGCTTCATTTTCTTTTACATTTATAATTTCTTGACGAATTTTCGATAAAATAAGTTGTCTCGTACTATTATCTGCATCTTGTAAGCTGTTAATATTGCTAATAATAAATTTCTGCAAAATGCCGCCAATTTTATCTTCATCTACAATATTCATAAACGATTTCAATGTAAACTGTAAAAATCCATCTACTTTTATATTTTCCATCGCCTTCATACCTAAGCTTCCGAGCTGGTATCGAGCTTCATCTTGCGCTGTCCATTCTTTCACTTTTACTAGTATGTAATCAAGTGTCTTTTCATCATATTCTTGCACTACTAATTGATCAACAAGCACTTGTAAAATGTTACTTGTATTAATTGTATGTAAATACGTCTTTAATTCTTTTTCAATAATAACCGCTAATTTTTCCGTATCGATTGAAACAATCGCTTTCTCAGCAATCGTTACAATGCCTTTTTTCACAGCATCAGACTGCATTTCTCTCTCAGCAATTTGCAGTACCATTTGTGCTAACTGCATCTCTTTTACTTTATTCGTAATACTTTCTTTCGTCAGCCATTCATTTTCTAACGTATTGATGAGCCCTTTCGTTACCCGTTTACGGTTTTTAGGTAACAAAGCTGTATGCGGAATTGGTATTCCCATCGGATGACGGAATAAAGCAGTAACCGCGAACCAATCTGCAAGCCCGCCAACCAATCCAGCTTCAAATCCCCCTTGTATAATCTCTCCTGCTACCGTTCCTTGAAAAGGGATAGAAGCCGCAAAGCCGACACCCATAACCCCAAGCGAAATACCCGCTATATATTTAGTCTGTAATGACATCGTATACACATCCTCTTATTATGTAAAATAAAGCTTTTTTGTTGTATTTATTCAATATTAGTTATCCTTTATATATACTATAAAGAACTATTGTGAAAATAACAAAGATTTTTATGTACATGAAAAAATGAGGCTACAACTAGCCTCATTTTTCTTATATCGTTAATTCCAAACCTTTCCTATAGTATTCATTCATTACATCTTTAGGAACCATACTTCCACCCGTTCCCCACACAATATGAGTACCTTTTTTCAACTTCTCTGTTAACTGTTGCTTTTGTAAATACTCATCTTCTTTACATACTTTCACTGGCCCAATCATACCTGCTAGTGCAGAAGGCTCTAAATAAATATTCTCCGTGTCAGCTAGTTCTTTTAACAATCTATATAACTCTTCATCGCTTACTGTGTAATTCCCACTCAAAAATGGTTCCATCGTTTTACCGACAAATCCAGACGGTCTTCCTACCGCTAGTCCGTCCGCGTCTGTTACATTATCAATCCCGATATCTTGAACAGCAATTTTATCATGAAGTCCTGTAATTAAACCGAGTAACATGCATGGAGAGTGCGTAGGCTCCGCAAAGAAGCAGTGCACGTTGTCTTTATACAATAACTTTAAACCAAATGCGACGCCGCCAGGTCCGCCTCCTACTCCGCACGGAAGGTAAACGAATAAAGGATGCTCTTCATTTACTACAATCTCTAACTCTTCTAATTGCTTTTGTAATCGCGATGCTGCTACTGCGTATCCTAAAAATAAATCATGGGAATTTTCATCATCTACAAAATAACAGCTAGGATCGGCATCTGCTTGCTGACGCCCCTCTTCTACTGCTTTACTATAATCAGCTTCATACTCAATAACGTTTACACCTTTACTTCTTAATAAATCTTTTTTCCATTGTTTCGCATCTGCTGACATATGAACCGTTACGTTAAAACCTAGTTTCGCACTCATAATCCCAATGCTTAGCCCTAAATTTCCTGTTGAACCGACCGCAATTGAATATTTGGCAAAAAACTCTCTACATGTATCACTATCTAAAATGGAATAATCATCTTCTTCTGTTAACATACCATGCTGCAATGCTAGTTGTTCAGCATGTTTCAACACTTCATAAATGCCGCCCCTAGCTTTAATTGATCCTGATATCGGAAGATGACTATCACATTTTAATAATAATTCTCCTAAAATAGGTTGCTTGTAATTTGTCTCTAAAGCTTCTTTCATAGAAGGTATTTTCACTAAAGATGATTCGATTATGCCGTTCGTCCCTTTCGTTTCAGGAAAAACTTTCGCAATATATGGTGCAAAACGCTTTAATCTCTCTTCCGCATCTTTTACATTCTCTTCATTCAATGGTGTATCTTTTATTGCTGTTGCATACTTTTCTATGTTTGGATTTATCCAAAATACTTCTTCTGTTGCAATAAGTTTATTCACTAATGGGTATTCTGCTTGTAATGCCCCTATTTCTTTCATTTTGTTTCCTCCTTATATCCTTGTAGCTCACCATATAATAAATTATAATTAAATTAATTTTAATATAGTTTAACACAAATCGTTAACTTTAGTTAATTTTAATTTAATTTATTTAAATATAATTTAATAACCATTAAGGAGATTTTCATTATGGAAAATATAGATATTGGTAAAAAAATTGAAAAACAAAGAAAAGAAAAAGGTTTAACTAGTAAAGAACTAGCAAAGATGGCCGATATTACACCATCTATGTTAAGTCAAATTGAGCGTGGGTCCGCTAACCCTTCTATTCAAACATTAAAAGTGCTTGCTAAAGCTCTTGATGTGCCAACATTTAGCTTTTTACTTGAAGATACAAATACAGACGATTTAATTGTACGTTCCCATAAACGAAAGAAAATGATTATCGATAATTTATCATATGAAATGCTTTCACCTGATTTCACTGGAAATTTAGCAACAGCAATTATGACCGTCCCGCCTAATACAGCTTCATCAGAAAATGTGCTAGAACATAAAGGAGAAGAATTAGCATTTGTCTTAGATGGGAAAATCACATTATATTTAAACGAGGAAGAATACGTATTAGAAACTGGCGACAGTGTAAAGATACCTGCTTATTTGAAACATAAATGGGTGAATCATTTTGAGAAAAATGCGATAGTCTTATTTTCTGTTACTCCGCCGATTTTTTAATGTATAAATAAAAACAGGTTACTTCTTATGAACTACACCTCCAATTGTTAGACACAGTCTAACAATTGGAGGTGTAGTTTTTTTATAACTAAATTTACTTCAGAAAACAAAATGAATGCAGCAATACATTATCAAGATGGAAGTGAGAGTATAAAAGATATTGCGAAATCATTGAGAGCGAATCACGACGTGGTTCGAATATGTATAAAACAATTTGAATATCATGGAATCCGAGCATTTGAAAAAGGCTATACAACGTATTTTGTACAGTATAAACTAGGCTTACCAAATTATATGTTCGAAAATGGGACGTCTCCAAACGAAACGGCAGTTATTTTTAATATTTCTTCATCTGGACTTATTAGAAAATGGCGTATTCAGCTACGTCAAAAAGGAGTAGACGCCCTTAAATCTAAGAAAAAGGGGCGTCAGTCTATGACTAAGGACAATCAAAAATCAATTAAGAAAGAAACAAACACAAACAGAAGAGTCAGTAGAAGCATTACAAGCTGAATTGGAGCGTTTGCGTATGGAGAATGCTTATTTAAAAAAGTTCAACGAATTGTGAAAAAGTTAGGTTTAAAGAGCCTAGTTCGTATGAAAAAATATCGCTCTTATAAAGGGAAAGTAGGTAAGATTACGCCAAATATTTTAGAACGTAACTTTAAGGCTAAAAAGCCAAACGAAAAATGAGTTACAGACATAACAGAATTTAAATTATGCGGCGAGAAGCTCTACTTATCACCGATGCTAGATCTATTTAATTGAGAGATAATCGCTTATACAATTGATTCAAGACCAACCTATTCACTTGTATCAAAGATGTTACGATAATGCGATTATTGAAAGTTTCTTTGGTATTATGAAATCTGAATTTCTTTATCTAAAAGATTTTGAAAGCATAGAACATTTTAAATAAGAATTTGAAAAATATATCGATTATTATAATCACAAACGAATTAAGGCAAAATTAAAAGGCATGAGCCCGGTACAATATCGAACTCATGCCCTAAAAGCTGCCTAATGAAACGACTTGTCAAACTTTCTGGGGTCAGTTCAACTTTTAACGAACCCATACCACTAGTACTCAAAAATTCTTTTCTCTTAACTTTGATATCCCCTTATTTACCGGACATTTTACTTTCACTTCCCAGTGTCCATGTACTGTAACTCTCACCTGAGGATTAAACATTTTGATTTCATCTACACTAAAGATAATGCTTTTCTCCTCAAAATTTTTTTCCTTAGTGTTTACTTTCCCTATGACTTCATTCTGCCAAAACACTTCTAATGAAGCCTCACTTTTAGGATCTCCCAAGTATTTATATACAACTTCAACTTCCCCTGTACGTTCAATTAGTTGAAAAAAACACTTTTTCATATCTATGGGACTATTAAGAACAATATTAGTCCCACAGGTATACGGCTTAAATATTGAGCCATCAAGTTCTGTAAGACAATTGACTTTATGATACCAATTTCCTATATAATCATTCTTAATGACTATTTTATTTGGGTTATACCTGGGATCATAATAAAATATTATATCATGTGGACTATTAAAAACTACTCCATGCACGCGTGTATGAGTTTGTCCTATTGGTGTAGTAAGATCGTTAATCCAAAACACTTTAAATACAGAATCTACCCGCCTGCTTTGGTAGGTATTGATAATGATATAACCTGATTTATTTAAAGGTAATTCATGATAAATTTCTGGAACCGACGTATATAATCTTTCACCACATCCATAGGGTTTTGCAACAGTTCCATCTCCGTCATCAATAATGAATATACCCCCTTCTACCTCTAAATCCATTAAATCTGTCTCCATTGCACAAAAAAATGCACCATCTTCAAAAAAGAACATTACATGATAGAGTTTTTCTACTTCATAATGCCCTGTAAATCCTTTTACAAACTCTCCATCATATTTCAATTCCTTAGTAGGTGGATATATTATACCTTTTAGACCCTTATATGCCCCTTCTTTAACCAATGCTATTTTCCCAATATTAGGATCTCGGGGATCTAATTTTGGTCTAGGAGCATTAATAGTACTAATACTATTACGCGTATTTTCACTTATAACAAAATCAGACAATCTTTTATCCTCCCACAACATGTAGTTCTATTGATTCATCATTTAATACAGTACGGTCCACAGCAATAACCATCCCCTCACCAACTTCAATCATAATGGATTTTTCAGTGATGTCTTTTAAACCACCAATATATGCATTTTCTTTACATGTAAGCATAATAGCTTTTCCAATTTGATCTCCTAATTCACAAATCGGATGAGATTTCCAATTACTCTTCATATCATCACCTCTAAACTATTCAAGTTGTAATACCCGCTTTATAATCGCTCTTTATAATCAAACCCAAACTACGCAAGAATATAAACAATTAAAGCTTTCCATTATTAAAAAACTACGTGTTTATTGGATTTTATTTAATAGTATTATAGGTAAATTGGATTATTTTTTATCTGAATGTAGAATTATTTTTTATTTCCTTAAAATTCCCCCTCAACTTTTTCAGCATATAAAACGATACTTATAATAGAAAGAGGTGTTTTAATTGTATAAAACGATGCCAAATTCAAAAGAAAGAGAATTTATATACAATAGCTCATACAACAAAGGGCATATAAGCACTCCTAGCATGGTAGCTCACTGTATTGGCCTAAGTACTCACGCAAAATTGGTGTATTCTAACATTTTGAATTACATTTATAAAAAAGGAGAATTTGCATTCCCAAGTATTTATAGATTATCTATATCTTGTTCCTGCTCAATAAATACAATTATTCGTTATATTAATGAATTAGTTGAAAAAGGATTTATAAAAAAAGAGGTCCCAGGTCGCGGAAAAAGTAATCGATACTACATAATAGAATGTGATAAGATTCCACTCCTAAAAGTATCAGAAATGATATGGGAAATAATGGATACACTTGCAAAAAAATATGGTTGGAAGGATATTATGAAATGCAAGAATTCAATATTGTCTTTTCTTAATCAAAATAAATATTCATTACATCATATGGAGATTCAGCAAAATACAATAAATCACTTAAATGCTTTATTCCTTCATGTTTTAGAGAAAAAAGAATTAAATATTGAATTATTGACTAGTAATTTTATATTTAAAAATCAATCTATTATATAACAGTTTTGAAAGTACAAAATCATATAAATAATTTATAAGCATAATGGGTGGTGTGAATATTGAATGAACCTTATGTTACTTGTGCACAATGTGTCGTTAGAGATTGGTGCCAACGTAGAAATGGTACTACTCCCCTGCCACAGGATTATACGATAAATCCTGAGTGTGGCGGTTATATCTTACTTAATCAAGCTATAAAGCTTTCTCAGATTCCTTTAGAATATCAAAATGCAAATAAAAGAAATTTTATAATAGACACGGATAACAAAATGTACAAAGATTACATTATAGATACTTTTAATTCAATAGAGGAAATTGTTAAGAATGGAAATAATCTCGCTTTTATACATCCACAAAAAGGAACTGGTAAATCATATACTGCTATAGCCTTTGCAATGGAATATATATTTAAATCAGTAATGAATCCTTCTTTATTTAATTTTGAGTCTCCGCTTGTACTCTATATTAAGTATGGTTCATGGGCAAATGATCTACGGCAAATTTATCAATTAAATGATGAAGATTTCACACAAAAAGTTTTACAACAAGTAAAACTCATGAAGACGGTTCCCCTACTAATACTTGATGATATAGGAAATGGAAGATTTACAAATTATATTAAGGATTTTACTTATGATGTGATTGATTTTCGTAAAGAAAACAAAAAATCAACATTTTTCACTTCTAATCTTACACTCCAACTATTAGAACAAGAGAATTGTCTTGGGGATATTATTACATCTCGTATGCTATTTAATACTGTTGTATATCAATTAGGAGGTCGTGATAGAAGACAAGAAAAAAGTTATATTCTGAAGCCAATTATATAAAGATCTCGTCATGTAACGGGTTCTTTCTAGAATCCATTTAACAATAATATGATAAATATGTAAAAATAGTATTACAATTAATATATTTCCATAGTATACTAATTTACATGATTAAATTTTCAGCTTATGAATTGAGTAGAAATGCATTAAATCCTTATATATAAATACCCGTAAAACAAAAGAAGTTAATCAGAACTTAATAAAGCATCAATATCTGTTTTGGATAGTAAGATGCTTTATTCCATTAGGGATCTGATTTAATCTTCTATTCTTTTACGCCCCAAAAACGAACATAAGTTCTTTTATTTTTCGATAAAAATAGAACATACGTTTTATTTCAAATCACAAAAGAACATACGTTTTATTTTTTCGCCCTAAAAACGAACATAAGTTCCGTGTTTTGTTATTAAAAAAATCGCAACTATTTCCATTATCACATCGATTATTATGTCGAGATTAGATGAAAAGGAGTCTATATTATGCCATCCATTGAAGAATTACAACTATTAAACCATATATTAGAAAACAAAGATTGGTCTTCAGTTGATAAAAATGGTCTTGATGAAGAACACTTTCCTATACATAAAGATATTTTTAATTACATTAAAAATTTTAAAAAATCACAAAAACAACTTCCAACAATAGAAACCGTAATGAATATATTTGAAGAATTTGAAATGGTCGAATTAGAAAAAACAGAATTTGTAGTAGATGCTCTTAAAGAAGATTGGTTACATAGAAAATTCAAGCCCTTTCTTCAAAAAGCAGCAAACCTTGTCGCTGAAAAGAAAACTGTAGAAGCTATTTTAGATATTAAATTAAATGCCACGAATATGTTAAAACTTGCGAATATTGACAACAAAGGATACTCATATACTGGAATGGCGGATACACGTAAGAGTAAATACTTATCAATTCATGGTAGAGATGAAAATGAAATTTTAGGAGCGACTACAGGCTTTAAAACATTAGATTTAGTGACTAATGGATTAGTAAGTGATGGGCAAGAAACTGATTATTTTCTTGTTTTCGCACCATCTAACATGGGAAAAACATTAATATCCTCATTTATGTTAATGTCCGCTTGGAATAGTAATATCGAGTGGGATTTCCCTGCATACTTTGCTTTAGAACAACGTGCCGAAGAAATTGCCCGAAATTGGGATCATGTCCTGGCTGGTGTATCAAATTTAGGCATACAACGTGGTACTATGTCAGCTGAACAAAAAGACCGTTATATCTTCTTTTTAGATCAACTAAAGAAAAAGCAAAAAGATATGGTCATCTATGATATTCAAAAAAATGGTGGTCGCCCCTATACAGTTACTGAAATACAACGCATCCTTGAGTCTGAAGGACATACTCGCTTTGTTTTAGATCAATTATCCAAAGTACGTTTAAATAGCTCCAATAATAATTTTGGGGATTTAAGACAAAGATTATTTGATATATCAGCAGCAGTACGTGAAATGATTTTAGGAACAGGAATTCCAGGTTATGTAGTAGCACAAGCTAACAGAGAGTCCGCTAAAAGAATAAAAAAAAGTCTAAATGATAGCACGATGACTGGTGAAGATATCGGGGAAACTTATGCAATTTTCCAAGATGCTAGCAAAGGTATATCTATTATCAAAATAAATGAAACTACCTTTAAAGTACAGGTTATAAAAAATCGTGGCAATGCTAGTGGTCAAAGTTTCATTGTGCGATATAACTTTGATACCGGACTGATTAGTACCATAAACAATCAGTATGAAAAACAGTTCTTCTAGTCTTAATAATGGAGATGAAAATACATGCAAAAAGCAAAAAATATAGAAATTCTCGAAAATACATCACTTGATATACCAAATCTAATAGATGATTTGCGTTTTAAGTATCAGTATTCCCTTAGATATCAAAGTAACCATGCAGCATTTTCAAAGAAAAATGATAACGGCAATTATATAATGTGTTGCTGTCCGAATCATACAGAAACAAGACCATCATTTGGTATTTCTAAAACCCCTCCCTATCACACACACTGTTTCTGTTGTGGATACTTAGGAACCATAGATTGTGTAATTGAAACCGCTTTTGTTTTAGAACAAGGCAACGGATTAAAAGCCCTATTATCGAATTACTATTTTGAAAACAATCGTAAACCTTTAGACATTTCAAAACTCTTAGCTACAAGAAAAAAATGTATAAAAGCAAATACGTTATCCGAAGAAACACTCAAAAAATTGGATGCGGAAAAATTTAAAAATCAAGGGATTTACAATGTAGCAATGTCCTATTTAATTAATCAGCGTGGAATAAACATGAAGACTTTAGATACTTACGAAATAAAAATAGATGTCAGAAATAAATGTATAGTATTTCCGCAGCGTACTCGAAAAGGGGATCTTCGCTTTTTACAAAAACGAAAAATTGGAAGCAATTATAAGGGTTCAAAATTTATCAACGAAGGATTACCAAACAAAAAAGATATTTTATTTGGACTTCATTTAATTAATCAATTACGTACATCAGCCAATCGAATTAAAAGAGTTCGTATCGTAGAATCTCCTATAGATGTAATGAGTAACTATCAAGTAGGTATTCCTGCTGTTGCAATTAATGGGAAATTATTATTTAAAAACCAAATACGCGAATTACATCTAGCAGGTATAGAGATTGTTGATCTATTTTTTGACAATGACAAAGCTGGAAAAGATGCAACACAAAAAGCAACAAAACAATTAATACAGGAAGGATTCACGGTCAATCATACGCTCTATCCACCCCAATTCACTGAAGATTCAAAAATCGACTCCAATGACTTACTTAAAATGGGATTACTAGATAAATTAAATACAAATTCAATTAGTTTACTAAGCAGTAAATTTTAATTCATTCAAATAAAGGGGATTTATATAATGAACACAGCAACTATAAACTTTCAAGATTTAATAATGGAAATACTAAACTCTGAATCTATAGCTAAAATTTTTAATTTCGAATTATTTAAAGTGAGAAATCAAGACAAAGAGGATGTGAAACAAGATTGTATCTTGCGCATAATGAAATCTCTTCAACAAACAACAGTTCCATCTGAAAAGCTACCTTCATTCTGTCAAACAATTATTAAAAGAACCGTGGTTGATTACTATCGTTATACAAATAGAATGGTAGAACAAAATTCGACTTCTGTATTTTATTGTGATGGATTTATTGAAGACGAATCTAGTGAAAACAATTGCCCTACATTTTGCCAAGAGTCTTACGAACAAGGATATGAATTCTCAATTGTTAAAGCAGATTATGAAATACATAGAAATAAATTTACTCCGACTGAACAACATGTTATCGAATACATGCTATATGACGGCTTAGGAGTCTGTATGAATTTAGCTGAAATCGCAAACGAACTTAAAATTAATAAATCGCACTCAACAAGAGCATTAAAGAAATTGCGTAGCATTTATTGTTGTTAATATACTTAGTTCCCTACTATCTCAAACAACAATCACCTAAAAATATTGTAAAATAATTAAGAACATTTTGTAAACAAAAGTAACTTTTATTTTTATTATAAATTCCGCAACTTTTTAATTAGTTATTACGATAACTATTAATTAGTCTAGTATATACAACTAGTATACAACATCGACAATAATTTTCAAAGGCGTTTTATCTGTTTCTTATTAGATTTCAGCCTTCTTTTATATATAACACTTCATTACATGAACTTTACTGGAAAATTATTAAGCTTAATTATTGATTTGTTACTATTAAATATTAGCTAGATTTATAACTTACAGTCTGCATTTAAAAAATTAATTTCTGTTTATTTATATAAATAGAATAAACAAAATTAATTTAAATAAACCTTTATACCGATATATAACAATTTAATAACATTATATATCCTGTCAATTTAAGGAGGAAATAAAGTATGACAACAATAAAAGGATTAGATGCAATTTTAAAAGTGGGAAATACCTTTCTTACGTTTAAAGATAAAAAACCACTTACACTTTTATTTATCGATTGGTATGAAAATCTGGTTGGTATTCGCGAGCATTATGAACCCACCTTAAAACCCAAATATATACGTTGTCCAGGGACAGGTGTGTGCCCCCTTTGTCACGTTAATCCGAGTAAATATCCGAATTTAAAGATTAAATTACGTGTATATGATCCATTAGATAATAAGATTAAGCTAGTCTCTTTAGCGAAAACTCACATTCAAAAATTACACACAGATTTTAATTTTTACATGATTGATCCTACAAAAGACTTTGTCACTATTTCTAGAAGTGGAACAGGTGCTAATGATACCACTTATTCAGCTAAACCATACCATTATACTTCAGTGGATGAAGAACCTATATTAAAGAAACCAGACTTTAATGAAATTGAAATGCTTGATATATCAACATATATAACTTCTCATAGTCCTGATGAAATCCAAGAATTTATGAATGCAGCATCAACAATATATAATTTACAGCAAGCACAGTTTCAATGTAGTTCCCCTACTCTTCCATTGGCTACTGAAGGTTTTGATGAAAAGGAACAATTGAGAACTACTAATCATAAATTACCATTTTAGAAAACAGTATGGAATTTTAATTTCTATTATTAAATATAGAAAGGGACGATTATTTCGTCCCTTTTTGAAGTAAGGAGTTGTAAATTTTGTTTTTTAAATCAAATGAATCCAATCAGGACATTTTTACACTATTAAATAGGCGCGAAGTAAAAGAAAGCACACAAAAAACTCGTATAAAAAAAAATGAGAAAAAAAAGATTACGATAAAACAAAATCAATATGTTCACGGAATTAATCATTCAGTAAAACTACCTTCAAATTACTATTTAATACATACACCTGAACAATTTGAAGAATTTATTACCAAGTATAAGGTGTATAAAACCTTACATTCGCAAGCTTATACATTTATTGATACGAAATCCACTGGTTTTAATCCTTTTAAAGACTCAATCATCTCAATTACGATTGGATTTATTGATAACAGTTTTTTTTATATACCTATTAAGCCTTTTAAACATGGATTATCACAGCATATCTCTACATTAAGTCTAGAATACACGATGAAAAAACTCTCACCACTATTAGAGAAAGATACCTTATTAATACTTAGTAACAGTAAGCAACACATTCATGCTCTATATAATTGGTGTGATTTTGACATTACATATAATATCTTTTGGGATACTGAGATAGCTGCAAGCCTATTAAATGAGAACCATCCAAAAGGTGTAAAAGAATGGTATAAAGAATATGTATTACCTCGTCTTATTTCAAATGGAACCATTTTAAATACCATTGATAGAAAAAAATATATGATTGAAAAGACACTCTATGATCAGCTACAACATCATGTAGCTACCTACTTCGCTTGCTATGATATTTTTATGCTAAAGTCTGTATTCGAGTATCAGAAAAGAATTTTTGAAAACCCTAAATTTAATCTTGTTTCTATATATAAATTATTTAGGGAAATAGAGATGCCTTTAATAGCCGTACTTACTACCGCTGAAAGAAAAGGAATTAAAATTAGTGAAGAATTTCTAAGTAATGATGTAAAACAAATACTCCAAACGAAATTACAATCCGTAAAAAAAGAAATATTGAATTACCTAGGTTCCACTATCACATTAAATAATTGTATACACCCACCTAAGCAACAAAATAAATATAATGGCGTAAATAAATTAACAAGCACTTTGTTTAATATAAATTCTCCAGCCCATTTGGCCCAAAAACTTTATATTGATAACGCTATTCTAAAACCTATCATGGAATATGACAAAGGTTGCAAAAGTGTGATTTCCAAACTAAAAACAGATAGAAAAACGCTGATACATAATCTATCAAAGCATCCTGTAATTCCTCTAATTCTAGAATATCGTCGCTTAGTGAAATTAATAAGTTCTTTTTGTGACTCCCTACCCAAAGAACAACAAGGTACTATTGATAATAAAATCCATCCTATCTATAACTCTGTAGGAACTAAAACAGGCCGTATGAGTTGCTCGTCACCAAACCTAAAGTTGTGGGCTGCATAAAGGTGACTTTATGTGTAAGCAGATCGTTAATTCAGGGGAAACTAAGGGTAATTACCTATGTCAATCCTGAGCCAAGTCTAATAGGGATATTAGAAAGGTGCAGAGACTACTTAAATTAACCTAGAACAGGCGAAATAAGCACGAAAGCGATCCACCCTTCTACAACAGGGTGATGATATAGTCCGATACTCTTTGAAAAAAGAGAGCAAGGATAAAGAGCCTTGCATTACTACAATGACAACAAGTACCAAGTAAAGCTGATTTTATACGTATGGCCTTTAGAGCAGAAAGAGGTAGATTGTTCACCAGTATTGACTTCAGTTTACAAAACGTTGGCTGAAGTCGTTAATCTAAACCTACTCAAAACAGGGAACGCCCTCATGTAACGGTGGAGCGAATCCTGTGCTTCTAGTGACAAGAAGTGCAACGACTGCTTGTTAATTATCATCTCGATTCATAGTTAACAAAATAATGAGTCGTCTATCAACCAGAATTGATAAATCAATCGAACTCATTTATACGGTAGGCTATGGGCTTAGTAGTCACAAAATTCGCCCATTATTTGCAGGAATGCAACAGAAGGTATAGTCTAATCCGGCTCCTTTAAGGAGTGTTGAAATACCATGAAAATGGCGGTATACATACAACAAGAATTACGTTGGCTCGCAATAGTAACACAAGAACCGGTACTAATTGAAGCCTTTAAGAAAGGTTTAGATGTACATAGTCAAATCACTTGCCAAATTAAGGGATTTACTTATCACTTGTTTGAGGATATTCGAAATTATAAAAGAGAGACACTAAAAGAGACTCAGCATCATATAAAACAGCTTATAAATAAATGGTCAGATACTCCAGAATGTCTATATATCTTGAAGATATATAATATGAAGGAACTAAATAGTACTACCATTCCTACTCTAGCAAATGCTTTTGAATTGCTTAGAAAAGAAATGAAAAGCATTGTATTCGGTAAAGGGATTGCCGAATTAAAATCTCACTCAAAACAGGGAAACCTAAGTGTATAAGCATATGGTAATCCTGTGCCAAAGCGTTCATTTGAATGGCAGGTGCAGAGACTTATAGCGTTCCGCGGTTAATAAACAACCAATCTAACGAGTTCGCTTAATGTGAGAAGCAGCTTAAAATAGTTGCTAAGGTATAGTCCACTCCCTTAGGAAACTAAGGGGTTTAAGTGACCTTATATGGTATAACAGAAATCGGCTTATCTGATCAATTAAATATTACAAAAGTAGCAGCGACCTCGTTAATTAATCAATTTAAAAAACAATTACCCAACTTTTTAAGATGGGAAGCTGAAACACATAGAGAAGTTTTAACCAATGGTTATGTAAAAGATTTTTTTGGTAGAAAAAGACGTTTTAAAGAAACAATATTAAAAGCTACCAATTCTTCCACCTTTAAGAACAAAAATTCAGATTGGAGATTAGAGAAAATAAAACGGCAAAGTTGTAACTTTAAAATACAAGGAACGTCTGCGACACAAGTTAAAAAAGCCATGGTAAATTTATTTTATCCCACCCGGCCAGATGGTACAAAATGCTTAGATAGAGATGAATGGCTACAGGAGAATTTCAAATCTATACTTGAAGAGCATGATATACACATCGTATTACAGATACATGATGAATTAATCTTTGATGTACCACAAGATGTTTCCCAAGACGTTTTAAAAGAAATTTCAAACATCATGCTAAATGCCATTCCTTCTACCCATTTAGGAGTGACATTCCGTTCGGATATTCATACCTCTCCATATTGGGGTGGTACATTTTCAATCGAAGAAATTAAAGAGTTTTCTAATAGTGATGTAGATCTGAACAGATTATTTCATCAACAATTTAAACAGAAAATAAACAACTTCCTTAATTCAACGTTTTAGGTGAATTTAATAGAAAATAAATTAAACATTATAATTGCCACTTTGATCAAACGAGATAATAAAAAAACGTACACTTCTGTACGTTTTTTTATCTTTATAGTTCCTAATTATCTATACAAAAAATTGAAATACCATTTCAACTTCTGCCTCATTTGTATATTCAACCCTAGGCATGGTGCTCGGATTACCATCAATAGCTAACGATAACGGTGCAATACTAACCATTGGTGTAGGTGTTGTTAATAAAACCTTACATGCAGTTACCCATTCTACGCCATATTTCTGACGCGCCGAATCATTTAATTTCACATCAATTCTAGAAATATTTCCAAAGTTCGTTACTGACTCCCCTGTTTGCCTATTGAACCCTTTAACCGCAATACCATTACGTAACGAGTCATACGATACAATATACTTCTCTGATGCAATTGTAAGGATTTTATACGGCATTGCGCTCTTAACAAATTCAAATACATTTGGTCGTTTATCGGGCTTTCTAGTACTCATCTCAAACACTTTAATTAATTCAATATCTTTAAGTAATAATTGTCTCTTTTTACCTCCGCAATTGCTTGCTGTATCATATGGTGCAGGAGCTATATCATGAAATAATTCACCTGGAATGTCAATACAATTAAAGCATCTTTCAATAGATTCTATAATTGTAACAAAGTTTAATAATTCAAAATCTATATTTGTACGTTCTAATTCATATAATTTTTGTTCAAGCATCTCTAATTCTATTTCCAAACGACATTTTGTAATAGAGGAACAATCTGAACTAGCTATATCATCTCTCATACGCTGCATAGCATCTTCAATAGCTAAAATCTCCTCATACAAATCTCCAAATCTAATTGTCATTATCACTTCCTCCTCACTTTTTTTTCGGAGCCTTAGTAGGATCTAATGTCCAAGTGATCCAATCGCTTACATCTTTTAAAGTACTTACATGGAAGTACTCTCTACACTGTCTAAAGAAAGGAATGATAGGACTATTCCAATTCCCTGGCCCTATTTTCCCAGGTCCGTTTCTTCCAGGAAGAACTGTATATATAGTTTTCATAGGCACTAATGCATAACGATTAAATACTTTAAGGCTATTTAGCTTCCCATCAACCTGATCGTATGTAACTTCTTTATACAGGCGATGTGAAGGTTCGCTACTGCCCTCTAACTTTTGTCTATCATCTGATACAAGAATAAGAGAATTCTCTACAGGTTTACCATTTACTACACTTTTATCTATCACTTGATCAATTGAATGATAAATTGCAGACATACCAGATTCAGGGAAATCCGATCCTCGCTTAAATGTTAGCGTACCAATATCAGAAAATGCTTGTGCTAACCCTTGTACATCTACACTTTTATTCAGTAGAATTCTCCAAAAGTTCGGTCTATTATCTCCTGCTCTGTCTGTTGGATCAGCGTAGGCCACTAATGATACTTTACATGGGATTTTAGCAGCTTTAGCATAACGTTCGATTTCATTTGCTGTGGCAACCAATAAGTTTCTAACACGCCCTCCAGGTTCAAGGCCCCCTCCTTCAAACATGGATTCAGAAATATCCACAACGAAAATAATATTAACCCCTGTGACTGTAACAGGTGGTACCCACGGATCCGGTTTTGGATAAGGTAAAACTTGTGGTTTTCGTGCATAAGAAGGTCTCACGCACTCCCTTATACATTCCCTGATTTTATACATTAATGTATCCAAGTTTTCACCAGATTCAAGTCCTGATTCCATGATTACTTCACGTATAGCTTCTAATTCATCTACATATTGCCGTAAAGCATCTACTGAATATGGATGGCTATGTGCCATACCCTTACGCAAATCTTTAATCATTTTATCTATTTCTTTAACATATCTCATAATACTTTTAAGTTTAGGCATATCGATTGTAACCTCCTAACTAAATATAGTAAGCCCATTATAGGAAAAGGTGTGTCAAATGACACACCTTTGTGGTATTACCTTTTCATGTTTCTTCTCACTTTAAGCATCTTTTTCTAATACTTCCTCTTCAGCCTCCATTTGGCTTGCTAATTTACTAGCCTCAATAAACTCCTGAATTTCTTGCTTAGGAGTAAATCCCACTTTCTTTTCAATATTTTTACCATCTTTCATAAACAGAAGCGTTGGAATCGTAGTAACTTCACACAATTTAGTGATATCTAAAAATTGATCAGCGTTAACTTGAATAAATTTAATATCGTCAATTTCTTTTGACAATTCCTTAATATCCTGTGTAATCATTTTACAGGGGCCACACCAAGTAGTATAAAAATAAACTAAAACAAACCCTTCTACTATCTTTTCTTTAAATTCTTCAACTGTATTAATTTCAAACATGTTATTCCTACCTCCTGTAAAGTATTTATAAGGAAGAACGCCAATAAATTCTTTATACCGTATATTAATATAAAATAATTATATATTTGCATACATTTATGTCTACTTAATTTCCACCACAGCCGCATCCAACCTTACGAGCTACCGTATATGTATTACCGTCATTCCACTCTTGAGAAATATTTAATGCATTACGAGCAGAACTAGCCCAAACTTCTTTTTCTACATATTTTCCTTCTGCATCATGACCAGAAACCATATATTTTCGCTTGCCTAACAAATTAACCCTCTCCTTAATTACTTTTATAGAAATTACCTAAATGCTCAAAGCGAGGAACTTTTACTCCGCATACCTCAATATCCGCCATAAAAGTACTCTGAGGTTCAATCCAAGTATTTCCTTTAGCATCTTCATAAATTACCATTTCTTCATCCGTTCCTGTTTGTTTTCCCTTACCAGTAACGAGATAAATTCCACCCTTATAATATCTATAGATTTTAACTTTTTTATTATCCATATCTCCTCAACCTAAACATAATCCTCATATAAATTTATTTAATAATTTCCTTCATTTCTTTTAACCAATTTACTAACACCATTTCTATTTCCTGCAAACGTCTTATAGAAGTACTTTCAATCATTCTTTTAGATGCTTTATTGCAAATATAGAGACGTTCTTTTTCAGTATCAAATACCAAAGAAAGATGGTAATCTTGTAAACCAAGTGAAGTGGAATCATATCTTACCATTCGCTTAATGGAATGTTCGATATGTATCTCCTTTAACTTACTAGCGAGGTTTTCTCTATGCTTTTTCCACTGATCCGTTGTAAATGTATTTAATAGCATATTAAATTATCACCAACCTTAAAATCATACCCTCTAAATCTCATTTATTAACTACACTAAAATTGCTGAATCATAATCCCCTGATACAATATAATTAATCCCTGAATCATTATGAATTTTAATTATAATCACTTCGTTAATTTGATGATTTATAAATGATCCATAAGGTACCTCAATATCTTTCATTGCATCAATAACATTTTGAATCTCTTTATTCTTAACTTTCATTGCATTTTCTATTTTGTTGCTACTATTAGAAAAATGTAATGGATACTGTAAGTTTTGCTCCGTTACATTTTTTACATTTAGTTGTTTCACTAAATATTTCACATAATCTTCTGCTTTTTTAAGCCGATTCTCCATATTACGATAGCTCTTTTCCAGCTCCGCAATATAAAGATTTCTACTCATATCTGCCTCATTATTAGAAACTGATTCAGAAGCATTCTTAGCCTTTTTATTCAATTGACTTTTCCCCTCAATGTTATCTCTTACTTGCAAATGTTGTACCTCAAGCAAATCTACATGTTTCAAGGCATTATTTTCACCTTGTTCTAATTCTTTTTTTATTGCCTTTCGCAAGTAATTAAACCATTGGACCAGCCATGTGTTATCAATATGACCATTAATAATTTTGTTTTGTTCTTCCATAGAAAAATCCATGTCACAAATTTTAGCAAGTCCGGAATTAATGTCGATACTAATGGACAAATTTTCGCCACTTTGAATTAACTGTACTAATCGACTAATTTTCTTAGATAATTCCATATCGTTTACCTCTCCTATTTCATACTGGTATTATAGTAGTCGAAATATATATCAATTTAGTTGCGATTTTTTTCTATAGCAAATTTAAATATTAAACTTTCTATAATACGTACTTCCTTATGAAAAATACTGTACTATGTTTTTACATTCACATTAAAAAATCTTAAGTAGTCGGTAATTCATCTAATGGTTTATATTGAAATGCATTAGATTTTTCAGACTCTTTACCCTCTAAATTAATTGCCGTCATTTCAATTACAGATACTTTATCATTAAAAATGTTATGATCTAATTTAGCAGGTGAATGCTCAACACCTGTTAAAACTAATACACCATTTACAAAAATGTTATAAGTCTCACTATCAGGTGACGTACTATAATCAAATCTAACTTCTACTCCACTTTCCATATTATTCACAGAAGTAATAGCTGGTGGTTCAGGGGCTTCATTTCCTACGACTGTAATTGGTAAAAATACTTCATGCACCCCATTTGTAATGACTATATCTGTAGTTCCTCCACTAAGGCCTGTTACAATTCCTTCAGGGCTCACCTTTGCTATATATTTATCTTTGACAGAATAAGTAGTGCCTGTACTCGCCCAATATACATAAATTAACCAGTTATCACCAACTTCTTCTTTACCATCTGTTTGGAAAGTAATCCCTAAATAGTCACCATTTAAATTTACAATTCGATATTCATTTCGTTTATTCGTTGCTATAACTTGTAATCCTTGTGTTTCTCTATCATCACCCACACCAAAACCATTGGTAGTCTTTACTATTTCAACTGTTCGTTCTTCGTATTTATAATTACTAATGTCTACCGTTGTAATTAAACCTTTATTATTATATAAATTATCTATATCTTTAAATAACATGGCCGGACGAAGTTCAGCAGTAACATTCCTTGTAACCCCATCACTAGTTAAAGCTTCTACATTCAACTGAACTTGATCACCCGTGTTGAGATTTAAATTCTTGTGGGAAACCATTAGAAAAGCTGTTGATGATAAAGGCTCGAATTCTGTATTAAGAAAAGCATCAACTTTCTTCTGGTACTTCTTTAGAGAGTCCTCCAAAACTAACTTTGCTTCTCTATAGGAAGTCTCAATTAAAGCAGAACTTACCTCATCTCTCTTTTGCTCTAAAGTGCCTAACTTCGTTAAAATTTCTTTTGCCCTCATATTTCATCCTCCTCCCTCTTGTATCGCATTCATTATAAGGATTTACAAAATTTTTTATTTAATTTTTTGTAGAATAATTCTAGCTTTTTGTATAGTCATATTGTTTAACTTCCCAAAAGAAAAACTCTTTATTTTCAAATCTATAAAGTAATTTTTTAATGATGCTGCCCTGTTCATTATTATTTTTTAAATGCAGGATGTTCTTGAATACTTCTTGTTGCTTTAGAAACATCTTCATTCAACTCAGTTGTAGCTAGAGAGATATCTTTGGCTAAGCTAACTAACATGGTCATATATTCAACTTCTGCAAAGGATATGATAGAATTTTCACCTTTAGCATTTTTTCGAATAATAGTAGTACCATTTTCCTGCCATTCCTTAAACTTACTTTGAAAAAAAACATCTGCTTCCTCTAAGCTAAGACCTTCAGTTACTTCTTGTGTCTCACTCTTTAACTTTTTTATTAACTTATCCTCCAGCCAATCAACTTTCTTTGAATTACCACTTTTAAAATAAAAAACCGCAGAAACATTAAATTTATTTATTTTCATATTTAAATACCTCCTAGATTATAATCTTTCATCTACACCTGATCTTACTCTAAAGCTTCAATAAGTTAATTAGTTTGATATGGAATTTATCCTTACAGTTATATATTTATAGTCGTTTTACTTAACTAAAGTGTTGCGAACTTATTTCCTAATAATTAAAAATGAGCCAATATCATGGGAAGCATCTATAGGTATTGATATGATTCCTTTAAGATGAGAGGTACCTGATTTACGAATTGAAATACTTCCCTCTAAGCGCGATGCACTTGCAACATAAATAGAGCTTTTTATTTCGTCAAACATACTCTTTCTAATAATAGCTGTTCCAATAAGAGTATAGCTTGCATACTGTCTTGTTAATATTGTAGAAATTATTTGAGACATATCAGGATATACCACTAAAATATTGCTATGAATCTCCATAAATTTATAATAAGTACCATCTGCAAATGGTTCCGTATTTAATACTTTTCCAATTAACAAATTGTATGCTGAGCCGCCAATTAAATTAATATCATGATGTTTCTTTGTATCCATGTGCTCAAACACCAATACAGTACGATTATTAGAAAAATCATATATCCCACCTAATTTACAAAACAAAGGAATGTTATTATCTCGAAAAATAGTTGTAATCATTTCAGGAAGTTCACTTTCAAATTGCTCATGATAAGTTTTATATTCACCTGTCTTTAATATGACATTGTATACAATTCCATCGATCTTAATTTCTAGGTTTTCATCTAAAATAGAAATAACATCCTCCAATTTTTTATCGCAGTATATTCTATCACCATGTGGAGTCAATGCCACTTTCTTCACCTCCTAAGAAAAGCAAACTTTCAACAGCTTTGTTACTCTTTAAAGAATTTCTTTGCTTTGAATTTTGTTTAACTGAAATTTTGTTTGAATAAAACAGAATTATTACTCCTCCTTTTTCATAATAGCTATCGAAATATCCCTAAAAATAGTTGTAAGATTTTAAAAATCTAAAATGAAAATAGTTTTTTGCTAACCTTCAATTCGATACTTACAAGTGTCTTCCGTTTATCCACTCAATAAACCTATATTTTCTCCTGCCCTTTTTTAAATCCTTCTACTTTTTCCGTCGCAACCTATTAACTTCTCATAACGACAGTTAGTATGCAGATTCAACAAACAGGAGGATTTAGAAATGACAAAAGACAAATTAATAAAGCTATTATATTTCAATTTGGATAAGTTAAAGTTAAACTCATACTTTGATTCGTTACCACAATCTTACATCCTAAAATTAACCAAAAGTTTTTTCTTTGTTAATAGAGTTGGGGTGAATTAAAGTGCCTTCCCAAAGATATATTGATCTTAGAAATGATAATTTACCTGATTTGCATAACAATGTGTTATTGAAAGCATGCCAAGAGGATTCTGATTTACTCTCTGAACTTTTATATGAAAATAAAGAATTTCTCTTCTCAATAATTGCTCACTACAAAGGAAGCATTGAATCCCTAAAAAGCAAATTCAACGTTGATGAAGAGGAGTTACTTCAACACGCTTATATAGCTGTTATTACAGCTATTAGAGATTTTGATTTTAATAAAGGAATTAAGTTTACAACTTATATTTATCGGCCAATTATATGGGAAATTAATCAATTACTCTATAATGATTCTAGACTAGTACGATTAAGCCGAAGTGCAGTAGATCTACTCAAACAAATGGAGAAAGTTGAAAATGAACTAGGTTATTTCCCAAAAGCTGAAGAATTAGCAATATTACTTGATGTTACTGTAGAGCGCATTGAAAATGTTCTTCGATTCGCTTCAGAATTAACCTCTTTAAATTCACTTGAAAACTTTGAACCCGAGGATTACTCAATAGGTTATGAAAGTAAAGTAATGGATAAAATCTATGTAGAAAATCTACTTAAAAACTCCGATTTATCCGAATTTGAAACTCAAGTGATCAATCTTATTATGGATGGTAACAATAACTCACAGATAGCAAAAAAATTAAATGTCTATCCAATGACAGTTAATCGTGCTTTAAACCGCATAAAAAATAAATTAGATAACAATTTTGAGTCAAAACGTTTGTCCAAATATGAAAGTGAAATTGAACTAATTGCAGAAGAAATGTCAGAATTAAACTGTATAATGAATATAGAACAACTCAAAGATTTATTAGATGTATGTGGTTATAATATAAGCAAGTATAGCTCTCGGGTTTTATATTATATCCGCCAACAAGCTATAAGCCGCTTAGAACAGAACCTATCTGAATGCACTAACTGCTCACAATAAAAAAATTAAGAGAGTATATAATTTAAATTGATCGAAGATTGAAATTATTACTTACTATCAAATTCAATATAACTATATATAAAAATAAGCAGATTCTTTATTTGAAAGAATCTGCTTATCTATTAAAGCTCCTGAATCCACATACCGTAGCTAGGAAAAGCTGACTTTAGTTTATTAAATGTTTCATCCAGCCATGATTTAGAATTAAAATCTCCCACAACAATCCTATAGCTGTCATTACCTAAATTTTCCTCCCACAAACCATAACCAGGCAGGATTTCTTTTATTCTATTTACAGTAGCATTCTTCCATTCAGATGAATTAAAGTCACCAACGTAAATACGATAATGCTGTTTGTTCTCCTCTTCTCCCAAGAACCATTTAAGAGATTTATCGCCATTCAAACGGTTAACATCACAATTTCCAATTCCAGATACATACCCACCTGTTGTATTGTCTGCGTATTGCCATAAATCACAACTATATTTCGGCTTATTGCCATAGCGTGGAACCCATAAAAAATCAGCTTTTATATTACTTAACCCATATTTTTCATACATATGGTGGCTTACATATAAACCAACTTTCCACCCTGCCGCTTTACATGTATCAATAAATGCTTGAGATGCTGCAGCTAATTTACTTGGTCCACAACTTGCGAGTGTATCATCTTCTACATCTAACACTAAGAATCTAGCATTTGGACTAACTCGTGCCATAAAATCTTTTGCTTCCACAATTGCATCATTAACACTTACATAACACCCATATGCATATGCTGCATGCGGGACGCCATATGCTTCTAATTTTTGCACATGCTGATTATACAATTTATCACGTTTCAATGAACCATATTGCACACGACAAATAGCAAGATCTAAATTTTTCGCCGCCACAGCCCAATTAATATTATTATTCCATTTTGAAATATCAACAATATATCCCATACTTTAACCCCATCCTTCTTTAACGTAAAATATCAAATTTTTTCAAAAATCCATTCGCATAATTTGCTCCTCTACTTGCCAATAATCCTGCAGATATAATGGATATATATTTTCCATATCCATTCAAGTCAAAGAAGTTTAAATTAAAAGCAAATGCTAAAGAAATACCTACAAAAATAGATAACAGATACGTGAAACGATCTTGAATAGTTCTATTAGGTATCATGTTTTTTAGAATCTCTGTAAGAGATTCTGTTAGAATTGCTAAAATCACTAACAATGCTCCATTCTCTAGCATTGACTGTAAAAGGTCATTCATTTTCTATTCCTCCAATTTAAAATAGTGCATACCAAGTTTGCATACCAACTACACCATCAATAGATAAGAAACTAGAATTACGCTGATACTCTTTGATCTTTTCTTCTGTTTCCTTACCAAATATGCCATCAACACTCACTTTTAATGTTCTTTGAATCGCCTCTATATTCCGTCCCCTATCGCCTCGTTTTATAGGCTTTCCTGGATATGGTCGAACAGGAGGGCTTCTCATATACTCTTCTAGTTCTATGTTGATGTAATTCTTGCCTAATTGAGGTGAACCTGGCTCGATTAAAATACTTTGTCCTTCATACAATGCATGGATGTCCAGTTCTGGATTTAATTTTTTTAAACAATCTGCTTTTATACCAAATTGTGTGGTTAAAGACTGAAGCGTATCAGTTGCACGTATTGTATATAACTTTCCATTTTTGACCGATATCTGTTTAGCTATCATATTGGTTTCCTTTGTACAACTTTCAAACTCGTCTACTACATCCATAATGAATTGATTAAAGCTTTTACCTACAAATTCTAGTCCTTTAGTGGGATCACTTCTCAGCTTAGAATCTAGTACATCATGCCCTATAATATCTCGGCGAGGATTTAGTCCAAACTTATAACAAATATAAGCATGTAGCCAAACATAGCGCTTATACGAATCTACCTTATCAATTTTTTCACCGTAGCATAATTCCACTCCGATGGCAGAATTATTAGCACATGTATCATATAATGCATTACTAGTATTAACATCATAAATTACATGAAAGGCATATTCTGGTTCATGTATCACAGCAGGTATACACTCAATAATTTGTTTATCATCTACGAGAAAATGTACCGCAGTATTTGATTGATTCTGTGTACGTTGATAATAATCTACACTTTCTCTTGCTGTTAAGTTGGGATGCTCTACACCATGTGCCACAATAAATTGAACATAAATACGATTACCAGGACGCTTGGTTGATCCTTCATCCAGATAATCCGTTTCAATTTCAAATTTTTTCTTAAATCCCACATCAAGACCTCCTCATGCCTGAATAAAACGAAGAACATTAATCTCGTATTGCAATACTTGATTTGCATTATTATAAGAAGAATATTTAATGGTTTAACATTTACTAAGAATAATAAATATATTTAAAATAAAAACATATAGAGGTAGTCCTTGTTTTTAAAATAACTAATTATTCTGAATGGATTTCCAAGGAGTCACCTTATTCCGTAATACTATTGCGTCTCCTTTGTACCTCTTCTTTTAATTCTCTATTCGCAGTGGTTAATTCATGCACTTGCGTTTCCAGACTCTCATTACGAGCCGTTAATTGTCTTACTTGTACTTCTAATTGAAGGTTCGCTTTTGTTAATCTAGCAACCTCTAGAGTTAGTTCTTTCACCTGATTTTGATATGTTAACATCATATCTTTGAGTTCAATTCGAAACTGCCTTTCGTCATCAGATAAAGAATGACGGTTTGTACTTGTATCGATACTGGTGTTAGAAGTTGGTTTGTTCTTAGAAGTTAAATAACCAAAACCTCCTGTAATAAACATGCCTAATACAGAAGCAATTGCAGAAATTAAACTATCTTTCATTAACCGTCACCTACTTTCATCAGCTTAAGATAGAGACCTGCGGCCATAAGTGCCCAAACAAAATAACTTGTACCTGTTGTAGCACTATCACTTAACCATAAGGAAACGGAAACAAATGTCCAAAATCCAATAGAAATTAACAATCCAATACTTCTAATAATCTTATTATCTGTAGCCACCCCATATAATAAGAAGAAAGATATAAATAAGCATTGCATGCCCCATAACTGTTCCGGCATAACTTGCTCCATAGTACTGTAAACAGAATTTTTAAATGTAGCAATGGGAGATAACAATAGAACTGCCCACCACAGTGCTATACTGATCAAACCAATTTCAACAAGATTGTATTTTCTCTGTTTAGGCATATATAATAGCCTCCTACTTTTAGAAATTCTCCCACCTTAGACATAACTTAATGTGAATTATTACAAGGTAAAGAGATGTTGCACATGAAATACACTCAAAATTTCCATCTCCATATATTGTCAGAGATAAAACGTATTCCTATTTCATTTATCCTTATAACTTTAGGCAGCTATCACTTTCTATCATTGAGGCTTATCTAGCTTCTTACGTAAACAAGTTAAAACAATTTCAAGTCAGTATACATAAAACTAACTTTCTACATTGGAAATATTTACGCTGTTAAAGAATTTGAGTAGAAAATGTATATATTCCCTCTAACATTACTCAAAAATAAAAAGGTTACACCTTTCTTAGAGAAACAATATCTACAATACAATACGTTAAGAAAAGGTACTTTAATTAAACCATTAAAAGTTCTTTAGACAATGAAAATTGGATCTTACAACAAAATCATAAGAATTTATATGATTCATATATTTATAAATTTATTATCTTATTCAATAGAAATTATAAGAATTTAATCATAAAAAATAGCCTACCCAGTGAAATGGTAGGCTACTTTTCTCTTTTACATTATATAGGCATATGGATATGCTGTTACGACCTCAATACTACTCTCTAAATTGCTAACGCGCTTAATTAAAGCTGTTACCGATATCTGTGATTCATCACTTTGTCTTACAAAGAAATTGTAAGCTTGTAAGTCACTTTTATCGGACTGTCTAACAGCTATTGTTCCAAGTTTATCATATGCAGCTGATCGTCTTACTGCAATTTTACTACTTAAATCTTCCTTATCACTCTGCCTTATAACAACCGTGGAATTTACACTGTAATGTTCAAATACTTCAACTAAACCAACAAGATTACTATTCGAAGACTGTCTAACGGTAGTTTCACCATTAAGTAAACCACCATCTGTTTGAGAATCACCCCATACTCGTACAGTAGCGTTCCCGAACAAATTAAAATGATCATAGCAAGCTATTTCACAAGCTAAATCTGCTAAGGCAATTTGTCTTGCGGCAATCTTGGAAGGTAAATCACTAACTTGTTTAGCTTGAATAAATCCATTTAATCCGATTTCAGCACTTCGTCTAATACTAATACTTGATTCTTGATTCTGGTTATCGCATATTCGAATAGCTATTGTTCCATCTAGTTGTCCGCCATCAAGCCAAGAGTCACCCCATACCCTTACTACAATAGAGTTTTCTAGTATCACTGCACCAGTTTGTCTTATTCTAATAGAAGAGGCTAAATCTCTATACCGTGGCTTACTAGCAGTAATGCTAGAGAACAAGTTAACCCAAGGCCTTACATACCCCTTAATCGGAAGCCTATCTTCAGTATTTTGTTTAACTCTTACATAACCTCTAAAATCTATATGACCTATAGCTCTTACAGTTAGTTCTGAATAGAAGTTACCTGAATTTATTTCAAATATACTGTCTAAATCTGAGCTTCTTCTTACTCGCGCATTTAACATGGAAACCAGATTTTTTTGCGCATTAATAGGAATCGTAATAAACGATTGTAAATTACCTGAGTTTACTGTTACAATACCTGGAACATCATACATCATGCGTAGATTAATTGAAGAAGGAATTTCCTCCCACCCACCTAGCGGAATATGAATAGTCGCAGGAAGATTGTTCTCATTATTTTGTCTTGCAATTACATGGCCATTTAATAAAGATTTCTCCCAAACATTAATGTACGTTTTTAAATTAGGATTTCCTATGTTACCATAACCTTCTAAATCTACTCTATACTTAACGTACATTTCAGAATGTTGATCGGTACATTCTTCAACCCTAATTCCAATTGTACTATCTAATTCAACTCGCTCTTTAACATCTAAACTACCAGACAACTCAAAACTACGTGTGATTTCAAATTCCATGAGTAGATTATTTTGCAAGTCAGTATCATTAGACCTTACTCTTATATCAAAATTAGAAATGAGATCATCCCTATAAAGAACATAAACACTAGAGACTTTATTATTTTCAGTAATACTCATAGTAGAGGCTATTTGCCCACCATTAACTATAGGGTTCCCCCATACACGAGCGGTAATATTAGTGCTCAAATCATTTCTATAAAGAACATAAATACTCGAACGTTTTTCTATTTCATTGGCACGAATATAACCATCAAGGTCAGATGCACCTATTGTTTTAATAGCTATTTTTGCAGGAATTTCACTAAAATCTTTTTGTCTAGATACAATACTACCTATAATTTGTGGATGGTTAATCCAAATTCGGGATTCTAACTCCCTAGGTTGATGAACATGTAAACTAGATGCTAGATTACCAAATCCTTTATTATCTCTAACAAGAATGTTACCAATTAAATCTTTTACCTTATTCTGAATAATTGTGATTTCTGCTGAAACATACGCATGATCATCAGAATATATCTGCATGTCATAGTATGTAACTTCTAACTCTGGTCTTCGCTCGATTGCTTCTTTTGTATAAAATCCTCTAGATAAATTTTCGGACTCTTCTACTGCCCGCACTAAGAAACCAAGGTTAGGTTTTTCATATATATGCCACTGCTTAACTAAATGCGTTACATCAAACTCTACGTATCTAGCTGCTCCACCTATTACTCTAGTTACGGAAAATCCATCTATTGCAGCTTGAGGTTGATTAGCCCACGTTACACCTGTTTCATTCCATTGACTATTACTTTCAGTGACCTGGACAGACTGAGAACCTTGTCCTCTCCCATCATAATACAGTCGTAAAATAGCTTTACCTATTTCAGTATTTACTGTCGGTATTGTTGAAATATCAAATCCAACAAGAGAACGATATTTCTCAGGAAACGGTGATCCAGTCCTACCTATATACATCTGTGTTTCTGAACCATAGTTTAATTTCGGAAAAAATTCACGAACAAATGCATCCTTATTCGGATACAGTTTCATATTAAACTTCGGCCTTTCCATCATGCCATAACTAGCCCTTAATACGAATGGCTTAGAGACAAACAATTTACAGTGTAAATTTTCAGTTACTCTAATCGATAACTCAGATGATAACCACTCAAAATAAATAGGCGCTATTTCATAGGTAGCCATCATACTGTTTTTCAAATTAATGAACATGTCTCCATATAATTCATTCCACTCTTTAATCCCTAAATCCATAGGTAAATCTGCTATAAAGATTGGAGAAATTTCATAACTGGCAGACATTATTCCTTTTACAGCTACCGTTAAGGTACCATCGAGCTCTGAAAGACTAGTAATAGTAATTTTTGAAACCAAATCATCTATGATAATCCCAGACATACCATACTGTGCTCTCATGGATGAACGGGTCGTTACGTTAATAGTAGAGAGAAGTTCCTGTACAGCTCTTACAGTAAGATTTGCAGGGAAATCTCTAATGGTAATACCATCTACTCCATAGGTTGCTCTTATATATGAAGTAGTAGAGATGTGTAAACTTGATTCCAAGTTATTCGTACCCATTACAAAAATCTCGGAATAAAGATCACTATAATACGAAGGCTCAGTAAAGTATGTAGCCCTTACTAATCTATCTACATTTATATTAACTCCAATATTGGAAGGTAAATCTTTAAAATATGTTACAGAAATGGCACCTTTAAAATCATGATATGAAGCTTTGTCCGTTTCATACTTAGCAGACAAATGAATTTCTTTCATATTCACTATAATGTTTGATTTTAAATGTGCAGGATATGTCAATACATTTACTTCAGAGAGTAAACTTGAAATATATTGCTCATCAATCCCATAATGACCTACTAATTTGGCATAAGGGTTAATAGATATATTTGAAATTAGATTATTATGTGTACATACTCTAATTTCTGATTTAAAATCGCTAGATCCATAACCCTCCATATTATATTCAGAACGCATATAACTGATAGGATTGATATTCAATGTACATCTTAAATCTTTTTGGAAATGTGTGACACTAATTGTAGCAAATAAATCGTCTTCTCCAAATTTATCAATCTCATAGTTAGCGGCTATTCTAATACTTGGATTAATTATAATAGAACTTATCATATCTTCAGGTTTCATAATATCTATGAAGCCTTTTATATTTTGACTATCTACTTTGGCTGTCTCATATTTTGCTGTTGCTCGAGACATCATGCTTACATTTAAGGTAGCTTCTATCTCATCACGCCATAATACTAATCCCTTAGAAGATAGTTCACTTTTATTGTCGGTAATAAGAAAACCTGCATTGTAACTATTCGTTACCTCATCCCAACTAAGGGCCCTTTGATATATTCTAAAAGTTGCTATATTCCCTTCAAAATAACTATTATTTGCTGTTGATGATTTACCTAATACTAATGGGGCCTTTGTATTAATATATTCTCCTAATACAGGTAAACTAAAGCCCTGCGGAGCTGCATTGATCATCCCCCATAAGCGTTCCCCATCATACAGCAAAGTTACATGTTGCCAAGCCTTTATGTTAACTTCAGCAAAAACAAAAGACATTTTCTTTGTTTCTGTCGTTATTTGAACCCGAATTTCACGAGTATCTAAGTCAAAATAAAGTGAAAACCCTCGTTCACTCCCCGCACCATAAGATGCGATATAACCTGACTTAACTGGTTTGACCCAAGTTTCAAACGTAAAACCTGAGTCTGTTGGCAGTAATTCCAAATGATTAGGGATTACTACGTGATTGTTAAGGCCGTTAAAGTAAAGTGAATAAGGGTCAGTAAGTATATTCATACCTGTCCAAGTCTTATCTTGCGAAAAGTTAAAACTTATCAAACTTCCGTTATGCCCTTTTCTTGCTAAATCAAACCAAGAATTAACAGGGATTGTATTTACACCCTGTGAGTAACCTTGGTTAGCTAACGCAGAGTGTAAATGTAAGGTCAGTCCCTTTAACGGATATGCCATTCTAATCACATCCAATCCCATTGTATTGAGATGAAAAGCTCATTAAGCAGGACTTGCTTTTGCCTTCATATCAAATGTACCACCCTCTGTAACTGTAACTTCGGACAAGAACCTAATATAAAACTGTCTAGCGTCTCCAATAGGTATAGTCCCAGGGAAAGGTATTTCATCTACAGGTACAAAAGGATTGTTTGATAAACTTAGTTGGACTGTAATACCTGGTTTTACTGTAGGTGGATCAACCCAAACTTTCATATCCTTAACAGGGAAATCAGCATTATTCTGCAGCCATACAGGATAAGCCTCAGAGGTACTACCCGCTACCAAAGTTCCATATTCTAAATATCGTAAAATATTACCTGCTTCATCAGTATAGTACAGGCCTATTTCATTTCTAAAACCTAAAATCGGAAGTTTTGGTGGGATGTGTTTTATTAATACGGGATCCCCATCTCGATTCTTTTCATCAAATGCCCAAATATTCACGAAGTCGTAGGCACCGTAAGTGGAAGGATGTCGAATTTCTGGTGTATATTTGGCTTCGAGTGCATTATAAGATCCTGAGCTAGTATTATTTCTATTATAGAAGCTATTATCAATTGTCCAACCTGTAATAAAATATGTTACTTGGGGAGTTTCTCCTGTATAATTATAATCACACGTCGAGTTGTATAGAGCTGATGCTCTTGCATAACCTGTAATAATTACTCTAGAAATCTTTACATTCCAAACCCCATCTTGGCTATTTCTACTAGAATTATAATACTCGTGCTTTCTATAATGAACTCCGCCAACAACACCGGAAGAGCTAGATGCTTTACGCATATCGGCATGGACTACGCAATCCTGCACCATAATATCTTGACTACCTTTTGAAGAGTATACTATATAAGGTATATTACCAATAATCCCACCCATATAACCATTGACTTGGTCAAAAATACCTGATACAGTACATTTTGATATATTGGCTCTCTTACTTGTAGTACCTACAATACCTCCAAAATACCCACTTTGCTGTTGAATCGGGGCATCGAAGTGACAATTTTCTATAATAGCTCCGTCACCCATATTACCTACCAATCCTCCCGAACCATTTCCGTTTCCTGAACCAGCGAAAGCCTTATAATTAAATGAGTTAAACATTTTTACACTTACATTAATTAATTTAGAATAATCCCCCATTTTACCCACTACAATACCTGATTGATTACCAACTTCCATGTCAACATCAATAATAGTCAGATTTTTCACAATAGCGTAATTAGATAATTCGTAAAATAGCCCAACATTACTAGATGAACGTCTATACATATAAAGGTTACCTATAGCCTTACTATTCCCATCAAAATTACCTTCAAAAACATTAGCAAACCAGCCATTATTATAATTACTCATCCCCATTCCAATTGGCAGCCAACCATAACCCGACTTGGGATAGTTCAATATAATATCATTTTCCATACGAAAATGTTTATCCGCGAAATGACGGACCTGTTCTAAATCAAATTGATTATAAATTAGGAATGGATCATTTGAAGTACCTTTACCTTTTCTATACTTAATAAACTTCCTATTCTCAGGATATCCCTTATTAACTTTATAATCACCAACATACCAAAAATTCTGATAATCAAACGAATATGAAGAAGCTTTTTTCATGTCTGCTTCATTAATTGCATTGCCTCCACCCTTAGCTACTCCGCCTTGTTTTGTAAGATTGTAATAGCAAGAATATATGCTGCTTCCTGAACCTACAAACCCCCCATGATTCGAAGCATTTTTAGCAACTGTTAAATCAGTAACAGAACCTGTTGAGAAACATTGAGATACAGATCCACCATTAACAGTTCCTACAAAACCACCACAGTTATTACCTGAAGACATCACATCCGCATGACTGTAGCTTCTAATGATACTCCCTGCATTTTGGTAACCGACTAGACCACCTGTATGTTGAGCAGAGCTCCCCTCATTTTTAACTGTTCCCGAAATTACAGCACAATCTTCAACATCTCCATCAGACTTTCCTACTAAAGCACCTACCATTGATCCATTGGCCACGATATTTACATTAACTAATCGAACACGCTTAATAGTTCCACCGGTTTGTTCACCAAATAAGCCAATATTAGATTGGGAACGATTAATATATAAATCTTTAATATCATATCCCGCACCATCATAGTAACCTTTAAAGCTAGTAATTGGAGCAAAACCAGAACCAGTTTGATAACTAGTCATAATAATATCCTTTGTTTGCGTGTAGTAAGCGCCTAAGTTACTTCGGACATTATGTAAATCCTTTTCATCCTCAACTAAATAGGGACTAGATTGTGTTCCCCCTCCACCAGAGAAATGGTCAACATATATATATGTCTTACCTTTTTCTTTTACAAAGTATGGTCTTTCTTGATCTTTTTCTGTCTTTTGTTCAATAAAGACAATTAAAGGATTTCCATCTTTGTCCGGATCAGTAGCAATAAATACTTTGTCGTAGTCATCTTGAGGTAAAATAATAACGCCGCTTGTTTCAGATGCCCCGTCTACCCAAGTAAATTCCCGTGGCAAAACAATACCTGCTTCAGAAATTAAATTAGATAAATCGCGAACACGTTCACGACTTCGTACAGAAATACCTGTCGGATCATCTGTATCTAAAATAATTTCACTGTCCAGATGAACTTCTTGAAATGTTGAATATACTAGACTTAAATCTTCATCACTTACTACATTTTCAATATCACACCATTTATCTTCTACTAAAATTTGAACCGGTATATTAAATGTTTTTAAGTGAACTTTCTTATCTATAACTTCTATTGTGTAGTTTCGAATCTTTTCAGTATCTTTTACTACACTCCCATCCATGTTATAAGACGTACCATAAAGGATATTTAGAAGTTGATCTCTTGTTAACTTTACTGAATTATCCAATTCAATTCACCACCTATATTAGGTTCAAGAGGCGCTTTAGTTTCAAAAGCTACTCGTCCATTATTTACTATAATCACTTTGCCATCTAATTTCTGATCAGCTACCATTCGTAAATTAATCATGGCAGGTTGATTAAGTGGAAGTTTTACAATGGGTTTAAAATGAAAATTAATACTCTCTACATTAATATTCGTTTTATAACCCAAGCTGTAATGAGTAATACGGTTCGATAACACTCCGTTTCCCTGAAAACCAGCCACAAGTCCTGATGCTTCCGCATCTTTAAATGTGATAATATCGTTAATGTCATACTTAAAATCACCATTTAAAGGTATGGTTTTCCCATCAAATTCATAAAAGAATTGAATGCGATGACCTGCTATATTGAAAATACCATCACGCTCAAAATAAATTTTATTACCGTGACCAATTAATCCAAATCGGAAAAGCTTTTTTCTATCAATCTTATAAAAGCTATTCTCTTCTTTTGTATTAAAATCAAACTCTGGGAGATGAGTACCGTCAGGATACTCAGCCACCCAGATAAAATCCTGTGCCACAGGAGAATGTGTATATTTATCATTTTGTAAAATCAATTTGCTTCCCCCTACCTCATTGCATTGAAGTAACTATTTTTTATACGTACTGATATGCAACACGTGTTAAGAATGCTACGTTTCCTGCTGTCGCGTTACCTGGGACATTGGCACGAAGAATAACTTCTGCATAATTTCCTTTTGCATTCGTTTTATTACCATCATTTTTAACACCTAAAATTTCATTTGCATTTGGAGAAAACGTACCATCAGTATTCGTTGAATTTCCTCCCGCCTGGATTGGATGAGTAGAATTACCTCCAATAGGTGTACGGCCAGTTTCAGCTGCCGATGCAACAGTCACCTCAACCCATTTATTTGTTACTAACTCACCCGTATTACCACCTGCACTATCTTTTGTCGTAATAGTACAGTTTGTCATAGTAGATAAATCTGTTGTTCCCGCAAAGTTATTCCAAATTAATACTCCAAAATCAGAGGAAGGTGTTCCTGCATCAATGGTCCCAATATTCCAAGACGGTACAGCTCCTGAGTTGTCTTGTTTTCTCCAATTCACTTGTGGTGCTGGCATATAAATGACCTCCTAATTTTTATTTACACTTTAATTATCGCTACATCTCTTTATAAAGTTGTGATGAATTGTTTATTATTCTTCGAGAGCTAATTCAACTACCAACTCTACAGTAATATCTTTTACGCCCTTACCTACCTCTTTGATATTGATTCTAAAGTGATCATCACGATTAACAGCTAGTTGTGACGGTTTAAAAGAATATGGTGTAGAGGACGTACGATTAGATTTGCTCTTCCCATCAATAACAAGTTCATCAGCAAGAATGCTATGCCAAATAGGTGTTGTATCATATGAACTTTGACTGCATCTTTCAATGTCGATACACGTTTTTGATTCTCCCATTGTGCCGCACGTTACATACGCATCAATTAACTCTCCCTCATAAGGGAAACGTAATTCTGTACGAACAATACCTACTTGTACAATAGATGGCACAACAAATACCATCACTTTATCGTCAAGCTTCCGTATACGCCTGTTATTGAGATGTGCTCTATTGTAAGCAATAAAATCCATAAATTTATCCTCCTTATAAATCGAGGTATGCACTGTCATTATAAGAACTTTCCATTGGAAATTAACAAAGGGATAGACTTAGCTATCCCCTCGTACTGTTGTCTTTAATAGTCTTCTAGTTGCAGGATCATATGAAAATTCCCTTGTAACCTGTTGAGATAGACTTCCAAGACCATCTGTATAATATACAGTCTCTGTTTTCAATTCACCCTTGACCATAGGTGCCTCGTTCTCATAATACGTAAACTCTCGAATAATAGTATGATCTCCCGTGATAATTTCACGAATAATTTGACCTCTTTCATTATATTCATAGTCTATATCTACACTTGAATTTCCACCGTACACCAATTCTAACTGGCGTTGTATTTCATCTAAACGTGCATCTAACGAAATATGAGGTTTATCACTCTCTCTGAATTGCCGAGCATCATATATTTCCTTTTGTAAGTCATAAAATTGCGTTCCACTAATAGTAGCTTGCCCCCTACTACAATATTGGTTTTTATAGACTTCTATGTACACCTCATCACCAATTTGTAGCTGTATAGAACGCTCTTCATTTTTTGAACCTACACCTAAATGGATGTGATAATCATCCAGCTCAATATAATCAACTCCGCTTAGTAAACGCCGGCCATTATAATACACTTTTAATAGCCCTTTATTTGGTTCATAAGTATGACCAACTGGTAAAATAGGATTTGATGTACCATATGTTTTCACGAAATCCTGATCAACAACGTGTAATATTTCATCCCAATCTTTTGTGATAGGACTATATCTATGGAGCTTCATTCTTGTTCCCATTTAGCCACCCCTTATTCGTTTCTTATTTCCAAGAAGAAGTGTGAAGGTCTCATCTGTTGTTTTATTTTTTCAGGATCGGTTGTATCGACCCTAGCAATTCTCACCCAAAAATCCTTTGATTCTCCTTCATGTAACGTTCCGATACGTATTGTTGTATCTTCATATTGATTAGGAGTACCGTTGTTGTCTGTGGCAAGATCACACCATCCCCAGCCAAACTCTTTTTTATAAACAGCAATCTGAATTTCAATATTCTCTGCTACATTTCCCGAAGTATCGTTTAAGACAGTCAATTTTTGTTCAATTATGTCACTTTTCAGTGCACCTAAATGTGTAGCTTTTGTTTCACTTAACTCTTGGCCTTTCCATTTTACTTTTAAATTTGTACCTCTTAAAAACAGATCGCCGCCGTACATTTCAGCATATTCTTTTTGTTCATCTATTAAAACATACTCACCTGTCTCATTCTTATCGTAAACTCTAATTTTCCCCTTAAAAGGAATGGTAGGTAATTCGATGTCTATACCTGAATATCCATCTGGAACTATTTGAGTAGTTACAACATTTCTTTCATAATCAATTAACTCAACTTTATAAAAACTATTTAAATTACCAACACTAATATTTGTACCCTTACATAAGATAACCCTTTCTACAATAAGGGGTGTATACCCATCTCTTGGCGTCCCTTTTAATACAACTCCAGCCATAGCTGGATCGATACAAATTGTTGAGTCAAATAGCTCCCACGCATTTCCTCGCTCTGCAAAAAAGGTCCACAGATTTTGTTTTTTTACTGTTCTCCAAATATTATAGGTATTCTCATGAATGCTATCTTCACTTTCCAAAAACTCAACTTTCTCAAGAGCATTCTTCCAAATAACGAGACCACCTTCATCTCCCAAATATTTTGGTGTATAGTTCGAATGCACTTGTAGTAACAATTCATCTTCATTTTGAGGAAGAGAAAAAAGAGCATTTGTACTTCTATCAGTAGAGTTGTGTTTAAGTACTAATTGTTTATCAGAATCACTGTACGTATAAGAGTCAGTAGGGGATACGATCCAACGTGAATCAAGTGTTTCGAAATTATCATCAAAAATAAGTCCAGTCTGAACCCTATGAATGCTCAATAGTAACTTCCTCCTATCGCGTCTTCTTAATATTCCAACCATTCCATGCAGGGAATGGTTTACCCATAATGAGCCATACTTTATCCTTTTCTTTTTCATCCCATGGCTTATCTGGTTCAGGTAAGCCTATACCTGTATCATCTTCATCAATTACATTCATTTCATGCTTTCTTTCAATATTTAAATCCACTTCATTTTCTATAGAAATTATATTTGAATTCGAATGCATTCCCTCATCAATTTCATCAATAAATCCATAATTCCCTTTATTAATATTTAACAATTCCTCATCTTCTATAGACATTGTATTTGATATTAATTTTTTCGTTGTAGTTTCACTATCTATTGTGATATTTGAAGCAGAATTAATGTTTATCTGTTCTTCTTCATCCAGTATCATTATAGTTTCATTACTTGAACTTCCCTCTTCTTCTTGGAAAATCCTTATTTTCTTCTTATTTACCTGTTCTGTTTGCATTTCATCTTCTATTGTCATTTTTCTATTTTTACGTAATATTGTTTTATCAAATTGTTCTTCGATAACATCTAAGAATACATTACATTCTGCTAAGGTACTTTCTTCTACCTCTGTATCTACATGAATTCCCGAAATTGCCATTTCATTATTGTTTATAATTGAATCTGTTTCTTGACTATTACTCGCAAAATCATAGTGATTTATAGTAGTTTCGAAATTACTTTCTGAACCTGCAAACTCTATTTCTTCTAATGTTGTTTCTCTATCATTACCACTATTTACGAATTCAATTGTTGCAATATCCACTTCATTTGATGCATGGTGATCTGCTAAATTCGCATCTATAACTACAGTGTCTATAGTTGCACCCATTTCACCTTTAATAGTAGGATCAATAATTGACTCATAAGTATCTCCCAAACTCATAAGAGCCCCATCAGTAACTACAACTCCAATTTCATTTGTTTGATTACCTGAAACTGTATCTTCAATGGTAGCATCCTTTTCTTTCCCTATATTGGTTAGTACTTGATTGTTCATTTCAATATCAAATATGTTAAACAGATGAGCTAAATGTTTTCTTTCTACTGCAACGTGGATTTCACTTCCACTTAATGCGCTTTCTACATCTTGTATCATTGTTTCATATTCTTTATGAATAATTAATGGTTCTACCTCTTCTATTAACGTTTCATAAGTCTCTCCTACTATACCTTCTGATACATAATCCAATAGAATACCATTGTCTTTTTCAGCCATATTTGACATTGTATTTTCCTTATAGACAACACTATCAATTATCCCATCAGATTTTGCTGTACTTAGATTAATGAGGTAATTTTCCTCTTCACGAAGATTTTGAAATGCTCTATCGTCACTTTGCATATACACTTCTAGCGTTTCTTCCAGATTCATATCTAGTAATTTATCGACGTGTAATTCTTCTTCGCGTTCAATTTGGGCTGCTATCTCACCATTTTGCACATACGTTTCTAGTGTTTTTTCAAGATTCATGCTTAGCGGTTTATCGACATGCATTTCTAACGTTTCTTCCAGATTCATGCCTAACAATTTCTCTACTGTTGTTTCTTCTTCGCGTTCGATTTGTTCTGCTATCTCACCACTTTGCGCATACGTTTCTAGTATTTTCTCCAAATTCATACTTAGTGGTTTATCGACATGTATTTCTTCTTCACGTTGTAATTGATCCAATCTATCCATACTTTGCACATGCATTTCTAGCGTTTCTTCCAGATTCATGCCTAACAGTTTCTCTACAGCTGTTTCTTCTTCGTATTCAATTTGTTCTGCTATCTCACCAGTTTGCGCATACGTTTCTAACGTTTTTTCAAGATTAGTGCTTAATAGCTTCTCGACATGTAGTTCTTCTTCGTTCATTCGTTTTGCTTTATTACTATTTTGTACATACGTCTCAAGCGTTTCTTTTCTATTTTCATTTTGTTCTGCCATATTACCGCTTTGTACATACGTTTCTAATATTTTTTCATGTTTCGAACTCACTAACTTCTCAATATATACCTGTTCTTTATGATCAGTTTGATTCGCTCTATTACTATCTAATAAATACAAGTCTCTTGTATTATCTAGAACAGCATCAATTAGATATATTTCATTGGGCTCTTCTTCTCGTTCTGCAAGCGCTGCTGAATCGTTATTTTGAATATAGGTTTCAACTATATTTTCTAATTCCAATCCAATTAGATTATCAACATGAGCTTTTTCTTCTCTCTGTATATCATCTGCTATCATGCTGGTTGATACATCCGTATTCAATACCTTTTCACTTTTAGCATCTAAATATTTCACTAAATTTATTTCTTTTTCTTGTTTCAATTGATTTACTACATTACTATCTTGAATATAAGATTCAAATATCTTTTCAAGTTTTGAATTAATCAGTGTGTCTTGCTGAATTTCCATGTTCTTTTCGGGTTTATTTACTACACTTTGTTCTTCTACACAAAGTTCTAAATTCTTCTCTATCTCCCCAAAATCTCCATAGTCATTCGAAATATCAACTAAGATTTCTCTTTGATCACTTAAGATAGTTGTTGAAATAAATGTGTCAAATTCTTTATCTAGATGATACTTAATTTCATTTTCTATAGTTACCTCATAATCAGCTACACTATTTTTAACAGAAATATTTTGTTCAATTTCTGTTTCATTTGTTTTTTTCTTTTCACTCTTTTTTACTACATGTGTAACCACTACATCTTCACATTGTTCCAACACACTTGAAGAAAAACCATCTATTTTAGCGTCCTTTAATAAAGAGTGAGTTTGCATTGTATTTAACTCGTTAAGTTCAACATCTATCATATCCTCATTGCTAAAGGCCTGTTCTATAGCTATTAATTCCCCTTTAAAAGCATAACGATTAGCGCCATTCTCTAAATTATTCAAATGACCATTTTGAATCTGAAATGTTTCACCGGAATTTATAACAACCTTTTCACCAACTTGGTAATTTCTATCCCCACTAAGTAGATTTAACTTTTCTGCTTCACGAATAAATTCTGTGCTATCCAATAAAGTAGTAACATTCGCTTGATAATGACTACTAAAGTTACTATTTAATACTGAATCTTCAAATCCATACTTAAATGATTTGCTTTGTGTTTTTTCCATATTCAGTGACTCAGAACCAGAATGGTAAACCTGACCTAATTCAAATCCTGATAAATTATTTTGAACATTTTTATACTTATCTGCAATGATAAATTTCTCACTATTCTTCGTATACTGATAAGATTTACTATCTTCCATTTTATGAATTAGCTGTTTTACAGACTTGAAAGAGGTACTACCAATGTACTGACTAAAATCGTTCAAAGTATAATTCACATTTGCCCTTGGCACTGTCATTGAATCTACTCTTACGTCTGAAATATTCTTACCTGCACCTAAACCCTGAATAATTACATCATGTACGTTTCTTGTTTCATCTAATGAAGCTTTCTGATTCATTAATCTATAGACTTCACTAGCTTCACTTAATGAAGCTATATGAGACACACCCTCGTAAATTTTAGGTTCAATATACGCCTCATATACATCAAATGGGACTAATCCATATAAATGATAATTCCCCCTACTATCCTGAGAAACGTTTCCTTCTAATGCAATTAAAGATCCTGTTTCAGTATTTGCAACCTTACTTGATAACAGCTTATTTCCATTACTCATTTCATGCTTTTCTAGAAAACCTAAAATTCCTTTATAGGATTCACCTATATCTCCTAAATTCAGAACGCCTTGAATTGGTGTATCTTTTCCTTTTAATATTCCTTCATCAGGATAACTTGTAAAAATAACTTTAAAATTCTCAATCTTATTGGGCTCTTTCCCAAATTCACTTAATTTGTTACCCTTATCCAATTGGCTATAGAGAGCATCCCAAACCACTTTTAAAAAATTAGCTTTTGCTATTTCTACAACTTGCTCGCCATATTGTAAGGTTAGTAACCTTTCTTCAGTATTGATTTGCCCACTTTTAAATAATACATCTGCTAATTCTTTTACTTGATTATGACCAAAACTCGGTAATAACTCGAGTAGTTCTAAACTAATATTTTCTCCAATTAACTCTTTCAAAAAGCCAAAATCATACGAATTCCTTTCACTATAAACCCTCTTATTACTACTTTTAAATTCAAATGGAGTTTCTGTATGAATCATCGACTTTTTACTAGATTTCAAGTCATATTTGTTTAGTTTCTTAACTAGATTTGTATTAATTTGACTAATAACCTCTCCAAAATAAGCGTAAAAATCCTTATTCTCTGTTATTCCTATTAAATTCCCTTGTCGTGCACTTTTATCCCCTCTAGTTAACGCTTCTCCTACCTCCGCTATATAAATAAGACTACCTTTTTCTAAATTTAAATTGGAGCCTTCAAATATAGTTTTGTAATCAGCTAATACAGAGTGCATCGCACCAGCCGCTCGTTTCACTTTTGTACCCATTTTCATATCATCTAAAGCTAACGCACTATACCTATTCCAAGGATCAAAAGCCAATGGGACAACATCTAGATTAGGTACATTTTGATGACGATTGAACCTGAATACATATCCCTTTTTATTATAAAAAAGGGTAGTGAAACTGAGTAAATAATGCTTACTGTTACTCATTTTCCACCACCCACCTTTCGACAAAGTAAGACTTGCACCGTAGTATTCGGTACAAGTCATGACTTAGTTGCGGTTATTATAAATTTTCTTTTAAGAAACCAAGTCCAATAGGAGCATATGGAGTCATGTTCGCTAAACGGAAAGGTGTTCTAGGTGTATCTGCTAAAGTGTAACGATATGTTTGGGCGTAATTATAAGAAACAATCACTTCTACGCGATCTTTTGGAGCATCACCCAAAATTAATCGTTTGGTAGAACCATCTACTGTAAATTTCCCAGCAGCTGGAGGTGTATCTGCTTTATATTCAACATAATTCGTTTTAGTTAACGTATTACATCCAGCTGAACTTACTAAGCGAACTTCAAATTCATCATCGATTGTAGGTCTATGGAATAAATGAAACTCTTTGATTGCTCCATCTCCTGTACCTACTTGCTCGTTTTCAGATCGTTCTTTTACTTCTAGTTCATCTAATTGTGAGATATTTTTTGGATGAATTGCATAAACTTCATCTAGTCTACCCACATAACCATCAGAAGGATGAACAATATACATTGGCGAAATGTGATATTTATTAGAATATACAGACGGATTAAAACGAGACTCATGGCTTGGATCTACGTCAGCATCATGAGTAATAAATGCTAAATAGTGTTTTTGATACATTGCCCCGCCAACAGTTCGTTGTACAAGTACAGAACTATTACCATTAGATGTATTTACACCATAGTCAACTACACTACGTCCTAATTTCATACCCGCCTTATATTGAATCTCATCATCAGAACGAGCTCCACCAATAATTACATTATTCATTCGAGGAGTCTTACCAATTGTCGATAGACGTCCAATATATAATGGTGCAAAGAACGTACTTTCAGGATCCGGCGCAGGATCTAAACGGAAGTAAGAAACGATACGATCCTTTGTAATATTTCCCCAATAATAAACTTGAGAATCTCGTCCCCATCCTAAACCGATATCATTTTGCGGAATAAACGATACGGCTGTTGGTAATGAAGGATAAACAAAGCGAACTGCATCATAAGCTGCCCCCATAAGTTCTGTTGGAACTTGCGGATTAAACTTATTTACTTCAATATCTCCATAATTACCGTTTGCATCTTTTACATATTCTAGTTCATAGTCAGCGAATAATGCTAACGGCTCAGTTCCTCCTGAAAACGTTACTGTACCGGCCTCATGGTCCACAGTATAATCAGCGGAATCAAGAGGTACTGTTCCAGTTAATTTATCATAGAACTTATATGAATTCTCGCGGATACGTTGGTTCCCTTTCTTCATTTTAAAGCTAAATACTCCACCTTTTTTGTCTTCTAACTCAGCCAAGTCAGGGCGTTCAGAACGTAAAATAAATCGAGTAGGGATAAATCCTTCAAACGTAAAGAACCATAAGCGTTTTACTAGATCAGGAGCATTATCTGTAAGCGAGTATGTAGAAAGAACCTTACCTACTTGACTATCATTGAATGTTACCGTCCCTTTCTCTCCATCTATTAAATACTTTGTTGTAGCTTGGTCAATCATTGAACCATCTTCACGATATAAAATTACACTAGAAGGAATAACGGGTTTAACCATAAATTCAAATACTGTCTTTGTTTTTTTGGCCCCACTAGGAGTTACATCCTTCATTTCACCTAAAAATGTATCTTTTGAAATTACAGGTTCCTCTCCAAGCTTTCTCACATTTCCACCATAACCTGTCGTGAATCCAAAGTAGCGATGTTGTTTATCACTACCTTTCGATTCAAATAGAAAAGTTTCAGCAAAAGTTTTTCGGTATGGATCCTTCTTTCCATTTGCATCTGTTAAAGGCGATACCGCACGGTATTTCCCTAAAGTACTCCATCCTCCCGCATTAAACAACTTCTCTAAATCTAAAGGTAGAAGTTGCACGGACAAATCTACATCGAAAAATCCATCTGTATTAATTAATGACATATTGGTCACCCCTTCTATATTTATTAAGAAACCTCTATAGGTGTTGCAGTAATACCTACAGATTCGTTACCGGCTGAATCCACCGTAGTAATTTTGATCTCAGGTTTAAATCCTGTGTTTAATCCCATTAATCTATAATAAGTTGTTCCAGTAATTCCAGTAGCATAGATCTTACCATCTAAGTAGATATTGACATGCTTTAAATCCTTATCTGTAGGAAGTTCAAATTCTACATCAATAGTCTGTGATATTGGACTTAATACTTTAGTAATCTTCACTTCTCCTGGAGGAGTTTTATCATTCTTAATGTCGTGAGGAACTTCATTTGGATTAAAGTCCTCAGAATAAATCCCCAAACCTACAGGACGGAAAGGTGTAACAGGTAGCTTCGTTAGAGGAGATACCGCACCTATACTATGTGGTTTATACATTTCATAAACTTTTTCCGGACAGTTTTGTTTTGCAACACGTAAGTTCGTTGCACTCATTCCTTGTGAGTTAAAACCAATTGCTTTATCTAAATACCCCCTCACACCCTCTTCAGGATGAACTACATAAATTCGAGAGGAGTGTACTTTATCTGAGTATCGGGAAGTATTAAATTGATATTTATAATTGTTAGTTTTTTCAACCGGATTATATGCTCTCGGATATTTCTTACCAATTTCATCTACTCTATTTGGTGGTAGCTGGTTCGAAGGTGCGTTCCATGAGAGATAGTGAGCCTGATAACGTGCACCAAATCTTGAACGGGAAACCATTACAGAATCTACACCATTTGAAGAATGATGTGGATACAATTTAAGTAAAGGATAAATTGTTTCGCCAACAGTTGCGCCAGGATCATCAAAATCAAATAAAGATACTACATCTTCATTCTTCACTCGTTTGCTAGCGTTGTTAGTCGATAGACGAGCAATTGTCGCACCTGTGTCCCAATAAGGTGCACGCATGAATGTTCCAAGTTGCGCACGTTCAACAGTTAAATAGTTACCTTTTTTCTCAATAAGTTTAACTACCTCTGTACCATTAATCGTTAACAACGCTGGTGCCTCAGGTAATTTCGTCGCATCATTTACATAAAGGATTGTATCTCCAGGCATAATTTTCCGCCAAGAAAATGTAGTTTCTTTTCTAGTTGAATCCACACGCTTTACAGGTGGAATCGTTCCTGAAAATAATGCATAGCCTTCATCTTTATCTCCATCTAAAGAATTTATTTTACCGAAATATAGCGGTATAGTCGGAACCAAATTCTTCTCCCAAACAGGGGCTGTATCAGCTTGAAGAACTAGGAAAAATGTTGTGCTATCAATATGACCTTTGACACGAACTTCTGAATCTGTCCACCAGTTCGTATGCCATAAAGGATCGTTTATATGCTCTAAAAATTCAGCGCGCAATGTAGTCTTAACAATTGGTGACTGCATTACACGAGGATCAGCTTTTTCAATTACCGCTTCTTGCATATCAGTATCCCAACGTGTTTCTAACACTTCAATATCTAGTGCTGAACGTATTACATGGAAAGGAGAAGCTGATAATAATTTTTCTTCATAAATTAAGTCTTCTGGATCGTAGTCTCTATCTTCTACATGGTAGTTTCCTTCAAAATACTCATACCACCACTTAGACCAGTCATCTCTATCCCTATCTCTGTCTTGCTCAAAGGATGTACCACCCATACCTGGCATAGTAACGATAGAAACAATACCATCTTCTTTAACAAGATTAGAGTTTGGTAACTTCTCTAACATATAGAAATACAAGTTTGTTCTTGTTGTATTATCTACATACTTTTGTTTAATCCATTCATCCCAAGTAGGTTTCATTTTAAAGTTAGGATCATTAGGATCGGTATCATCGTGAGGTCTACGAATAGGCTGTTTTTTCTCATACTTGTACTTAAGAGGGAATTGGCTAATTGTCGCAAAACCTAGCAATTTCCCATCTGCATTTCTAAAAATGGTATGTCTTGCAATTGCATAATTGACTTGATCCGTTCGGCGATTGTACGCCCTAGTATCTACCGCAGCTTTATAAAAGTTCCTCACTAACGTCCAACCGTTATCAATTAACATTTGTGCAAATACGTCCTGCAAGTTATCTTCTTCAAACTTAGAGGGATAATCCTGAGGAGTTGAATCAATATATGGCATCTCATCACCCACTTAATCATTTTATTTTAATAATAGGTTAATTAGTTTTATAAATAGCAATTCTTCTATGTCATGTATATTATAGGTAGGTACCTTTCTTTCATAACATGTAAGTTGCATTACTACATTACGTTCACAGATACTTCAATACCTGCAGATTCATTTCCTTTCATGTCTACAGAAACTAGTTTAATTTTCACACCATTTCCTTTTGTCACATTTTTAATAGTATATGATTCTACTTCAGTGACACCTGTTGCATACTTCATACCATTTACGAAGATGTTAACCGTTGAGAGCTCCATATCATTCGGATTTGTCCAAGTAAGTAATACAGTTCCTTCTTGTGGATTTGTAGCTTTTAGGTTAGAAACATTAACTAGAGTCTTATTCGCTGCTGGTTTCTTAGAAGTATTTAGTGCTTCTTTGTACAACCCTAATCCCATTGGTCGAAATTGTGTGGATGGTCGCTTCGTTAGTGGTGAAATTGCACTAACTGGGACACACTGATATACATCAAAAACCTTTTCTGGACAACTCTCTTGACGAATTCTTAATTCACTAGATCCCATATTAATTGAATTAAATCCTACAGAGTTCTTTAAATATCCTCTTACTCCTTCTTCTGGATGAATCAGATAAATAAATGAAGTTTGTACTTTATCCGAATAACGTGAAGGATTGAATTGATAATTATTAATTCGTTCCCATGCTCGTGGGTATTGTTTATTACCTACTTCAGATACACGCTTAGGAGGCATATCTTGTGCAGGTGCATTCCAAGACAAGTAATAACTTTGATAACGAGAACCTAATTTAGTACGACTCACCATTACAGAGTCAACACCATTAGATGGATTAGAAGGATATTTTTTCAGGACAGGCATAATTTGACGCCCACCTTTAATCTTAATATCATCAAAGTTATAAGCAGCAACGCCATTTGTATCAGTACCTTTTGGAACAGTTCCTGCGAATAATGCGATAGCAGGATCACCTTCATCTATTGCTTCAATATCGCCAAAGTAAATCGGTACAATAGGTACGACATTATTTTCCCACATTGGTGTATTATCCGTTTGGATAATTAAGAAAAGACTATTACTGTCAATATGTCCTTTAATATTAATTTCCGAATCAACCCACCAATTTGTATGCATATAAGGGTAATCAATATTTTCAAGTAATGGTGAACGTAGAGATGACTCTACAATAGGCGACTGCATCACAACAGGATTCGCTTGCTTTACAAATTCTGAACCAGCACTTGTAGATTTAAAATCAATTTGTGTAACTTCAATATCTAAAGCCATTTGAAGTCGTTTTTCATCTGCACTAGATCCCGTTCCCCATGGGGTAAATAATTTATCTCCCTCTTTTACATCTGGTAATTTTTCCAACATATAAAAATAAAGAGATGTATTTACTTTTCTTTTTTCAAATTCTTTGGCCATATAGTTAATAAGGGCCTCTTTTTCAGTAGCTGTTGATTTAAAAGCATTGTAATATGGAATCCCTTTATCATGAGCAGTAAACTCCTTCCAATCTGCAACTACAGCAAAACCAAACAAATCACCTCGTGCATTACGTAGAATAATATGATTGGCAACTGTAAATTTTTCATCATGCCTTCCTTCTAAAGGATGATCTGTAACATAATAAGACCCTGTTACAGCTTTTTTAAACTCTACTACTTTGGTCCAGCCGTGTTTAATCAGTAAATCCATAAAACCGTGTTGTAAGTTACCTTCACGAACCTTATAAGGGGAAAGTGCAGGTGTGCTATCAATATACGGCATTTCTACACCTCTCTTTCTATTAATTAAGGACGAGATTTTACCCGCCCTTATTCTGCAACTTAGTTATCGTTATGAGTAGGTAATAAGTTGCAACTAATTACTTAAATTCATTATAAGTAGTCTTTTTATTCTGTTAACAACACTCATGTCTAATTAATAATTTTAGCTTTTAGTTTTACATCCGAAGGTACACTACTTCCACAATAAAGGGTATAACTCCACCTGCTTCCTTTATCTTGACCATCATTCATTACTACTCTTAATTCCCCATCATCAGGTTTATAATAAAAACCAAATGGACTTCCTTCTTTTTCCATTTTACGTGAAGTATCATAAATTAATTCATTATTAACAAATACTCGCATCCTATCTGGTGCAGAGAAGAAATCATATTCAACATAGCAGATGCCATCTTCACTTACAGCATGAATATATTCCCCATATCCCATGCCACCCTGTGCCGTTTGTCCGCATTTTAGTACATTTTTACCTGGTTTCTCACCTTCGCCTTCTGGCTTTCCACCTTCACCTTCTGGTTTTCCGCCTTCGCCTTCTGGTTTTCCACCTTCACCTTCTGGTTTTCCGCCTTCGCCTTCTGGTTTTCCGCCTTCGCCTTCTGGTTTTCCACCTTCACCTTCTGGTTTTCCGCCTTCGCCTTCTGGTTTTCCGCCTTCGCCTTCTGGTTTTCCGCCTTCGCCTTCTGGTTTTCCGCCTTCGCCTTCTGGTTTTCCGCCTTCGCCTTCTGGTTTTCCGCCTTCGCCTTCTGGTTTTCCGCCTTCGCCTTCTGGTTTTCC